>NC_014551.1:2147079-2758119 GCF_000196735.1 Bacillus amyloliquefaciens DSM 7 = ATCC 23350
GTGTTCCAGTTCTTTAAGGGCCGTGATGACATGCAGGCTTTTTTCAATCGCGCTCACCCCTTCATAGCGGGTGCCGCCGTGTGCGGACAATCCTCTTACCGTAATGCGGAACCACATTGACCCTTGCTGCTTAACAAATAGCTTTAAATTAGTCGGTTCCGGAATAAGCGCCCCGTCAGCCTTGTAGCCTCTCATTACTGCCGACAGCGTTCCGGCGCCGCCGCACTCTTCATCTACGACACTTTGAAACAGAACATCTCCTTTTAACGTAACGCTGCAAGCTTCAAGCGCTTCTAACGCTAACAAGAGGGCTGTATTGCCGCCTTTCATATCCGTTGAACCGCGTCCGTAAATTTTGCCGTCCTTTTCAACAGCGGTAAACGGTTCATACGTCCACGCGGCGGGATTTCCTTCAGGGACAACATCAATATGTCCGTTCAGTATCAGTGATCTTCCTCCGCCGGCTCCTTTCTTTACGGCGGTGATATTCGGGCTTTCATGAAAGTCTTCGCGTTCCGATACAAAATAAGGATGTTCTTTCAATTGTTTAATACTCGGCTCCCACACATCAATATCCATGTCAAACTGTCTCAATTTTTCTAAAACAACTGCCTGTGCGTTAAATTCATTTCCGAACATACTTTTTTCCCCGATCAGCCGTTTCAGCAGGCTTACCGCTTTTGCTGCGTTTTCTTCCGCCCACTCAGTGACTTTCTTTTCTAATTGATCCATGGACAGGCCCCCTTTTAAGAAAACATTCTCCCAATCTGATTTCAGCATCCGTTGTTTGAATCACATCGTCTATGGTCGAGCCATTCAGCAGTTCCTCAAGAACAAAAGCCTTATCATCGATGCTGATTACGGCTTTCTCTGTAATGATGAGGTCTGCACATCGCGCGGCCGTAAGCGGCAATGAACAGCTTTCGACCAGTTTCGGCCGGCCCTTCTGATCAGTGTGGCTCATGACCACAACCACTTTTTTCGCCCCTTGGGCCAGCTCCATTGCCCCTCCCATTCCGGGCACTTTTTTCCCCGGCACGAGCCAATTGGCGAGATCTCCGGTTTGGCTGACCTGCAGCGCGCCTAAAATAGTAATATCAATCAGCCCTTTTCTGATCATGGCAAAAGACAAACCTGAATCAAAATAGGAAGCTCCCTTTACCGTACTGACAGGATATCCGGCCGCATTGCATAAAAGCTCATCCTCCGCTCCTCGCTCGGGACTTCCGCCTATCCCGAGGACGCCGTTTTCCGCCTGCAGCATCACTTCCATGCCGGCCGGCAAAAAATTCGGCACTAAAGAAGGAATGCCGATCCCCAAGTTGACGATCATGCCTGAGGTGATTTCACTGGCGGCCCGCTTCGCGATACTCTCTCTTTCCGCTATTCCCAAGCCCATTTCCACTTCACTCCTTCAGTTTGCACGACGCCCTCTACAAAAACGCCCGGCGTCACAATATGCTCGCTGTCAAGTTCGCCGGCCGGCACAATCGTTACCGCCTCGGCAAAAGTTCTTTCGGCCGCGGCCGCCATCAGAGGGTTCATGTTGCGCGCCGTTTTGTCATACGTCAAATTTCCGAATTCATCAGCAGTATGTGCGGACACAAAAGCGAAATCAGCCGTCAGCGCTTTTTCAACTAAATAGGGCTTTCCGTCAATCGTTACGGTTTCTTTGTTTTCACAAACGGTTGCGTTATCAATGCCGATATCAGTTAAAATACCGCCAAGACCGGCTCCGCCAGCGCGAATCCGTTCGGCAAGCGTCCCTTGAGGCGAAAATTCCACCTCAAGCGTTCCGTCAGTCATTTGCCTGCCGGCTACAGGGTTTGAGCCGATATGGGAAGCGATCAGCCTTTTGACCCGCCTGTGCACGATAAGCGGGCCGATGCCGATTTCCGGAAATCCGGCATCATTGCAGATGACGGTCAGCTCTTTAACGCCGCTTTCTAAAATCGCTTCGATTAATGACGGAGGTGACCCCACTCCCCCGAAACCGCCGAACATGATGACAGATTCGTCATTGACATCGGCAATTGCTTCATGGATATCGATTTGTTTATGAAAAATAGACATGTCAGCTCAATCCCTCTTCATCATTTTTTCAACTTCTTCTGCAGCCTGTGAAAATAGATCTGACAGTTCATCCAGCTCAGCATGCGAAATCGTGAACGGCGGCGCGATGATGACGGCGTCTCCTTCTCCGCTGTCAATACCGGGCTTTGAAGGATAAATAAGCAGGCCCCGTTTTTTTGCTTCTTTTATCATTTTTTCTGTGAACCCTTGTTTCTTCGGAAAAACTTCCTTCGTCGTTTTATCTTTAACGAACTCAACCCCGATCAGCAGGCCTTTACCGCGGACATCTCCGATTACCCCGCTGCGCTCTTTGATTTGTTCTAATTTCCGCATCAGTATCGCGCCTTTTTCCTCTGCCTGCGAAAGCAGCTCGTGTTTTTTGACATAGCGAAGCACCTCAAGCGCCGCTCTTGCACAGTATGGGTTGGCGCTGTACGTATGTCCGCTCATAATGACTCCGGAGCCCCGCTTGATCGTATCAATGATGTCATCAGACGCGACGGCTGCCGCGATCGGAGCGTAACCGGCGCCTAATCCTTTTCCGAGCACCGCGATATCAGGTACGATCCCCCAATGCTCAGATGCAAGCATTCGCCCTGTTCTCCCGAGCCCCGTCATGACTTCATCTGCGATAAACAAAATACTGTGCCGGCGGCAGACATCCTCAAGCGCTTCATAATAACCTGGCGGCGGAGTGATGGCCGCCCCGGCTGCCCCGACAATCGGTTCTGCGACGAAACCCGCGATAAATGAGGCACCGATCCGATTAACAGCCGTTTCCAGTTCAGCTGCCGCCGCTTTCACAAATTCCTCTCCCTGCAGCTCAGAACGATACATATTTGGCGCTGAAACGGCGGGAAACCGCTCGAGCAGCTGGGTGAATCGGTATCTCCGTTCATAAAACCCCGATAACGAAAGCGCTCCCAAAGTAATACCGTGGTAACTGCTCCATCTCGATAAAAAGACGGATTTTTGGTATTGGCCTTTTTCCTGCCAATATTGAACGGCCATTTTCATCGCTGTTTCGACTGCCTCTGAGCCGCTGTTTACAAAAAATGACCAGTTCAGCCCGCCCGGCAGATGATCGGCCAGAAATAAAGCCAGCTCCTCTGCGGGTTCACTGGTGAATTGCGAGCGATACACAAACGAAACGGAGTCAAGCTGCTCTTTTAAAGCTTGTATAATATCCTCCGTCCCGTGGCCGATATTGCAAGTGACCGCTCCTGATGACCCGTCTAGATACTTGTTTCCCCCCAGATCATATACATATGATCCTTTTCCATGGCTTACTGTCGGATAAATCCCGTCAAGCTCCGGTTTAATTAAATAGCTCCCCATATCTTTCCACCTCAAAAACCCATTTGCTTCATTGTATGAACAGATGAATAACGGCATTCTTATCCTTCAGAAAGTTTTTTTCACAGAAACATTTTCTGAAAAACAGGCTGCCGGGGATTTCCCGACAGCCCAAGGGTGTTCTGAAAATATTACCAAATAGACTATTTTATGATAAATTGTAAGAGAGTATTAATAAAGGAGTGTTCATTTGCTGAAAATATTAAAAATCTGCAGTTTATTGATTCTTTTCCTATTATTAATTTATTCCGTCATCAGTTCGAATTCACAATTATATTTGTCTGTACAGCTTATACTCATAACCATTTTGATCGGAATCGGCATTAACTGTTTTAAGAAAAAAGAATATTATCGAGGTATGCTGTATGTTGTGATTGCCATGAGCAACCTTTCAATCTCGATAAAATAATCCTTTGAAAAAGACGCTTCAGTCTGACGTGCATCAACAGGAAGGCGGGACATTTCCGTCTTCTTTACTGTATGGGAATCAATATTTCACACAAATGATGATTCATCTTTTGTAAAGTATATCTTTCGATTATGGGCTGTTCTCTGATTGACAGATTATTTTTTTCGATCTCAGAAAAAACAGTGTTCCAAAATCCACTGACCGCCTCTTCTGTATGATCAAGCAAGAAAACAGCGTACTTCCCTCCGGAAAATGTACCGATCCGAGCCGGTTCAGGCACATGAAAATCTTGATTGACAACAATACAAACATCATAGCGGCATTTTTCTTTAGGTGTACAATTTGGATGATCTTGCGTAATTCCTAAAATGACAGAATGATAAAGCAGACCATTCAATTGCGCCCAATTTTTAAAAGACTCCATGAGTTCTTTGTTTTGCTTTTCACCATACTCCCCGACATGTCGAAAATAAGCAATTCTTGATTCAGGTAATTCTTCAATCGTTATTTTCACATTTTCGCCCCCTTCTCCAGAAAAATAATGTGTATTAAAATGTTTTTCAACCTGATTTTTAAAAATGAAAACAACAAAAAGCCTGCAGAAAGTTCTCTGCAGGCTGATTTTCATGATAGGATTTTTCAGTCTAACAAATAAAAGCCGCACCGACGATGATTAATAAAATAAACAATACCACGATCAGTACAAATGTGCTGGTTCCGCCTCCGCAGCCGCCGTACCCATAACCGAAGCCATAACTGCCGCAGCCCCCATATCCGTACATACGAATCATCCTTTCTTCTTCCGATATACGGCATTGTATGCGGGCCAACTCCCAATTGTTTTATGCGAATGCCCATCTATGTAAGAAAATAATGAAAAATCGTATGCACACGCCGAAATCTTTTGAAGCCAAGTTTTTCATAAAAACGGTTAACACCGTCCATCCCGGACGTCACAAGATATACGGTTTCCATGCCGTTCAGCTTTGCCGCAGCCATCAGCTCGTTCATCAATATTGACCCGTAGCCTTTTCGTTGGAATTGATCCAGAATTGCGACTTCTTCAATTTTGGCGGTTTTATCCGCTTTGTTGATGAAAAGCTCTCCGCAGCCGATCGGAATCGTTCGGGAGGCGTCGCTATAGCACACGACAAGCATAACCGTCCCGTCCTTATACAAAGGATATTTCCGCTCAAGCTTTTTTTCGGCCGCCGCCTCGCCAATGTAAAGGGCATCATAAATCTTCATAATAGACGACCCGTCAGCGAGGCTTTTTTCCGTCCCCCAAGCGGTAAGCGGATGTCCGGCCTGCCGATCCCCATTTTCCAGTTTCCTTGCAAAAAACAGCTCATCTTCCACTACGTAGCCCTGCTTTACCAATGTTTGTTTCAGAAGAAGCGGAAATGTGTGCTCAGGAGCCGCTTTCACATGAATATAATTGGCTTGAAGCATGTTCGGAATGGATGCAAAAAACGGCAGCAGCCTGTCTAACGGAAATGTACGGTGCAGCTGAACAAAGTTATGCGAAAAAATCTGCGGCAGCAAAGGGTCTGTACATACACTGTAATGTTCGAACCTCTGAATGCCGGAAGTAAGCTCTATATATTGTTTCTCGGTTTTAGCAAATTGATCGGTCATAAAAGCTCTCCTTTTCCTTACACATCCAACTGCATCTCTCATCCTTTTGTTATATTGAGATTTCTTATAATTTCATCGTACACCGGATAGAACGGCTTTCCAATTGGTAATTGTTTAATTTTCTGAAAGGAAATGGGTATCGCCTTTTGCTTTGCAAAAAAGCGTTTCACTACATCATGACTGATCGGATGGAGAACGCCTCTCAAATAAACATAAAATTCCCGTTCAATGCGAAACAGCATTCTCCCGGGAAGGTGCTGAATACAGCCCGATCTCTCCCAGCTGATCGGCGGACCGTCCGGCAGCGCTTGTATTTCGTCCCGTTCTAAAGCCAGGATGTCATGCCGTTTAAATTGGTAAAAGCGAAATGCGCCAGAATCAACCAGCCTTTTCACCCCGTCTTCTAAAAAATAGACATGAAACTGATCACGAACGAGCTGAAAATTCGGAATACTGACGGAGCTGTCTTCCTCGTATTGAAATAAAAACGGATCAGGAATGATGACGGTTCTACCTTCATATAACGGACGCCAGCGCTCGTTTACAGGCTTTCTTTTATTTCCGTCAAGCTGATATACTTTCTGATCCGTCCCCTTAACGAAAGCCCCGTCAATCAGCACTGACGGAAGCGATTGATACGTGTTCTGGAATGAGTGGGGTGTTTTATAGGTTGTATCCAACACTTCTTTTATCGGCAGAAATGATGTAAATGTGTTGAGCCTGCTCCAAAAAACAGAGTCTCCATGATTCCAATGCATGACATCTTCGTCCCAAAAACTGCCGAACTTCTCCTTCACACGCCGAAGCAATGATCTCCGGTGCATCACTGAACAGTGATCAACGAGAAAAGCGGCCTGATCAAGCACGGCATCAGCAAAACGATAGAAGTGGGATTGTTCTGTTCCGCGCTCGTTTACATGTATCACCTTCTGACTGGAATAGACGGCATCAAATTCGGTGCATTGATTAAGCGCTTCCGCCATGCGGCTGAGCCTATCCGGATGAAATACGGTGTCGTCTGTCAGATAAGTAATGTATTCGCCTGAGGCCTGTGAAAGCGCATTATTAATCAAAACGGCATACCGGGTCGATTTCAGCCGGTCGGCCGGTTTGATAAAACTGTTGTAATAGTATATGCGGTGATCTTTTATATACGGACTGATGGCGGCCGAGGTTTCTTCATTTGAATGATCATCCATTACAAACAGCTCCCAATTGCTGTAGGTCTGATGCAAAACACTTTCAATCGCCTGTGTAACAAGATCCGGTTTGTTATAGCTCGTTAAGATAATTGAGACCTTCTTTTCCACCGCCATCCCCCCTTCTGTTCACATAAAAAACGGCTCCGAAAGAGACAGAGCCTGATATCTGTTATTAAAAAGCACCCCAGCTGACGATGCTTGAAATCGCCACATTTGATCTCGTATTATTGAGCGGATTTTGAAAAACGGCCAAATCAGACAGCACTTCTTTGACAATCACGTTTTGCAGTGTGCTGCCATTAACCAGATTGACGCGTGATACAGGAACTCCAAGCTCTTTTGCCATCACAAGCTGGCGCCGTAAATCTGATTGATCTCCGGACGGCTGGCGTGATACCAAAAGAAGAAGAAGCAGTAAGAGATGAAATTCCTCCTCAAAACCCCCGTGCTTTACAGTTTCTTCTGAATCCAAAATAATTCCTCTCCTTCATTTTTTAATCTATACAACGTATGTCGCTCTTTTCTAATCCGCATAGGCAAATAAAGCCTGATTCTAAAATTCAGCTGTTTTCTTAAATATGAAAAAAATACGGCAAAACGGCATTCGACTTATACCAATCTCATCAATCAGGAATATGAATAAACGTGAGGTTGAAATTGTTAAAGGAGGTGTATGTCCCCATGAGCGAAGATCGTTCAGAGCTCAAAAAGAAGCTATTGAAAACTCTTATTGCCCCTATATTTGACAACAGCGCCTTATCTAGCGGCACAGATGGAGGAGATAACGTGGAAAACAAGGTAAAAGATTTATTAGAATCTGCAATTGATGCAAAAGTGGATGAAGCTGCTGCGAAAGACAGTCTCAGCACTCAATCTGTTCTGGGAAGCGGTATTTCACTAGCCGCGAGATGGATTTTTGCAAGAGTTCAGCCCGGCACTATCATCAGCATTGTGATGGATTCTGGAGACATGATCGGCCCGGTTCAATTTGTTTTCTTTGACGAAGTTCACGGCATCGTTTATGTGACGCAGGAAAATTCCGTTACACCGGCAGGCTCTTCTAAAACATTGCTTGACGTTGACAAAGTTGAAAGTGTCACGTTCACTTCGTAAAGCAGATGAAAGTTTTATATATCCGTTCAGGATATAAAGGCATTTACACGTATTTTGACCGCTGGATCGAGGAAGGCTTTTTACAGTCTTCCGTCCGCTTTTTTTCTGTTTCTGAGCTTCAGGAAGATTCAATCCGCAGTATACGGGCATTCAAACCTGACATCAGTCTCATGATGGCGGGCGACCGTATTCCGTCTGAATGGCTTCAATGGCTGAGGACAGAAGAGATTCCCGTCTATCTATGGTTGACGGAGGATCCTTTTTATTTCGATGTGAGCAAGACAATCGCCCCGCTCGCCGATGCCGTTTTGACCATAGAACAAAACGCTCTTGATGCTTATCGGCAAATGGGCTTACAGCACGTATATTATGTCCCGATTCCCGTTAATCAGCGGCTTTTTACAAAACAAGCGGCTGACGCTTCTCTTCACACAAACCTGCTTCTGATCGGATACCCGTACCCGAATCGGGTTGAACTGGTGAAAGCAGCGGCGAAGCTTCCGTATACGCTTCGGATCATCGGGAAGGGATGGCGCAGACATCTGCCTAAAAAAATCGCCAGACAGCAAAATGTGCTCATAATGGATGAATGGATTGAACCCGAACATGCCGCATTGCATTACAACAGCGCAGATGTGGTTTTGAACCCGCACCGTTCTTATCGGTTTGCGCTCAATCAAAATAGGAGCGGCATCCGAAATATCAGTTTAAATACGAGAAGCTTTGACATTGCGGCTTGTCAGGCATTTCAGCTGACAGACCTTTCTCCCGCGCCCCCTTTTTCATCCTTTGTTTCTTACAGCGGGCTTGCGGATTTTGCGGAAAAGATCCATTTTTATATGACAAACCCACGTGAACGTGAACAAATCGCGGCGCTTAATTATCAAGAGACAGTGCCTGCTTACACGTACGACCGGATTCCGGCTGTGCTCACGGCTATCCGCTCCAAAACTTTCTCATGAAACGTTCTTCACATGCAAAAAGCAGCTTGTATAAGCTGCTTTTTGCATGTTTATTTTCCGCTTCTGTCGGTCAGTTTTCTCGGGTCAACCTGTTCATTTGCCAGCGGGCGGAAACCGATTTGATCAGCAATTCTTTCCCATGGCACGATTTTAAAATTTTGATTGGCCTTTTGGCCGTGATCTATATTTTCACCGTCCTGTGCGACAAAAATACCGAACGGATATTCAGGCCCCAGTCCGAAACCCAGAACGTCAATTCCGTCTGTATCGCTTGTCCCGTCTGTTTCAGGACCGTCTGTTATGCGAAAATCCGCAACATATTTGTTCTTTCCTTGTCTGTCATAAATGGCGTAGCTGCTGTTTCCCTGGCTTGATGCCATCAGATAGCCTTTCCCGTCAGCAGCGTAGTAAATCGTCAATCCTTCAATATCACGAGTTAAATGCCTGCCGTCGGCACGGTCGATAACCGTTCCGTTACTGCCGCCGTCCGGCTCGGCGCTGAACTTCCAAATGGCCTCATCTTCTTCTGCGATATAAAGCCTGCCGTATTCATCGTCTGCTGCCATCCCTTCCGTCTGGGAATTCATTTTAAACGCCCGTACCTTTTTGCCGGATATGTATCCATTTTTGTCCGCCTTTAATTCGTATTGTTCAAATTCACCCTCTTTTCCTGTCACCATCGCGTAATATTTTCCTGTTTTTTGACTGTGGTATAAGGTAAAACCGTATACCTCATTAATTGCTGTTGCAATCGGATGGTCTGGATCTGTCATGCTTTGTAATGTGCCGTTTTTTCCATCAATAGCGTAAATCTCAATGGTATTTTTTCCTTCAGACCGATTGGATGCTGCCGCGATATCGACTTTTTTGCCGTTCAACGGAAAATCATAACGGATATCGACATTGTTCAGCTTCCCGGTATTATAGGAATGAAGCATCTTACCATCAAGGCTGTAAACGACTAAACCTGATTTTTTATTGGTCGTAATCAATTTGCTGTTCTGAGGAGTCTTGGGGTCCAGCCAAATCGCAGGATCATCAGCCGCGTCACCGGCCGTATCAACCGGTTCCGTTTCCGCCGCTGCATTCACGGTAAAATGATAAGGATCGGACAGCTTATGCTTTGCCTGGGAAGACACCGCACCGCATGTGAGCATCAGTCCGGCCGCCGCGGTTAACAAAAGTGTTTTTGAATGATTCATTTTACTTCCTCCTTTTATGAACGTGCACTTCAATTGTAACATATATACATGATTGTCAGTGTTAAGTTTTTGTGAAAATTGTCAAATGTGTAAATTTTTGATGAAAGAAGAAAAAAGGACGGGAGCAAAATTGTAAATGAATATTTAGTACATTGTTTTGTTAGTAATTTACTTTCTATTAATCAAGTAAAGCGAAATAAAAGCGCATCAGATTAATGATTTTCTCTAATTTTTGATTTATTGGTTGCTTTCATTAACTCGCTGAAATTGTTCAACATATGATGCATGGTAGAGAAACGAGAGTTGGAGGATAAGCCATGCCTAAACAGCAAGCAGTTGAGCTAAAACCATTTTTTCACGATAAAACTGTTCTCGTTACCGGCGGGACAGGGTCAATCGGAAGCCAAATTGTAAAACGCCTTTTGCTCTTAACACCTAAAGAAGTCATTGTGTTCAGCAAAGATGACAGTAAACAATATGTGATGAAACAAAAATATGCGGATGAAAAAAGATTGTCATTTGTGCTCGGCGATGTACGTGACTACAGAAGAGTAAACCAAGTGATGAAAGGTGTTGATATTGTCTTTCACGCCGCTGCGCTGAAGCAGGTTCCGACTTGTGAGGATCATCCGTTTGAAGCCATTCAAACCAACCTTATCGGCGGACAAAATGTCGCAGAAGCCGCTTTGCTGCAAGAGGTGACGCATGTGATTAATATCAGTACCGATAAAACGGTTTTTTTAGATATGAACGATAAAACAAACAAAAAGAAAGGGCTATTTTGATTTCTTCAGAGCCCTTTCAAATAACAGCCGCGCTAATTCCTGATAAAACACTCTTTCATTTTTTGTTCCGTCTGTCTGATCGACAATCCTTATGCAATAATTTCCCTTTTGAACGGTCTTTATCGTTCTCTTCTTATATTTTTCATATTCCTCAGAAGGCATCTCATAACCCCCCGTTTTCACAGGAGCATTATATGTCAGCAGATGATTGTCTCTTGACTGCTCTTTAGTGATGCGGCATGAGGGGTAGTTTGACGTCGGCGTTTCAACCAATCAATTTCACAAAAAATCCACTTATTTCTAATATTTTACATGCTATACTGGCGTTGTACCGCGATTAAATTTATGGGGAGGCATTTCTGATGAAAAAGTGTTGCAAAGGATTGATTGTATCTGCTTTGTCCATTTCCGCATTGGCTCTTCCGTCATTTACCGGTTCTGTGTCAGCTCATGAAGCCGCAGGCCCTGATCAGGTTGTACAGCTCGGCAGTCCCATTACCACCGTTGATTATCATATGCTGAGAAACTCCAACGTGTCCTTATTAAACGGCTATAAGCGCTGGGAAATTATATCCGGAAGCAATCTGATCAGCATCAGCTCTTCCGGTGTTGTATCCTCCCATTCGTCACTTGGCACCGCTGTCGTATACGCCTATGATGTGAATGATAATTACGTCATATATAAAATTACCGTCGAAGCCCGCTGACTATAGAACTTTTTGGACAAACATCCGCAGACACTGCGGGTGTTATTTTTTTGGACAATCTTTACATTTAGCTGTTCGCACTTATCCGTCGGCCGCTTGGAAGAATTCTTTTAATCGGTATGAACAAGGACTGGGCAGGTTTCATACCCTAGAAAAAAATGAGCGGGGGGTTTGATGAATGAACAATGAGTTTGATTCACGGGACAGGAACGTTTCCTCTCATGCCCAAAAGCTCCCCGTGTCGCATGACGAATGGGAGTACAGGGCGCGCCGGATTTTGCCTGACGGCCCGTTCGGCTATATCTCAGGCGGAGCAGGCTCAGAGGATACGATGCGCTCAAACAGAGAAGCGTTTTTTGAATGGAATATCCGCCCCCGCAAACTAAGAGATGTATCCAAACGGAATATAACTGTGTCTCTGTTCGGTCAGACGTTCCCCGCCCCCTTTCTTCTGGCTCCGATCGGGGTGCAGGAGATCGCTCATCCTCATGGTGACTTGGCATCGGCAAAAGCGGCGGCTGAAACAGGGATTCCGTTTATATTAAGCACTCACTCCTCTTACTCAATTGAGGACGTTGCGGCGGTTATGGGAAAATGTCCCCGCTGGTTTCAGCTGTATTGGCCGAAAGACCGGGATATCATGATCAGTTTCGTTCGGCGGGCAGAGCAAGCGGGGTATTCAGCCATCGTTGTCACGCTCGATCTGCCGGAACAAGGATGGCGGGAAAGAGATATACGCAACGGTTATCATCCGTCAAAAAAAGGATTGGGAATCGCAAATTTTCTGACTGATCCCGTCTTTCGGTCTAGGCTTAAGCTGCCTCCCGAAAAAGACATGAATACTGCAATCGCTTTTTTTATAGATATTTTTCACGAACCCTCTCTGACCTGGGACGATCTTGCCTGCCTGCGAACACATACAAACCTCCCCATTCTGCTGAAAGGCATTCTCGATCCCCGCGATGCGGAATTAGCCGTACAATACGGCGCAGACGGCATCATCGTTTCCAATCACGGCGGAAGACAGCTGAATGGAGAAATAGCTTCACTCAAAGCTCTGCCGAAAATATCTGAAACGGTTCAAAACCGTATACCCGTCCTTTTAGACAGCGGAATCCGAGGAGGCAGCGATGTCATTAAAGCACTCGCCCTCGGGGCCTCGGCGGTTTTTTTAGGCCGCACCTATGTATATGGCTTAGCTGTCGCGGGGAGTTCCGGCGTCAGGCGCGTGATAAGTCATTTCATAAGAGATATTGATATAAGTATGACAAATGCCGGGATCAAGTCCATTTCAGATATCGACCGTTCCCTGCTTCAGCATATTTCTGAATGACACAGATAAGGAGGAATATGATGTATTGGCACCCGCAATTTTTTTACTGCTGCATAGGCCAGCCTGACTGCATGAATCAAAAGCAAATCCGCCGCCTGCACAAAATCATGACACAGCAACTGGCGGCCACAAATGAAATATTAACGCTTGTTAAAAGGCATGATAAATGGTTGACAATGCTCTATTCACGTCAATTCGGCGCTTATCCGCCGAGTTATGGAGATGAGGGAGACAGTCAATAACACGGCTCTCTCCTTTTATTTCCAAAACGTGATAAAATAGCGAAAACAATGGTGCGGGGGTGTCGTGAAGCCATGTCCTGTAAAAACTCAAAATATAAAATCAACACAGCTGTCATTCTTGGATTCTGCCTGCTCATTCTGATCGCCCTCATATTATTTGCTTTTCCTTTATTTTTCGGCGTTATCGGCTTTTTCAAACTTTTCGGGATTACATATGAATCAAACCGTTCCATTTTCCTCTTGATCCTGTCGGTCATTTTGATCGGAAGCTTTTTTGAGTTTATCGGAAAAATCCTGCTGACGGCGGCCGCTGTAACGGTCAAAAACAAAGCGCTGTACCGTTTGCTGAAAATGATAACCGATTTCATCATCAGCTTCATTACCTTATATATTGCTGACAGCATCGTAAGCGGTATTTTCATTCCGCAACATGTTCTCACCGTTGCTGCGGCCATCCTTTCACTTACCGAAGCTGTATTTGACCGGAAACAGACGGCTTGAAACCCTTCTGCGCAACTATGAACATGTATGGGGGTGAAGTTTTGGACTTGCGATCCATTGTTCAATCTTATGAGATTACGAGTATTTTAGGGTATATCAGACGCTCACGCCAGGATGCGGAACGCGAAAAAAGAACCGGCGAAGATACATTGACGGAACAAAAGGAACTGATGGAAAGCGTGTTAACCGCTATTCAAGTCCCTTTTACTTTAAAAATGGAAATCGGATCAGGTGAAAGCATTGAAGGCCGGCCGATTTTTCAAGATTGTTTACGGGACCTTGAAAATGGTGCATTTCAAGCGATTGCAGTCAAAGAAATCACTCGTCTCAGCAGAGGAAGCTATAGTGATGCCGGGCGGATCGTCAATCTGCTGCAGAGCCGCAGACTTCTGATTATTACGCCTTATAAAGTATATGACCCGAGAAATCCTGCCGACATGAGACAGATCCGCTTCGAGTTATTTATGGCCAGAGAAGAGTTTGAAATGACAAGAGAACGGATGACGGGCGCCAAATATACTTACGCCGCTCAAGGAAAATGGATATCCGGTATGGCGCCGTACGGGTACACTTTAAACAAAAAACAATCCAAGCTGGAAGCGGCTGATGAAAACGCGAAAGTCGTCCGATTGATCTTCAATCTTTTTTTAAATGGGCTGAATGGGAAAGATTACAGCTACACTGCGATTTCTTCCCACTTAACGGCGCTTAAGATCCCCTCTCCATCCGGTAAAAAGAAATGGAATCCTTCCACCGTTAAAGCCATTCTTCAAAATGAAGCTTATATCGGCACTGTTAAATATAAGGTCAGGGAAAAAACAAAAGACGGCAAACGCCTGATAAGACCTGAAAGCGAGCAAATATCTGTTCCTGATGCACATGCTCCTATTATTGATAAAGAACAATTCGATCAGGTGCAAAAAAAGATCCGGCACAAAATCCCTCTTCTCCCCGCCAGAAGTGATTTTCAATTAAATGCCTTAGCGGGTGTCTGTACATGCGCTGAATGCGGAGCACCGCTGTCAAAATATGAAGCCAGACGAAAACGCCGCAATAAGGACGGCACAACCAGCGTATATCATATGAAGCTGCTGAGGTGCCGCAATACATGTATGAACGTCAGATATGATGATGTCGAAGATGCGATCTTGGATTATTTGAGGTCTCTTGACTCATTAAACAAAAAAGAATTGTTTACACAAATCGAATCAATGATCACTGCATACGAAAGCAGAAACAGCATAAAGGCCGAAGAACAAATGAAAGAACAGCTTAAGCGGCGCGAGAAGGAACTTCACAATAAATTACATTTCATTTTTGATAAATACGAGAACGGAATCTATTCAGATGAAATGTTTTTACAGAGGAAGTCTGCCTTGGACGAGGAAATGAACGGCCTAGAGCAAGTGAAAAAGGAAATGAATCATTCCTCCGGCCGCAAACCGGAAATTGATACTGCCTGCTTCAGCTCCCTTATACCGTATGCCGCACATATATATGAAACCGCGGAAAGCCGGGAAGAGAAAAATAAACTTTTAAGAATCATTTTTCAAAAAGTGATAGTCAAAATGACTGCCAGACGAAAAGGACCCATTCCAGCTCAGTTTGAAATCCTTCCTGTACTCCGATATCCTTTTTTGACAGGGAATTCTTCGCCTTCTGGTTAATATCCTAAAAAACCGATAAAGCCGTTTCTCCGGTAAACACAATGGGAGCTACGAAGCTGTTGTCCGAGAAGCTGTTTCATCAGGCAAATCACCATGTTCAAAACCGCGGTACGGTGTTTTGTTCGGTCCGCTTCGGCAATGTGCTCGGTTCACGCGGTTCCGTTATTCCTATTTTATTTGAACAGATGATGGAAGGCGGCCCGCTCACCATTACGGATAAAAACATGACGAGGTTTTTTATGTCGATTGATGACGCAGCGATGCTTACCCTGCAATCTGCGGTGATCACAAAGGGCGGAGAAACGTTTATTTTTAAAATGGAGTCCCTGAGGCTTGAAGAACTGCTTCACGGATTTGAGGAATATGCGATCCGGCACGGTCTGCCGCGTCCCGCCGCTGTTGAAGTAGGAAAACGCCCCGGTGAGAAGCTTCACGAAGAACTGACCTCTCCGCATGAGACAGAAGCTTTGTATGAATGGGGCAATCTTTACGCGATTTTGCCGGACCCCGCCAAACATCCGGAATTCCGGAAGGTCAATCTCCCCAGATATCAATCCGATCAAGCGCCGCTCATCACAAAAGACACAGTCGTAAAGATTATTGAACGATTACATGAAGAAAAAAAAGCATAGAAAAAAGGCCTGTCTGATAGGCAGGCCTCATTGCCGAGCTCTATTTCTCAAATAAATGCTGATAGGATTCATAGCCTTCTTCTTTCAGCTTGTCTTTCGGAACAAAACGGAGTGCCGCAGAGTTAATGCAATAACGGAGACCGCTTGGCCCCGGGCCGTCGTTAAAAACGTGGCCTAAGTGGGAATCCGCTGTTTTGCTTCTCACTTCCGTCCGGATCATACCATGGCTTGTGTCCAGTTTTTCGTCAACCTCTTCTTCCTCAATCGGTTTGGTGAAACTGGGCCAGCCGCAATGAGAATCGAATTTATCCAGAGAAGTAAACAGAGGTTTTCCTGATACGATATCAACATAAAGCCCCTCTTCTTTGTGATCCCAGAATTCATTTTGAAACGGCGGCTCTGTTCCGTTATTTTGTGTGACTTCATACTGCATGCGGTTTAATGATTTGATTTTTTCTTCTTTATTAAGAGCCATCTATCTGTCCCTCCAATGTTCATCCAGAAATCCTTGACGTCCGGATCCTACACGGTAGCGCCCGTAGTGATCAGGATTTTTTTTATAAAAGTGCTGATGATAGCCTTCCGCTTCATAAAAAGGCTCAGCTTTTAAAATGTCTGTCACAATCGGCTTTATAAAAATGCCGCTTTCTTCAAGCCGTTTTTTTGAGGCTTCAGCAATTTCTTTTTGTTCATCATTATGGTAATAAATCGCCGCTTGATATGAACTTCCCCGGTCTGCAAACTGGCCGCCTGCGTCAGTCGGGTCGATTTGCTGCCAAAACAGTTCGACAAGCTTTTCATACGGGTAAATATCAGGATTAAAGGTGATTTGAACGGCTTCTCTATGGCCGGTCGTTTCACTGCACACTTCTTCGTAGGTCGGATTCTCAGTATGGCCTCCTGTATAGCCGGACACCACTCTTTCAATTCCGGGCTGTTCGTCAAACGGCTTTACCATGCACCAAAAACAGCCGCCTGCAAATGTGGCGATTTCTTTTTTTTCTGACATACGGGTGCCCTCCTTTGTTCATACGTGGTATTATTATATTATAGCATGTATAAACAGAATAAAAATAATTCTGCTTCCTTCAGGGGAAGCTTAAGCCGAATGCCACGCTGACTACATATTGGAGGTTCATGATTTGAAAGTAAGGACACAAATGATGTATGATATGGAAGCTTTGCTTCGAAAAGTGTTTAAACAAATCAGAAATGAAGTTAATGAAATTCTAGATAAAGAGCTGTCCAGAAACGAATTCACCATTTTGCGGATTCTCAGTGAACAAGGACCTAAAAAAGTAACGGAATTCGCTCCCATTCTTGAGGTCTCCGCAAGCCACATTACCGCAGTGACCGACGCTTTAGTAGAAAAGGAATGGATCACCCGCATCCGTTCTAAAGAGGACAGACGTATTATCAGAATCCATATTACGGAAGACGGGGAGAAAATTGTCGATCACTTCAACCAGAAAAAAACAGAATACTTTTTTAAACGGTTTGACTGCTACTCTGATGAAGAGCTTGCAACGTTAATCAAACTGTTCAGCAAACTGGACAAAAAACGCTGAAACGAAAAAACACAAATCCCCGAAAGGATCTGTGTTTTTTTAATGAAAACTTATCGTTTCGGATGATAATAGGAAAATTCAATTTCATCCGTGTCGAGATTGATTTTATCTGCCTTTACATACATGCCGTTGTCTAACGGCATTTCCGACAGACGGACCTCGATGCTTTTGTCACTTGGATGGACGTGCACAAATGACGGCAGTTCGTAAAAGCTGTCCATATAATTCAGCACAAAGCTGATCGGCAGGCTTAATTCGCCTAAGGAAAACTTCGTCACTTTCAGAACCACATCACCGTTCTTTTGCACGGACGGTTCAAATGTGACAACCGCATTAATAGATGTTGAGAATGCCTTGATTTTACCCGCTACGTGCACGTCGTTATTGATGTCCACTTTGTAGTCAAGCTGATTCGATGCCTTCTCTTTTAAGTACGCATTCACAAACCTTGAAAGTGATTCTTTGGAACTTGTGATATGAAAACCGTACTCGCTTTTTGTCTGATCTTGTATTTTCGCCTGCTCTCCCGGCATAACCATCAATGTCACGATTACCGCGGCGGCAATCACATTGAGTGCGAGAAGAACAAAAAACAGCGATTTCCACTTCTTCATTATTTCACCCTATTCTGCTGGTAACCCTTGTTTTTCAATGATGCCGTACAATCGATCGGCGATGAGTGCATATCCTTTTGCATTCGGATGAAAATCATCATCCTTTGAAATCCGTCTGCTGCCGCTTTTTTGACTGAACAAGTCTTCAACATTCACCGCGGCGGCGTGAGGATCTTTTTTCAGCTCTTTTGCGGCGATCTGATTCCAATCGGTCACAACCCCGTTAATCTCTTTTAACTCAGGCAGCGTAAATGTGAAGGGATTATACATGCTGACATACACCAGCTCAGCGTTTTGATTATACTTGCGGATTTTTGATATGATCGCCTTAAACCGTTTTTCAAAAGGTTTCTCTTCCTTTTGAAACGGCTGAACCGTCAGCTGCATGACGTTCTGGCGGAGCACCTTCATTAAATCATTACCGCCGATGGTAAAAAAGATATAGTCGGCGCCATTCAATGATTTCTGTACTTTTTTATCATCAAGCTTTTTCAGCAGGTCCGACGTTTTGTCGCCCTGCACCGCATAATTTTTAATATCTACCGTTTTCACATGTCCCTTTTTCTTGAGGGAATCCGCTACCTTGCCGACGTATCCTAAACCCTCCGGATCTCCTACTCCTTCAGTCAACGAATCACCGACCGCAGCTATGACAATATGATCTTTCGTTTTCGGTTCTTCAGCATGAGAACCGGTGCGCTGGACAGAACAAGCTGATAAAAGCAAAGCCAGTCCGGCGATCAATGAGAACATTCGCAGCTTCAATCTTGTTGCTCCTTCCCCGTCTACTAGTGGAAAGTGTAACATGTTTTTTCAGATTTGAAAATGTCTAATCTGCCAGTTTACTTGAGCTCCTCAGCCGCTTTGACATCTGATAGGATATCATCATACGGAACTTTCTGCACGCCGTCATAATCCTTAAGCACCTTGCCCTCAGGCCCGACTAAATAAAAAGAAGTTTTATGTATGACCTGATCTTCTCCCTCCGGCTTTTTGACGATGGCTTTAAAGCTGTTCAGCGCAAAATCCTCAATGTCCTTTTGACTGTAACCGGTCAGAAAATCCCAGTTGCGAAGTGAAAGCGGGTATTTGGAAGCAAATGCTTTCAGCTGTTTCGGCGTATCATTCTCAGGATCTACACTGAATGACACAATCCGCACGTCCAGGTTCTCAGCCTTCAGTTTTTTTTGCAGTTCAGTCATATGGGCTGTCATGGGCGGACAGACAGAATTACAATTTGTAAACATAAAATCGGCAATCCAGACCTTTCCCTTCAGGCTTTTCAGTGACACTGTTTTCCCGTCTTGGTTCTGATATGAAAACGGCTCAATCTGATAGTTCAGCGGGTCTTTTATCGTCTTCCCCCCGCAGGCGCACAAGAGCAGCAAACAAAAGACAGCAGCGAAGCTTTTCATTATTTTCATTTTCATTCCTCCCATGGATAAAACGCTTACAGCTTACGTCATAAAAAAATTCCCGCACCCTCCTTTATCGAAAGGAAGGCGCTAAGGAATGTGCACCGTTATGCGTTATGTTTTAATATCTCTTGGTTGAAAACGGCCTCGTAATCTTTCCACTTCATACGGCGCTTAACATATTGTCGGAATGAATACACTGTTCTCACACTTTGTGAAGCAAAAACTTCTCTCAAATAAAGCTCAAGGTGCTGATGGATTTGAAAAAAATAATGTTCACCTTCCGTGACAACCGGTATTTCTGTCACTTTTACCTGAATCCCGTCCCGTCGTTTGAACTCTAGGCTTTTGAGTAACAAGATATCAATCCTTCTTTTTCGATTGTTTTCTTTTTATTATATACAATCTGAGAAGGCGTGTCTGTCATTTTGCGCGGCCGTTCTAAAAAAAGTCAGATTAACAGGTGAAACAGATCCTGATCTTTATTCACCTCTACGTAATGAAATCCTTTTTTGTTCATACGGGCAATGAGCGCGCCATAATCTTCCCGATGCTTCAGCTCAATGCCGACCAATGCAGGACCGCTGCTTTTGTTATTTTTTTTCGTATATTCAAACCGGGTGATGTCATCATCAGGCCCGAGCACTTCATCGAGGTATTCGCGAAGCGCCCCCGCTCTTTGCGGAAAATTAACGATAAAATAATGCTGCAGCCCCTCATAAATCATGGAGCGCTCCTTCATCTCCTGCATTCTGCCGATATCGTTATTCCCTCCGCTGACTAAGCAGATGACGTTTTTCCCTTTAATCTCTTCCTTGTACAGATCAAGTGCTGCTACGGACAATGCACCCGCCGGCTCAGCTACAATGGCGCATTGATTATATAATTCGAGAATCGTGCTGCACACTTTTCCTTCCGGGACAAGCAGAACGTCATCGACGACTGTTTCAAGCGTTTGAAACGTTTCCGCGCCGATTTTTTTTACGGCCGCCCCGTCGACAAATTTATCGATTTTCTCAAGTTCAATGACTTGTCCGGCTTTTTTCGATTCAAAATAGGAGGCTGCACCCTCCGGCTCTACCGCTATGATTTTTGTATCCGGCGAGATGTTTTTCATGTAAGTGCCGAGACCGGATAGGAGTCCTCCTCCCCCTACGCTCGCAAAAAGAAAATGCGGTTCAACATCAATGTCATTTAAAATTTCAATGGCAGCCGTTCCCTGCCCGGCCATGACGTCCGGATCGTCAAACGGATGAATAAACGTGCGGTTTTCCTTTTCACAGCATTCCGCAGAACTTTTATACGCATCATCGAAAGTGTCACCCGTCAATATGATTTCAACAAATTCTTTTCCGAACAGCTCCACTTGGGATACCTTTTGTCTCGGTGTGGTTGACGGCATAAAAATCTTGCCGTGAATGCCGAGATGTTTGCATGAAAACGCAACCCCCTGCGCATGGTTTCCCGCACTTGCGCATACAATTCCGTTTTCAGTCTGCTCTTTTGAGAGCTGCCTCATTTTATTATAAGCCCCTCTGAGCTTAAATGACCTGACCACCTGCAGGTCTTCTCTTTTCAAATAGATATTGCAGTCATATCTTTCAGAAAGTCTGTCATTCCTCTGCAAAGGCGTATGTATCACAACGTCCTTTACGTTTTGGTGCGCTTTTAAAATGTCTTTTACCTGGATGAGAGAGTCTTCTTTAAGCAACGGTTTCATTTACAGAGTCCTTTCTTATTTAAATCCCTATTTAATATGCCATTATAACATGAATATTCAAATAATAAGACAATTATTTTAATTTTGTAAATAAACATAAATGAACCGATTTATGAGAAAAAGATATTTCTGCAGACACAAACGTGTTATACTTGAACCAATTAGAACCAAAAGGAGCCAATTAATGAATGTAATTGAACAGACTGACCCTTTTCATCAACTAGCCGGCGAACATAAATCTTTTTTAGAAGCGAAACGATTGGCCGCCAAATTTGCATTATCGGATTTGCCGGTTTTCATAACGGGTGAAGTCGGAACCGAAAAAAAACAAATGGCCGCAGCGATCCACCATAAATCCCGCAGAAACAGCGAACTGTTTATTACCGTTCACTGCAGCCAAAGCGAAGAGCGGCTTGAGCATGAACTGTTCGGTGCTGAAGGCGCATTAAACAGAACCCGATACGGAACATTATTCTTATATGAAATCGGAGACATGCCGCTTTCAGTACAGGCCCGCCTTCTTTCCGAGCTGGACGCCGGGCTTTCCGCCCGCATCATTGCAAGCAGCACGGCGGATCTTGCCGATGCGGAAAACACGTTCAACAAAGATTTATTCTACAGGCTTCACGTGTTATGTCTTCCGCTCCCTGCTTTATCTGAACGAAAAAGCGATATACCGCTCCTTCTTCAGCATATTCTGGCAGCTTCGGGGCAGCATTTGCATATCGATCCGTCCGTTTATCCTCTATGTGAACGGCACACCTTTAACGGCAACATCAGAGAGCTTCAAAATGCGGCGTATTATATGGCTGCGGCAGCATCCGGCGGCACGATTTATCCCGAGGATGTCCCGCCGTATATTAAAAACAGCCAGAAAGCGAAAACAGCCAAGAAAAAAGAAAAACGACTGACACTGATGGAAAAAGAAGAATTTTTGTTTATTTTGGAATCAATTAAAGACTTAAATGCAAAAGGCGAACCCGCCAGCAGACGGAGCATTTCCGAATTAAGCGAAAACAGCACAATGACATTGACGCCCCAGCAGGTCAGAAACAGGCTTGATTACTTAGAAAAGATGAATTATGTCACAAAGGGACGGGGACGCGCAGGAACAAAAATCACATTAGAAGGGTTGGGCTTTTTGCAATCACTGCAAAAACAAATCCTTTAAAAAGGAGGACATTTAATTGTTCACGATAAAAGAAGAAATCGCAAATGCCGTTACACACGGAATCGGTGTATTGCTGTCAATCCCGGCGCTTATTTTTCTCATTATCTTCGCGGTGAAATACGGTTCGCCGACAGACATCGCCAGCTTTTCGATTTTCGGCGCCTCAATGCTGCTGCTGTATCTCAGCTCGACTCTTTTGCACAGCATTCAGCATAAAAAAACGAAAGACATTCTTGAGATTGTTGACCATTCCGCTATTTACGTATTAATAGCGGGGACATATACGCCATTTTTATTAGGGCCGCTTAAAGGCGCACTAGGCCTGACTTTGTTAATTATCGTTTGGTCCCTTGCCGTCGGAGGTATCGTGTTTAAAATCTTTTTCGTGAAGCGGTTTATCATTTTTTCAACGCTTGTCTATTTAATGATGGGCTGGCTGATTATTGTCGCCATTAAACCGCTGTACGCCTCGCTGTCAGGCCCGGGCTTCGGCCTTCTTCTTCTCGGCGGCTTATTGTATTCCGCCGGCACGATTTTTTACATTTGGAGAAAGATTCCGTTTCATCACGCCATTTGGCACAGCTTTGTTTTAGGCGGCAGCGCCTCGATGTTTTTCTGTATTTTATTTTATTGTGTCAAAGTTCCTTTTATCTGAAATAAAAAAGCACAGTCTCTTTACGAGAGACTGTGCTTTTTTTATGCACGGAGCCGTTTTTGAACAGCCGGATAATAAGCGGGCTTTACATGCAGTTCAATGTCTGCCGGTTTCAGACGTTTCAGCAACCTGCCCCGAAGCAGCCGGTCTGTTCCCGTTGTGTTGACCGGAACAATCGGAAGATCGAAACGCAGGGCCAGCTCCTCCGGATTGATTTTTCCGTCTTCAGAAAGAATCAGGCTTTGCCCTTTTTGCAGGCGGACTTCCGCCTCCTGAAGCACGGCATCCCGGCTGTCTCCGTCACAAATGACGCCCATCAGTTTCAGCCAATTTCCGAGAAACGGCATCCGGAAAGCTTTCTCGCCGGCGATAAAACCAGCCGGCTCTTCAAGATGTCCCGCAAGCAGCACAAGATCAGCCGGGCCTAATCCCGGGTGCACATACAATACAGGGCCGTCCGGTATCGGCTGCTCATGATGAATGCTGATGACCGATCCCGACATGTCAATGCATCCTCTCATAAACGCTTTCGGCCGCTCGTACACCAGCCTCATCTGTTTTTGAAAAGAAAGCCGCGGGTCAAGCTCTTTTTGATTGAAATATTCCTGAATATTTTTCATGAACATAAATACAACGTACATTACAAGGCAGCCGTAACGAATCAATTCTTGTCCCCCTGCTTTATCTCAATTCTTTTTCTCGTATACAAGGTACTCATAATCGTAAGGGTTTTTTTCATCTTTTACTCCCTGATGGCGGGATGTCAATTCCCATTCATCTTCATTAAACTCCGGAAAAAAACGGTCTCCTTCAAAGACATGGTGAATGATTGTCATGTAGAGCCTGTCCGCATAAGGGAAGAGCGCACTGTACAGCTGAGCTCCGCCGATTACAAAGCATTCTTCATCAGCCGGGATCAGCTTGAGCACTTCCTCAGCCGAGCCGGCGACAGTACAGCCCGGGAATAAGGATGCATCCCGCGAGGTTACTACGATGTTACGCCGGTTCGGAAGCGGACGCCCGATTGATTCAAATGTTTTCCGCCCCATCACAATGGTGTGTCCCGTCGTCACTTTTTTGAAATATGCGAGATCATCCGGAAGGTGCCAAGGCAGATCGTTATCTTTTCCGATCAGCCGGTTTTCATCCATCGCAAAAATAAACGATATCATACGCTGACAGCTCCTTTTATATGCGGATGCGGGTCATAATCCTCAATGATAAAGTCTTCGAACGCAAAATCAAAAATAGAATCCACGTTTCGCGCAAACCGCAGTTTCGGCAGCGGACGGACATCCCTTGTCAGCTGCAAATTCACCTGCTCCACATGGTTTTGGTAAATGTGGACGTCTCCGAACGTATGAACGAACTCACCCGGTTCAAGCCCCGTCACATGCGCGATCATCATTGTTAAAAGCGCATAAGACGCAATATTAAACGGCACGCCGAGAAATACATCCGCTGAGCGCTGATAAAGCTGGCACGACAGCTTTCCGTCCGCGACATAGAACTGAAACAGACAGTGGCAAGGAGGAAGCGCCATACGATCAATTTCGCCGACATTCCACGCGCTGACGATTAAACGTCTGGAATTCGGATTTGTCTTGATGTCGTGAATCAGCCGGGAGATTTGATCAATCGTCTCGCCGTCCGCTCCGCGCCATGAACGCCATTGAGAGCCGTAAACCGGTCCGAGTTCTCCGTTTTCATCCGCCCATTCGTTCCAGATGCGGACTCCGTTTTCCTGAAGGTAGCGGACATTCGTGTCACCTTTTAAAAACCAAAGCAGCTCATGGGCGATTGATTTAAAATGGAGTTTTTTCGTCGTAAGCATCGGGAAACCTTCCTGAAGGTTAAACCGCATTTGGTAGCCGAACGTGCTGATCGTACCCGTTCCCGTACGGTCTCCTTTTTTTTCTCCGTTTTCTAACACATGACGGCACAAATCTTTATATTGTTTCATCTTTTTCATCCTTTTAAAGTAGTCTTTTAGTAGTGTAACACAATAAAAAATCATTTCTGCAAAATTTCTCAGAAATGATTTTTTTATTTCTTCACGGTATTATACGCTCATCCAGTCAGGCGGCGTATTGCGGTCCCAGTAAATGCTGCCGAGCTCATGATGTGATTGAAATCCGTCTTCAGCGGTATGGTAATGAAAATTAAACCAGTAGCCGTCTTGCGGAGGATGATCCCGGCGGACGTGGAACCTTAAAAGATCTTCACCCGTCAGCCTGTTATACACGTGAAAAATTTTTTCAGTTTTTCCGGCCGACGGTTTGCTGGAAATGACCACATCCTGATACGCTTCATCATCCTGAAACTTGGCTAAATGCCCTGTAATCACATCTTCGATTTTCGGCAGAATTTCATTTCTGTAATCATCTTCAATGACCGGAGAAATTTTGCTGCCGAATTTTAAAAATGATTGATTTTCAGCGGCACCGAGAAGCTGCTCCTGATACGATTGAAACAGTAATTCAGGCTCCCGCCTTGCCTTCTCATCCCCCTGCAGGGCGTGTTCATCATAAAAAGCGGTGTAATCATTCTGCTCAAGACTGCTCGACTGTCCTGAAGGCTTGTCTGTCATCAAAGCAGCCGGAGGAGACACGAGGCCGAACGTTACAATGGTAAACAGAACCACAAGGGTCTTTTTCATCCACAATTTCATGATATTGTTCCCCTCTGTTTTATTGTCCTCTTTCCCTCTATTTTAGCATAGATCAAAGAGCGGCGTCATGTCCGGCAGCGCATGATCATACAATATGGGAAATTAGTAACTGTGACCGAGCGGATAAACCGCTTACAATAAGAAAGAGAAAAAGGAGGGGATGAGATGATTAACGCCTTATTTGCGACTGTATCACTTCTCACGCTGCTTTATTTTGTCGTCATGGAAATCACTGATTAACAACATATAAGCCCATGACATCATGAGCTTATATGAATGACACCGAAATGGAAAAGCGCCGTCTTTCTTTTCAGCACCTTGAAGCCGTATCGTTCAAACCGCGGGCTTTTCCAATGGTCTTTAAGCACTACGCATTTTTTCGCCGCCCGAACGGCATGCGTGATGCACTCTTCGTTAAATCCCTCTTCTGCCAGCGCACGGAGCGACGCAATGCCGTCAGACTTTTCAACTGGTTCGTGAAACATCGGGTCAAAATAGATGACATCCACCGATGAATCAGGAAGATTCCGCAAATAATCGGAGCAGTCGGCATGCTTGACTTGAATGCGTTTCATAGCGGTTTGCAGCGGTTCAATACCGGTTTCCCACGTTTGGAGCCCTGTTTCAACAAGCAATGAAACAAGCTTGTTTTTCTCCAGGCCGATTACTTGTCCGCTTTTTCCAACTGCCATGCTTGCCAAAATCGCATCAGATGCCAGACCGAGCGTGCAATCTAAAAAAGTGTCGCCCTCGCGTAATCCGGCTGCTTTTATCATCGGCTCGGCTTCCCCTCTCAAAAAACGCTTTGCACGGAACATCGCTGTATTCGGATGAAAAAAGAACTTCTCCCCTTGCTTCGTGTAAAGTTCGAACCGTTCCTTTCCGATGACCAAAAGATCGTTTGCTGAACGTTCCAGCATTTTTTCAATGGGCTGTTTATTGCGGCTGCAGTAAGTGTCACCCAGCTTGTCACTGAGTGACTGCGCTGTGTGTATCGTATATTCGCTTGGTCTGTAACTGGTTGTAATCATCATTTTCTCCAAAAAGAAAATGCCCGGAATTCGGGCATTTAGCAGTGTGCATCGAAGGCATCCGTCAGATTTTTCATAATTTCCTCCATGTCATGTCCTTCGATTTCGTGGCGGGGAATAAAGTGAACGACATCTTTCCCTTTTAACAGCGCCATTGAAGGTGAGGAAGGTTCCTGCCCCGTAAAATATTCACGCATTTTTGCAGTTGCGTCTTTATCTTGACCGGCAAATACGGTAACCGTATGATCAGGCGCTTTTTCATGCTGCAAAACAGCTTGAGTCGCAGCCGGACGGGCAAGACCGGCGGCACAGCCGCACACGGAGTTGACAACGACCAATGTCGTGCCCTCTGCTTGTTCCATAAAGCTTTCCACTTCTTCTGCGGTCGTTAATTCCTGAAAACCCGCGCCCGTCAGCTCGCGGCGCATCGGCACGACCAGCTGGCGCATATATTCTTCATAAGCCATTGACATAAAAACAGCCCCCTCTAAAATCCTTATATGAAGTCAAGGATACTATAGAGGGAGCCGGAATTCAATTGTTCAGGCCGCTGATTTAAATTTTCATGATTCCGCCCGTATTGGCGCTTGTCACGAGTTTGGAATACCGGGCAAGATATCCTGTTTTGACTTTCGGTTCAAAACCTTTCCATTCCGCCTTGCGTTTTTCCCATTCTTCTTCTGGCACTTGCACGTCCAAAATCCGTTTTTCTATGTCAACGATGACATGGTCGCCGTTTTCAACGAATGCGAGCGGGCCGCCTTCAGCCGCTTCAGGCGATACGTGCCCGATCGAAAGGCCGCGGGACGCTCCTGAAAAACGGCCGTCTGTAATAAGCGCTACTTTCGGGCCAAGCCCCATTCCGACAATCTGAGAAGTCGGTGCGAGCATCTCCGGCATGCCCGGGCCGCCCTTTGGCCCTTCATAACGGATAATGACAACATCTCCTTCTTTTACTCTGCGGTTTATAATGCCTTCAAGCGCGGCATCCTGTGAATCAAAGACGACAGCAGGGCCTTCGTGTCTTGTAATCCCGTCCTGCACGCCGCCTGTTTTGATAATGGCGCCGTCCGGAGCCAAATTCCCAAACAGCACGGCCAAACCGCCTTTTTCAGTAAACGGATTGTCGAGCGGATGAATCACATCATAATCCTTCACTTCATGACTTGCTATTGTTTCTCCGAGTGTCCGGCCTGTTACGGTCAGCGCGTCAAGATGGAGCGCGCCCTCTTTTTTCGATAATTCATTAAGAGCCGCCGAGACTCCGCCTGCTTCATGCAGATCCTCTATGAATACGTCCGAGGCCGGTGCCAATTTCGATAAATGCGGTACGCGTTCAGCCACTTCGTTAATGCGTTCTAAAGAGTATTCAACGCCCGCTTCGTTGGCAAGCGCAAGCGTATGAAGCACTGTGTTGGTTGAACCGCCGAGGGCCATGTCTAGCGCAAAGGCGTTATCGATCGCTTTTTCGGTGACGATATCGCGCGGCTTAATGTCTTTTTTGATAGTCTCCATCAATTGGGCCGCTGACTTTCTCACAAACTCTCTTCTTTCCGGAGAAGCCGCAAGAATTGTTCCGTTGCCCGGAAGCGCCAGACCGAGCGCTTCAGACAGACAGTTCATCGAGTTTGCCGTAAACATGCCCGAACAAGATCCGCACGTCGGACAGCCGAACTGTTCCAGCTCCTGCAGTTCACTTTCGCCGATTTTCCCGGCTTGGTATGCGCCTACACCTTCAAATACTGAAGAAAGCGAGATCTTGCGGCCGTCGCTTGTGCGGCCGGCTGCCATCGGCCCCCCGCTGACAAAAATGGTTGGAATATTAATCCGCATAGCCGCCATAAGCATCCCCGGCGTAATTTTGTCGCAGTTCGGAATGCAGACCATTCCGTCAAACCAGTGAGCCGAGACGACCGTTTCAACTGAATCGGCAATGATTTCACGGCTCGGCAGCGAATATCTCATGCCGATATGCCCCATTGCGATTCCGTCATCTACTCCGATCGTGTTAAATTCAAAAGGCACTCCTCCCGCTTCCCTGATTGCTTCTTTTACGATTTTTCCAAATTCCTGCAGGTGAACATGCCCGGGAACGATATCGATGTATGAATTGCAGACCGCGATAAACGGCTTGCCGAAGTCTTCTTCTTTTACGCCGGCAGCGCGAAGAAGGCTGCGGTGCGGCGCTCTGTCAATTCCCTGTGTGATCATGTTGCTGCGTAATTCTGCCATGGTGATCCTCCTACTGTTTTTAGACTCTGTGTATTATTTTTAAAATTTTCAGTTTATTTCAGGGCGCATTTTGCATACCGCTGTTTACAGCGGCTCCGCCCTGTTTCGCTTTTATTTCTTTCAGAATATCGATAAAAACCCTCCAACAATTAATATTGTACTTACTATATAGAGTTTTGAATCATTTTTCAACAATATTCTAAATAATTTTTATAAAAAGTGAATTCAAACAAAAAAGGTGCACGGCGCACCTTTTTGTTATAACTGTTCTTTTTTTCTGCTTTCAGTCATCTGTTTCCAGACTGAACCTTTCGCCTCTTCTCCGTGCTCAATCCGTTCAATCGCCATTTTGACTTGCAGGCTGACTTCGAATTCCGGATCGTCTTCCGCCGCTTTTAATGCTTCAAGCGCGCTTTCATCACCGACTTCATATAAAAACATGGCCGCACGCCAGCGCACGAGTTTGCTTGAGTCACTGAGCGATTTCATCATTGCCGGGATGGCGCTCGCATCGCCGATATCCGACAGGCAGTCACCAGCCGTTCTTCTGACCGTCACCGTTTTGTCTTCAAGCGCTTTGTATAAAAGCGGAAGCACAGACGGCTTTTCAATCATTCCTAAATAAACGACGGCTTGTCTTCTAATCGAGGTTTTCGGATCATGAAGCGCCTTTTCCAACACAGGTAAATCGTCTTCATCCGGATCCATTTGCTCAAGATGGGCATATCGCTGCTTCCAGTCTTCATCATCAAGCATATCAAGTGTCACTTTATAAGCCTTCCGCTGCACTGCCGGTTTGGCTTCACCCTTTTGCTGTGCAGCTGCTTCTGTCAAGCGTTTGAGCCGCTCATCACTGTAAGCAGCCTGAAGCTCTTCTGTGACATCGTGCCCGATTTCGGTAAAATCTCCGAAGCGGACGCCTTGTTCTTTCCAGGCGCGCTCAAATACAACATTTGATGCTTCGGAACGCAGCTTTAATATGGCTTGTTGAAAACGTTCCGGAAGACCGAACCGTTCTTCACGTTCGCCGTCTGTCAATTTGACCTGCATCGGAATTCCGCTGAACATTTGTACGAAAACCTTCACTTCACCGAATGATTCCTGTTCAGAACGGCTTTCAGACTGCTCTGTTTGTTCCATTCCGAAGGCAGATCGGACTTGCGGCAGAATTTCTTTCCAGTCAAAACGGGCGTTTCTCTCCACAGCCAGGAAATCGGCAACATGATAAACACCTTTTACTCCCTCAATGTTTAAAATATCACGTACGACGGCCGGAGCACCTTCTGTCTGGTCCAGCTTGTAATTATTGCTTTTGCCTGCCGGAAGCTCTTCAGTCAAAATCACTTTCATCGTATTGGGACTCGGCGTCGGTTCTATTGATTTAATCTTCATATTGGGTCCTCCTATGCACAATCTGACACTTATTCTAACATAGTCGGCACAAGCGTTCTATTGCGCCGCTTAGCTTTTGTCCACGGCCTCTTTTTGAATCCGGGCAACAAACTGCAATAGAAATTGATGCCGCTCCTCTGCCAAATCGGCCCCCGTTTTTGTATTCATTAAGTCTTTAAGCGTGATTAATTTATCCTCTATATGAGCCAGCACACTTGTTGGAGTTCCGTACATCGGATGACCCTTCGCGCCGGCAAACATAAACGCCCTGCCGATGCCCGCAGCGCCGATCGCATCAAGCATGTCTGCATCCTGAACAACTTTCCCCTCCAATGAAAGCGGCCGCTTTTTCAGCAGTTTCCTGTGTCTGAATGACATCCTCGTGATAATATCCGCGATCTCCTGAATGGGGCCCTCCGCGATGTTGAAAGCAGCCAGCCGTTCTGTTACTTCGCCTGCCGTCAGCCTTTCGCTTTCATCGAGCTTGGCATCAATGAGATCATGAACCAGCGCGGCCGCCTCAGTGACAAATAAGTCTGCGCCTTCTTCCTTTGCAATATAAACAGAAAGGTTTACGACCCGGGAAATATGAAGCCAATCATGTCCCGTACGTTCATTGATAAGCTTTTCTCTGACCCAATCCCTGACGTTTTCCAGCTGCTCTTTTTCGTTCACCGTATCACCTCTTATCGGGCCAAAAGCCTCTGCACCGTATCTTCAAGCTCTTTCGGATTGACGTTTGAAGAAAAACGCCCTTTGACATCACCGTTTCGGTCCACAATAAACTTAGTGAAATTCCATTTAATCGCCTTTGTGCCGAGCATCCCCTTCGCTTGCTCTGTCAGATATGTGAAAAGAGGATGAGCACCTGCTCCATTGACATCAACTTTCGCAAACATCGGGAATGTGACTCCGTAATTTTTCACACAGAACTCCTGAATCTCCGCCTCGTCTCCGGGTTCTTGGTTCATAAATTGGTTGCAGGGAAATCCTAATATTTCAAGACCTTCCTGCTGATATGTATCATAGAGCTCCTGAAGCTGCTTAAGCTGGGACGTGAATCCGCATTTGCTCGCTGTATTCACAATGATCATCACTTTGCCCCTGTATGCCGATAACGTTACGTCTTCGCCTGTTATGGTCCGTACGTTTATATCGTAAATTGTCATCTGCGGCCCTCCTTCTTTCATTCTTCATTTATTTTACCTGTTTTACACTGCAAAACAAACGGAAAGCGCTTTTTCCTTCCATTTAACGGTAAACGCTTTTTTCGCGGAACCAAACGTCTCTTTACCCGTCATAATAAAGAGCCGCTCCGATTTTATGCCCATTTGCCCCTTTTATCCTGTCATTATGCGCTAATTGCGGTTTATTACGCCGGGATGGATTGAAAAATGGCTTAAAAATTTCTATAATGAAGAAAATTAACGGGGAATAACGGAGGTGGCATGTTGCCTATCAATATACCAAATCATCTGCCGGCTAAGCAGGTGCTTGAAAGTGAACACATCTTTGTAATGGATGAAAGCCGGGCTTTTCATCAGGATATCCGGCCGCAGAAGATCGTCATTTTAAATCTGATGCCGAAAAAAATCCAAACGGAAACCCAGCTGCTCAGGCTGCTGGGGAACTCGCCTTTACAAGTTCACTTTACATTCTTAATTCCGAGCACACACACTCCAAAAAATACAGCAAGGCAGCATTTGGATGAATTTTATACGGAATTTTCCAGCATCCGCCACAAACGGTTTGACGGAATGATTATTACCGGGGCTCCGATTGAGCACCTGCCGTTTGAAGATGTTTCTTACTGGGAAGAATTGAAGGAAATTATGGAATGGAGCAAAACGAACGTCACTTCAACGCTCCATATCTGCTGGGGCGCTCAAGCCGGTTTGTACTACCATTACGGAATTGAGAAAGTGGAGATGCCGAAAAAAATATTCGGAGTGTTTGAGCATACCGTTCTTAAAAAACATGAGAGATTAGTAAGAGGATTTGACGAGCTATACTATGTGCCCCACTCACGGCATACAGATATTAATACGGAGCAGCTGCAAGCGGCTTCGGATCTGGATGTGCTGAGCGTTTCTGAGGAAGCCGGGGTCTGTTTAATCGTATCAAAAGACGAAAAGCAGATTTTCTTAACGGGACACCCGGAATATGATACCGATACGCTTCTTCAGGAGTATGAGAGGGATATAGAAAGAAATCTTTCAAACGTAGAAGCTCCTAAGCACTATTTTGCACCCGGCGGGAAAGAACCTGTAAACCGCTGGAAAGCTCATGCGACGTTATTGTTTATGAATTGGCTGAATTATTATGTATATCAGGAAACCCCGTATGAATGGGATTAATTTTTGTTTTGAGTGATACGGTGACAAAAATATGATAAAATACTCTTGATTCAGTATGGGTATAACAAAACTTTAAAATACTGGAACATATCAATTAAATTTAGTTTAAATATGTTGCCGCGCTTATTATAAAATGATGTACTTGTGTTATGTTTATCTATAGACAATAACTCCTTACGATGCATGAAGCTTGCTTGTTGTTGATTACATTGAGGTGAATTTACTTGAATACCAATAAAAAAGTATTAATTTTGACTGCAAATTACGGAAACGGACATGTTCAAGTGGCCAAAACGCTCTACGAACAATGTCTCCGTCTCGGCTTGAATGTGACGGTTTCCAATTTGTATCAAGAGTCAAATCCGATTGTTTCAGAGGTTACTCAATACCTTTATTTAAAAAGCTTCTCAATCGGGAAACAGTTTTATCGTTTGTTTTATTACGGAGTTGACAAAATCTATAATAAACGCAAATTCAATATTTATTTTAAAATGGGAAATAAACGTTTAGGCCAGCTCGTCGAAGAGCATAAGCCGGACATTATTATCAATACATTTCCGATGATTGTCGTACCGGAATACAGACGGAGAACCGGAAAAGTGATCCCGACGTTCAACGTTATGACCGATTTCTGCCTTCACAAAATCTGGGTTCATGAAAATGTTGATAAATATTATGTCGCCACCGATTACGTGAAGGAAAAACTGATTGAAATCGGCACTCATCCGAACAACGTAAAGATCACAGGCATTCCCATCAGGCCTCAATTCGAGGAAACAATGCCAAAAGAGCCGATTTATAAAAAATACAATCTCTCTCCCGACAAAAAAGTTCTTCTTATTATGGCGGGAGCGCATGGTGTGCTGAAAAACGTAAAAGAACTGTGCGAAAACCTCGTTCATGACGATCAGGTGCAGGTTGTGGTGGTATGCGGCAAAAACAGCTCGCTGAAAGATTCACTCAGCAGCCTGGAAGGTGACAATACCGACCGGCTGAAAGTGCTCGGCTATGTAGAAAGAATTGACGAGCTGTTCCGGATTACGGACTGCATGATTACAAAACCAGGCGGTATCACACTGACGGAAGCGACAGCGATCGGCGTACCGGTCATTCTGTACAAACCGGTGCCCGGACAGGAAAAGGAAAACGCCATTTTCTTTGAAGACCGCGGTGCGGCTGTCGTGGTCAACCGCCACGAAGAAATTTTAGAGTCTGTCACCTCCCTTCTTGCCGATGAGGAAAAGCTGAACCGGATGAAGAACAATATTAAAAGCCTTCATCTCCCCAACTCTTCTGAAGTCATTTTGCAGGACATTATAAAAGAATCTGAACTGATGGCCGGGAAGGCAGATATGGCATTATCATAAAGAAAAGCACACGAACGCTCGTGTGCTTTTTGTTTTTTCCGTATAAGGTTTGCTGCTGGAAAAATAAAGATAAAAAATAGGGAGCGGCCGCTTGACGCCCGCTCCCATATGGTGTATAGTTGAACCATCATTTAACAACGTTTACATACGTACGGTTGGATGATGACAAAATTTTTTTTAGCACGAAGGCGCTACAGTACTAGGAGGAATTAAGCAATATGCAAAACGGTAAAGTAAAATGGTTCAATAACGAAAAAGGATTCGGCTTCATCGAAGTTGAAGGCGGAGACGATGTATTTGTTCACTTCACTGCTATCGAAGGAGAAGGATACAAATCATTAGAAGAAGGACAAGAAGTTTCTTTTGAAATTGTCGAAGGTAATCGTGGACCTCAAGCTTCTAATGTTGTAAAACTCTAAACTCAATACATGTTGATCAGATGACAAATAGAGGAGAGGCGTATGCCTCTCCTATTTGATTGCCGTCTGAATCTCGATCGCTACAAGATTCTGCTTGCACCGCTGCTCGATTTCTTCAATTTGTTTCTCCATTGACGGCATTCCTTTTTTCGCCATTTCCGCTAAACTTCCCAAATCACCGTATATTTCTTTAAATGTCTGCTGAAGGATTTTTTTTAAATCATTATCATTCACGGCTGGTTTTTCCCTTCTCTCCCAAGATACCCTGAATAATAGTAAATAAGACCTAATTAATCAGGTTCAATAGTTATATCGGCTTATTTTCTGTATTTTTTTCTATTTTTCGTACATATTTCTAAAAAAAATCTCCAAACTATTCACGGAGGTGTTTTTTAATGGATTCTGAATTTTTTCCGAACGGACTGACGGATAAACGCCAGCTTGAATTAGCGGTGGAAACGGCCCAGAAAACAACAGGAGCGGCTACTCGGGGACAAAATTCCACACTGCTTGAATCTGCTTACCAGGCGATTCAGGATGCGAGAACGATGTCACAATCGAGTGAGCTGCAAGCTCTCGACCAAGATTTCCTGCAGCAGCAGCGAATGCTTCTGGACGATTGCCAGCATCAGCTCGATGAATTCAAAAAATAAAACCGCAGAAGCTGCGGTTTTATTTTTTATTGATTTGTCAGCACCTTGCCGTAGGCTTTCAGCTTCTCCCCCACTGTGCATTGATTGATGCAGAAAGAATGTGCGTACGCTTTTCCGAACTCCTTACGGAAATGCTTTTTCACGAAGCAGTCTTTGCAATATTCATCCTGAAGCTCTGTCAATTCTTTATAAATGCTTTTTTTATCCAATATCAGTCATCTCCGTTACCATCTAATGTTATGCGGCTTTCAATCTGCCGGCCTGAAAGAATTTTTTTGGCAAGGTCATCCGCTTCTTGATTTTCCTTTCGGTTTACGGCTTCATATGCCGGTGTCAGCTTTAAGGATTTGAGAAGCGCTTCAATTTTATCGAGCCATTCATTTTGCGTTTCGTCATAGCACGGCCAGCTGCCGTCAAGCTGATGCAAAACGACGAGGGAATCCCCTTTTATCGTGATTGAATTTCTGCTTGCGCCAAGATCCTGCACTTCCTTAAGCGCTTCGTACAAAGCGGCATATTCCGCCTCATTGTTCGTTTGAAGCGTTAGGCTTTTGTTTTTCCGCACGCGGTGGCGCTTGCCTCCGAGAGAGTAATACACGACAATTCCGAGTCCGGCGAGGCCGCTTTTTTTGTCAAAGCCGCCGTCGAAATACACCGTAATGTCGTCAGGTTCTTGCGCAAGCTCTTCAGTAAGCTTTTCCAGCTCTTTAAGCGTCCAGCTTGCGCCTTTTTCATCCTCAAAATAAATGTCTTTTATATAAGGAAAGCGGCTGACTTCTCTTGCAAGCATGCGCGCTTTCGGAACGGTCAGCCAATCTTCTGAAAAAAACGAGACAGGGCCTGTTCCTTTTGCTTCTATTTCGATATACGGCTTAAGATTCATTGAAATCACCTTACCATTCATTAGTTGACGGGCGTATGCTATAATCAAACCATTCTCAAATTGAAAGGAAGTCAGCAGGTTTTGTTTAATGATGTATTATGGATTTTATTTGCGATCATTCATTTTATCATTGTTCTTTTGTTTTATAAAGGATTTGGCAAAACGGGCCTATTTGTATGGATCGGTTTCGCCACGGTGTGCGCCAACTTGCAGGTTGTCAAAACAGTTGAGCTGTTCGGGCTTACGGCGACATTGGGAAATATCATGTACGGCACCGTTTTCTTCGCAACGGATGTGCTGAATGAAAAATACGGTCCCCGGGAAGCGCGCAAGGCCGTCTGGCTCGGCTTTTCCACTTTGCTGGCTTTGACATGCGCCATGCAGGGAGCTCTTTTATATAAACCGGCTGCTTCAGATATCGCGCAGCCTGCCCTTGAGACGATTTTCGGTTTTCTGCCTCGTGTTGCGCTCGGGAGCCTCTTGGCTTTTATTTTCAGCCAAACGATAGATGTTTATGTATATTCCGCCATTCGGCGAATCTTTCCTTCAGACAGGCTTCTCTGGCTCAGAAACAGCGGAAGCACGGCGCTCAGCCAGCTGCTGGATACATTTATCTTCACTGCCGTCGCCTTTATCGGCGTTTATTCCGCGGGAGTGTGGTTCAGCATTTTTATTTCAACTTATCTGATTAAATTTGCGGTATCACTCATTTCTGTCCCTTATGCATATGCGGCAAAACGAATGACACCGAACGGAGAGTGACGGATGATGCCCGCTGAAATTTATGTAGACGGTGCGAGCGCCGGAAACCCGGGCCCGTCCGGTATCGGTATTTTCATTAAGCATGACGGGAAAACAGAATCTTTCTCAATTCCGATCGGCGACCATTCAAACCAGGAAGCTGAATTTCTCGCCTTAATTGAAGGAATGAAGCTGTGTGCCGCCCGCGGATATGAGTCGGTGTCATTCCGGACGGATTCGGATATCGTGGAGCGGGCCGCAGATCTGGAAGCGGTGAAAAACAAGACTTTCCAGCCGTTTGTTGACGAAATCATCCGATTAAAGGCCGGATTTCCATTGTTTTTTATTAAGTGGATTCCGGGCAGACAAAATCAAACAGCCGATCAGCTTGCAAAAAAAGCGATTCGGCTGAATAAATAACCGGAATGAAATTGTGTCTTACTGTTCATCCTACAAATGAGGTGAACAGCTATGAGAAAAGAAAATAAAGGCCGGCTGACCGGAGGCGTGAATCCTCAGGGAAATATGGAGGGAAATGCGCACAAAGACCCGAAATCAGCCCTTGAAAACAACGCAAAAAAAAGCAATACAAAACGCTAGAGGGATCAGCTGATCTCTCTGGCGTTCAGCTTTTCGAGCATTCTTTCAATTCCTTTTATCTGGTGGCGTCTGAGCATGAGAGCTGCCTCTTCCATCTTCAATGAAAAAAGCGCTTCTTCAAACGTACAGACTAACGGCACTTCGCAATGTATTTCAGCAAGCTGCCTTGACAGCTCCAATTCTTTTAAGCTTTGCTGAATTTTTGTTTGCTGGCCCTTCGGTAGTAAAGAAAGACTTTCTAATAAACGGTCAATGTTTTCATACTCACGGATCAGCTTGTACGCCGTTTTTTCTCCGATGCCTTTAACACCGGGGTAGTTGTCGCTTGTGTCTCCCATCAGCGCCTTTATGTCAATCAGTGCTTTTGGCGGAACCCCTGTTTCTTCTCTGAAAATTTCCTCTGTATATACTTTATAGTTGCCGATGCCCTTTTGCAGCAGCGCTACTTGAACTTGTTTATTCAGCAATTGAAGCAGGTCTTTATCACCCGTTACGATTGTAATTTCCGCTTCACCGGAAAATAAGGCAGAGAGCGTGCCGATACAGTCATCCGCTTCATAGCCTTTTATGCCGATATTTAAAATACCGAGTTCAGCTGCCGCTTCCTTTGCTAAATCAAATTGCGGAATCAGCTCAAGCGGCGGTTCGCTTCGATTGGCCTTATAATCCTGAAACAAATCATTACGGTACGTTTTGCTTCCCATATCCCAGCAGCAGACGACATGTGTGGGCTGAAACGTTTCAACCGCCGTAATGAGATGCTTTAAAAAGCCATTGACGCCGTTTGTCGGAATTCCGTTTTCATTTATCATAAAATTGCGATGAACGGCCGTCGCGAAAAATGATCGGAATAAAAGCGCCATGCCGTCAACGAGCAGTAATTTGTTATTCATATATCGAAACTCCTTCTTTATTCAATGTTCCTATTTTACCAAAGAAGGCCGTAAAAAAACAGCATCCTCCCTTTTGGAAGATGCTGCCGCTTCGTCAATCACCGTGTCTTTTATTGCTTGCCATCAGCTTTTCAGCTTCACGGCCGGCATAGGAATCAAATTTTTGTCCGAAGCCGTTTTTCTTTTTGGCATTGTTATTCTGCTGAGCATTTCTGTTTCCCAGTTTTGTTCTGCCCATTGTCGTATCCCCCCTTAGAGAAGATACGGATAGTATGCGCAGTATGCGCTGATGCCACACGCGGCATGTTCATCCATTACTGTCTGCTGACGAATTCTTTTACCATCTCTTCAGTCACAAAACGTCTTGCCGGCACAATGCCTTTTTTGGCCAGCTGGTTCATTTTTGCGGTAATTTCATTAATGGCGTCCGTCGTGAACGGTTCATTTTGTCTGCATTTGAGAACGGCTGCTTCAATGGCTTGTTCACGCTGATATTCAAGCTCTACAAATGACTTGACGTGATGATGCTGTTTTGCGGAGTGTGCTGAAATTGCTTTATGGACTTCTGACATAAAAGGTTTCATCTCGCTTTTTTCATTTTAGTCTACCACGACTGTTATATACCCGCCAACCTGATTTTTAAATTTTCAGCATTTCATCTTTCTTTTTCCATGCTTTTTCGGCCTCATAAAGGTACTCAATTTCCCCAGCATTGGTGTTCTCCGCAAGCCCCTGTAAATAAGTGTCCCGCTGCTCGCGGATCTGCGACAGGCTTTTATCCGCCATATCTTCTTGCAGACGGCGCACCTGCTCAGTATAGCGTGCTGAAAGGCTTTCTTTCTCCTGCTCAAGCCATTTTTCTGTCACTTTTTGCAGGCTGAGCCTGAGTCCTTCCACAAATGCCGCTTTTCCGTTCTGTTCAAAAAATTGCTTCGGCGATTTAACTTCTTTTACGTGATGAGTGAATGCCGAGGCGTCAATTACCGGAGCGACCTCTTTCAGCTGAACGGCAAATTCGTTTTCAGCGCTGACATAAATGGAGAAATCCCCGTCTTCCATAAGCTGCTTCCGGCAGTTTTCCATCCATTCCGCAGTCATATGGCGTTCAATAAAGCCGGTCATCCGGATATCGAGTGTCTTCAGCTCTTGAATGTATTCAAAACGGAATTCCTTGAGCGCTTCCTTGAGCGCCGCTGATATATTCTGTTTCCAATCACCGTTTTGAAGGCCCGGATGGAAAGCGGTTTTCAGCATATCATTCGCATAAAACGACAGGCGGTGTTTAATGTGATAAAGCTGTTCTTCCGTATCTTTCATCACTTTTCGAATGATGACCTCAGACGTACGGCGCTTTGAAATAGCGGCAAGAGCTTTTTCATAAGAAGACTCCAGACGCTGTTTCTTTTTTTCTTTTTCTTCTGCCGACTGGTGAAGAGATTCGTGAAGCTGTTCCACCATATCGCACAATTTGTCAGCTTCTGTTTGCAGCTGGGCGCAGCTGGCCCTCATTACATCTTCTTCAATAAAGTGCGCAAGTCCGGTTCTTACATCAGAGAACTTGTTATAGAAAGCTTCTTTTTGCCCCGCAAGCTCTTCTTTACTTGACACATGAAATAATGTCGGCCGGTTAATTCCTTCTTTAGAAAGTTCAGAGCGAACGTAGTCTTTGACGGTTTCCAGCTCGCTTTCCGTTTTCGCCAGATCGGCGGCGTTAATGACAAAAAACATTTTATCCATGCCGAATGATTCTTTGACGAGGCCGAGTTTCTTCAGAAAAGACCTGTCTCCTTTTGAAAAAGAATGCTGATAGTACGTCATATAAAAGAAAGCGTCAGCATCTTTTATATATTGAAAGGCAAGCTCCGTGTGGCGCTTGTTGATACTGCTTGCTCCCGGCGTATCAACGATGGTGATGCCTTTTTGCGTGAGAGGGCAGTCATAATATACGGTGACTTCTTTCACACAGCAGGCCGTTTTTTCTTCAGCTGCGTACGGTTTTAAATCTTCAACCGGCACCGTCAATGTCAGCCTTTGACGGATCTGCTCTTCATACGTATGAAACGCCTGAAGCATCGTCTGAATCACCGGCGTAAGATCTTCCGGCACTTTTCCCTTTTTAATGGCATAATTCCATCTCTCGTTCAGTGAACGCCCCTTTACGTCAGCATCCTTCAGCTCTGTCAGCTGAAGCATTTCAGCGTCAAGCTCCTCTTCCGTTTTAAAAACGATCTCCGCAGATTTATGCGGTTTGCCGCCTTGCGGTTTGGTTATTTTGTTGATGGTGGCCGTTGTCGGCGTCGGTGATGAAGGAAGCACGTATTCACCGACAAGCGCATTGGCAAAAGACGATTTACCGGAACTGAAGCCGCCGAATAACGCCAAAGTAAATTGGCGGTTTTCAAGCCGCTTAACCCTGCTTCGAAAGGCTTCTGCCTGTTTTCCTAACAGGCTTGATGAGTCAAGAATCCCGGCAAGTTCATAGAACCGATCGACCTGCTCTTTTATGGGAAGTTCCTTTATCGAATTTTTCTCAGGCTGGATTACTTCATGATGTAGAGTCTCTTTTGGTTTCTCTTTTTGGACAGGCGCATTCGCAAGGCGTTTTTTTCGCAAATACCAGTCGCTGCTTTCCGTATCATAGGCCGATTCTCCTTCCCACAAAGCGCGGACGCGGGCGGCTTTTTCTTCGGCATTGCGTTCTTCTGTTGCCGATAGCGCGAGCTCATCCCTTATCTTCCTCTCTTTCTCAAGTCGTTTTTTCAGGCTCTCTATGAGCGGTCCGTTTTTTGCCTGAATATAAGCGGTCAGCTCCTCAATAAGTTCCGCCGTCTGTCTTTTGGCTTCCCGTCTGATCATTTCCGCGAGGTCTTTCGTATAGGTTAATACGTATTCAGATGAAAATGCCGCTCCCTGCTTAAGGGCCTGAGCGGTGATATCGCCAGAAAGCGGTGTGCGGTACGCCTGTATTTTCTTGATCAGTTCGTCAGATTCCGCTTCATACCGCTTGGCCGCTTTCGTAAATGTGTCGATAATATGCCAATCCGCTTCCCCTTCCGTTCTTTTTTTGATATCGGCAAAGAATTCAGCCTGCCTTCTCTCTTTTTCCGCTGCCGTTTTCGCTTTTGAAAAGAAAAGTCCGGTTTTGAATGAGGGCTGCTGCGATTCGATATAAGCAGATGCAAGCTCCCTCATCTCAAATGGTGTCAGATTAGCGTTTTGCAATATGTTCTGTACGTCGTTTCTGATGTCTTTCTCTGCTGTTTCAGCCTGTTGAATGGTATTTTCAAGCTCAGCTTCGACAGAACGGACGAGTGCTTCTTGTTTGTCAAACAGCTCTTGGCCGCCGCTATTATCATCTTTTACGAGCATGTCTGTATGCTCTTTGACTAAGCGGGCGACCTTTCGTTCCGTTAAGGACCATAAATTTGCTTTTGCCTGCTGTTTCAGCTGCTGCAGATGTTTTTTCAGCTTTTCAATGCCGTTTAAAGGATGATCAGGCTCTGTGACAGACGTAAAGAAAAGCGATTCCTTCGGTATTCCCGCGCCTTCGAGCATATCTTCCACCTGTCTCCGGTACTCTTCAAACTTCGTCTCGTTTTCATCATGCCTGTCAATTTGGTTGACGATCAGAAACAGATTCGGAGTACGGTCTTTAATGGAGCTGAGAAACAGCATATTTTCTTCTGAATGAACATGATTATAATGGACGACGTAAAATAAAGCGTCTGCCTGGTGAAGAATCGAAGCGGCTGATAAAAAATGCGCCTCGTCCGTCGAATCAATCCCCGGTGTGTCAATGTAGGCCGCATGAGGCTCTGACTCCTCAAAGCCTGCATAGACTTCCACCGTCTCAATTTGCTCACCGTCTTTACAGAATTGCTGCACTTGTTCTTTATCGTAACTTCCTTTGATTTCTGCATAAGCCCCGTCAGTCGTATGAAGCACGACTTTATCTGCACCGTGCCGGATGACAACAAGGTTGGCGCTTGTGGGAATCGGGCTTGTCGGCAGTATGTCTTCACCGAGCAATGTGTTTAATAGAGAGGACTTTCCCGCCGAATAATGCCCGGTAAATGCGATATAAACCTCTTCATCAGCCGCTTTTTTCATAATGGCCGCGAGCTGATCGGCCCGTTTTTCATCCTGATGATCCAAAAATTGTGCGTATAAGGCACCCGTTCTGCTGAAAATCTCCCTGTTATGGCGTTCTGCTTCTGTCATGTGTCTTTACCCCTTTGTGTCTGTCGCATCAAATGACGTTTTCGTTTTTAGAAAGCTCTGAAAAAAACCTCTCTCCCATTTTACACAAGAATGGTTCACTTTTCTTCAGGAAACGGCAAAAAAGCCGCCGATATCGGCAGCTGTTAAAGAAAAAAACACCCGCGGCAGGAAAAACCGCAGATGCTTAAGAGGACATCGATTTATTCGAAACTTTTTTCAATACAAAACCAATTAAAAAGCTGTATGTACAAACGGCTGCAAATAAAAATAACATTGTCATTTTTGGCACCACCTTGAATGAGAATCATTTTCATATTTACATCTTATCATGAGTGAGAATGATTTTCAATCGCTATTTTGCGGTGTTTTCTTCTAAAGCCTTCTCTTCGGCGCGAATCCTCACAGTAAGCATGCAGGCATTAAGGATTGAAAAGAGAAACAGTGTCCAATACGCCCCGTATAACAGCGGTAGCAAGATAAATTCTAAGATGACAACCGCATAGTTCGGGTGCTTCATCCACCTGTACGGCCCCTTTTTGACAAGCTCCGCATCCGGCACGACAAGGATTTTCGTATTCCAATATCGCCCCAGCGATAAAAGCGCCCAATACCTGATCCCCTGCACAAATAAAATGATACATATAATGGCGGCCCACCTTGGAGAATGCGCTTTATGAAACGCCGCCACCTCGGCAATAAGAGAGACAAAAAAGAGCACGTGCATCAGAACGAGAAAGGGGTAATGCCCTTCTCCGTATTCGACGGCGCCTTGTTTTTTCACTTTCCGCTCATTGCGCCGGGCCACGATCATCTCCGCAATCCGCTGGGCAGCAAGGAGTATGATAAACAGCCAAAACATTAAGATGCCCCCCTTTCCCAGCTGAACAGCAAAAGCTCAGACGAAAATCCCGGCCCGAGAGCGCCGATCAGCCCTTTTTCGTTTTCTTTCTGCCGTCCGTGCAACAACTGTTCTTTTATGACATGAAAAATAGTTGCTGAAGACATGTTCCCGTGTTTTTGCAGCACCTTCTGAGATGCCGCCAGCTGCCCGGCGTCCATTGAAAGGCTCGTTAAATAGGCGTCAATGACCTTTTTCCCGCCGGGATGGGCAAGAAAGGTTTTAATGTCGTGAGACAGGACTCCATGTTCATATAAAAATTCATCAACATTATCCTTCAGCCAATGTGAAACAAGAGTGGGAATGTCTCTGGAAAAAATGACTTGAAATCCGCTGTCGGTGAATTCCCAGCCCATCACATCTTCCGCATCCGGCATCATCACCGATTGAGTGGCGAATATCCTCGGAACGAGCGGCTGTTTGACGTCTTTCCGGCTCGCCTTCTCCCCTCCGATTAGTACGGCGGCAATTCCGTCCGCAAACAGGGAGGTTCCGATTAAATTGCTTTTTGACTTGTCCTCCGGCTGAAACGTTAAGCTGCAAAGCTCAGCCGCGATAACAAGCACGTATGCTTCAGGGTAGGCACGGCAGTATTCATACGCCCTGGACAGCCCGGCCGCTCCGCCCGCGCATCCTAAGCCCCAGATCGGGATCCGTTTTGTTTTCGCAGAAAAAGGAAGCTGATTCATCACCTTCGCTTCAATGCTGGGTGTCGAAAGCCCGGTGCTGGAAATAAAAAAGATCGCATCTACTTTTTCATATGGAAAGGGATTTGTTAAACATTCCGGGTTTGTTAAACAATCAACCGCCGCATCCACGCTGTGCTTAACGGTTTCTTCCGTATACAGCCGGTTCTTTTCTGAAAAACCCCGTTCCGTTTTATACCATTCAATCGGCCGTACAAACTGTCTTGATTCAATTTCGCCGTTTTGAAAGGCTTTTAACAGCCGGTCAATATCCTTAAATGAATTGGCAAACATCCCTCTCGCAAATTCCGCCGCCTTTTCTTGCGAGACGTGATGCTCCGGAATACTCGTTCCGACCGATAACACATATGCCATACCCATCACCTCTTCACATAAAGGTTTCCGCTTTTTTCCTGAATGTATGCACGAGGTTTGAATGAAGGATTTCGCTGACCTGCCATTTTCATTGCAAATTGGCCCTTTTGAATGACAAACCGTTCGATTATACTTGATCCATTCATAAAAAAGGTTGTGATAGGAATGCTGACACCCGTCATACTTAAAGGGTCACTCGTTCAGTTAGAGCCGATGAAGCTTGATCACTCTCAGGCACTCTGCGAAGCGGCTTCAGAAAATAGAACAACTTACGCTTACAGCCATGTACCTGACGGAATCCAAGAAACAAAGCGTTATATTGAGCATGCGCTTTCCGATTATGGAAAAGGGCTTGCATTGCCTTTTGCAGTACGGAGCCTTAAAACGGATCGAATCGTCGGAAGCACGAGGTTTATGGATGTGGGAGTGTTTACGCGGCCGCCCGATGCAGCTCCGGAAGTGTGTGAGATCGGCAGCACGTGGTATGCCTCTTCCATGCAGCGGACAGGTGTCAATACGGAGTGTAAACTTTTGATGCTGACCCATGCGTTTGACGTGTGGCAAGCTGTCAGAGTGACGCTGAAAACCGATGTTCGCAACCAGCGCTCACGGACTGCGATTTTACGGATCGGAGCCCAATTTGAAGGAATCCGCCGCGCGCACATTCCGGATGTCGACGGCGGCCTCAGAGATACCGCCTACTACTCCATCCTTCATGAGGAATGGCCTTACATCCGGCAAAACCTTTCTGACCGGCTCGGGGCATACAACTGAAAAACCTGCCGATATATACGGCAGGTTTTTTACATTTCCGGATCATATGCGTATAAATTGAGATTGATCCGTCCTTCTGGCGTGACCTCTACCCCCTCAGCCTCAAGAGACAGCTTCTGTACTGAAAACAGCTCTTCATCTTTTAACCCGATTTCACCCTTTGCATTGATGACCCGGTGCCAAGGAAGACGATGCTTTTTACTCATGGAGTGAAGTATCCTCACAACCTGCCTCGCTCCCCGCGGACTTCCCGCAAGGCCGGCAATTTGCCCATACGTCATCACTTTTCCTTCAGGTATCTGTTTGATAATGGCTAACGCCCGTTCCGTAAATGTCATGGAAACCCTCATTTCCCGAAATACAGCAGTATTCTTAGCTTCTTCCGCACTTATCATACAACAGTTTTGAAGGTGAAGTCACTTGAGCGGCAGCCTGCTGTTTGTACTAGGTTTTAGAGAAGCGTCTCAGTACCTATCCGAAGAAAAAGAAAAGGTTTGTACTGCTCATGCCTAAAGATGGTCAGAAGCAATAGCTGAAAAATTAATCATCATACTGGTGAGTTCTGTAATAATTCTCAGCGGGATAGATATTCCACTCCCAAAACATTTGAGCCCTGAGATAAAATATTCCGATCTATAAAAATTTCAAAATTAAGGAGCATTCGTTCATATTCAATTTAGTTAAGAATCCATAGATAGTTCCGATCAGCAGAAATTTTTGTTTTGACAATTAACAAATAGCAGCCATCAAAAGATGTGCAATTGTAATATACTCCGTCTTTTAAAAAACATTTTTCAATTTCTTCTAGATTAAGTATATGAAGCCCCCGCGTGCATTTCTGCCATAAATCAGCACAGCAAATATTCTAGCCTCGTTATGATGCAGTTTCAAAAAAACTCTATAGTCATCGTGGAACGAAACATTCAATTTCTCGATTGTTTGCACCTTTAGAAGAGGTGCATTTCACTTCAGCCAAAATTCCCTCACTCTTTTAAAGTTTTAATTGTCCTTTTTCAACAATGAATTCTTTTAAACCTTTTATTTCTTTTCAGGTTTTATAGCTATCTTTTTTGATAGTTATATGATGGTGCTTATTCTATCACCCTTTCATGAACCACGATTTAAGTAAATTATTAGTATGTTCACAAAAAGTTAACAAAAATGATCATGGACACTTTTAACATAATATGTAATAATACAGTTGTATCAAAAAAGAAAAGGAGTGTTTAAAATGAAAATGAAAAAAGTCTTAACTGGTTCCGCCTTGTCTCTTGCTCTGCTTGTTTCAGCTGCACCTGCATTTGCAACCGCTGCTTCAGCAACATCTAACACAGTCAGTGTTGAAAAGGAACAAAAAGTAATAACACCACAAGCATATTTAAAAAGAGTTCCTCTTACTGGATATCCATCTAGATGGAGCATTCCTAACAAAACAGTTTTCATGGGAGTGACACTATACTTGAAAGAAGCTAGACAGGAAAGTGATGGTACATGGACTGGAATATTTGAAGGTTGGATTAACGACTAAATAATATTGGAGTATCTTGAACATTTGTCCTTTAGGACACGTTACAAATAAAATGAAAGAGGATGCCTCACAAAAAGTTCAGCAAACTTTCGGAAGCATCCTCGATCTCGGGATTTCATAAAGAAATATTATTAAAATGTTATTTTTTTAAGAAAAACGGGTGACTAACCCTCTTGAACCCTTGTCACATCAAGGGTTTTTTTCGTTTTAGGAATCATATTATAAACAATATTCAAGAGCACGGCGGTAAAGCTGCCGGCGACGATTCCGTTTGTGGTCAGTAGATTTAGGTAAGACGGCAGATGCTTAAACATATCGGGAACGACGGTTACACCGAGTCCCAATCCGACCGAACACGCGACGATCAGAAGGTTTTCCTGCTTTTTAAAGTCAATGTGGCTAAGCATTTTAATGCCGTAAGAAATGACCATGCCAAACATAGCTACCATCGCGCCGCCCAGCACCGAAGATGGGATGATTGTCGTGAAGGCTGCGATTTTCGGAAAAAGGCCGAATAGCATTAAGAGTACGCCCGTGACTCCGATGACCGCGTTTTTCTTAATTCCCGTCAGCTGTACGAGCCCCACGTTTTGGGAATAGGCCGTGTACGGAAACGCGTTGAAAATGCCGCTAATGAATACCGCCAGCCCCTCCGCGCGGTAGCCTTTTGCTAAATCGCGTTCAGACAGGCGCCGGTTTGTCAGATCACCGAGAGCGAAATAGACGCCGGTTGATTCAACAAGACTGACAATGGCAATGATGGACATCGTAATAATCGGTGCCGCATGAAATGTAGGCGTCCCGAAGTAAAACGGTTTAATCATCTGAATGGCGTCAGCGTTCGCCACATTGTCAAATTGCACTTTTCCCATAAAATAAGCGATAGCCGTCCCGATGACAATACCGATTAAAATCGAAATGGATTTCAAGAACCCTTTTGTAAACCGGTAAAGCAGCACAATGATGACAAGCACCGTAAATCCGAGAGCAAGGTTAGCCGGATCACCGAAATCCTTGCTCCCTTCCCCGCCGGCAATGTGATTCATCGCAACCGGCATCAAGGTCATTCCGATAATCGTTACAACAGATCCGGTTACGACAGGCGGAAAAAAGGCGACGAGCTTGCCGAAGAAAAAAGACAGCAGAATGACTAGCAGACCTGATGCCAAAATGCTTCCGTAAATAGCTGAAATCCCGTATTCCTTACCGATGGAAATAATCGGCGCCACCGCTGTGAACGTACAGCCGAGCACAACGGGCAAGCCGATGCCGAAAAATTTGTTTCTCCACACTTGAAGCAGCGTAGCCGCCCCGCACATAAAAATGTCAATTGAAACGAGATAAGTCAGCTGTTTTGCGTTCAGCCCCAGTGCCGCTCCTACAATTAAGGGAACGACAACAGCGCCGGCATACATGGCAAGCACATGCTGAATACCGAGGGAAAGTGTTTTGGCATAGCCGTTTTTCATGAACGGACCTCCTGTACAAATGTCACTTTTCCGTCCTCAAGCGATTGAATTCTCGCCAGTGATTCGACCCGGCATCCTTTTTTCACGAGCTCATCTCTTCCCGGCTGAAATGATTTTTCGATAACGATGCCGATTCCGCTAACTGCTGCACCAGCTTGTTTCACGATGGACAAAAGCCCTTCTGCCGCCTGTCCGTTCGCTAAAAAGTCGTCAATGATTAACACGCGGTCTTCTTTAGATAAGTGACTGCCGGAGACGGCAATCTGACTTTCTGTTTTTTTCGTAAAAGAATAGACGGACGCCGTCAGCAGATCATCCGTTAACGTGAGAGACTTCCTTTTTCTCGCAAAGATGACGGGAACACCGAGCTCAAGACCGGCCATCACCGCAGGGGCAATGCCCGAAGATTCAATCGTGACGATTTTTGTGATACCGTCTTTTTCGAAACGGCGCGCAAATTCTTGACCAATCTGCTGCATGAGAACCGGATCAATTTGATGATTTAAAAAAGAATCAACTTTCAGCACTTGGTCAGAAAGAACGATTCCGTCTTCTTCTATTTTTCGTTTTAATGCTTCCACAATGATTACCCCCGCTTATATAAAATAAAAAAAGCATTGCCCGCTCTCAAAAAAGAGCAAGCAATGCCGAATAATCTACACGTAACGGCGAATGAAAGCCGTCCCATTGCTCACTCATAGTCGGTCATTTACGGTGACCGGTAGAAACTTGCGTGCCATATCCACGCGATTATATGAGTGTTCGTATGATATTAATCAAATTATAACAAGATACAGTCCTTTTGCATAGAGAAATTTGAATATTTCCGAACTTTTACAAAGAATCAGTTTCTATTATTCGTCTTTTTGGAATTTTTAGAAAAACACCCGGCGTATACCGGGCGTTTCGTTTATAAATATAAATTTGAATATTTGCCGACGAGATACTCAATAAGATATTGGACGTTCAGCTCTTCTCCCGTTGCATCTTTAATGATGTCTAGCGGCATTTTACGTCTTCCGTGCTGATGAACCTTTTCTGTCAGCCATTGCTTGATCGGCTCAAAATCGCCCCGTTCTATTAATTGATCAAATTCAGGCAGATCGTCAAGCATGGTATTCTTCAGCTGAGCCGCATACATATATCCGAGCGCATAGGAAGGGAAATAACCGAAATCTCCGCCTGCCCAATGAACGTCCTGCAAAATGCCTTTCGCGTCAGATGGCGGCGTAATGCCTAAATAATCATGATATTTTTGATTCCACAATGCAGGCAGTTCTTCAACTGTCACTTCATTGCTGAAAATCGCTTTTTCAATTTCATAACGGATAATAATATGAAGCGGATATGTCAGCTCATCGGCTTCAATTCGGATAAAGGACGGTTTCGCCTCGTTGACGGCGCGTACAAAATCCTCTCTTTTTACATCTTGAAATTGATCAGGCGAAGCCTCAATCATTTTTTCATAATATGCGGTCCAAAAATGTTGATTTCTGGCGATAAAGTTTTCATAAAATAACGATTGGGATTCATGAATGCCCATGGATGCACCGTCAGATAAGTTCGTTCCGCTAAGCGCTTCGTCAATATTCTGCTCGTAGATCGCATGCCCGCATTCATGTATCGTTCCGAAAATCGCGGTGCGGAAATCGTTCTCGTCATATCTGGTCGTGACCCGCACATCGCCGCGGTTGATTGTCGTCATAAACGGATGCACCGTCTCGTCCAGGCGGCCGCCGTCAAACTCATATCCGAGCTCTTTTAAGAAATACAATGATAGATCTTTTTGTTTTTCTTTCGGAAATGTTTTTGTTATAAAGGAGGTGTCCGGTTTATTGCCGGATGCCGTCACTTTTTTGACAAGCGGAATAATCGCTTCCTTCAATTCAGAAAACAGCTGATCCAGCACCTTTACCGTAACACCCGGTTCGAAAATATCGAGCAATGCGTTATACGGGTGGTCTTCATAACCCCAATAAGAAATAAACCGCTTATTAAAATCAATCAGCTTCTCAAGGTAAGGAGCAAACATAGAAAAATCAGAAGCCGCCCTTGCCTCCTCCCAAGCCGTTTCAGCTTTCGATGTCAAAATGACGTATTCTCTATATTCATCTTCAGGAATTTTTTTATTATGATCATAATCTTTTTTTGCAAGTTCCGCCGCTTTCACTGTATCTTCAGGCAGCTCTTCGGCATGCGCGAGAAGGATGTCAATCAGCTCTTTCATCCGGTCGGATGTCTGGATTTGAAAAACGTCAGCCGACAGCTGACCGATGCTTTCCGCACGGTCATCAGAGCCTTTTTTCGGGGCTCCCGTTCTTGAGTCCCAATGCATAAGCGCAATGGCTTCTTCATAGTGGGATACCCTTTTCAGCAGATCAAAAAATTCTTTTTCATATGTATGTAAATCCATAACCGTTCCCTCCCTTTTCACTATCAATTACAGGCTAATGGAACGCCGTGATAAAGTCAACTTCCCGGATTTAAAAAAAGCCGCAGGATGAAAATCCCGCAGCATGTGTTTTTATACGATTTTCGGTGTAACAGGCAAGACCTTTTTGACTTCGGCCAGAACCCGTTCGCTTTCTCCGCCCGCGTAAATGGATATGGTTCCTCTGTCTTGATTAGAGCGGATAAGGCGGCCGATTCCCTGCCGGACTCTCAGCAGCATGTACGGCAGATCAACTTCCTCAAACGGGTCTTTTTTCGCTCCGTTCCGCTTTGCGGTAAATACAGGGTCATGCGGCGGATAAGGCAACGCCCAAATGGTCACATTTCGGAGTGAGTCACCCGGAATGTCAAGACCCTCCCATAAGTGGACGGAACAAAGCACTGATTCTTCATCCCGCTGAAATTTTTCGACCAGGCTGCTGATCTCTTCGTCACCTTCGTAGTATATCGGATACGGCAGTTCCCATGCGGCAGCCTGTTCTTTAAATTCCTTCATATCTTCAAAAGAAGGGAAAAGAACGAGGGTGCGGCCTTCATTCTCCTTAATCGTTTCAATGGTTCTCGCTGTTTTCTGCTCAGACGTCATATCACCGTGAAGCGTAACAGACATTTGCTCCTCGTAGTCGTACGGAGATTCAACGGTAAATGATAAAGGATCGCGGATTCCAAGACTGTCTGCAATATAATCAAATGAACCGCCCTCAGAAAGAGTGGCTGATGAGAAAATATAAGGGATCTTTTTAGAAAAGACCTTTTCTCCCAGCACTTCGGCTACAGTTCTCGGCATCACGACAAATGTTGAGTCTGTATCCTGCTTTTCAAGCCAGCTGATGGCATCCTTTTGATACAGCGAAAGTGAATATGCCATTTGTTCGACGTATTCTTCTACGACTGACAGCTCGTACTTATCAATCGTATACATTTCGGATTCAAATACGAGCGCCTCGCCGATTTTATCAAGCAGACGGCACAGTTCGTCAGCTGCACGCTTAACGCGCTGGTCGTTTTGGATATCCAATCGGTGGGAGCCGGCGATTTCCTTCGATTCCTCTGACAGCACATAGAAAAACTCATCATTTGCGGCAAGGGAATCTTCAATCAATTCGGCAAATTCCTCCCTGATGTCATTTTGAAGCAGGCGCTCTAAAAACAGCTCAAGCGTCGATTGCTTCACACGATAGGTTAACGCTTTTTGCGCGGCGAATTCCAGCAGATGCCCTTCGTCAAACACGACGGCGCTGTGATCCGGCAAAAGCGGCAGCTGCCCTTCCCTTTTGCGTGATTCTTCTGTCCATACATGTTCCATGTAGAAATCATGGGAACAAACAATCAGATCCGTTGATTTTCTGTAATGATCTCTTGAAAGTGTTAAACCGCATCTATGTCTCATATCACATGTTAAACAATCCTGGAAGGAATCATAGCTTACGCTTGACCACTCTTCATTCGTCAAATCAGCGTACTGCTTGCGGTCGCCGTACGGATAAAAGCGCTGCATCGCTTGTGATTCATGCACGAATGAAGGCAGCGACTCATAAAGATCCAGCCACTTTTCATCATCAGAACGCTGCATCGTTTTCTCAAGCTTTTTCAGACACAGGTACTGCTCATGGGATTTTGACAGCCTTGTATCAATCTGTAAATCCAAATGTTCTGTCAGCTTGGAAATATCGCCTTCTTTTTTGACAAGCTGTTCAATTAACGTTTCATCGGCGCATGCAATAATGGCCGGTTTCCCCGTATATCTGGCATAGCTGATGGCAAACAGCAGATACACCAGCGTTTTCCCCGTACCGACTCCTGCCTCAGCGAACATGACCTTTTTCTCTTTAAATGCCCGTTCAAGCTGAAACGCCATAAATACCTGCTCATCCCGAAGGTCAAAGCCTTTTTCGGGAAGGATATCGTAAAACACGTCACCAATCCAATTGTTCAATTCTTCGTAAAAATTCTTTTCTTTTGTTAAAGCAAAAGGCAAACGTGATGTTGTCACCCAACTCCAACCCCTAACTATTCGGCATTCAGACCATCTATAATATCATTTAACCCTTTTCAATACAACAAAAAAACTTGGCCGCGCCAAGTTTTTGTAATTGTTATTTCCGATTAATGACATGTGAACATAAAAACGGATGGTCTGTTGAATGTGTGTGTTTTACCGCATTTTCAAGATTTTCCTGTGCGTGTGTCACGGCGGAAGGATCTAGCTCCGCTCCGGCTTCCTGCAGCTGGGACGCAGTTGCTTCTAACGCCTTTTGTATTTTACTGAAGTACTCACTGTTCAGCATAAAATAAGATCACCTCTCAAATAGAAATAATCATCATTCTATGCCGATGCCTCACTTTCTATACATGCCTTCCTGAATGATCCGCACCTGACCTGCACAAACTACAACAGATATTCGATCGAATATCCATCTTCACAAATTTATTCTATCCGGGAGTGATGGTTACATGAGTTATAAAGATCGATTAGATCAGCATTCTGAATTGTTTCATCACAATTGGACGCGGCCGAAACGCTCTAAATCGCAAGTGAACGGCCACACCGAAATGTCCCAGACCAACATTATTTTACGGAGCAACGCAAAAGCGCACCGCTGGTAATGGCAGAATAAAACGTAAAGATGTTAAAAGGCTGTCGATATTCGACAGCCTTTTAAAATTATTTCTAATGAAATTTTTTCTGACTATTTTCTTTTCTCCACATAAATAGTTTTAGATTGAACTGCATCTTTCATTTTCCCACCTTTGTATAACTCAACATTAACCTGCCATCTCTCTTTAAATCCAGGTTTTAGTAGTTTACTAAAATAAAACTTCTTAACAGGTGTTTTATTCGAGAATGAACCTTTATAGGAAAAATCACCAATATTGTATTCTCCATCTAAGGTGGTAACACCCATTCGATAGTTCAATGTCCCACATTTTCCATTTGTCTGAGCATATACATCAATAGAAGTAGCATTTCTTGTATACGTTGTTGCGTCAGTCCAAACCCTAGCTTCACAACCTTTAATTCCATGAACTGTTTGCCATGAACTCATGGCTGCTTCTGCTTTAGGACTGCAAATAAAAGTAGACCCTGCTATCAGTAATGCAGAAGCACCCATCAAGATTTTCGATACTTTTTTCATTAATTCCAACTCCTTCATATTTTTACATAAAATATTATAAAACGATATTATATATATATCAAGACTAGTAGGTAAATTTTAAGAAATTAGTAAACTAAAGATACTTATAAAAAAGCAAATCCATTAAGGTTTTTTCTTTATTTTGAGGAAATTTACAGCCAATTTATGTATTTACTTTATTATCCAACAATACCTCACAGATATTTATATTTAAAAGTATAATAAATAGCCGAAAAACAAGAACACTAGTTCCTGTTTTTCGGCTATAACTTGAAAGACTTATTCATAACCTATTTTTAAAATCATGTTGTCACAAAAATTCTGCTATAAAAGGGACTATATTTTTGAAATTGTTTTTTTCTTTTTTGCCCAATACTGATAATAATCCGCTTTAATAAAACCGTTAAAGAGCTTGCGTTTTTTTGTCGCTTTTCTTCCGTAGGCTTCTTCAAATTGTTCATTTGACGTCAGCATGTAAACAGACCATGTATCAAGAGATTCGAATGCCCGGCCCATTTCTTTATACATCCGCTCGACTTCCTTTTTTTCGCCGAGCCGTTCGCCGTACGGAGGGTTTCCGACGATTACGCCGAATTCGAGTTTCGTCGTGAAATCCTGCACCCGCATTTGCTTGCATTCAATCAGATCCCCGAGCCCCGCTTCTTCTGCATTTTCTTTGGCGATGTTTACCATCCGGTGATCCACGTCACTTGCAAAAATCTGCAGCGGCTGATCATAGTTCGCCTTTTCTTCCACTTCAAGACGCGCCTTGTCCCACAGTTCTTTTCCGATCCATTCCCAGTCTTCTGAGACGAAATCACGATTAAATCCGGGAGCAATGTTTTGCCCGATTAAGGCGGCTTCAATCGCTATCGTGCCGGAACCGCAGAACGGATCAACGAACGGACGGTCAGGCGTCCAGTTGGTTAACAGAACTAACGCCGCAGCGAGCGTTTCTTTAATCGGAGCTCCGCCCTGATCAACCCTGTATCCCCGTTTGTGAAGACCTGTTCCTGATGAATCCAGCGTGATGACGGCTTTATCTTTCAAAAGCGAAATCTCCACTTTGTACTCGGGACCCGTTTCTTCAATCCATTCATTTTGTTTTCCTGATTGCAGCTTCAGCTTTTCCGCTATCGCCTTTTTGACGATGCGCTGGCAGTCAGGCACACTGGCAAGTACTGATTTCACGGACTTTCCGATTACCGGGAACTTTGCGTTTTCCGGAATATATGCGCGCCAGTCAATCGCTTTTGTTTTTTCAAACAGCTCATCAAACGTTTTTGCCTGAAACTCGGCGACCTGTACTTTAATGCGGTCAGCCGTCCGCAGCCATAGGTTAGCGCGGCAGATCGCAAGCGCGTCTCCTTCAAAAATGACTTTTCCGTTGTCTACTTTGCATTCATATCCTAAATCACGCACTTCTTTGGCGACAATCGCTTCAATTCCCATCGGCGCCGTCGCTATTAGTGTGTACTTCTTCATCGTATCACCCTGTCTCTTTTCAGCTTTCGTTTCATTCAAGATAAAAGCTCCCCTTTAAAGGAGAGCTCTAATTTGTCATATCAATAAATGTTTAACGTTCTGTAAGCCATGTTTTGTTCCGTCGTACTGCAATCGGCTCATCACCTCGTACTCAGGCGGCAATCATCTATCTACAGAAAGTATTCTGTCCTTCTATCCGTTCAGTTCCTTCAAGAAGGTTCCCCTACCAAAATTTGGGTTTCTCGCTCGAGGGGTTTACCGCGTTCCACTCTCATCATTTCTGATGAGACTTCGTCACTGTGGCACTTTCAAGGATACTCAGCCATATCCGAAGACGTAGGCTTTTTTCCTGCCGTCAGCCTATCAAGGCTGCCCTAGCTTATTTCTTCGCTAGGCACGAACACTACGGGCATCTCAGCACCGTGCGAGCATGGACTTTCCTCTACAGATTCAAAGATCTGCAGCGATTACCCGAACGTTAAGAACACTTGTTCATTATAAAGCAACTTGTCTCATTTGACAAGTGCATCTGTCTTATTCGTCATAAAGCTTGCTGCCGAATACATGTTTCTCAAGGTTGGACAGCCTTTTCAGAATATCAAAGTTGGTCGTATTGGACTGCACCGGCTGTTTTTTGCTTGCTTCTTCAAGCTGTTTTTTCAGCTGCAGATTTTCCTGCTGCAGTTCTTCAATTTCTTGATGGAAAGTTTCATAATCCTTAATAATCATATCTAAAAATTTGTCAACGTCTTCTTGTCTGTAACCTCTAACACCTGTTTTAAATTCTTTTTCCAAAATGTCTTTCGCAGAAAGCTTTACTTTATCAGCAAGCATCTTTTTCACCTCGTATCGTGAATCATCATGTTATATTTTATTCAGAAACACGTCCCGTTGTCAAATGTTCTCTGGCATGTTATGTAAAGAAGTCTTCTTCTTCAACGGCAGCCCGGAGATCGTCCATCGTAATCGAATAAATCGGATAACCGTCTTTTTCGCGGCGTTTTTCCGCCTGCTGCAGCATATATTTCGGCGACCCTTCCATCTCCGGATCATATAAAAGCAAAAGCGCGTCTGACTTTTCAATAAAGAACGCGTTTTTCTGCCGGAATTGAAGCGGGCTTTCGTACGGCCGATGCGTCAGGCTCTCCTCATAATCTGCCTGTGCAAGCACCGATTCATACATTTCTTTATTCGGTTCCTTCCACTTTTCCTCCTGGCCGTAGAACGGCGTGATAACGGCAACCTTTAATTCCGGATACTCTTCTCTGAGATCGTACGCCGTTTCTGCCGCCCAAAGCTCCGTCCCCAGCTGTCCGGATATGAGAATCCATTCCAAGCCTTCGTCAAGAAAGCTTCTGAGTCTGGTTTCTATCGCCTTTTTTATATAAATAAGCGCCCGGTCATCATGTTTAAAGATACCGAGTTCAAACGGCTTGTACCCCGTTACGGCTAATACTTTCAATTGATCACCTGCTTAAAAAATGGGGCTCCCCATCGGGCCCCATTTTGATTGATATCCTTACCGACTTTGCTTAAGCGTTCAATACTAATAATCGCAGCAAGGGCTTCCGCACTGAAAATGCTGGTGTGTCGTCGGATCAACATTTGAAAAAGTATGCGGATAGTAATGAACGTGCTCAAAGTTGTGGTGATTTACGTTAGTTGTATGTTGCGGATGAATATGCGGCACAACTGTGTTAGTAAAACAATGGTGTTCACAGCAATTAGTCGGATGGACAATCGGCGGCATTACGTTTGGGCAACAATGATGATGATGATGAAACATGCTAAATCCCCTCTCCATTAACTTTTATTACACTGTTAAGTTATGAAGAAAAGCGGGTGCATGTTCTAATTCAATCACCCAATTTAGAAATGCATCAGCAAGCTGTCTTTAAAATTCGTAAATACAAACGCAATCAAAAAAACCACGACAAAGAACAAGTAAAAAACACCTTTATACATACCAACTCTCCCCTATAAATAACTAACGCTATTTTACAGGATGCGGCACCATTCTACAACAAAATCGATGCGGATTCAGAAAAAAATATTTTTGGCGAAACAGCTCGGCTTTTGCGCTTTCCCGGGCAATATTTCAAGAGGAATATTTCCTCCTCAGCCGGGCAATTCTCACTTGGAGTTTCTCGGCTTCTTTTTCCGATATTTCATCGTCTTTTGCAGCCTTTTGCGCGGCCTGCAGAGCTTTTTTGAAATCTTTTGCGTGATGCTCAAAATAGATTGCCAGCTCTACCGCTGATTGATGTCTGCATATGTGAAGAGCGGAGTCCGTCAGTTTCTCCCAAAGGGGCACTGCTTCTTGCCTTCGGTTTTGTTTTTTATAAAGCATCGCTAAGTCAAAAAGGGCCCGATCCGAATCTTCAAAGTCTTTGCCTTGCAGCGCTTCCAGCTGCGAAACAGCGCGATCGGTTTCTTTATGAGCGATAAACCACTTCGCCATGGCGTACGCTTCCTGACGTTCTGACGTCTGATCAGAGGAGGCAAAAATCTTTTTTGACATATGAATGTAAAGAGCGATAAGGGAGAGCACATCTTGTTCATTATGGGAGAGCACTCCTTCCAGGAGAGCCGGGTCCTCCGCCTTTAAAAATTGGAAATACAGCATTGGAGCCAAATACCCGGGTGTATCTTCATCCCTTTTAAAGGCCAGCTCTTCATTTTCAACAGCCGAAAGCGATACACGCTCTAATTTATGTTTCCAAAGCCGTCTCGCCCCGTGCAGAAGATCAAAGTGGCCGAATTCAGGAAGTTTCGGAAGCCTGTCCCGAAGCAATGTGTGCCTTGTTTTTACCTGCGGCCAATCAAAGGCTTTGCCGTTATACGTCACAAGGGACGTAATATCAACCTCACTCAAAAAGCTTTGGTAAAGAGCCGCCTCGTTTCCCGGCTTGGGAAGCAGATGCTGTTTTACTATAACACGGTCTTCATATACTCTCGCATGACCGAGCAAAAAGATCATATTGCCGGCCCCGCCGCCAAGTCCGGTCGTTTCCGTATCAAAGAAAAACAGCTGGTTTTTTTCGTATCCTTCGGCTGATAAAGTATGCGTCAAACCGCCTTTATTCCATAACGCCATGACGTCATCAAGTTCATTGAAGCTATACCGTCCGTGGCGGTGCGAAAGCGGATAGACGGTTTCACGGATAAGGCAGTATTCATCCTCAAAGAAGAAAGGCTTCACTCCCAATGCCTCCCAATCTTCTCTAAACGGGACTTGAATATCAGGCACCGGAAGCGAAGAAGCTGCCGGCTTTTTCTCAGTTTCCGGGAGATTCAGGTGGTTTTTCATCCGCTTTAATTTATTTTTCAAGGACATCTCTCGTCCCCCTTTTCTTTTACACGTAATTTAAGAGCCGGAGAATCGCTTTCTTTGCATCAATTCCCTCTATTTCAGAGCCGATGCAGGAAGGACATCCGTCTTGACATGGACATTGTCTGATCAGACGCTCAGCCCCTTCATTGATTTCATCAAATCGTTTGTATACTTCATCAGCAAGTCCGATTCCGCCCGGATAATGATCATACAGAAAGATTGTCGGCAATCCCGTATGAGCGGCTTTGATCTGCGGCACGACATGTACATCATTTCGGTCGCACATGACGTATACAGGCACGATATGCTGCAGGACGTGAGCAATGCCTAAAAGGAGCTGTTCAAGCGTTTTTTCACCGATCTCCGAATCCGTCTCTTTTAATTCAAGCCACGCTGCACTGGTATGCAGCTCTTCTTCAGGAAGATGAATCGGTCCTGATCCTATATTTTCAAATGTCGTCATTTTAATTTTTTTAAATATCGTCGGAAGAGCGTTTACTGTCACGTCACCGAAATGTATGGCCGTTTTCCTTCTGCTTTCTGATCTGTCAATTTCCAGCACTTTCAGCTGCACCGCTAAATTGGCATCCGTATAATATTCGACATCGACTTTTCGCACGTATGCTTTTTTGTGCTCCCAATCAAGCTTTTCAACCTGGTACTGCACTCCTTCATGAAGATAAATCGCTTCATCATGAAGAAGCGTCATCGCGCTGAATCTGTCCATTTCTCCGATAATTTTTACATCAGCCGTTTCTGACCGATCAACGATGACCACGTTTTCCTGTGAGGCCGAACGGAGACTGATGTTTGAAGCGGGAAATGATTCGCTCGCCCAGTGATAGCGTTCACGGTTTTCGTGAAGGACGCCTTCTTCCTCTAAATACTCGAGAATGTCTCTTGCATCATTTTCTCCGAATGTTTCATCGGCTCTGAAAGGCAGCTCATACGCAGCGCATTTCAGATGATCGACCAGTATAATGAGATTATCAGGGTTTATCCGTGCAGATTCTGGAGAGCGTTTAAAGAAATAATCAGGATGGCGCACAATATATTGGTCAATCGGATCAGAATTCGCCACCATTACAATCAGCGCCTCTCCCTGCCGCCGTCCGGCCCGGCCCGCCTGCTGCCATGCGCTCGCGACACTGCCCGGGTATCCCGTCATCACACAGACCTGAAGCTGGCCGATATCAACGCCGAGCTCCAGTGCATTTGTGCTGACAACACCGAGAATGCTGCCGTCTCTTAACCCCCGCTCTATTTCTCTTCTTTCTTTCGGAAGATATCCGCCGCGATAGCCTCTGACAGACTTCGCGCCGATTTCTTTTTTTACGATTTCCTGAATGTGGCTTAAAATAATTTCAACCCGGACACGGCTTCTTGCAAAAACAATCGTCTGAATCTTATTTTTCAAAAACGTTTTGGCAAGTTCGTTCACTTCCACAGTGGCGCTTTTTCGAATATGCAGCGGTTTATTCACAATCGGAGGGTTGTAAAAAGCAAAGTGCTTTCTTCCGCTCGGGGCACCGTTGTCGTCAATCAGTTTCACAGAATTTCCCGTCAGCTGCTCCGCCAATTCTCTCGGATTGGCGATTGTGGCGGATGTGCAGATAAATAACGGCGTGCTTCCGTAAAAAGCGCAGATTCTCATTAAACGGCGGATGACGTTCGCCACATGGCTGCCGAATACGCCGCGGTACGTATGTAATTCGTCAATGACGATATATTTCAGGTTTTCAAACAGACTCACCCATTTTGTATGGTGGGGGAGAATCGCTGAATGAAGCATATCGGGATTTGTAATGACAATGTGTCCGGCTTTTCTGACCTTCTGCCTGATGGCCGGAGAGGTATCGCCGTCATAAGTGAAGCTTTTGATGTCCATGCCCGTCTCATCTATGATTTCGTTCAGCTCGCTTTTTTGATCCTGCGCGAGCGCCTTTGTCGGAAATAAATAAAGCGCGCGGCTTGAGGAATCTTCCGCGATAGACTGGAGAACCGGAAGATTATAGCACAAAGTTTTACCGGAGGCCGTCGGTGTGACGGCCACAATGCTTTCTCCGGTTTGAACCGTTTGAAAAGCGGAGTATTGATGTGTAAACAGCCGCTCGATCCCCCTCTTTTTGAGAGCCGCCCGGATTTTCGGGTTTACCTTATCCGGCATTGGCATGGTTTTCGCCTCCCGCGGCTCCTCTTCATGCCAATGCACAATATTTTCATGATCTTTTAATTCCTGAATCAGTTCGCTCAGTGATTTTTTCTTCATCGTCCACACCTCTTTATGAGGTACAGTTTACCGAATATTTGTTTGCCTGGCTAGATGAAAATACTGCACAAGAAAAAAAGCAGGGGAATAGCCCCCTGCCTACTTCATTTTTATTGTAAAAAGCTCTGTTTGTCCTTTTTTCGCCTCATTTGCGCCTGCAAATTGCAAAGGCTCTGCGGCATCACCGTTCATAATTACCATAGGGATGACGGTGCTGCTTGCTTTTTCTTTTATTAAATCCAGATTGCAGGTTAAAAGCAGGTCGCCTGTCTTGACTTTGTCTCCCTCTTTTACATGGGCTTCAAAACCTTCGCCGTTCATGTTTACGGTATCTAAACCGACATGTATCAAAAGTTCCGCTCCGGAAAGGGTGCGGATGCCGACAGCGTGTTTTGTATGAAACAGCTGAATCACTTCCCCCTCAACCGGTGAAACAATGTCTCCGTTTGCAGGTTCGACGGCGATCCCGTCCCCCATCATTTTTTGTGAAAATACGGGATCCGGCACTGAAGCCAAATCCATCACCGCTCCGTCAGCCGGAGAAAAAATCACTTCCTCGGCCGGCTTTTTCCGGCTGTCTCCCAATCCGAATAATTTTTTCAGCAATGTGTTGTGCTCCCTTCCTAAATCTGAATCCGTTACCAGTTTATTCTCCACTATTTAACCATACTTTCTTTTTTCCTTCAATTCTTAACCATACGGGATAACATCGCATAGTCTGTTGTAAAAAGGCGGTGGTCATATGGATCAAAATGAAAACGATAAACGTTATTTAGAAAGAAATGAAGACATCATCAGCCATGCGATGGATCATTTTTTTCAATCAGGCACCTTCTCAGAATTGATGCAGGGCTTTCAGCATCTTGTCAATTCGGCTTTCACTGAAGCACAAGTGACGATTGACGTCAGGGAAGAGCCTGCGGGCCTCTCAGTTGACATCAGCATCCCTCAGACATTCCGTGACGGGGATATGCTGGTGGAAACGAAAGAACGCTACCTTCACGTGACTATTCGGCATGATCATAAGCAGGCGCATTCATCCCATATGTCTTCAAGCATGACAAGAACCGTTGTCCTCCCTTATGAAGTGCGTGAAGAAGATATGGAAACATCCTGGAATGAGCAGACGCTTACCCTCTTTTTCCCTAAAAAATAAGCATGAATGATATCTATCATTCATGCTTTTTATTTAAAGATACTGGTAAATCCTTTCACAAGCGATCCGACCTGGTTTACGGCGCTTACCATCTGCCCTGTCGTATCCATCATTTTATTAAAGTCAAACTGTCCGTTCGTCTTTTTAAACTGAGAGAGTATGCCTGAGAATTGGGAAGGCTGCTGCTGATTCGGTCTGGGAACGGGGTAAGGATTCACAAATCCCGGCGGTCCCCCGGGCATGCCTGCCTGAGGAGGAGCGAGATTATACGTCTGCTGCATTTGACCATATTCCTGATTTGGATAAAATTGCGGCGGAAACTGCCCTTGCTGATGATACTGCTGCTGCAACGGCTGCTGCAATGGCTGCTGCAACGGCTGCTGCAATGGCTGCTGCAATGGCTGCTGCAACGGCTGCTGCAACGGCTGCTGCAACGGCTGCTGCAACGGCTGCTGCAACGGCTGAATCTGCTGCGGATAGAAATAGCCCATTGGCTGCTGCTGGTACATATTTTGATATGGCTGCGCTCTCCATTGCATGTGACATTCCCCCTATACCTCTCACTAAGTTTTCTTCTATATATGTATGAATTCCGCCTTGGTTATGTGCTTTCGGAGAGCCTCATCTTTGTCAAATGCTGTCGAAAGTCTTAATTTTTTAAAAACAGAAAAAAGTCGAATCGTTATGTTAACATAATCTCAACATACATGAGAGGGGATGCACCATTATGAACGTATCATACTTAAGAAAACGTTTTGCAGAAGTGAAAAAATATGAAACAGATTGTGCAGATAAACTGATGGACTTTGCAAAGTTTCTCTATATTCAAGGCCATCTCACGGCAACCGAATTTCGAAACAGTATGAAGGTTCTCGAAGCAAGTGGAGCAGAAAACCCGGCGTATGAATAACATACCCGCCCCCTTTATATAAAAGAAGGCAGCTATTTTCAGCTGCCTTCTTTTTCAATTTCATCCCTTAGTATACGAAGCGTATATAAAACAGATTCAGTTAAATCCTTGTATCTTTTTTTATGAATATGATGAACATATGATTGGAGCATCAGCTCTCCGAAATTTTCTGTAACGGCCTGAATTTGTGCATGATGAACGTATTTCGGACGGTTTTCCTGAATAAACGCAAGCGCTGCTTCAGTCCAAAACGCGCAAAGCCGGTCTTTTTTTTCAACGTCAGGTTTAATGATGTCAAAAAAATCATATGAACGGCCGGTTTCTTTTCCTTCCTGATACCTACTTTCGGCTTCAAGAGCCGCCTCTATCATTTGTTCTGTCAGTTCCAATAACGACTGTGTCTGCAAACGGACTCACCTCAGTACATATCGTACCAAAGATTTCGCACAAAATCAGCTAATCCGGCAGGCTCTCGGCAAATCTTTACGCCGGTCAGGCAAAAACAGATCATCAATACAAACATGAAGCTCGCGGGCCTCTTCCTCAAGGCGGGCAAGCCGTTCCTGCCTGATTTCTTCAGCTTCCGCCTGACAGGACTTAACTGCCTTGGTAAGTGTCTTTTCAGCGGCAGAAATCCGGACTTCGATATCAGAAAGCAGACGGAGAATATCGGCCTTACTCGTGTAAACAGACATTCATGTTCCTCCCTTTTATCACTTGCGTCTCTCCGAATATAATTCTCGTTTTTATACCGCTCTCCTCCGCACATGACAAAACTAGAAGGAGTTCGGCAAACAAACAGAGATTATCCTAAAAGGCGGACTTTTCGACAAAAAAGTGCCGCAAACTTTGTATGAACCGGCACGTTAATGCAAACGATACAGTTGAGGAGGTGCCGTATGAAAACGAGACCGAAAAATGCAGGTAAACAGCAAAAAAATGAAGCAAAAACAACTGATACGCTTGATAAAAAATTAGGCGGCCCAAACCGCCCTTCCACGTAAGACACCAGAGCCCGAAACCGCAGCGAACGGTTTCGGGCTTTTTCATTTCGTCAGCCACTCTTTTACCGCGAAAAGCGCATGGAGCTCACGTCTTTTCTGTAAATACCAGTCGGTCAGTTCAAGCTGTTCCGGCATTTTCTCCTGTAAAAAAGCCCCTTTCCATAACCTTTTTTGAAACCAATCCGTTTTTTTGCCGTCTAATGAGTGGGCAACAATGGGATAGGTTGTCCTCAGCATCGGTGATGTTCTTTTTTTGATGCCGATCATTTTCTCCATATCAAAGCGAGAGCCGGTATGAGGAACGGTATCAAGAAATCGGTAAAAAGAAGCGTGAAGATCAGGGCTGAACAAAAGACGGGCAAGCTGTTTTCCGAGCGTAATTCTTTCTTCCGTTTTTGAGAACCGTTTGACGGAAATTCCGTATAAACATCCGTCAAATGAGGGAAATATCACCGTATTAAAGTGAAACCAATCACTTAAATAAAAAGGAATCGTGCCAAAAACATTCTTTTTAAACGAAGGATTTTGTATAATAGGTGCTTGGATAGTGTTTTGTTCATTTATAATAAGAGCATACATGAGCCGTTCCGTATCTCCGTCACGCCAAAAACGGAGCCATTCTTCCTGCATAAAAGCCGAGACGCGGAAATAAGGGAGATGGCGGAAAAGAGGTTCGCCGATTTGTTTTGACCACTGGTAGACCAGAAGCTGAGGATAGGCATCAGAAAAAATAAGCCAATTCGCCCTTTCATACGAAAGGAAAAACCAGTTTTTCTGCCTGCTGTCAAGGCCCTCCTGGTAGAGAATGCCTCTTAAATCAGTCATCGACCAGCCCGCATTGCGGGACACAAAGGATGCCAAAAGCGACCACTTGATCTCAGGGTGGCGGTCATAATATGCTTTATAGGCATTCGTCCGGGAAACGTTATCGGCATTTTTTCTTTTCGTCTCTTTTTCAATCTGGCGAAGAATGGCGGTTACGGTCTGTCGTTTATGCACGTTCATTCACTTCCGTCACTATTAGTTTGATAAGGAGGATGGAAAAAGTGATTCGGTATCCGAATGGAAAAACTTTTCAGCCGAACAAAACGGTTTCATCCCAAAACAGCCAGAAACGGTCCCATTCATACAGTAATCGCGGCATGACCCTCGAAGACGACCTGAATGAAACGAATCAATATTATCTGGCTAACCAAATTGCTGTCATTCACAAAAAGCCGACACCCGTCCAGATTGTAAACGTCCATTATCCGAAAAGAAGCGCCGCAGTTATTAAGGAAGCTTATTTTAAGCAGTCTTCGACAACCGATTACAACGGAATTTATAAAGGGCGCTACATTGATTTTGAGGCAAAAGAAACAAAAAACAAAACGGCATTTCCCCTGCAGAATTTTCATGATCATCAGATTGAGCATATGAAGCAGGTAGTCAGGCAAGACGGCATTTGTTTTGTTATTATATCCGCTTTCGAAAAGGTTTATTTCCTCGAAGCTGACAAGCTGTTTGTCTTTTGGGAAAGAAAGGAGAACAACGGCAGAAAGTCAATTCGCAAAGACGAATTAGAAGATGCTTCCTTTCCGATTTCCCTTGGATACTCACCGAGAATTGATTATATTAGTATTATTGAACAGCTTTATTTTTCGCAGGAACAGTAGACTGAGCGAAAGGTTGATTAACGAAAGGTTGAGATGTTATGTCAGATCAATTTAAGAGCCGTGAAGAACGCCGAAAGGCAAGGCAGACGAAAAGCCCCAAGCCTTCTTCACCGAAAAAAGGCAAGAAACAGCGTAAAGGCGGTTTATTCAAAAAGATTGTACTGTCCTTGGTTATTCTGTTTGTCCTCGGCATAGTCGGCGGAGCTGCGGCATTTGCCGTTTTAGTTTCCGGTGCGCCGTCTTTGGACGAAGCCAAGCTGAAAACGCCTTACTCTTCAACAATTTACGATAAAAACGGCAAAGAAATCGCGGAAGTGGGCGGCGAAAAACGAACCTACGTCCCGATTAAGGATATACCCGATGTTGTGAAGGAAGCTTTTATCGCAACAGAGGACGCCCGTTTTTATAAGCACCACGGAATAGACCCGATCCGGATCGGAGGCGCCTTGGTCGCCAACTTTACGGATGGTTTCGGTTCAGAAGGCGGAAGCACAATCACCCAGCAGGTTGTGAAAAACTCGCTTCTGACCCACCAGAAAACGATTAAACGGAAAGCTCAGGAAGTATGGCTTTCACTGCAGCTGGAGCGCCATTATTCTAAAGATGAAATTTTAGAAATGTATTTAAACAAAATTTATTTCTCACCGCGCGCCTACGGCGTCGGTAAAGCCGCTGAAGACTTTTTCGGCGTGAAAGATTTGAGCAAGCTTACGGTTGAACAGGCAGCAACCCTTGCCGGAATGCCGCAAAGTCCGACCGGATACAACCCGGTTAAAAATCCGAAGGCTTCTGAAAAACGCCGGAACATCGTTCTCAGCTTAATGGAAAAACAAGGATTTATCTCAAATTCTGAATACCAAAAAGCAAAGAAAGTGTCCATGAAAGATGAAGGCGTCGTCAGCCAAAAGGAATACGATAAAAAGGACACAAATAAATACAGCGCTTTTGTCGAAGAAGTTATGAAAGAAATTGAGACAAAAGAAAAGAAAGACGTCGATATTTCAACTGACGGATTAAAAATTTACACGACTCTTGATACGAAAGCACAAGATTATCTTGATCAATTGATGAACGGCGACACAGTCGGCTTTACCCAAGGCATGCAGGGCGGCGTCACCCTCCTTGATACGACAAACGGAGAAATCCGCGCCATCGGAGCAGGACGAAACAGAACTGCCGGGGGATTTAACTACGCGACAGACACTCAACGCCAGCCAGGTTCAACGATAAAACCGATTCTTGATTACGGTCCGGTCATTGAAAATAAAAAATGGTCGACGTATGAGCAGATTGATGACTCAGCCTATACGTACTCTGACGGCACTCCGATTCATGACTATGACAATAAATACAGACAAATGATAACAATGCGAGAGGCTCTCTCAGACTCACGTAATATTCCTGCTCTGAAGGCATTCCAAGCAGCAGGTAAAGATAATGCCGTCGACTTCGCAAACGACTTAGGACTAGGATTAAACAAAGACAGTGTAACAGAATCTTATTCGATCGGCGGTTTTGGAGCTGATAACCCGGGCGTTTCCCCGCTGACTATGGCTGGTGCCTACAGCGCTTTTGGAAATAACGGAACGTACAATGAACCGCACGCGGTCACATCGATTGAATTTAATGACGGAACTAAGCTTGATTTAACACCGAAACCGAAGAGTGCTATGAGCGATTACACGGCATTCATGATTACCGATATGCTAAAAACAGTGGTGCAGTCAGGAACGGGTAAACTGGCTCAAGTACCGAACGTGGAAGTCGCCGGTAAAACGGGTACGACAAACTTTACTAAAGAGGATATTCAAAAATATAACATTGCTCCAGGCGGAGTACCGGATTCATGGTTTGTCGGCTACACCCCTCAATATACAGCGGCGGTTTGGACCGGTGTTGAGTCTGGTAACAAAGCAGGTAAAAAATCATTATCTTATGCAGACCAGCAAGTTGCAAAACGGATTTTCCAAAAGCTGATCTCCTATGTTGATGACGGTAAAGGAAGCTTCAAGCAGCCTGACAGCGTCGTGAAAGAAACAGTTGAGAAAGGCTCGAACCCCGCCGCTTTAGCCGGACCGAATACGCCGGATGATAAAAAAGTGACGGAGTACTTCGTGAAAGGAACGGAGCCTACTGCCGTTTCTAAAACGTACAAGAAAGAAAAAGCCAATAAACCGACAGGCTTGCAAGTGAAGTACGACAAAGACAAAAAATCATTAAACTTAAGCTGGGATTATGATGGTGATGCAACATTCAATGTCAAACAATCTGTTGATGGCGGAAGCTACAGCGACATTCAAAACAGTTCGGCAAAAGAAGCCGTCGTCTCAGATGTCACCCCTGGGTCCACATACAGCTTCCAGGTGACAGCGGAAAATGATGACGGAAAGAGCGATACGGCATCAGCATCTTTCAAAGTTCCGAAAGATGAAGAAGACAATGCAGATAAAGATAAAGCGACTGACGATGAACAGAAACCTGATGATAAGGATAAAGACAAGACCCAAACCGATGATTCAAAAACGGACGACAATCAGACGGATACGTCAGACGGATCGGATCAAACACCTACTGATGACCCGAATAAAAATCCGGATCAATCCAATCAGGATCAAACGGATAATAACAATCCGAATCAGCCTGGTAACGGGACGGATAACAACGGACAGCAAGATAACAGCTCTGACAATAGTTCCGATACCGGTTCAGATGGTTCAAAAAATCCTGACAGCGGCCAGAAGGATAAAAACCAAGACTCATCTTCAACTGTCAACGGCCAGTCAAATTCGTCAACCATCCAGTCAAATACCGCTAATTAGCGTGCGAAATCCTTCACCTCAAACAGGTGAAGGATTTTTTCATGCAAAAAAACCTCCTTAAGAGAAAAGGAGGTTTTTTATAATTTGTTCATGACTTCATATTTATGATATTGCTTTTTCATCTCCGTCATTAATTCATCCAGCTGAATAAACGAGTGAAATTGAGTCGGTTTTGTTAAAATAAACGCCATTCTCTCCGCCCAATTAATCGGTTCCGCGGGAAAATGCTTTGTTTCAAGGACAGACCAATCGAGTGATGTGACCCGCTCCCCTGCCGTCCAATGAAAAGCGGCAATCAGACAGACGATCCCTTTCAGCATGTCGTTTTGATCACATCTCGATTTCCTTGTTTGAAAAACGGGGAGCAGCGCTTCTTTCGTCTCGTTCCAAATCTGAAAAAGAAACGGAACATATTCACTCCTTTCCCTCCATGGCTGCACTTTCGGCTGGCCGCTGAAATCCATATACAGCGGATGGCGGCGCAGCACCGTTTTGATCTCGAGGTTTTCCAGATCTGTAAGACTGCGCAGGTATGTTTCATAGCCTGCCAGAATGTCAATCGCCGTCACCGTTTCACCAGTCCTTTTTTGTCACGCTTCTGCCCTTCCCTGCATAGCGAAAGCAAAGGACATTCCGCACAGCGGGGGGATTGCGCTTTACAATGATAGCGCCCGAAAAATATTAGTCTGTGATGTGTGACAGACCAATCCTCTTTCGGCACTTTTTTCATTAATGTTTTCTCTACTTCTAATACAGAGTCCTTCCAGCGGCAGATGCCAAGCCGTTTCGAGACCCGTTCCACATGAGTGTCTACTGCAATTGCAGGTACACCGAAAGCAACGGACACGACCACATTTGCCGTTTTCCGTCCGACACCCGGCAGCTTCACAAGCTCATCTCGGTCTTTCGGCACTTCTCCGCCGTACTCTTCGATAATCATTTTGCTCAGCTTTTGAATATTCTTGGCTTTATTTCGGTACAGTCCGATTGATTTAATATCCTGCTGGAGTTCTTCCAGCGGTACGGCCAAATAATCTTCGGGCCGTTTATATTTTTGAAATAGCGTTTTTGTCACTCTGTTGACGAGAGCATCCGTACATTGCGCAGATAAAGCGACTGCCACAACCAGTTCGAAAGGATTTGAATGGACAAGTTCACATTCTGCGTGCGGAAACATATCGCTGATTTTATCAAGACAATATTCAATCTGCTTTAAATTTAACACGTTTCTCTCCTTCTCATGTTACTGTTCCAGCCAATTGTAAAAAGGCACCTGCCTCGTATACTCTTTTTGCGGTTCATTTTGTTTCGTTTGAACGCGCCGGAATTTTTGGCTGTGCGCCTTCGCCTGCTCAACCGTTTTGAAGCCGTTCTTTTTCCATTCAAATAAAATCCGGTCAATATAGCGAAAACTGAGCTTTCCTGATAAAACAGCTTCTTTTAACGCATGTTTAATCAAAATCGCATCATGCTGATCCTGGTCCTGCCATATGGCCAGCGTCTCACATTCAAGCGGAGACAGCGGTCTTCCGAATTCTTCTTCAAAGATGGTGTACAGGCTTTTTTGCTCTCTTTCTGACGTTCTTTCCTGCGTTTCGTTTTGTGAATGCTGAATGTAATCATACAGCTTCGCCCATAGCGGCTGCAGAGAATATTTTTCGAACTTTATGCCGTTATGATCTTCACATTCTTCAATGAACAGAAAGCCTTTTTGAATGAACATTCTCAGACAGCTTGTACATTCTTCAGCAGAAATGGACATGCCTGATTGAAGTTCAAACGGCGTCGGAAAATAAGAGCCCTTTTCCAAATGCATTTTAATCTTCAAAAGCAGGATCAATTCGGTTTCATTCAGCCCGAGCTGCCGATAATGTGTCAGCAGCAGGTTAGGGATGCTTGAAATGCCGAGTTCCTGCATATCTATAAATTGCTGTTTTTTCATGCTTACACCTCTTACTGTAAAAGGTTATCTCCGGGAGCTTTCCCCTTTACTTAGAAAAAGTCTCCCTTACAGGAGACTTCGTTTTTTATAACTATTACGGATACAGACGGTTCAGAAGTCTTGGGAACGGAATCGTTTCACGCACGTGAGGCGCTCCGCTAATCCAAGCCACTGTCCGCTCAAGTCCGAGGCCGAAGCCGGAGTGCGGAACAGAACCGTATTGTCTGAGTTCAGCATACCATTTGTACGCATCTGAATCCAGACCGTGCTCTTTTAATCTTTCTTCCAATAAATCCATATCATGAACGCGTTCTGAACCGCCGATGATTTCCCCGTAGCCTTCCGGAGCGATCAAGTCCGCACATAACACGACATCGTCACGATCTTTAGCAGGCTGCATATAAAACGGTTTTAATGACGTCGGATAATGAGTGATAAACACCGGTTTGTCATAGCTTTCCGCGATCGCTGTTTCATGCGGCGCACCGAAGTCATCTCCCCATTCAATATCGTCGAATCCTTTTTCTTTCAGGAATTCGATCGCTTTATCATACGTAATGCGCGGGAACGGCGCTTTGATTTGTTCAAGCTTGGACGTGTCTCTACCTAATGTGTTCAGCTCGATCTTACAATTTTTCAGGACGCTTTGTACGATATAAGCAACATAATTCTCCTGAACTTCAAGGTTTTCTTCAAATTCGACAAATGCCATTTCAGGCTCAATCATCCAGAATTCGATGAGGTGGCGTTTCGTTTTTGATTTTTCCGCTCTGAATGTCGGTCCGAATGAGAATACTTTTCCAAGCGCCATTGCTGCAGCTTCCATATACAGCTGGCCGCTTTGAGACAAGAAGGCGTCTTCATCAAAATATTTCGTCGCGAACAGCTCAGTCGTGCCTTCAGGAGCGCTTCCCGTCAAAATCGGCGGATCAACTTTCACGAAGCCTTCTTTGTTGAAAAATTCGTAAGTCGCACGGATGATTTCGTTGCGGATTTTCATAATCGCATGCTGGCGTTTCGAACGGAGCCATAAATGTCTGTGGTCCATTAAGAATTCCGTGCCGTGCTCTTTAGGTGTAATCGGATAATCAGTCGCTTCGTGAATGACTTCAATGGACGTAACCGCAAGCTCATAGCCAAGCGGTGAACGCTCGTCTTCTTTTACAATCCCTTTTACGTAAAGTGACGTCTCCTGCGTCACTGATTTTGCGATTTGGAAGATGTTTTCTTCAACTTCAGCTTTGACGACAACTCCCTGAATGAAGCCCGTACCGTCTCTCAGCTGTAAAAATGCGATTTTACCGCTTGAGCGTTTATTCGCGACCCAAGCTCCAATCGTTACTTCCTCGCCTGTGTGTTTATACACTTGGTTGATTGTTGTTTTCAAAATCTTTCCCTCCAGAACAAGAAAGACATTCAGGAATCTGCCTGAATCTCTTTTTTCATCACTTTATTATACCCGTTCTACTCTTACGGGGTCAATGCAGATGAAAAGCGGCTTCAAAAGCCGCTTTTTCAGAATCAGCTGTGTTTTTCCGTAAAGCGGCGGATTCTCTCGACCGCTTCTTCTAAAAGATCAAGTGACGTTGCGTAAGATAAGCGGACGTTGTCTGGTGAACCGAAGCCCGAGCCCGGCACGATGGCGACCTTTTCTTCTTCCAGAAGCGCCTTCACGTATTCATCGACATCTTTAAATCCGCAGTTTTCTGCTGCCGCTTTGGCGTTAGGGAACAAGTAAAACGCCCCTTCAGGCTTGACACAGGTAAATCCGGGAATTTCACTGAGCTGAGCGTAAATCGTATTCAGTCTGTGCTCAAATGCCTGCCTCATCTCTTCCAGCGGCTCAGCCGGCCCGTTGTATGCCGCAATGGCGCCGTATTGAGCGATGGACGTCGGATTTGATGTGCTGTGGCTCGCAAGGCTCGTCATCGCTTTGATAATCGGCTCGGAACCGGCCGCATAACCGATTCTCCAGCCCGTCATGCTGTGGGATTTCGACACGCCGTTAATGATGATCGTCTGCTCTTTCAATTTATCTGAAAGCTGTGCGATTGAGACGTGTTTTTTTCCTCCGTATGTAAGCTTCTCATAAATCTCGTCAGAAACGATCAGAATGTCATGCTCCAGGCACACTTTTCCGAGTTCTGCAAGCTCTTCTTTCGTATACATGACACCTGTCGGGTTGCTCGGTGAGTTGATAATGATTGCTTTGGTTTTCTCCGTGACCGCCTGCTTCAGCTGCTCCGGTGAAATTTTAAACTGATTGGACTCCAATCCTTCGATATAGACGGGACGCCCTCCCGCCAATTTCACCTGCTCTGGATAGCTTACCCAGTAAGGAGTCGGTATAATCACTTCATCCCCTTCATCGAGAATGACCTGAAATAACGTATACAGGGCGTGTTTCGCTCCGGTGCAGACAATGATTTCAGACGGTTGATATTCAATTCCCTGATCATTTTTGAATTTTTCAGCGATACTGTCTTTCAGCGCCGGCAGACCGCCAGAAGGCGTATATTTCGTATGTCCTTCATTCATGGAACGCACCGCGGCATCTATAATGTGCTGAGGCGTATTAAAATCCGGTTCTCCTGCTCCCAGGCCGATGACATCATGGCCTTCTGCTTTCAGCTGTTTCGCTTTTGCGGTAATTGCAAGTGTTGCAGACGGTGTTAATGCGGATACTCTTTTTGCCAATTTCAACTTGAACTCCCCCTAATACGTCTCACGGTGTGATGTTTTTGAGAATCTTGCCGCTTGTAAAGTCCACATAGCTAAAACTATATTGCCCGTTTTTGTTGATGTAGGTCACTTCCCACAGCAGGACATCATTTTCTCTCGCCAGGTGGACGTCATTCAGCTTGGAAACAAGCCCTGCGTCCTGAACGATCTTGGCAGCCTTGCCGCTTGAAATGCCGTCACTGGCTTTTTTCGAGAGAATTTTTGCTTTTTTGTCGGCCGGAACCCATACATACATGTCTTTTCCTTGTTTATCCGTTCCGGAAACAACGTAATACTTCTGTTTACCGACAAAGGTTTCCACTTTCTCAGCATCTGTCAGATTCGTTTTTTCTTTAGCGGCAGCGGCAGCTGTTTCGTGGCCTTCTTCTTTTTGAGCCATTGCAGATTTAAAAATGCTGGCCGAAAATAAAAGAACTGCTAAAAAAATAATACCAAATACGGCTGTAAATATTAATGCTTTTTTTCTCATCTTTTTTCACCTATGTGCGATAAATGGTGAAGACCGCTTCATTTTGATTTTCTTCGTCAAGCGCAAGTCCGAACATCAGATTGTCCCTTTTCAAAGTCCGGTTTAATGTATCGACGATTTTATATAAATCATCCGAATGCTCCACATTAATCGTAGAAAGAATCTCAATTTTGCTTTCCATTTTTATACCCTCCATCGGTCGAACAAATTTTGTTAGTCATAACGGGATACACGCGCGGCATAATAAAATCACAAGGCGGCATGAACCCGCTTTTACTATATAAACAATTCCTCATCCCACACCACGAAAGCCGCGTTTATGCGGCTTTTATTCCGTTTGGCTGACGTAATCTGCGAGTTCGTCATCCGTCAGTTCCAAAAGGGATGACGTCGGGAGCGCTTCAAGAAACAGCCGTCCGTACCCAGCCGTCTTGACACGCTGATCTAACAGAACGATCGTTCCTTTGTCTCCCGCCGTACGGAGCAGGCGCCCGATTCCCTGTCTGAACGTTAATACGGCCTCAGGCAGAGAAATGGTCTGAAACGGGTTTTTCCCCTGCTTCTTAGCGTATTCGCATTTTGCGGCATGAAGCGGGTTATCAGGCGCCCGGAAAGGAAGCCTTGCGATCATGACGGTTGACAATTCATCTCCCGGAAAATCAACGCCTTCCCAGAAATGATTCGTCCCGAGCAAAATCGCCCGGCTGGCCGTTTTAAAGGTTTTCATTAATTTACCGGGACTCCCGCCCGAGATGCCTTGGCCAAGAAGCTGAATGCCTGAGATCTCCATACTGAGTTTCAATTCCTGATACACTTTTTTCAGCATATCATGAGATGTAAACAGGATAAGGATCTTCGGCTGTTTTCCCTTTGACATGATTTCTGCATACTTAGCAATATGCTCAATGACTTCCCGCTCTCCGTCATATTTGACGGATTTCATTTCTTTCGGAATGATGACGTTCATCTGATCATCATAAGAAAAAGGAGACGGGATGCTTTTGGTGCGCGGATAAAAGTCCGAAAGTCCCAGCCTTTCAATCATAAATTGAAAAGACTGCTCCACCATTAAGGTCGCTGATGTGAGCACAACGCTTTTTTTGCGGGCGAAAAACTGGTCCGCCAGCATTTCACCGGGCTCCAGGGGCTGTGCATAGATGCTGACGGCGTTTTTTGCGCCTTTCGCATCAATTTCAACCCAAACGGCCTCTTTCTCATCATTTTCAAACAGCAGCCGGCTGAACGTATCACGGTATTCTCTCAGCCCTCTGATACACTTTACATATTCGGCCGCTAAAAAAGCCGCTCCGCTTTTCATCTCATCAAGCTTTTGATGTAACATTTTCTCCTGTACGGAAAACAAGTCGAGCAGCTGATCAAGCATCGCACAAAGCCGCTCCGCTCCGTCCGTTATCATGAAAAGCCCTTTATCCTGGCTTTTATGATTCAGACTATAGACGAGACGGTTCAGATCGTCTTTAGGTTTTCTTCGTTTGACAAAAGAATGCACTGAACTGAAAAATGCGTCGCTTTCAGATTGAATATGCTTCATCCACTCATCGGCGTCAAAAAAACTTTCCGCCGGCAAATCATACGTATAAAACAGTTTTGTCATCCGCTTTAACAGCCCGTGTTCCTTCAACGTTCCGATTCGGCTGAGCTTTGTGTGCAACCCGATGTATGAAGCTCTGCGTCCTAAATGCTCGCTGGCGGCGCGTTCGAAATGATGCGCTTCATCAATGATGACCGTTCCGCTTGCAGGCAGTTTTTTTGTTTCACTGCTTTGATCTGAAAACAGCAAAGCATGGTTTGTGATAATCAGATCTGCGGCCTGCGCTTTTTCTTTAGCCCGTTCATAAAATCCGGCGGCCGATTCCTTCCCTTTTTTCAAAAAAGAATCCTCATCATAAGACATGCGCTCCCACAGCAATCTCCCGCCCGAAGGAAGATTCAGCTCAGCTGAGTCGCCCGTTTCAGTCTCCGTCAGCCAGATGAGAAGCTGCGCCTTCGTCAGAACCGCATCATAGTTGTCATCTTCCTCATGCAGAATATGTTCAAACTTGCGCAAGCACAGATAATGCGATTTTCCTTTTAAAATAGCGGCCTGAACCGGCCAAGGAAACATACACTCCAAAAGCGGAAGATCTTTAGACATGATCTGCTGCTGCAAAAGAGTAGAGTACGTGCTGATAATGACGGGAGTTTGTTCCGCTTTGGCAAATAAAACAGCCGGAACGAGATAACCGATCGTTTTTCCGATGCCGGGCGCCGCTTCAATAAGCGCATGCTCCCGATTGCGGAAGGCACCAAGGACTTCATCCATCATCGAAAGCTGCCCTTCCCGCCTTTCATAGCGGGGGATGATGTCAGATAAGAGCCGTTCTTTTTCTTCGTTCCATTTTTCAAGGTCAATGGCAGCGCTCACCGGCCGGGATGCCGGGATTTGTTCGGGCTCTTTAATTGAAAAAGAGGCATATGGAATGCAGCTCTCTTCTGCCGCCGGCCTGTTTTCATGAATAAAAGAATCCAAAAGCAGCGTCAAATCGCTGATAAAATGCTGTGAAAGCCTTCTAAGCTGCTTTAACGTCGGCAAAGGCAGATGTTTCAGTTTATGTAAAATGTCTAAAAAGATCAGTCCCGTAACCTCCGCATCACTGTCTGCGCGGTGAGGCCGGTCATGAACAATATTCAGCTCCGCGCACAATTCACCGAGCTTATACCCTTCAAATCCCGGGAAAACAATACGCGAGAGCTCAACCGTATCAAGCACTTCGCAATCCGTCAGCTCATAACCCGCTTCGCTCAGTTCATGCCGGACAAATCCGAGGTCAAAATGAATATTGTGCGCAACAAAATACGCGCCGTCAAGCAGATGAAAAATCTCTTCTGCGACCGCTTCAAACGGCAGTTCATTTTCAACCATACCGGTTGAAATTCCGGTCAGCTGTTCAATAAACGGCGGGATGTCCTGATTCGGATTGATATATTTTGAAAACCGCTCAGTTATTTGTCCATTTTCAATGACAACCGCTGCGATTTGAATGATTTTATCGCCCTTTTTCGGCGAATTTCCTGTTGTTTCGACATCTATGACAACGAACCGTTGCTTGTTCATTAAAATGGACACCTCAATTCTTGCATACGAGAAAAGTGTAACACGTTTTGTTCAGAAATGGAGCGGAAAAACAGCTTTTGCCCCTAAATCTTAAAAGAAAACCCCCATGAAGGGGGCTCTTTTACAAAATCGTGTGCGCCGGCTCCTGGCCCAGCATCTGCTCGATTTTATTCTGATCATCAAGCACCGCCACCTTCGGCTGATGGGTTTTTGCTTCCTGATCAGACATCATTTGATAAGAAATAATAATAACTTTATCTCCCTCTTGGACGAGACGGGCGGCGGCTCCGTTTAAACAGATGACGCCGCTCCCCCGTTTACCGGGAATAATATACGTTTCAAGTCTCGCTCCGTTGTTATTATTTACAATTTGAACTTTTTCATTAACGAGCATTCCGACGGCATCCAAAAGATCTTCGTCAATCGTAATGCTGCCGACATAGTTTAAATTGGCTTCCGTCACGGTAGCGCGGTGCAGTTTTCCGGCCATCATAGTACGGTACATATTATGATCTCTCCCATTCATCAATATCAATAATGATATTATCAATCAGTCTTGCTTTAGAAAATTGAACGGCGCAGGCCAGAATGATCTTCCCGTTTAACGTTTCAAGCGGAGTCAGCTCCGGATAAGCGTACAATTCGGCATAATCAATGACGCCGCTTGTGTTTTCGATGATGCCGGTGACGGCTTTTATGACGTTTTCCGGGTTTCTTTCACCGTCTCTGATCAGCTCGGCGCCTTGTTGCAGCGCTTTATAGATCATCGGCGCTTCTTTTCGTTCCTGCTCAGTCAGATAGACGTTGCGAGAGCTTTTAGCAAGCCCGTCTTCTTCTCTGACCGTGTCCACCGCAACCAATTCGATATCCATAAAGAAATCCTCAATCAATCCGTCCACAACTGCTGCCTGCTGGGCATCTTTCAGGCCGAAGTAGGCGCGGGTCGGTTTAACGAGATTGAAAAACTTCGTCAAAACAGTAGCCACTCCGTCAAAATGGCCGATGCGGGAGGCGCCGCATAACACGTCAGTTCTTCTTTTTACATGCACGGCAACATTTTGCTCACCCTTATACATGTCACTGGCAGACGGCGTAAACAATACATCTGCCCCCGCCTGTTCCGCAAGCCGGGCATCGCGGTTTAAATCACGCGGATATGCTTCAAAATCCTCGCCCGGTCCGAATTGAGTCGGATTGACAAAGATGCTCATCACGACAATATCGTTTTCTTTGGTCGCTTTTTCAACCAGCGTCAGATGCCCTTCATGAAGAAAACCCATCGTCGGTACGAATCCGATCGTCCGGCCTTCTGAGCGGTATTGTGCAATCAGTTCTTTCAGCTGTTGAATTTCTGTCACTTGTTTCATCGCTTACTTTCCTCCGTACAAGCCTTGCAGCACAGTTTGATTCAGCTGAAAGGAGTGCTTTTCTTCCGGGAAAACCCGTTCTTTCACGTCACGGACGTAACCGCTGAGCGCGGACTCAATCGTCCCGTCGATTTTGGCGTATTGCTTCACGAACTTCGGTGTTCTGTCCACGCCGTGGCCGACGACGTCATGATAAACAAGGACTTGGCCGTCCGCTTTTGAACCGGCTCCGATTCCGATAACGGGAATGGATACTTCTTCTTTTATTTTAGCTGTCAGTTCAGCAGGCACACATTCAAGGACCAGCATCATCGCTCCAGCCTGTTCGCATTTGATGCTGTCTTCAATGAGCTTTTTCGCGCTTTGCTCATCTTTTCCCTGTACCTTATATCCGCCTAATACTCCGACAGACTGCGGTGTAAGCCCTAAATGGCTGACAACAGGAATGCCGCCGAGAGTCAGCGCGCGGATGGATTCAAAAACGCCGTCTCCGCCTTCAAGCTTTAACGCGTCAGCGCCGCTTTCCTGAATAATGGCCGCGGCGTTTTTCAATGTATCCTCTTTTGAAAGGTGGTAAGACATAAACGGCATATCAGTTACGATAAACGTATTTTTCGCACCGCGTTTGACCGCTTTTGTATGATGAATCATGTCACTGACCGTTACACCGACGGTTGAATCGAGCCCGAGCACGACCATTCCGAGCGAATCCCCGACCAAAATCATGTCGACTCCAGCCTGTTCCGCGAGCTTGGCCTGCGGATAATCGTAAGCGGTCAGCATCACGATCGGCTCTTCGTTTTCCTTCATTTTCATAAAATCCAGTTTTGTTTTCATTCTGATTCTCCTCCTCTAAACGGTGAGGAGATGAGCCGCCAATTCTTTGCAAGCAAAAAAGCCTTCTGTAAAATAAGAAGGATTCCCACTTGTTTAACGTTCGGCGAATGTCATCCCTCTGTCCCAGTCCTTTTTTGGATCAAGGCAGACTTTTCGTAGTCTCTGTTCTGCTGATCAGGTGCAGTTCATTATGATACTGCCCATAGGAAGTATACCAAATTCGCGAGACTTGTACCAACTAAGATTAATTGAGCTCAATATCAGCAGAATATATTTTCTTTATGCCGTCTTTCGTTTCCAAGAGAAGAACTCCTTCATCATCAATGCCGAGCGATTTTCCGTAAAACGTCCCTTGCAGCGTTCTCGCTCTGAGCTCGTTCCCCAGTCCGACTGCGTAACTTTCCCATAACAGCTTGATCGGTGTAAAGCCGTGCTTTAAATAATCCTGATAGCGTTTTTCAAAAGTCAGCAGAATCTCTTGTATCAGACCCGCTCTGTCAATTTTTCCGCCGGCCTCCAGGCTGAGACTTGTCGCAATTTCCTGAAGCTCGCCGGGAAAATCGGTTTCCTGCTGGTTCACATTGATACCGATCCCGAGAATAACCGAACGGACACGGTCTTCTTCCGCTTGAAGCTCAGTTAAAATCCCGACGGCCTTTTTACCGTGAATCATTAAGTCATTCGGCCATTTAATGGCGGGCTGTACACCGGTAAAGGCCTCAATAGCCTGTACGACCGCAACGGCAGATAACAGGGTAAGCTGCGGCGTTTTTTGCAACGGAACGTCCGGTCTCAGAATGAGGCTCATCCATATCCCGTTTCCTTCCTGTGAATGCCACACTCTGGACATTCTTCCTCTGCCTGCCGTTTGTTTATCGGCGACTACGAGCGTCCCTTCCGGCGCACCGTCATTGGCAAGTTCATGGGCCGTTTTTTGGGTGGACGGCAGGACGTCCCGGTAATACAGCTGTTTGCCCAAAACCTCTGTTTTCAGCCCGAAACGGATTTCGGATTCACTGAGTTTTCCCGGCTTTTTGATGAGCCTGTACCCTTTCCGCCTGACCGCCTCAACCTCATAGCCCTCTTTGCGGAGCTCTTCTATATGTTTCCAAACGGCAGTTCTCGAACAGCCGAGCGCGTCACTTATTTTCTGCCCGGAGATAAAGCCGTCGCCCGCCTCAGAAAATAAATCAATTAATTGGGTTCTTAATGTTGATCCCATGATGCGAGCCACTCCTTTATGTCATGTTTTCGGTTGGGGAGCTTTCCTGCTAATACCGCTTCTTCAATCCGGCTCAGTTCTTCGGCCACCCATTTACCCGCGCGGCGGTTTCTGAACTCCATCAGATCAGCGCCTGAAATGTCGAGGTCACGGAGACTTTTGATCGGCAGCTGCTCATAGAGGCTCTGAACCTCTTTCAGCTTTTGTTCATCAATCGTCTTATGCTTTTTCAGCATTCCGATTTTAACAGCTGAAAACAGCGCCTCTCCCGCCCGGTACATCGCTTCTGCTTCCAGCTGCGCCGGATACACGCTTATGATCCGCACCGCTCCTTTTATGACTTTTCCCGGCAGTTTCCATTGTTTTAAAAACGGCTCGGCGTTTTTCGGACTAAGACCGAGAAATAATAACAGCGCTGCCCAGCGTTCTTCGCGCGCATCCAAGGAAGAAAACGAAAATTCACTTGCTTCGAGCATTTGCTGCTCATAACCGGAAAGACCGGGCAGCTCCTGTATCAGACCCGTCTGCACCATCGTTTGAATCGCTTCATTTGAGGATGTGCCAAGGAGAAGCTTTTCAAACTCGACGGTCTTTCGTTCTACTGATACGTGCGCCAAAAGCTCCCTGTCTTTTATGACGGCCTTTTTTGTTTTTTCCTCTAACACAAAGCCGAGCTGGCTCATAAAACGGACGGCTCTCATCATCCGCAGAGCGTCTTCCCGAAAACGGTCTTCAGGGTTTCCCACCGTACGGATCAGCTTTTTCCCGATATCGTGAGCGCCTCCGAAATAATCAAGCAGCTCTCCTTCGGCAGACATCGCCATCGCATTAATCGTTAAGTCTCTCCGCTTTAAGTCTTCTGATAAAGAAGTAATGAACCGTACAGCTTCAGGGCGCCGATAATCCTTATATTCTGATTCGGCACGGAAGGTGGTAACTTCATAGGTTTCATCTTTCCATAAGACAATTACGGTGCCGTGTTCCTTTCCTACATCGACGGTCCGCTCAAAGAGGCGCTCCACCTCATTCGGCGAAGCGCTGGTCGCGATGTCCACATCACCTATTTTTCGTTTCATATAGCTGTCTCTGACGGCTCCCCCGACAAAGTACGCCTGATGGCCAGCCTTCATCAGATGGTGAAGAATGGGGAGGGCTTTGACAAATTCCTGTTCCATAAAATCACTCCGGTCCTGCCAATTCGTCATAAATCCGTTCATATTGACTGACGATTCTTTGCGAAGAAAAGGCGGTCTCCACCATTTTGAGCGCATGGTCAGTCAAACGTTTGCTGAGCTGTTTGTCTTCTAAAATCGCAAGCGCTTTTTCAGAAGCCGCCTGAATATCGCCGACTTCCACCAGAAAACCGCTTACTTGATCTTTAATCACTTCCGGTATCCCGCCGATATTAGATCCGATGCACGGCACGCCGCAGGCCATCGCCTCAAGGAGAACGAGTCCGAAACTTTCTTTTTCAGACAGAAGAAGCTTAAGGTCGCTGATGGAATACAGCTCTTCCACCCTGTCCTGATTTCCTAGGAGCAGCACTTGATCCTGCAGACCGTATTTCTCGACAAGCTGCCAAGCGACGCACTTTTCCGGTCCATCGCCGACAAGCAGAAGCTTTGCCTTTGTTTTAGCTGCAATATTACGGAAAACACGGATGACATCCTTCACGCGTTTTACCTTCCTGAAGTTTGAAACATGAATGACGACTTTCTCATCCGGCAAAATACCGTGTTTCTCTTTTATACTCTCTGTATTTTTCTTAAGATAAACACGTTCATCAATAAAGTTGTAAATGGTCTCAATTTTTTTATTCGGCTTAATTAAGTCATATGTTTCACCGGCAAGCGCGGTTGATACCGCCGTCACTCTATCGGACGATTCGATGGCAAAACGGATTAAATCTTTTAGTGACGGATCATATCCTAAAACGGTGATGTCCGTACCGTGAAGCGTCGTAACGATCCCGATGTCGCGCTTGAGCATCTGTTTGGCGAGATAAGCGCATACCGCATGCGGCAGCGCGTAGTGCGCGTGGATGATATCAAGGTTTTCCCTTGCGGCAACCTCGGCGATTTTGCTCGCCAGCGAAAGGTCATACGGCGGATATTTAAATACCGCGTATTGGTTGACCTCCACTTCATGAAAATGAATATTCGGATGATATGTATTTAATCTGAACGGGATGCTTGATGTAATGAAATGAACCTGGTGCCCTTTTTCCGCAAGCAGCTTGCCGAGTTCCGTCGCAATAATACCCGAGCCTCCGACACTCGGGTAGCATGTAATCCCTATTTTTAATGGTCTCATTGTCCGCCCCCAAAAACATCATCATTCAAAACGGGAAGCTGTTTTGAAAAGAAACCTTCGGCGTACCCCGTCCCGGCTTCTTTGCCATACAGTCTTTCCCGCGCTTCCACCATTTCGATATAACCGTTTGTCAGCGGTGTGTTCACTGACTGCGCCGTAGAAATAAACTGGCTTTGATAGGCATTCAGGCTTTCCTTTTTCAGATCGATGGTTTCCGTTATGTCGATTACAAAGTCCGGACGGTGAAATCCATTGATCATATAATAGTATACTTTCTGAGCTTTGTGAGCCGGAAGTTGCTGATGGTCTTTGTATTTATGAATTCCCGCTGAGAACACCGCCTCTTCGACCAATGCCGCAGCATTGCCGTGGTCTGGGTGGCGGTCTTTCGGATAAGGCATGAAAACGGCTTTCGGCCGGCAGGCTCTGATGACACTGACAATCCTGCAAATGGCATCTTCACTTTTCAAAAGCCCGCGGTCGGGAAGCGTAAGCTGGATTCTCTCTTTTACGCCGAGAATTCGGGCCGCCTCCGCCGCTTCTTCTTTTCTTATACTTACCGTCCCGTTAGATGATAATTCAGCCTCGGTCAGGTCGCATATCACCGCGGTTTTTCCTTGTGCCGTAAATTTTGCGATCGTGCCGCCCATACCGATCTCGACATCATCGCTATGAGCGCCGAACGCAAGAATATCAACGTGTTCAGGCATTCGGCTCTCCTCCGCGCACAAGATTGCGGAAATCAAACGCCCCGCCGTCCAGCGTACGGACGAGGATTTCCGCTGTTCCCATATTTGTGGCGAGCGGGATCGCGTATACGTCACACAGCCGGATCAGCGCCGAGACATCCGGTTCATGAGGCTGCGCAGTTAACGGGTCGCGCAGAAAAATGACGAGATCCAAGGCATTTGCCGCAATTAATGCGCCGATTTGCTGATCTCCGCCGAGCGGGCCGGATTGAAAACGTTCAATGGACAATCCGGTCGCTTCCTGGATTTTCAAGCCTGTCGTACCCGTCGCGTATAACTCATGATGGCTCAATATATCTTTATATGCGGTCGTAAACTGAACCATATCCTGCTTTTTTTTATCGTGAGCAATTAAAGCGATTTTCATTTGATGTTCTCCCCCTTGCCGATTCAGTCGATAATATTTTCGAGTCCGTATACAAGCTGGTCGATTTTCATCACTTGCTCTACTGACAGCTTCACTCCTGACATAAAGGAAGCCCGGTTATAGGAGTCGTGGCGCAGCTTCAGCGTCTGGCCGTCCATGCCGAACATGACTTCCTGATGGGCGATAAGGCCCGGGAGACGCACACTGTGAAGGCGGATTCCGTTTAATTCGGCACCGCGGGCGCCTGGCAGAATTTCTTTTTCATCTGGATGACCCTGCTGCTTTTCTGAACGGACATTTGAGATCATTTCCGCAGTTTTCAGCGCCGTTCCGCTCGGTGCATCCAGTTTTTGATCATGATGGAGCTCAATGATCTCTACATCTTCAAAATAGTTGGCGGCCATTTGTGAGAATTTCATCATCAGCACCGCGCCTAACGCAAAATTCGGGGCGATGATAGCGCCGATCCCTTTTTCTTCGGTGAGAGCGTGAAGTTCCTGTAAATCCGCTTCAGAAAATCCAGTCGTTCCCACAACAGGGCGAACGCCGTGTTCAAGAGCGGCTTTCGTATGTTTTTTGCCGATTTCAGGCGTTGTCAAATCGATCAGCACATCCGGTTTTGTTTCCTGGAAACATGCGCGGATATCCGTATAGATAAGAGCGTCTGAATCAGCTGACATCACTTCCCGCAATGTTTGCTGATCGTATGTATGGTCAATGGCGCCGACAAGCTCAAAATGAGGCGTGCGGACAGCAAGTTTTACGGCCTCCTGGCCCATTCTGCCTCTCGGTCCGGCAATGACGACTTTAATGGTTTCATTTGACATGGTTTCTCCTACTTTCCTTCTTCTTTTCTCGTCCAGCGGTCTTTATCCCGTGTATTAAATTTATGCATCACGCGGTTATGAGCTTCCTCCAATGAAATATCAAGGGAGTTGGCGAGGCAGATCAGGACGAACAGCACGTCGCCCATTTCCTCTTCCATGCTTTTCTCATTTTCCGTCGTTTTCTTCGGCTTTTCCCCATAGTAATGGTTGACTTCTCTTGCGAGTTCGCCCAGTTCTTCGGTGAGACGGGCCATCATGGCAAGCGGGCTGAAATAGCCTTCTTTGAATTGGCCGATATATTCATCGACCTCAGCTTGTAAGTCTTTCATCGTTTTGTCACTCACTGTGCGAATACCTCCTGTCATCTCTTCCATGTTAGCTAATTCAAGTACATTTGACAAATGTTAAAAACGGCAGTTTGCTGTTTTCTTTTGTATCCACTATAATATTTACGCAATCTAATGGAAGGAAAAGGGGTTTGATGCAATGCTTGGAGAAATCAGAATCAAAAATATTTGCTTTATTTTAATCGGCGCCGCTGTTTTTTCATTCGGACTGGTTCACTTTAATATGCAGAACAATTTGGCGGAAGGCGGATTTACCGGCATTACGCTGCTCTTATATGCGTTATTCCACATCAGCCCTTCTATTTCCAACCTGGTATTAAACATTCCTATCTTTTTCATCGGCTGGCGCATGCTCGGCCGGACGATGTTTGTCTATACCCTGATCGGCACCGTCTCTCTTTCCGTTTTTCTGAGTATTTTTCAGCGTTACGAAATTCATATGCCGCTGTCGCATGATTTAGCTCTGGCGGCCTTGTTCGCGGGTGTATTTATCGGCGCGGGTCTCGGCATTATTTTTAAATACGGAGGCACGACGGGCGGAGTCGATATCATCGCCAGGCTGATCAATAAATTTTTCGGCATCCCGATGGGCCGGACGATGTTTGCCTTTGATGCCTGCGTCATTCTGCTTTCTTTGTTTACGTATCTTTCTTACAAGGAAGCGATGTACACGCTTGTAGCCGTTTTTGTCGCTGCGAGATTGATTGATTTTATACAGGAAGGCGGTTATGCGGCAAAAGGCGCAACGATTATTTCTTCGAAGAACGATTTGATCCAGCAAAAGATCATTGAAGAGATGGAGCGCGGCGTCACCGTTTTAAAAGGACAAGGATCATATACAAAGGAAGACAGAGACGTTCTTTACTGCGTCGTTCCGAAAAACGAAATTGTGCTTTTGAAAAGCGTCATTACTTCTGTTGACCCGCATGCTTTTGTTGCTGTAAGCGATGTCCATGATGTGCTCGGCGAAGGATTTACGCTTGATGAAAATAAAAATCCGATCAGACGATAATAAAAAGGCGGCTCTTGCCGCCTACTCCTCGTGTTTCCATTTGACAACCGGTGATTTTTTCTTTCTCAACCGGCGGGCGAATGCCGGGCTGACATTGAGCGTCTGCTCGACAAAGCGCTGCGGCGTCAGCGCCAGCCATTGGTTTAAGGAGATGTCCTCGAAACGGTCGCTTTTGAAAATTTCCAGAAAGCGAAGCACGGTGTCACCGGTATTCTGGACATAATGACCCATCGCAAAAGGAACATATCCTACGTCACCCGCTTGATAGTTAAATGTCCGCGCTCTTCCCTCCGCCGCAAACACCGTCATTTTTGCTTCTCCTGAAAGATAATACTGCCACTCGTCCGTATTCGGATGCCAATGCAATTCCCTCATGCCTCCGGGCTCGACTTCCACAAGAGCGGCGGCAATCGTTTTTGACACCTTAAACGTTTTTGAATCGACGATCTTTACTTTTCCTCCGCTGGTAACAAGAGGTTCCTGCAGTGAAAGCTTGTAGCTGAACGGTTCCAAAACGGTGCCTTCCGGGGAAGAAACTGCTGCCTGTTCAATAGGGGGAGGCGGTTCCAGCTGGAACATGTAACGCTCTTTTGCAGGGATGTAAGCCAAATCATATCCCGAAACACCGAAATTCGCCTGCAGCACGCTGCGCGGAGTATGAGCAAACCAGTCCGTTACTGAAAAGGTGCTGTTCTCTGAAAAAGAGCCGTCATCAAAGACAAGCAAAAACTCACTGCCCTGCTCCATTCCTTGAATGGAGTGAGGAATGCCCGAAGGAAAGTACCACAGATCGCCCTCACTGACGTTATCAATAAAATTCCGCCCATTTTGGTCGACCGCGGTTAAACGGACTTCTCCGCTTATCACATATCCCCATTCGGCTTCTTTATGCCAATGAAGCTCCCGCACCGCTCCCGGTTTCAGTCTCATGTTCACCGCCGCGATGTTTTTGGACACCGGCAGTTCTCTGACCGTCACCTCTCTTGACCATCCGCCGTCTTCAAGCCTCATATGCGTATCAGAAAAAGAGAATTTTAAGTTTTGAACCGTTCCTGCATCCGTTGAGGGCGGAACGAGCATGTCAGGATTCTGGAAGTCACGAGCGAGGTTTCGCGGTCCTTCATCAGTCGCCCCTTTTCTGCCTCTGATCGGCTGCGGGAGGTGTTTTGAAGCCAATTGCTGGATGAGTTTTTTCACCTTCTTTAGCTCCTTTACAGCAATTTGTGTTTATTTAGACTTAGGATATTCACGCTTTTTCTCTTTCTTTTTTTCCGCTCTGTATTTTCGGTAGCCGACATATGTCAGCGCAGTAATAATGATACCGCCTGTTGTCAGAATGACCCAGAGCAGCGAAGGATCAGCGTCATCCCGTTCTACCTTGTCAAATACCTTTTTTAAATCCTTCTGGAGAAGCGTCAGCCGTTCAAGCTTTGTTCCTTTTGTCATCTGCTGAAACCCTTCCTGCTCAATCACCTCGATATGTTTCGCCACCGTATCAAGCTGGCCGGCCGACACATCCATTGTCAGGCTGGGATAAATTAAATCATATAATGATATAAATTCATTCCACTTTTCATTGAAATTCTCACTTCCGTTCCCGCTGACATCTTCTTTTAAGGCGCTGAATGTAGCCATAATCGGTCGTTCAAGCGAACCCCACAGCGGATCGGAGTGATCTTCCATCGCATCCATTACCAGCCTGAACTGGGCGGCTGCCCGTATTTTTTCGGTATTTGAGGCATCTGCCTGTTTCAAGACCCGCACTAAATCATTGTAGCCCAGAGTCACCTGCCTGACTTCGGCGCCGGTCAGTGAGTTTACGTGTGTCATTTTTTTCTTAAAGTAGCCAAGCACTTGCAGGGCCTCATCATACTGCGAATGCCGCGTCATTTGGAAAACGGTATCCGAAAGGTCGTTCAGTTCCTTGAGACCCCCCTCACCTTCAGCTTTGGCAGTTGTGATGAAACACATAAGAGCAAGCAAAAGACAGATCGTCAGCTTTCGTTTCATAGAGGTCCCTCCCACTCCTTCTCTTTTACAGAATATGAGGAGCGGGACAAGGTTAGACCAAGATTCTATCAGTGTAAGTCAAGCTTTATCCGCCTTTTGGAAATCACCAAAAAGTATGCAAGACCGAGAGAACAAATGCTCAGCCAGAATGTGGCATAGCCGATCTCTTGCATATAGGCACTAAGCATTGAGTAGCGGGGAATCATGCCGAAAAGATAATCAATGACGTCATTATGAAGCGTCCAAACAGCGGCAAGGATGAGATGCCATAACCGGAACCGAAAATACGGGCTGTATAAAACGCCTTGAACGGCCATGGCGAAATGTGAAGCAATCAGCATGTACCCTTCCCAAGGCATCTGGCCCATTTTGATCAGCACAAAGATATTCATTCCGACCGCCCACAGCCCGTATTTCACAAGGGTTACAAGCGCAAGCGCTTCAAACAGCGGCGCGTTTCTTCCGATGAGAAATGCCAAAAGCACAAACAGGAAGAAAAACGTCGCCGTCGGGCTGTCAGGCACAAACACCAGAAAACGCAGCGGCGTGTCCGCAAGCTGCGGCAAATACCAATAATAGCCGTATACCGTACCGATAAAATTAACTGCAAGAGCAAGCAGAAGCATGCCGCGCCGCCCTAAAAGATAAGAAATCCACCTCATACCATCAACTCTCAGTCCTTAAAAGATATGTATCATACAAAAAAAGCTGACATCTGGTCAGCTCTTTTCATAAAAGTATATCCTGCTATTGTCTGCTTCACAATACGTTATTTCGATGTTGTTTCAGAAATGAACTTCGCCAGCTGATCAAGCTGTTTGTCATTCCCTTTAAAAACACCGGCAGGCATCTGCCCTTTTCCTTTGACGGCGATCTTTTTTATTTCTTCCGGGCTCAGCCCGTTATCTATCAGAGACGGACCGGCGCCTCCGCCTTGAAGATTATCCCCGTGACAGGATATACAGCCTTGTTCTTTAAATACTTTATAACCGTCTGATTCTGTATCAATAGCGGCTTCTTTTTTAATTTTCCCTTGCTCCTCCGCCTTCGCCCAGTCATGCGTCGCGACTGACTGCCACGTTAAAAAGATCGTAGCGCAAAGCGCCAAAAGCATCATGCCGACCGCAACCGGACGCTTCCACGGCCTTCTTTCAGAACCCCGGTCGAGAAACGGAGCCAAAAGCAGCGACCCGAAAGCAAGCCCCGGTATTATCATCGCGCCGATTACGGTGTAGCTCCCTGCGGCATATTCATATTTTAAAAGCTGGTATAAAAATAGAAAATACCAATCCGGCAGCGGAATATACCCCGTATCCGTCGGGTCCGCAACCCGTTCCAAAGGCGGCTCGTGCACAATCGTTAAAACGAGAAATCCGACGAGGAAAACGGCTCCGACCATCCATTCTTTCAGCAGGAAGTTCGGCCAAAACGCCTCCGTCTTTCCCGGATACTCTGAATAGTCTTTCGGTATATTCGGTTTTTTTTCAGCCGGTATCCTTGAATCTCCTACAAACTTCATTCCTTTCCCCCGATGCATGTCATCCCCTCCCTTTTATATCAGATCTGTATTAAAGCGGTCCTGAAATTCCCTGCTTGCGGATCATGACAAAGTGGGCGCCCATGAGCGCAAACAAAGCGGCAGGGAGAAAAAACACGTGAATCGCAAAGAATCTCGTCAGTGTTTGGGCCCCGACAATATCGTGGTGGCCGGCAAGAAGGGTTTTCACCTGCGCTCCGATCAATGGCGTCGCTTCCGCAATCTGAAGGCCTACCTTTGTCGCAAACAGCGCCTTCATATCCCACGGAAGCAGGTACCCTGTAAAACCGAGACCGAGCATCACAAAGAAGATTAGAACACCGACGATCCAGTTCAATTCCCGAGGCTTTTTATAGGCTCCCTGAAAGAAAACCCGCAGTGTATGTAAAAACATCATTACGATAACTAAACTTGCGCCCCAATGATGCATTCCTCTTACAATCTGTCCGAAAGCGACTTCATTCTGCAAATAATACACAGATTCCCACGCGTTTTTAATATCCGGCACATAATACATGGTTAAGAACATCCCGGACAGCACTTGGATAACGGTTACAAAAAACGTCAATCCGCCGAAACAATAGACAAAAGCTGAGAAATGGTGAGCTGGATTCACATGTTCCGGCACTTCATGGTCAGCGATATCCCGCCACATCGGCGTAATATCGAGACGTTCATCCACCCAGTCATATATTTTGTTCAGCATGTCACCCTTCCCCCCTAGGCTTTGCTTTTCCAAGATACAAAAAGCCGTCCTTTACTTTATGCTCATAACGGTCAAGAGGCGCGAGCGGCGGCGTGCCCGGAACGTTCGTGCCGTCTTTTTCATACAGCCCGTAATGGCAGGGACAAAAGAATTTGTTCGGATTTTTAGGATCATTGTTCCAGTTTACGGTGCAGCCTAAATGTTTGCAGATAGGCGAAAGCGCTATAATTTCATCCCCATGCTTGTAGACCCAGGCTGATCTGGATTCTTCCGATTTGTGCCAGGCGTCGACTTGATGAATTTTAAAGTCAAAACGCTTCGGCTCCTTCGTCAGCTCATCCACGCTGACAACCTGCACCATTTTTTGATTTCCCGTCGGTTTTAATACCGGGTCCAGCGCAAAACGGACCATAGGCATAAGCGCACTGGCGGCCATAAATCCCCCCACGCCGGTGAGCGCATAGTTTAAAAATTGCCTTCTTGATATATCTTGTTTTCCGCCCATCTCTTCCCCCCCTAAAGATTGACCAAAAATTAACTAAAATAGAAAATAATTCTGAGATTTGACACCCTCATAATATATGAATCTTTCAGCAAGGTCAACAGAGGCAAAACGGCTGTTTTGCGGGATGTGCGGAGTTTTTAAGAATTGTTCCACTTCTGTAACAAAACGTTCAAAATTTCTCCGCACTTGTCATCCGCTATTTTTCTCTTTAAAGAGTCTTTCATATGTTCAAACGGAACGGCAGGTATGCAGATGACATCAGAGCCTATTTCAGAGTCCTTCCATTTTTCGTCTGCCGTCAGAAACAAGGCGTGCCGGAAATTGATCATCACCTCTTCTTTGAGTTTTTGAAGCAGGGCGATCTGTAATTGATCTATATCAACATATGTATAAGAGGGGAATAAATATACCCGTCCCTTCAATTGGCGCTCAAGCTCTTCAGAAAGCAATTGGGTGCTTTCCCCCTGCTCAACGGCTTCTTTTAAGCCTCCTGAAGATGATATGGAAATTAACGGAATGATAGCGGTATCAATGTAATCTACAGATTGTAAATAGACCTCGGCATCAGCGGCCCTCCATCTCATGTCTGGTTCCTCCTCTTTACGCAACAAGCCTTGCATATTCTGCAAGGCTGTCATTTATGTGAGCTGATTCAACTGGCGGGAAAGCTTTTCAAATGTTTCTTTGTCGTGGCGGTCCAGCGCCTCGTCGATATCTCTAAGCAGCTTTTCCCGCTGGAAAGTGGAAATGGCGTGTTCTAATATTTTTTCAGCCATCCCCTGATCCTGTTTATTTTCAAACAGGTCTTTCGGCAGATGCGGATTTGATTCAAGAACAGCAGCATATTCAGGCGAGCTGTAAGCCGAACGGAAATTCAGCTGGATAAATAAATCCTGCTGTTTATTCAGCCGGATGTCGTGAAAAGATTTTTCCGCGTCCGTGGTCATGACATTTTCTTTGTAAAACCTAAACGGCACCTCATCAACGCAATGAGTAGACATGATGATGCCTCTCGGGCAAAATTCGGCTTGTTCTACAAAATGGACTTTTTCCATTAATGTATCATGACTCATTAAATAATTTAAAATCCAGACGCACTCCCGGCGTTTAAGCTGATAATGATTTAAAAACCAACGGATAAAATCCTTTTTTTCATTGACAGAAACAGGGGTCTGCATGTAATTCCCTCCTCTATCGATCGTATAATCTGACATCACTTATACATTCAGCAAGCATGGTCCAAAATCCTGCTTATCTCAAAAATTCATCCTCTATCCGTAAGATTGTTTCTTCAAGCTCTTCGTTTGTTCCATCCATTGAAAGCACTTGTTTTAAAAGCGGCAGCGCTTCTTTCTGAAGGCCTTCTTCCAATAAGAAGTGAGCGTATTCATACAAGAAGTCCCGATCCTCCTGATAATGGAGATACGCAGCTTCGAAGCTTTTTTTCGCTTCCGCATACTGCTCGAGACCCGTATAGGCACTTGCCAAATACCAATTGTATTTCGGATCTTCCTCTCCGTAACCGCGGACTTCCTGAATCAGATCAATAATCTCTTCAAAGCTTTCTTCTTTATGATAGACGGCTAAAAGCGTATGGAGCGCTTCCACATAACCCGGATCGAGCGCCAGCGCTTCCTGAAGAAGCTTTTTGCCTTCGTCTTCGTTCCCGAGCTTTAACGCCATTTTCCCCGCATAGAGAAAAAGCTCTTTATTGTATTCATCGTAAGTAATACCTTCTTTAGCGGTTTTTAATGCATCCTCATACATGCCTTCTGCTTCGAAGCTTTTTGCAAGCGGCATATAAAGCGATGAATAAGAAGGATCAAGCCCTTTTAAATCAGACAGCTGCTTGATGGCGGTTTTGAGCATTCCCGCCTGATAGGCTGTGAACCCGTATCCGAAAATCGTATTCGGTTCTGTATGTTCTGCAGCCGCTTTTTCATACCATGAAAGCGCTTCTTCAAATTCCCCCGCCGCGCTCAATGACTCAGCCAGCCTCTGATGAACATTTACGCCGCCGATTTCGTTCCGCTCTTTTGCCGTCTCTTCGTAATACGGAACGGCTTTCGCGTATGCTCCCTGTGTGAAGTATAATTCCCCCAGAGCGAAATCAATAACAGGCTCATCTTTTAACATCGCTTTCGCCTGTAACAGCTTTTGCTCACTTACTTCGAATAAGCCCTGCATCTGATACAGATCAGCCATTAAAAGAAGGCTTTCCGCGTAAGACGGGTCTTCCGGAGAAATCGTCTCCAGCACCTCGAGAGCTTTTTCTTCTTCATCAATATCTATTAACAATTCGGCGTAAAAATTCGTCAGCTCAGACTCCTCAGGATAAAGGTCATGCAGATCACTGATCAGCGTTAACGCTTTTTCTGCGTTTCCCCATTCATAGTAGAGCTGGGCTGCAATGGCTTTGTCTTCGTCATGAAGCTGTGTTTCAGCTTTTGAAAGCGCTTTGAGTCCCTTTTCGGTTTCACCTGCTTCAACTAATTTTATGGCTTCTTGAATCAATGTATTCAAATCAGACCGGTCCTTTCTTTTCCTATACCTCATCAACCAATGAAAAGGGTTTTTATTCGGGTTATTCTTATCATAATTCAGACAGGAGCTGCCCGCAAATAAGATGCTTCACCCGGCATTATAGTTTATCAAAAAATTGTTAAGAGGAAAACGACAAAAAAGGGGACGGCATCTTTATACGCAAACAGCGCGATTGATTCCGGCTGTTTCTGTAACGAAAACGCATCCCCCCTTCCTTTTCGTTTAAGACAAGCTATGTCAAAGCCCAAGACTTTATGACACATGAAGAAAAACCCGAAGAATCATCTTCAGGCTTTTTTGGATAATTGATCTAAATGCTCAAAAAATGTCGGATATGAAACGCGGATCGCATCTGTATCATGGATCTCAATCGGCTCTTCCGTCAGACATGAAGCGATACCGAGCATCATGCCGATGCGGTGGTCGCCGTGGCTTGATACACCCGCGCCGCCAGCAAGCGTTTTTTTGCCGTGTATTTTCATGCCGTCTTCAGTCGCTTCAATGTCTGCGCCGATTTTCCGGAGCTCTGATACGACGGTATCGATCCGATTCGTTTCCTTCACTTTCAGCTCTGCCGCGTCTTTAATGACAGTTGTGCCTTCAGCCTGCGTGGCCAAAAGAGCGATAATCGGAATCTCGTCAATTAAACGGGGAATGATTTCTCCGCCGATTTCTGCCGCTTTCAAAGCTGAAGTTTCGATAACCAGATCACCGTAAGGCTCCGCGCTGTCCGCTTTTGACAGAATCACTTCAAGTGTAGCCCCCATTTGCTTTAAGACATCAATAATTCCCGTGCGTGTCGGGTTCAGGCCGACATTTTTCAGCACAATCCGGCTTCCGGGAACGACAGCGCCTGCCGCAAGGAAAAAGGCCGCTGAAGAAATATCGCCGGGCACGAAAATATCAGCTGCCCGAAGCTTCTGACCGCCCGTTACAGAAGCGCTCGTCTCTGTTTCCGCAAGCTCAGCGCCAAAAGCATTCAGCATCCGTTCTGTATGGTCTCTTGATTTATGGGGCTCTGTCACTGTCGTCGTTCCTTCTGCCTGCAATCCGGCAAGCAGCACGGCAGATTTGATCTGCGCGCTTGCGACGGGGGAAACGTAATCAATGCCTTTTAATTGTCCGCCTCTTACGGATAATGGCGTAAATTCTCCGTCCGCTCTTCCGTCAATCACGGCTCCCATCTGTTTTAAAGGCTCCGTTACCCTCTTCATCGGGCGCTTTGCAATACTTTCGTCGCCCGCTACCGTACTGTGAAATGGGCGTCCGGCTAAAATGCCTAGCATCAGGCGGATGGTCGTGCCGGAATTTCCGACATCAAGAAGGCTGTCAGGCTCACAAAGTGCGTCAATGCCGTTCCCGTGTATCGTTACATCACTTCCGTTCTGTTCAATGGAGACACCCATTTTTCTGAAGCAGGCAATGGTGCTCAGGCAATCGGCTCCGGGCAAAAAGTTTTTTACCGTAGTGGTTCCTTCTGCAAGCGCTCCGAACATAACAGAACGGTGGGAGATGGATTTATCTCCCGGAATATGAATTTCACCGTTTAAAGACGTCACTTTTTCTCTTTTCAATGTTCTCCACCTCAGTCAGCGTAAAATGTTTCATATTTGGCGCGGGATTGAATGCAGGTTTCCGCCCGCTTGCGGTCATCATCAGTCTGGAAACTGATTCTCAGAATTCCGTTAATATCTTCTCTTGTTTCGATAATGCGGATGTTGGTGATACTGATTTTTTCATCAGCCAAAATCGCCGTAATTTCCGAAATGACCCCCGGATGATCGGGAACATCGACATAAAGGTCATAAAAGGACGGGATCGCCCCTTTTTGACGGAGCGGCAGGCCGTCGCGATAATCCTTCGCTTTTTTAAAGTAACCGAACAGGTTGTCCGCATCTTCATTTTCTACATAAGATTCAATCGTGTCAATCTCCCGTTTCCATTCTTTGAAGCGGTCAAGCAGTTTATCTTTGTTATGAAGGAGTATGTCCCTCCACATCGCCGGACTGCTTGAGGCTATCCTTGTGATGTCCCGAAAACCGCCGGCTGCAAAACGCTGCAAAAACGGATAATCTTCTTCAGATTGGTGAGCCTGATGTACGAGGCTTGCGGCAACGATATGAGGGAAATGGCTGATGACGCTCGTTACGCCGTCATGCTCCTCGGGAGTCATCTCCACAAAGTGGGCGTTTGCCGCTTTCAGAAGTTCCTTCAAATGCGATACTGACTCTTTAGAAGTTGATTTTCCCGGTGTTAAAATGTAAAACGCGTTTTCGAATAAAAATTCTTTCGCGGCAGCAGCCCCGGATTTATGAGACCCCGCCATCGGATGGCCGCCGACAAATTGATAGTGAGCCGGTAGCACTTTGTCAGCATAGCTGACGACTTTCTGCTTTGTGCTCCCCACATCTGTAATCAAGAGTTCATGGGTAATGCCCGATGCGGCAAGCATATCAAGCATTTTCAGCGTTTGCGCGACAGGCGTGGCGATAATGACAACTGACGCCTGCTGCGCCCCTTCCGTAAATGAGCCGGCCCGTTCGTCAATAATCCCGAGCTTCAGCGCGGCAGTAAGCTGTTCTTCCGAAATATCTACACCGATAATCCGTTTATGCGGATGCTCTTTTTTAATGGCCAATGCAATCGACCCGCCGATCAGCCCGATTCCCGCAAGCAATATTGTGTCCTTCATTTCACTCATTTCCTTTTTCATCTAGTTTAATAGAGTAAAGAGGTGACGCTTGATCACCTCTTATAATATTTCAGCTAAAATTGTCAGAATTTCCTCATTCTGCTCTTTCGTACCAACCGTAATCCTCAGTGCAGCAGGAAATCCGAGCGCCTGTCCTGAGCGGACGATATACCCTTTTTCCAGCAGGGCTTGGAACAGTTCATCCGCAGGGCGGTTAAATTCAATGAGCACAAAGTTTGTTTGTGAAGGATAACAAGTTAAACCATGGGTTTCGGCAAAATCATAATACTGCTTAAGACCCGCTGTATTTTTTTTGACACATTCCTTAATAAACGACTGGTCGTCAAGCGCAGCCAGTGCCGAAGCCTGGCCGATTCTGCTCGTATTGAACGGCTCTCTCGCCGGTTCAATCTGGCGGATCAGCGCTTCATTCGCAATACCGTAACCGACGCGAAGCGCGGCAAGTCCGTATGCTTTAGAAAATGTGCGGAGGATCATGATATTCGGATATTGCTTTAAAAGCGGAATACTTTCAGGGTAATCTTCCGCTGTGACATACTCGTAGTACGCTTCATCAAGTACAACGAGAATATGCTCGGGAACTCTGTCTAAAAAGGCAATTAACTCTTGTTCAGAAGTATACGTCCCCGTCGGATTATTCGGATTACATACCCATATGACTTTCGTCTTGCTGTCAATGGCTTCAAGCATCCGGTCCAAATCATGAGCGCCGTCACTGCGGAGCGGCACCTCGCGCACTTCAGCGCCTTCAATCACCGCATTGTGTCTGTATTGCGGGAAAGTCGGAGCAGCGGTAATCGTGTTTGCCTGATCATTTAATAAAGAACGGCAGATAATCTGCACAAGCTCATCAGAGCCGTTTCCGAAAATGATCGAAGATTCACTGACCTGCAGATGTTCACTGAGCCGCGTTCTCAAAGCGGCACTGTAACCGTCGGGATACAGCGCAAGCTGCTCAATCTCCTGATGCAGCGCATCTTTAGCGGCCTGTGAACAGCCGAACGGATTTTCGTTAGATGCGAGCTTTACTACTTTCTCAAGCCCGTACTCCATTTTCACTTCTTCTATTGGTTTGCCCGGCTGATACGGTTTCAGCTGCCGCAGCTGTTCTTTAATCTGCAAATCCAGTCACCTCATTTTACACTGTACAGTTGTCCGAACGTCTTTGCGTATTCCTCAAATTCAAGAAGCGCATCGGCTCTTGTGCCGGAATTCACAAGCTTTGTTTTAAGCTCTTCAACCTTTCTGACAAGCGCGCTTCCGACAACGACACCATCTGATATTTCATTCATCTCGTCAACCTGTTTGCGGCTTGAAATGCCAAAACCGACCGCAACCGGAACCGAGCTGAATTCTTTCACTTTACGGATGAAAGAGTATACAGACGGATCGAATTCGCTGCGTACGCCCGTCACTCCTAAAGAAGATACACAATACACAAAGCCGCCGGCCTGTTCAGTAATTATTTTCAAACGGTTTTCACTTGTCGGCGCGACCAGCGAGATATAAGCGATGTTCTCCTTTTTGCATGTCTTTTGCAAAAGGGCGCTTTCCTCTAACGGAAGATCCGGTACAAGCAGACCGTCTATGTCGTTTTCCCGCAGTAAAGCGAAAAAGCATTCTTTTTCTAATTGTAACACAGGATTATAATACGTAAAGAGGATAATTGGAATATGAACGCCGTTTTTTTTCATTTTGCCGCCAAGTTCAATGGCTTTTACGATATTCATTCCGTTTTCCAGAGCCCGTTTTGAAGCCCGCTGTATGACGGGGCCATCCGCGAGCGGATCTGTGTAGGGGACGCCGATTTCAAGAGCTGAAGCGCCTGCATTCTGCAAAGATTTTGCCAGTTCAACAGAAATTTCAGGAAGCGGATCGCCCGCCGTAATAAAAGGGATAAATAATTTTTCAGAGTCATGCAGATTAAACATGTGTCTTCACCCCGTTTTCCAAAACATTCATCAGCGTATGAACATCTTTATCTCCTCTTCCCGACAGACTGACGAGAATGATTTTGTCTTTATCCATGTCTTTCGCCATTTCAAATGCTTTTGCCAAGGCGTGTGCAGATTCAATAGCCGGAAGAATGCCTTCTGTTTCAGAAAGCAGACGCAACGCGGCAATCGCTTCTTCGTCTGTCACACTTTCATATGTTACACGGCCGCTTTTATGCAGATAGGCATGCTCAGGCCCGATCCCCGGGTAATCGAGGCCTGCTGAAATGGAATACGGTTCGATAATCTGTCCGTATGCATCTTGTATTAAATAGGTCATTGAGCCGTGAATCACCCCGAGCGTCCCTTTTGCTATCGTCGCCGCATGCAGAGGCGTATCAATTCCTTTTCCGGCCGCCTCGACGCCGATCAGCTCAGTATCTTCGTCTAAAAAGGCCTGAAATATGCCCATCGCATTGCTTCCGCCGCCGACACATGCAACAACCTTGTCCGGGAGCGTCCCTTCGACCCTGAGGAGCTGTTCTTTCGCTTCCTCGCCGATGATTTTCTGAAACTCGCGCACAATGTACGGATACGGGTGCGGACCTACGACAGAACCGATCAGGTAAAAATGGTCTTCACAATGCTGAACCCAATATCTGATCGCTTCATTCGTCGCATCTTTCAGTGTGCCGTTGCCGCTAGAGACCGGCACGACCTCCGCGCCGAGCAGTTTCATTCGGAATACGTTCAGCGACTGGCGCGCAACGTCCTCTTCACCCATAAAAACCGTACACTCAAAACCGAATTTTGCGGCGGCTGTCGCGGCTGCAACGCCGTGCTGCCCCGCACCGGTTTCGGCGATGATTTTCGTTTTGCCCATCTTTTTGGCAAGCAGAATCTGTCCTAACGCGTTGTTGATTTTATGAGAACCGGTATGGTTTAAATCTTCCCTTTTCAAATAGATTTTCGCCCCGCCCAAATCATCCGACACCCTGTCTGCAAACGTCAATGCAGTCGGTCTTCCGGAGTAATCAAACAATAGTTTTTTATATTCTGCATGAAATACGGGATCATTCTTTAATTCTTTGAAAGCCGTTTCGATTTCTTCGAGAGGCCGCATCAATGTTTCAGGGACAAATTTGCCTCCGAATTCGCCGTATCTTCCGATTTCATTTGGATATGGATACATAATGGTTCATCCTTTCTTCTAAAAGCCGGATCAGTGTTTGATCCTTTTGTCCGTTTTTTTCAATCCCGCTGGCAAGATCTATACCGCACGGGCCCGACTTGAGTAAATCAGTAATCGTTTCAGGATTAACGCCGCCCGCGATAAAACAGCGCTTGTTTGCATTTTGAGCCCGCTTCCGGTACAAGGGGACACGGGTCCATGAAAACGCGATTCCCGTGCCGCCTCTCATTCCTTTCACTGAAGAATCAATGACATAGCCGTCGACGGCGGGTGCAAATTGATCCATCTGACGGAGCGTCCCTTCCCCGTGACGGAGCGCTTTCCATATCTCCGAGCGCACAAGCGGACGGAGACGGAGGGCATCCTCAGGCGATTCATCACCGTGCAGCTGGATGACGTCAAGGGACAATTCAGAAGCGATTTGCGCAATGTTTTCTATCGTTTCATTTACAAATACTCCGACATGTTTCTTATCTGTCCGGATTTCCTGTTTCCATTTCCGTACTTCATACGGCGTGACCTTCCGTTTGCTTGCGGCAAAAATGAATCCCAAATAATCCGCTTCTGAGGCTGCCGCAAGCTCATAATCACGCTTTGAGCAGATGCCGCAGTACTTTATTTCAGGCTTTTTCATGCCCTCACTCCCCGAACAGCCCGCGGATCGCCTTTTGCTGCGAATCCTCTCTCATTAAAGATTCTCCGATCAATACAGCCCGCGCCCCGTGCTTATTGACGAATTTCAGGTCAGCCAAAGAACCGATGCCGCTTTCGCTGACCAGCAGACAGCCGTCCGGCACAAGATCCGCCATTTTTTCCGTTTGTGAAACAGAAGTACGGAACGTTTTTAAATCCCGGTTGTTTATGCCGAGAATTTCCGGCTGAAACACCTGTAAAATCCGTTCAAGGACGGTTTCATCATGGACTTCCACGAGAACGTCCATATCCTTCTCACGGGCCTCCAGATAAAGCTCATGAAGCTTTGAGGGTTCCAACGCTTCCCCGATCAGCAAAATCGCATCGGCGCCGATCCGGTACGATTCCTCCACCTGCAGGGAATCAATAATAAAATCCTTTCTCAGCACGGGAAGAGAAACGGTTTGTTTCACATCTGTCAAAAATTGATTTCTTCCCTGAAAAAAACGGGTATCCGTCAGAACAGAGATGGCATCCGCTTTGGCAGCTTCATAATCCGCCGCAATCTTTTCGGGAACAAAATGCTCTTTAATCAGTCCTTTAGACGGCGAAGCTTTTTTTACTTCGGCAATCAGTCCGATAAAACGGTTCGGGTTCAGGATCGCTTCTCTAAAGGATCTCCGTTCAATTTGACGGTTTTCCGGCAGCACGATGGATTTGATTTCTTCTTTTTTCTGCTGAATGATTTGATCAAGCATATATTTCTTCCTCTTTCTGTTTCAGACGTTCGAGCTGCTTTTTGGCATCTCCGTTTTGAATGGTTTCTAAAGCTGTTTTTGTTCCTTCTCCCAGATCTTTTGCAAGACCTGCCGTATAAATGGCCGCGCCCGCATTTAAAGCGGTAATATGCAGAGCGGATGACGGGGCTTCATTTGCAAAAATATTCTGAATGAGGAGCGCGCTTTCTTCCGCTGAACTCACCTGAATATCCTTCAGTGAACCTTCTGCAAAACCGAATTGTTCGGGTGACACGGAATATTCCAGACGTTCCCCGTTTTTCAGCTCAATGACATCGGTCGGTGCTGTGATGGACAGTTCATCTAATCCGTCACGCGCCGATACAAGCATGACGTGCCTGACATCAAATTGTTCCAGTGCGCTTGCCATCAGGCGCGCTTTTTCAGATGAATAGACGCCGATCACCTGCCGCTTCGCCTGCAGCGGGTTGCTGAGCGGGCCGAGCAGGTTAAATACGGTTCGGAAGCCAAGCTCTTTTCTCGCGGCAGCGACATGCTTCATTGACGAATGAAACAGCGGCGCAAACAAAAACCCCATTTGCTTCGTTTCAATGCTGCGTTTGACGCTGTCCGGAGTGGCTTGAATGGAAACCCCCAGTTTCTCCAGCACATCCGCGCTGCCGCTTTTAGACGAAACGGAACGATTTCCGTGCTTGGCAACTTTAGCTCCGGCGGCAGAGGCTGTAATTGCCGCTGCCGTTGATATGTTAAACGTAGAAATCCCGTCTCCGCCTGTCCCGCACGTATCAACGACATCCTCGAGGCCATCTGCAGCTTGTGCACGCGCCCGCATCACTTTCACAAATCCGGCAAGCTCCTCCGCCGTTTCACCCCGATGGGCTAATATTGATAAAATACCGCCGATTTCACACTGCGACATATCTCCGTTCATCATCATCTCCATCAGCTTTTCGGCTTCTCCGGTTTTCAGCGTGCGGCCATTAACGCACAATTGCAGAAATTTGTTCATCAGTCTTCTCCTCCCCGTCAGAAAAGATGTCTTCTGCAATTTGAATCGTTTTTAAAAGCGCCCCCGCTTTGCTGCAGCTCTCTTCATATTCAGCTTCCGGGACGGAATCAGCGACTATTCCCGCCCCCGCCTGAACCGACGCCGTACCGTTTTTGACACTCATGGTCCGGATGGTAATACACGAATCAATCGAACCGTCAAATCCGATATAAGCGATACATCCGCCGTAGGTCTCTCTTGAAGTCGGTTCTAATTCATTTAAAAGCTGCATCGCGCGGATTTTCGGAGCGCCCGTGAGTGTTCCTGCCGGGAATGCCGACATCAGCGCGTCAACGGGATGGACGCCCTGTTTTAAACGGCCGGTTACAACGGAGATGATGTGCATCACATGTGAAAAAGAAACGACCTTTGTGAATTCAGGAACGGTTACGGAACCATACTCCGCGACTCTGCCGATGTCATTGCGCGCCAGATCGACGAGCATGTAATGTTCAGCTTTTTCTTTTTCGTCATTCATCAGCTCTTTTTTCAGGCGTTCGTCTTCTTTTTTTCCGGCGCCCCTTCTTCTCGTTCCGGCAATCGGATGAATTTCCAGATGCCTGTCATGCACACGGATCAGCCGCTCTGGCGAACTGCCGACAATGTCTCTGTCCGGCAGTTTGATATAGTACATATAAGGTGAAGGGTTGACGATGCGAAGCACCCTGTACAGCTCAAATGAATTTCTGGATACCGGAATATCAAACTTTTGCGACAGCACCCCTTGAAAAATGTCTCCCGCTTTTATAAATTCTTTCAGTTTATTGACGCCGGCCATAAACCCTTCTTTCGTATAATTAGATGTCACATTGGCAAAGCTCGGCGTGTCAAACGTTGCCTTTGAAAAAAACGGCTCTTTTATATCCTTCGGTTCTGTTAAAATACCGATAAGCTCCCGAAGTTCCGCACAATTTTCTTTAAAAACGGCCCGTTTTTCTTCTTCCGTCTCCCGGCCGTTAAGCGTTGCATATTGAATAAAATGCACTTGTTTCGTTTCATGGTCGTACGCAATGATTTTCCGGCAGACAAACAGCATGCATTTTTCTAGATCTGTTTCTTTCGCATGCCTTCGCACAGAAGGCTCGATCAGAGGAATCATATCATAGCTCAGGTAGCCGACTGCCCCTCCCGAAAATGGAATATCAAGCTCGGGCGTTTTAATGCGGAAGCTTTCATTCATCCAGTCAAGCACCGCTCTTAATTCTCCGGCTTCAAACAGCGTATGCCCTTTCGGATCAGCAGCAGCGAATGTGTTATGACTCTCTTTAATCGTGATAAAAGGATCGAGGCCGATAAAAGAATATCTTGACCAGCTTGACGACTCATCCTTGCTTTCCAGCAGATACGTAATGTTTCTGTCCAGTTTTTCAACCATCTGAATGGGTGTGATCGTGTCGACTGTAAAAGTCTCTGCGATTGGAATGGTGCGGTGTGTCAGACTGTCCTTTAAAAATAAAGAAACATCCGATTGTAAATTCATGATTCTCCTCCTTGCGGTAAGGAGAATGAGATGAAGAGTGAGAGGAGTGTTGCGTATAAGAAATAAACCCAAAAGAAAGGCTTCTTTTGGGCAGAATAAAAACGTGTTTATCTCAGCTCAGCTAAACTCATTCTCTGCTACCCTATTCTAAACTCAACTGTTCAATATCTTGCTTATCAGCTTTATACACACTCTTGTGTATTTCTAAGCTTTGTTTATCGTATTACATGTCAGTATTTTTTGTCAATGATAAATCCGGTCTTAACACAACGGCTTTTTCTAGATAAACATGTTTGATTTCATCCTGAGGCGTATCCGTCTGAACCGTCATCAGGACGCGGACACACTTTTTCAGAGCGCCGGCGACATCCATTTCCTGCATGCACGTCACCGGGACGTACTGCCATCCGGAAAGGCTGCGGACCGCTTTTGCCGGAAATACGGAATGGATATCAGGCGTGGCGGATAACAGGATCTGCACAACGTCTTCCGGTTTGCATCCATTTTGTTCAATGATTTTTTCAAGCAGCTGCTGTGTTTTTTCTAAAATTTCTTGTTCGGTGTCTTGCTCCACCGTTGTTGCTCCGCGAATGCCGCGTATCATCATGCTGTTTCCTCCATTCGCCATTTGTTCAGCAAGTTTTCAAGCTCATCTTTTGAAAGCATACAGTCCTGTGCTTCGCCTAATTCCTTCAATACGATGAACTGAGTCATGCCTCCGCGCGTTTTTTTATCATTCATCATTCTGGCGGAGAGAACCGGCGTTTCAATATCCTGTCTGATGCTTCCCGGGTAGCCGAGTCCTCTCAGCCATTGCGTGAGTTCTTTTCTGTTCATCTTGCATCCCGCAACCTGTTCACTTACGTAAAGAGCAAACTGCATGCCGAGGGCGACTGCATCTCCATGTGTAATCCGGCCGTAGCCGTATTCCGCCTCAACGGCGTGGCCGAGCGTATGGCCGAAATTCAGGAAAGCTCTTATCCCCTCTTCCTTTTCGTCCTCACGCACGACGGCCGATTTTATTGAAATTCCTTTATAAATCATTTCATTCAGCTCAGCGCTTGTCAGTCCGTGTAACGTATCAAACGTGAGCAGCTTTTCTAAAAAAGCGTGATCTGCAATAAACGCATGTTTGATCACTTCAGCCATGCCCGATCTCAGCTCTTGTTCCGGCAGGGTTTTCAGAAGCTCTGTATCATAAATCACCGCTTTTGGCTGATAAAACGCGCCGATTAAGTTCTTTCCGAGTTTGTGATTGACAGCCACCTTGCCGCCGACCGCGCTGTCATGGGCCAGCAGCGTCGTCGGCATTTGGATGAAATCAATTCCGCGCATAAAAGTCGCTGCGCAAAAGCCGGCCAAATCACCCGTCACGCCGCCTCCGAACGCGATCATACATGAGGAACGGTCCATATGGAAAGCGATCGCTTCCGTTTGAATCCGTTCATACTCTTCCAATGACTTCGCTTCTTCTCCGCTTGGAACGATCACTTTTTTCACGTCCCATGTTTCGTTTAAAAGCGTGAACATTTCATCACCGTAAAGCCGGTCGACTTCAGCGTCGATAACGAGCAGAATTTTTGTCAGCGGCCTGTTCAGCGAAGCCAAAAGTGCAGCGGCCTGTTTCCTAATGCCTTCACCGATATACACGGGATATGCGGAGGAAGCTGTCCGAACCTCAAGCTCCTTCATCAGAATTCCCTCGATAATTTTCTCATATTTTCTACATTTTCTTTAATGCGGTCGATCTGGTCGAGGCCGAATTGTTCTACGACGGCATTTGCGATTTCCCAGGCCACTGCTGCTTCTGCCACTACGCTTGCTGCAGGAACGGCGCAGCTGTCTGAACGTTCAATACTCGCTGAAAACGGTTCTTTCGTTTCAATGTCGACGCTTTTAAGCGGCTTGTATAAAGTCGGGATCGGCTTCATAACACCGCGTACGACGATCGGCATTCCTGTCGTCATACCGCCTTCTAATCCTCCGAGCCTGTTTGTCGCGCGTGTATAGCCTTTCTCTTCATCCCACACGATTTCATCATGGACATCACTGCCGTTTTTGCCGGCCGCTTCAAAACCGATGCCAAACTCTACGCCTTTAAACGCGTTAATCGACAGAACGGCAGCGGCGAGCTTGCTGTCAAGTTTACGGTCATAATGGACATAGCTTCCGACACCGACGGGCATGCCTTCGACAATCACTTCAACGATTCCGCCGATTGAGTCGCCGTTTGCCTTCGCTTCATCAATGGCTGCCATCATTTGACGGCCTGCTTCTTCGTCGTAGCATCTGACCGGTGATTCCTCAGTTACCCGCTTGAGATCTTCAATAGATGTGTAATCGGTTTTCTCGGCTTTTACCCCGCCGATTTGCAGAACATGTCCGGCGACTTTAATGCCGAGCTCCGCTAAAATCTTTTTAGCGACGGCTCCGGCAGCCACGCGAACCGTTGTCTCACGCGCGGAAGATCGTTCTAACACATTTCTCATATCGCGGTGATTATACTTAATGGCCCCGTTTAAATCTGCGTGCCCAGGTCTCGGTCTTGAAATCTGGCGTTTCATTTCACTTTCTTCTTCTTCTGTAATCGGTGCTGCACCCATGATTTTTGTCCAGTGGGTCCAGTCTTTATTTTCCACAACGAGCGCGATGGGTGAACCGAGTGTCCGTGCATGCCGCACGCCGCTCGTGATCTTTGCCCTGTCCGTTTCAATCTGCATGCGGCGTCCGCGGCCGTGCCCTTTTTGACGTCTGGCAAGCTCAAAATTAATGTCTTCCTCAGTTATATAAAGCCCCGCTGGCACACCTTCTATAATCGTCGTCAGCTGCGGACCGTGTGATTCTCCGGCTGTTAAGTATCTCATTTCTTTCTTCTCCCTTCATCGCATTAACGCTTTTAAGTAAAACTATAACACAAGTTTTCATAAAATGTCTTCTATCTTTTTTGATAAAAAAATGTATCGGTGCTTTCAAGGCCGAATTTTTCCGGGCTGAAAATCTGTTCTGTGCTTCCGACAAACAGATTTCCGTTCTTTTTCAGGCTGCCCGCCATTTTCACATACAGCTCTTCTTTCGCTTTTTCAGTAAAATAAATAAAAACGTTGCGGCAGACGATCAGGTCAAAATCCTGTTCATAGCTGTCAGCAAGCAGGTTGTGCCGCTTAAAGCGGATGTTTTTCTGTATCTCTTGCTTTACTTGATAGCTGTTGTCGTCCTGCTTGGTGAAAAAGCGGCTTTTTACGGAAGCCGGCACCTCTTGCAGCGAGCGCTCCTGATAGATGCCCCGCTTGGCTTTGCTGAGCGCCTTTTCATCAATATCTGTCGCCAATATATCAAATCCGGCCAGTCCCGCCTGCTGGTTGAGAATCATCGCCAAGGTATAGGGTTCTTCCCCCGTTGAACAGGCCGCGCTCCATATTTTTAACGGTTTGTTATGGTTTAATAACGGAAGAATGGAAGTTTCAAGAACTTCCCACCGTTTATAATTTCGGTAAAATTCAGAAACATTGATCGTCATTCTGTCCAATGTTTCATTTAATAATAGCTTGTCTTTTTCCAAAGCGGCCGCAAATTCCTGAAAATCCCTGAATCCCTTTTTTTCATAAAGGGACGTCAGCCGCCTTTTCATCTGTGCTTCTTTGTATAAAGATAAATCAACGCCGGTTATTTTTTTCCACTTCGTGATAAAAATTTCGTAAGGCTCCATTGCTTCTCTCCCAATCTCGCTGTCTTTTGTCCTAGTATAGCCTGTTTTCTTTCTAAATTGTACGATTTCAATAAAAAAATCAGCCCGCAGGCTGATTTGTGAGAAATGAAAAGACAGGACAGCAAGGCCTCTGTCTTTCTTAAACGATGTAAACCCTTTCATAATACGAGAAAAAGAAAGGCTGACGGCTTAGTACACCCAGTCGGCCATTAATTTTTGATACGGTACAAGCTCTTCCTGTTTAAAGAAAATCTGAATTTCCCGCTCAGCGCTTTCTAAGGAGTCTGAACCGTGAATGATATTTTTGCCGACAAACATGCCGTAATCACCGCGAATCGTGCCCGGCAGTGCGTCTTTCGGGTTTGTTTTTCCGATCAGCTGTCTTGTGATCTCTACTACATTTTCCCCTTCCCATACCATTGCAAATACGGGTCCTGATGTAATGAATTCCACAAGCTCGCCGAAAAACGGTTTCCCTTTATGTTCAGCATAATGGTTTTCAGCCATCTGTTCTGAAACTTGCATTAGCTTGGCTCCTGCCAATTGTAAGCCCTTACGTTCAAATCTTGATAAAATCTCTCCGATCAGCTGGCGCTGTACGCCGTCCGGTTTTACCATGATAAAAGTTTTTTCCATAAGATTCTCCACCCCATCATTATGTATAGGCTTTCAAGTTGCACACCGAAATCGTAACATCTTTCTGACAATTAATCAATCCAGGGCGGAGAATGTTCACATCTTGTTCGTAAAAGGGGGTTAAAATTTTCGTTTGCCGATATATTTCGCGATTGCGGCCAATGATGAGCGCGCACGGCCTCTCGGCAGTGTATTCAGCTTTTCAAACGCTTTTTTTAAGTACCTGTCACTGACGGCCATTGATTTTTCAATCGCGTCTGTGCGTTTTATATTTTTAATAATGGGGGCAAGCTGCTCCTGTGTTGTTTCACTGTTAATTAATTTCAGCTGATTTCTCAATTCAGGCTGACGCAACGCGTACAAAACGGGCAGAGTGACATTTCCTTGCAGCAGATCTCCTCCGACAGGTTTTCCCAGTTCCTCTTCAGTGGAAGTGAAATCAAGAATGTCATCAATAATTTGATAGGACATGCCAACGTAATAGCCGAACCAATATAATGCTTTATGAATCTTCTCATCAGCTCCCGAAGCGATGGCGCCGAGCTGGCAGCTGACGGCGATGAGAAGAGCCGTTTTCCGTTTGATGCGGCGCAAATAGGTTCTGAGGTTTTGTTCCATATTGTATTTATCTCTGATCTGTTCAATTTCTCCGAGGCAAACTTCTACGATGGTTTTGGACAGGATCCGGTGGGCTTTCGGCTCATCGAGTCTCGTCATCATCTCAAGCGAGCCCGCAAGCATATAATCACCGGTATACATGGCAATGCGGTTGTCCCATTTGGCTTTAATGGTCGGCTTTCCTCTCCGCAGCTCGGCGTCATCGATGACGTCGTCATGCACGAGGGATGCCATATGAATCATTTCCAGCGTCACCGCTACATATTTTATTTTATTAATGTCATAGTCACCGAACATGCCGGAAAGCAATACGAAAACAGGGCGGATGCGCTTGCCTCCCGCCTGAAGCAGATGGAGCCCCGCTTCGCTCAGCAAGGGATAGTCAGACCGCACCGTCTGCTCAAGCTCCCTTTCGATCACATCAATATCGTCATTTAAAAAAGAATAGGCCATTTTAAATTTCATATCATTCACCCAAACATCTGTATATTCATCATTTCCAACCGATATGCGTAGCGGCCACTCCGCCGGTAAACGAATGGTATTTGACATTCGTCAGGCCCGCTTCTTCAAACAGACGCGCAAGCTCTTTCATACCGGGAAATTCTCTTGCTGATTCTTGCAGCCAGGAATATTCTTTATAGCTCTTTGCAAACATTTTTCCGAAGAAAGGCATGATGTATTTAAAATAGAGGAAATATGCCTGTCTGAAACCGAACATTTCCGGCTGGGATGTTTCCAGGCATACGACCTGCCCGCCCGGTTTGACGACCCGCCGCATTTCTTTCAGCACGGTCAGGTAGTCGGGAACGTTCCGCAGTCCGAAGCCGATGGTGACAAAATCAAAAGAATTATCATCGAAAGGAAGTTCCATCGCATTCCCGTGTAAAAGCTCAATTTGGCTGTAACCGCCCTCTTTTACTTTTTTCTCGCCGATGCTCAGCATATTTTTGCTGAAATCCAGTCCTTTGATTTCGCCGCTTTTACCGGCCGCTTCTGCGAGGGCAATCGTCCAGTCAGCCGTTCCGCAGCAGACGTCAAGCGCTTTTGCGCCTTCTTTCACATTCATGATCTGCATCGTTTTGTCGCGCCATTTTTTATGCTGCTGAAAACTGATGACAGAGTTCATTTGGTCATAATTTTTGTAGATTTTTTCAAATACGCCGTGTACGCGCTGTTCTTTTGACTCCTGCATGTTGATTACCCTTCTTCCACTTTCTGATGATATGTTTTGTCTTGGCTGATCGCTTGAAGCCGGTTCAGCATTAGATTTTGGATTGGTGAATTGAGCGGCAGCAGCGTTTCAATGCTTTGCTTCGCCTTCCGGAAGCTTTCTTCCAGTATGTCAGCCTTTGATTTTCCTGACTTTACAATATTGCCGATGACATCGAGAAATATAGCATTGCCGTTCATCAGCCGCTTATATACAAAAAAATCACTCGCCAGCTCTTTCCAGCGCGGAAGATTGAAGTGGTCTGACACTCTGTGAAACAGGGCCGCTTCCACAATCGCCATGCTTTCAATCAATTGATTCAAGTCATTGACAGACCGATCGTACAGACGGATTTTATGTTCATTGATTTCTTTAATTGCCGTAGCGAGCGTCCGAATCATATAGATATCCTTCATTTCAGATAAAAGCGAATAGTACAGTCCGCTGAAATAGTCGCCGGCAAGCACGGTGAGCTGCCGGTTTTTATTTTCGTCTCGCTTTAACGCTCTGGCTGTTGTCACTTCATCGTGGGTATCAAGGGCGCTTTGGACAAGCATCGCAGTTACTATGTAATTTTCTCTGTCGTTGTTCTTAATGTCAGCTTCTTCAAACAAAGCGTGAAAAAGAAGCAGCTTATCCTCATCGATTTTCGGCGCAGAAATATGTTTCGCTAAATAAGGATGAGACAGCTTTTGTTTTAATTTCGTATTTAAATTCGCTAAAGTTCCGTAGATGTCTTGCAAAAATATCACCCTTGTCCCCAAATTCACATTTATTCTAATATGTATGAGATTTATTCGTCATTATTATACGCAGGTATCATTATAGCATAAAAAAAAGAAATTGGCTGTATTCTCCCGCCGTTTGCGGGCAATCAGCAAAAGCGGGAAACAGCCGGCTTATTTTTTTTCGCTGTTCATTTCTCCGTAAGCGGTCTGGATGAGGGCGTTGCCTCTCACTTTGATGGCGGATGTATGCTCTGTAAACTGAGCGATAATCACTTCACCCTTGTCCAGTTTTTCGGAATGGTGGAATTTCGTATCCGTTCCTCTCGTTAAACCGATGACGTTCACACCGTCCTCGACCGCTTTAATGACGACAAAATCACTTGAATGCTTTGAATTCATATCTGCACCCTCTATCATTATTAATCCGCACGTTTAATATGTTCTAACACTTCAGAACGCGCCGCTGCGTCATCTTTAAAAATACCTCTTACGGCGGAAGTTACTGTTTTTGCCCCCGGCTTTCTAACGCCTCTCATCGTCATGCACATATGCTCAGCTTCGACGACAACCATGACGCCGTGGGGATCTAAGGTTTCTACGATGCTTTCTGCAATCGTTGACGTAATGCGCTCCTGCAGCTGCGGGCGTTTTGAGACGGCTTCCACCGCACGCGCCAGTTTACTCAGGCCCGTCACTTTACCGCCGCGCGGAATGTAGGCAATATGCGCTTTTCCGTAAAAAGGAACAAGATGATGTTCACACATAGAATGAAACGCGATATCTTTTACAAGAACAAGCTCCTCATGATCCTCGCCGAAAACGGTTTTAAAATGCTCTTTCGGGTCTTCGTTTAATCCCGAGAATACTTCAGCGTACATTTTTGCTACGCGTTTCGGCGTATCTAAAAGCCCTTCCCGGTCCGGGTCTTCTCCAATCGCCTCTAAAATCTGGCGAACTGCCTGTTCAATCTGTTCTTTATTAACTTCTTTCATTGTCTGTGTCCTCCACCATTGAATACATTTAATTTCGATTCTAGCACATTTGCCGCGCCAAAAGCAAAACGAAAGTCCTGCCCGGAGACCGAGGCTGCTTAAATATGAAAAGCCCCTTTATCAAGGGGCTTTTCTGTGAAGAAACAAAGTGTATGTATCAGATGCATACACGATCTATATTCACAATTATTTTCCTGCAACAGCGTCTTTAAGAGCTTTACCTGGTTTGAAAGCAGGTACTTTGCTTGCAGGGATTTCGATTTCTTCACCTGTTTGCGGGTTACGTCCTTTACGTGCAGAACGCTCGCGCACCTCAAAGTTACCGAAACCGATCAGTTGGATTTTATCACCATTTTTAAGTGCATCTAAAATCGTATCAAAAACAGAATCAACTGCTTTTGTAGCGTCTTTTTTAGACAATTCGCTTGCTTCTGCAACCGCATTGATTAGTTCTGTCTTGTTCATGCCTTTCACCTCCTCCCAAAAGGGTATCAATTCAGCAGTTTATTATCATTTCTTCACAGTTCAGTCTGATTCTAAACCTGTCTGATAAAAAATCAATCCAGGGAAGAACAGACAAGTAAACGGCTTTTCATAAGAAAACAGACACTTCGAGGAATGTTTGTCCAACAAAGTGAAGATTTTCTGTAAGTAGAGTAACACATATAAAAAGCCATATCAAGCATTTTAAAGCCCCAATCCCTTGCTCGTCAAGGTTTTCACGTGTTTTCCCGAACAAATATTCCTTTTTTTGCTTTTTTCCTCCTAATCCTTGATTGATTTCCAGTATCTAAATAGACATAAAAAAAGACCCCCCGTATCAGGAAGAGGTCCTTCAGCTTACAAAATAATTGCGATCAGGCCGCCTGAGCCTTCGTTTATAATTCTCTCCAGCGTTTCTTTCAGTTTATATCTCGCATTTTCAGGCATGAGCGACAGTTTTGCCGAGATTCCTTCTCTCACAATCGAGCTCAATGATCTTCCGAAAATATCAGAGTTCCAGATAGAAAGCGGATCATCCTCAAAGTCCTGCATTAAGTAGCGGACAAGCTCTTCACTTTGTTTTTCCGTCCCGATGATCGGAGCGAATTCACTTTCCACATCCACTTTGATCATGTGAATGGACGGGGCGACCGCTTTCAGCCTTACCCCGAACCTTGATCCCTGTCTGATGATTTCCGGTTCATCAAGGCTCATATCCGTTAAGGCCGGAGCGGCGATGCCATAGCCGGTCTGTTTCACCATTTTCAGCGCGTCTGATACCTGATCATATTCCTTTTTCGCGTGGGCGAAGTCCTGCATTAATTCAAGCAGATGGTCTTTTCCGCGGATCTCGACGCCGACCACTTCTTTTAAAATCTGGTCATATAAATGATCCGGCGCGTATAAATCAATTTCCGCGACACCCTGGCCAAGTTCAATTCCGGCCAAGCCTGCGCTTTCAATAAACTCAAATTCACTGAAGTGGCCGACAACCCGGTCGACGTCACGCAGGCGTTTGATATCTTTTACGGTTTCTTTCACTGATTCCTGGTAACTCTCTCTGAGCCAGTGATTTTCTTTCAGCACCATGACCCAGCTCGGAAGGTTGACATTCACTTCCAGCACAGGGAACTCGTAAAGCGCTTCTCTGAGGACGCTTAACACATCTGTTTCCCGCATGCTTTCAACACTCATGGCGAGGACAGGAATATCATATTTCGCGCTTAATTCAGCCCTGAGCGCTTCTGTTTCCGGGTGATACGGCTTCACCGAGTTGATGACCATAATAAACGGTTTGCCGACTTCCTTCAGCTCGTCAATGACTCTTTCTTCCGCTTCTACGTAATCGCCCCGCGCAATATCGCCGATTGAACCGTCTGTCGTAATGACGACCCCGATTGTGGAATGTTCCTGGATGACTTTTCTCGTACCGATTTCCGCTGCTTCATGAAAGGGAATCGGTTCTTCGTACCATGGTGTATTGATCATTCTCGGACCGTTTTCATCTTCATATCCCTTCGCCCCGGGAACAGTGTATCCCACACAATCCACAAGGCGGATATTGACATCAAGTCCTTCCGCCACATGTACGGACATGGCTTGATTCGGCACAAATTTTGGTTCTGTGGTCATAATCGTTTTTCCTGCTGCGCTTTGCGGAAGCTCATCCTGCGCCCGCGCTCGGTCGGCTTCATTGCTGATATTCGGGAGCACCACGAGCTCCATAAATTTTTTAATGAATGTAGATTTCCCTGTACGGACAGCGCCGACGACTCCTAAGTATATATCGCCTCCTGTTCGTTCAGCGATATCCTTGAAAATATCGACCTTTTCCAAGTGATCCCCTCCCGGACTTCCTATCCTTATCATTTTTCATTCACCATTCTTCAATCAAATACAGGACACTATATGTGTATGACGTTGTCCCATTTCAATATGACATCTTTAGAAAATTTTCAGGCAATCTTTTCTATCGGAATCAAAAAAACCTTTCTCCCTATTTGTATGCGCGGGAGAAAGGTTCATTCCTGTTTCGTTTTACTTTCTAAAAAAACGGGTTCCTGTTTTTCATTTACGGTGTATTTGACTGAAAAGGCCGGGACGAAAGGAGTCTCTTCCCATAAAATATCCTGAATTTCCGCGCCCGGTTTGATTTTCTTTTTGTTTTCTTTCAGACAGCGGGCGAGATCGACGCGATAGTCGGCATAGATTTCTCCATCAGCTCCGATTAAAAGCGGCAGAGACGCGCCTGAAACCGGACTTTCGACAGAAGGAGAGTCTTTCATGCCGAGCTTTTTTTTATTTAAAGTGAACAGCCCTTTTGAAACGGCGTCCTCATAGGGTGGATATGTATGCTTTTCCTGATACATTTTGACACGCAGCTTTATGTCGCGGATTGCCTCCGCCATTTGGAGATCGATCAGCTTCACAGTCGGCTTATTTTCCACATCGACAAGCACGTATTGGTACATTCCTCCGCTTTCAAAAGCAGAGGACGGCGGCTCCTCTATATATCTGGGCGCGAGCCGCTTAAAATCTATCGGATATTTTTGATAGATCGGTGTTTTCATATCTTTTGTCTGAATCGGCAGAAGTCCGCCGTTCGCCTTTTTAAATTCATCCACCGCCGCTTGAACCTGCTGAAGCTGATGCTTGTAAGATACTTTATTTTCAGTTTTTTCCGCTTCAGGATACAGACAGCCGGACAGCAGAAGCACCGCAATTGCCGTTATGACGGCCATTTTTAACTTATGCATTCCGCGCCCCCTTTTTTTGCTTTATTCATTGACAGGTCCGCTGAAAACGACCATTAACACGATCAATCCCGAGATGACCATACAGGCATAAGCGAGTGAAGAAACTGCTGCTTTTATCAGCCTGTTTTTAACTTTGTACCTGCTGACATAAATAGAGGCCACCGCCACAAACATTAATCCCATAGCACCAAGCGCAAACCACATTTTCATCAATGCCACACTCACGTCCGTGCCCCCCGTCCAATCATTGTAAGCGTTATATTTCATTTTAATATACAAATGTTGAAAAGATCAACAGGTTTTCCATCTATTGAAAAAAACAAAAAACTGAAGCAAAGAGGGGGACTTTGCTTCAGTCAAGTTGACTATATTCACCTATACGCCTGAGATACACTCTCTTGGACTTCGATGCTATAGTATGCGTAGATGCGTACGTCTGCATCCTCTTCTGCCTAAATCAGCAAATGTTTTGAGCGATTTCAGCCGGAGAGTTCCGCGTTTTGGACTTTCGTCACTTCAGAATATGCTGACGGCATGTTATTGTCACTTTACCCGGTTTTCGAATGTGTTGACCAAGTCTTCCATCTCATGGGTTTTCACTCTGGCCATTAAGGATTCTACGGCCGTTTCTACCTTCTGCCCGTTAAATAACACTTGGTGAAGCGCCTCTGTAATCGGCATTTTCACTTGATATTTTTGAGACAGCTGATATGCCGCTTTCGTCGTCCGCACACCTTCAACAACCATTCCCATCTGGTCAAGGACTTCTTCAAGCTTATACCCTTTTCCAAGCAGGTTGCCGGCGCGCCAGTTCCGTGAATGAACGCTTGTACACGTCACAATTAAATCGCCTACGCCTGTCAGGCCGGAAAAAGTAAGAGGATTTCCGCCCATCTTTGTTCCGAGTCTGGCGATTTCAGCAAGACCGCGGGTGATTAAGGCCGCTTTTGCATTATCTCCGTATCCCAATCCGTCTGTAATTCCCGCTGCCAGAGCGATGATGTTCTTTAGCGCTCCCCCTATCTCAACACCGATCATATCCGGATTGGTATACACGCGGAAATGCTGGTTCATAAATAAATCCTGAACCGCTTCTGCAGCCTCGATATTTTTTGAAGATGATGTAACGGTCGTCGGGTGTCTTAATCCGACTTCCTCAGCGTGGCTCGGTCCTGAAAGCACGACGATGTCTTTTCTGTACTCCTCAGGCAGCTCCTCCTCCATTAATTCTGAAATGCGGAGAAGCGAATCCGGCTCAATCCCTTTGCTGACATGAACAAAAATTGATTTCTTCGGGATGTAAGGCAGAGCCTTTTTCAGCACTTCCCGAATGGCTTTTGTCGGAACCGCCACAATGATGAAGTCAGCTCCATTTAAAGCCTCGCTTACATCAGCTGTTCCGATGATAGAACTTGATAGCTCCACCCCGGGCAGATAATCTTTGTTTTCATGCAGTTCGTTGATTTGATCGATCAATTCGGCACGATGTCCCCACATCATGACTTGATGTCCGTTATCAGCCAGCACTAAAGAAAGTGCAGTGCCCCAGCTTCCCGCTCCAAGCATTGCCACTTTTTTCATCTCTGTATCACACCTTTTTATTTTCTTGCTCTTGCAAATATTTTAATTGGCGTACCTTCAAATCCGAAAGCATCCCGGATTCGGTTTTCTAAAAAGCGTTCATAAGAAAAATGCATCAGTTCCGGATCATTGACAAAAACAACGAAGCTCGGTGGCTTAACAGCGACTTGAGTCGCATAATAAATCTTCAGGCGTGAGCCGTTGTGCGTCGGAGTCGGATTCATGGCGACCGCATCCATGATGACGTCATTTAAGACATTTGTCTGTACGCGGAGAGAGTGGTTTTCACTCGCTTTAATAATCGCAGGCATGAGTGTATGAATCCGCTTTGTCGTCAGTGCCGACATAAACAGCACCGGCGCATAATCGAGAAATTGGAAATGCTCGCGTATATTCTGTTCAAATTCTTTCATCGTGCTTTCGTCTTTATCAACGGCATCCCATTTGTTTACGATAATGACGACGGCTTTTCCGGCTTCATGGGCGTATCCGGCGATCCGCTTGTCCTGTTCGAGGATGCCTTCTTCTGCATTCAGCACAACGCCGACGACGTCTGAGCGGTCAATGGCTTTTAACGCCCGAAGCACGCTGTATTTTTCTGTTGTTTCATATACTTTTCCCTTTTTTCTCATTCCCGCCGTGTCGACGATCACGAATTCCTGCTGGTTATAGGTGAATGCCGTATCCACAGCGTCTCTTGTCGTACCCGCCACGTTGCTCACGATAACCCGCTCTTCTCCGAGCATCGCATTGACAAGGGAGGATTTCCCGACATTCGGGCGGCCGATCAGACAGAATTGAACGACATCATCATTATACTTTGTTTCCGGAATGTTTTTAAAATGCTCGGCACATGCATCGAGCAAATCTCCTAATCCCAAACCGTGAGTACCCGAAATAGGGTACGGCTCTCCAAAGCCGAGCGCATAAAAATCATAGATGTTCGCTCTCATTTCGGTATTATCTAATTTATTAACGGCTAATACGACCGGTTTTTTCGTCCGGTACAGTATTTTTGCCACTTCTTCATCCGCAGACGTCACACCTTCACGGCCGTTCACCATAAAGATGATCACATCAGCCTCGTCCATGGCAATTTCAGCCTGCTGGCGGATCTGTGTCAGAAACGGTTCGTCTCCGATATCAATTCCGCCCGTGTCAATCAGGTTAAAATCATAATTCAGCCATTCCGCCGAACTGTATATCCGGTCCCGCGTCACTCCGGGGGTATCTTCTACTATTGAAATTCTTTCACCCGCAATCCGGTTAAAGATTGTGGATTTTCCCACATTCGGTCTTCCGACAATGGCTACGACAGGTTTACCCATAGTACCCTTCCTTTCAATCCAGCCGCTTACATTTTCACAAAAATTGTTCAACCGGTTATTAAAAATCATCTTCGCTATGAAAAGAACCCTTCAAACAGAAGGGCTTAACTCATTTATTATATCAGTTTTCACTGAGATCACAATGTATTCTTCAAAATGTTTCGCATTCATGTAACAGTCTCCGTCCGTTTTCAAGACATTTTTGTCGCCCCTTTGCCCTGCTTTTTGCTTTTTTGGCTGATGCGTGCGGCGAGCTGTTCATATGTAGTCAGCCCGACAAGCAGGATCACTCCCGCCGAGCAGCCTGAAAGCCATTGATAGCCGCCGACGGCTGCCGCACCCGCAATTTTGTGAATGACCGCCGAATACAATAGCTCTCCTTGGCACATGCCGAGAACAAAAAGACAAAGCCTTTCAGGAAATCGCCCCTCAACAGAGACCGTAATCACGGTAAGCAGTATGACCGCCGCCCACTCAGGTTTTATGATAAACCAAACAGGGTCATATAATGCAAAAAGAAAAATAAAGCCGTACGCTGCCGAAGCCGTCAGATGAATCACAATATAACGAAGCCGTTTATGCATGCCGAGACTCCCCGCGTAAACAAATGCCGCAGCAAAAAACATGACATATGCCGCGTTCAGCGTAAAATAAGCCGTCATCTGATGTATGCTTGCCATCATATTAGTCAAAATAAAGACTGATACGTAAAAACGGCTTTTCGTTTTGGCAAAAATAAAAGTCGCAAGTATCCATAAAAACCACATCGACCAGTAATAATAAAACGGTTCCATAATCGCTCCTCCTCTGACCAGTATGGAGCGGTAACGTACTTTTTAAACCAATAAAGCTGAAAGGAGCAGATGAAGATGGGTAAAGACAGACAGGAGAAAAAACTGAAAGCCTCCCGCCGGGTGGAATCGGATCGCGATGAATCGATTCACCATAAAGGTGCGACAAGCCTCGAGCAAAACGGGGAATTCCGAAAAAGAAAATCGTAAACAGAAAAAAAGGCATGCGGGTACGCATGCCTTTTAACGTCTGCTGAAACGGGATGTGTCAATTCCCCGTTCAGAAAGCCAGTGATGTGTGTCACCTTTTATGACCAAAGGCGCCTTTTGCAATTGGGCAACCGATTGACAGCCGAGAACGGTCATAATCATTTTCAGCTCTTCCAACAGCGCCGTCATCTCGTCAAACAGACCCTCTTCTCCTTTTGAGGTGAGAGCTTTCAGGAAAATGCCCGCCATTCCCGCAGAAGAAGCGCCGAGGGCAATCGTTTTAGCGACATCAAGCGCACTTTGCAGCCCTCCGGATGCGATAATTGATTGATCAACAGAAAGCGAATGGATTTCCGCTAAGCTGGCTGCAGTGGAAATTCCCCACGTATTAAAAAATTGAAGCGCCTTCTCTCTGCGCATATTTTCAATTTTAGAAAAATTTGTCCCGCCGTACCCGCCGGCATCAACAGCCGCCGCCCCAGCATCAAATAACTGCCGTGCCGATTCCCTGCTCATGCCGAAGCCGACTTCTTTAACGAAAACGGGCACTCCCGCTTCATCTACAATCTGCTCAATACGGCGGAGAGCGCCCGTAAAACTTCTGTCGCCTTCAGGCATGACGATCTCCTGAATCACATTTAAATGAATCTGCAGGGCGTCCGCCTCAATCATATCAACCGCCCTTTTCGCCTGCTCGGCGTCCGCCTCGCTCCCTAAATTCGCAAATATTAACCCGTTCGGATTCTCTTTTCTGACGATCTCGTAAGAATACCGTTCAGAGGGATCTTTTAAGGCTGACATTTGCGAACCGACAGCAAGCGGCATGCCGGCTTTGCGCGCGGCTCTTGCCAGTGACCTGTTAATTTCGTATGTAAGCTGTCCGCCGCCGCCTGTCATCGCATTGATAAAAATCGGCGAACTGCTTGTGAGTCCGCCGATTTCCGTTGAGATATCCACTTTTTCCAATGCAAGGTCTGGCAGGCTGACATGAACAAACGTAATATCATCAAGCCCCGTTTCCCGGTTTTGGCCGGTAGACAGCGCATGATTTATATGTTCTCTTTTTCGTTCTGCTCGTGTCACGTTTTATCACCAATTTATTTTAATTTATTGAGCTTGTCCCCGATTAAATCGCCAAGCTGGAAGCCGGTGCTCGGCTCTTCTTTCGCCTGGTATTGACGGAAGTCCTCCTGATCGGCTTTCGGCGCTTCCTCAAGCTCACGCATGCTTAAGGAGATGCGTTCTTCGCTTTCGTTCACGTCAAGGACTTTCACTTTAACAGTCTGTCCTTCTTCCAGCACTTCATGCGGCGTTCCGATATGTTTATTGGAGATTTGTGAAATGTGCACAAGACCTTCCACGCCCGGAAGAATTTCAACGAAGGCGCCGAAGCTTACAAGGCGCTGCACTTTTCCTTCAAGCACATCTCCCTGCTTTACCTTTTCGCCGATCTGGCTCCAAGGTCCCGGCAGCGTTTCTTTAATAGATAAAGAAATACGCTCGTTATCACGGTCTACGGACAATACTTTCACTTTTACGTCCTGACCTTCTTCCACCACGTCTGACGGTTTTTCGACGTGTGAATGAGACAGCTGCGAAATATGAACGAGTCCGTCAATTCCGCCGATGTCGACAAATGCGCCGAAATCAGTCAGGCGCTGTACTTTTCCTTCAAGAACGCTTCCAACCTCAAGCGTTTGGAGAAAATCATGTTTTTTGGCAGTCTGTTCTTTTTCCACTACAGCACGGTGTGACAGAATCACCCGGTTTTTATCACGGTCAAGTTCAACGACGATAAGAGAGAGGGTTTTCCCTTTATAGTCAGTGAAATCCTCGACGAAATGAGCTTCGACAAGTGATGCGGGAATGAAGCCGCGAACGCCGATATCAACGACGAGACCGCCTTTCACCACATCTTTCACTTCAGCTTCAAACACTTCTTTTGTTTCGAATTTTTTTTCAAGGTCTTCCCAAGCGCGGTCAGCATCAACGGCACGTTTAGATAAAATCAAAGCATCGTCTTCCACTTTTGTTACTTTCAGGTCAAGCTCGTCGTCAACATTTACGACATCCGATGCTTTCTCTACATGAAGACTTGATAATTCACTGATTGGAATGATTCCGGACTGTTTGACATTGATAATTTCGACATCTACATGCTTGTCCTCTACCTTTGTCACAATCCCTTTTACTACATCTCCAACCTCTGGCACTTGAACATCAATTTGATTCATTTCCTCTGTCATTTGAATAACCTCCTTGGTCCAAACCTACACAGCTTAATTAAAACGGTTTGAAAGCTGAACATGTGAATGTCCGCTTTTCAGCCGAATATGTATTAAAGAATCATCCAAAAATATTTTGAATGATCAATAAAAAGTTTTATTAGTATTAACTTCTAATAAAAGGACTGGTTTGTCAAGCAATAACATCTTGTTCTTATGAAAAAAATTTAAAATGCGCTCCGGCCAAGTTAACGTGATTTCTGTTCAACGATCTCCAGAATTTTTCCTGCGACTTCGGCAATGCTGAGTGACGTCGTATCGATTTCAATCGCGTCCTCCGCTTTGCGCAGCGGGGAAAATTCCCTTTCTGAATCGAGTTTGTCGCGTCTTGCAATTTCTTCAATGAGCGTTTCGTAATTCACGTCATAGCCTTTTTTCTTATTCTCCTCAAACCGGCGCTTCGCTCTTTCCTCTACGGACGCCAGCAGGAAAATTTTCACTTCCGCATCAGGCAGCACGTGAGTACCAATATCACGGCCGTCCATGACGACGCCGCCTTTTTCTCCGAGCTGCTGCTGTCTTTTCACCATTTCTTCTCTGACGCCTTTATGCTTGGCGGCGATGGATACTTGGTTGCTGACTTCGTCTTTTCTGATTTCTTCTGTCACATCTTCTCCGTTTACCAGAACGATTTGTCCTTCCGGAGCGGATACAAGCTCAATCTTCGTATGCTTTAACAGCTCTGTGAGCGCGGCTTCATCCGTTAATTCGGCATTTTGCCTGAGCGCCGTATATGTAATGGCACGATACATCGCTCCTGTATCAATGTACACATATGATTTCTTCTCAGCTACTATTTTAGCAACGGTGCTTTTTCCGGCAGCCGCCGGACCGTCGATCGCAATTGATAATTTCTTGTCCATAATCTCTCTCCTTGCTCTTTACTCCTCTATGGATTGTATCATGAACTGCCCGAAAAAGGGCGAAAAAAATTGAGCTGACTTACCGCTTTACCGTTTCAATCCATTCTTTTTTATCCATTTTATCAACTCCCTCATATTTCACGGCTTTCGAAATATAAGGTTCAATAGGCTGATAATGAAGCAAAAATTGTACCGCGCCCAAAATCACGAGCTGAATGCAGACCAATTTGACCAGCAGACGTTCAAACGTTTTCATACACGCGCACCTCCATTAGGATTAGTATGGAAAAGTACGCTGCTGTTTATTCCGGCTGACTGTTTCTTCTCTGCTGCAGCTGCGCGCGCATACAGTATTGGAGTAATTGCTGCTGCGATCCGGCATCGATTTCTGTAAATTCAAGCGTCATTTTTTGTTTATCCGCCTTTTCATCATAAAAAAACCGCTGGGTAACCGCTTCAGCTGATATATCGTCTGTATTTTCCTTACCCGGAAGAGAGAATGAGACATACAGCTTTTCACCCGGTTCCACGGAAATATGCTCAGGCATCACAACTGCGATTCCGCCGGCGCTGATATTAGAGGAAACCGTTTGAAAGGCGGTTTTTTTCGCTTTTATTTTGACGGATACATTCAATACAGCGTCTGCACGGACGTACCGGCGTCTTTGAATCCGCTTCATTTCCTTTTTAGGGGGGATATCCAATCCGATCATCGGGATAGGATCTTTTTTCTTTCCTTTGATTATGCTTTTAAAATGATACGGCACTTGGCCATTCCCCATAAATTCCGCTGTTATTTCCAGCCCTTTGTGCAAAAAGACCGTCCGTCCCGAATCCAGATCGACGGGATATGAGATATGCAGTTCGCCGTTTTCAACGCTGACAGCCTTGCTCCTCGCTTTTTTTGGCTCATTGTTCTCTATGTATTCAATCCAAATATAATCTCCGACAGCTATCATGGGCCTTCACTCTTTCATTCTTTATGCTTTTATTAAAGCATGTAATGAAAAAAAGGAAAAGACTTTTAGTCCTTTCCTCCTTTATTTTTATAGGTCTTTATATATAGGTTCTGCACTTTTTAATTTTTCTATTTTTTCCTCTTTTCCATCGTCTGCATTTATGAACATTTGATACGTGTCTTTCCCGATCGTCCCGAGTATTTCGTAGCAAAGCACTTCCTGACCGAGTTCATTCGTGATCAGTGCCTGCCGCGTCTCCCGCACTTCAACATTTTTATTCAGCTTCGCTTTCGCTTCATCAGCCGATAAAGCCGGAGTCGGAATCGTTCTCGTGTGATGCGCGGCCAGGTAATCACGCGCGGAAAAACCGACGACTTCACCGTCATCCAGCGCCACTTTCATTCGGATGGCTTCCGGATATATGCGGACGTTTTTCTCAACGGGAATAAAAGAGAAGACGCCGATGTTATTGTATTGCGCGCTTTCATCAATTTCGAGGCCTTTTGTTTCATAACCGTTTTTCTTTAAAAACGCGACGGCCCGGTTAGATGCTTCATTAAGGCTGATCTTTTGTTTCTTCACGGCCCGCTTTTGAATTAAATATACCGGATGTCCGCCTTTTTGGGTAATATCCATATAGATCAACGATTTGTGATCGGCATCATTCATGCGGATGCTGTATACGTCCCGATTCGTCTTCCGGCCGCTCTTGACCACTTTAATGGAATAATTATGATCAGGCGCAAACCGTTCCGCGATTTTTACCGCTTCTTTTTCTGTAATTTGTTTGCCTTTCAAATGCGTAAAACCTTTTCGTTCTGTATTTGTTGCCGTAAACGTGGGGCTGGTGTTGTCTTCAGAAAAAGCGCCTACGTTTTTTTCGACTGTTTTAAAGCTGTTGACGATCGTGTTATCGCTTTGTTTTTTGTCAGAAGCGAGCGCCATTTCAACATCCATCCACCGTAAATTTTTGCTCATGACGAGATGCTGAACGCTGCGGAGCTGGTTTTGAATGTTCTCCGCCTGTTTATACAGGCTGTTCAATGTCGTATATTCTTTTTTATCAAGCGGTTTTTGATCTAAATCCCGGACGGATGTTTTATAGCTGAAATCTCCTATATTGGATAAAAACTCCTCCGTCTTATTAAAAGGCATAAGTGTCAGCGGCAGCTGGCTCACATTGTTATGAGCTTCAGATGTTATTCTCCATACATCAATGAGCGCCGGTGACAGAGATTTTTTACTGTTCATGGCAAGCGTCGTCCCGATTTTGTCGTGAAGCTGATCAACATGGTAAGTCAGTTCATGAAAAGCCCTCTGATAATTATTTTCCGCGTGCAGAAGGACCGCATCCTTTTCCTGATGCTCTTTATAACCCCAGTATCCGGTTGCGACGATCACGACACCGAGAACAGCGATAATAATTCCTCTAATCATGTTAACACCTCATTTTTCGTACTTTTACTCACAGAAAATGTGTTTTCCGATTCTTTTAATCTGCGGCCGTCCCCAAATCCATTTGCTTGTCGCCGTATCAGGGTTAAAATAATAAAGCGCGTTTTCAGAAGGGTCCCAGCCGTTAATCGCATCAAGAACCGCTTCTTTTGCTCTTTCATTCGGCTGCATATATATTTGCCCGTCGGCAACGGCGGTAAAAGCGAGCGGTTCGAAAATGACGCCGGCCACCGTATTCGGAAATAACGGGCTTTTAATACGGTTTAAAATAACCGCGGCGATGGCAACCTGTCCTTCAAACGGCTCACCGCGGGCTTCCCCGTACACAGCCTGCGCCAGAAGATTGATATCGTTGTTTGAGAAACCGCCCGGCATATTGGCCGCTGTCGTGTTTTGCTTTTGTTCTGACTGACCGCCTGTATTGTTTTGCGGTTTTTGAGCAGGCTTATTCGTTCCCGCCGCCGGCTTCTGTGCGCCTGCTGACGGTTTCGTTTGATTTTTTAAAGGGACGTTGCCGTAATGGGTGAACGTATTCCCTTTTTGAATCTGCTCCATTACATATTCGCGGTAATATTTTGATTTTGAAATCAGCACCTGTTTGGTTTTCGCACCGACGAGACCGTCAACCGCCTTCATGCCGAATTTCTCCTGAAAATTTCGTACGGCCCAGTATGTGGTCCACCCGTAAACACCGTCGATTTTCCCGTTATAAAATCCGTTATATTGAAGACGTGCCTGCAATTCTATAACATCATCACCAGTCGCGCCTCTTTGAATCACTTGATTTGAAAACGCATGGGCCGTTTCATGTTCGAAAAAAGCGGCAGCGAAAGAAAATAGAATGAGACATGCCATAAACGCTCCTTTGCACTTCATCTTTTCAAGCCTCCTCAGCAAAATTTAAACTGTACCCGTATTGTCTGTCACGCGGTTATTTTTATACACCGTTTCCTCTTATCCCCCCTAAGGCATAAAAAAAGAAACTGCACGCGATGCGCAGTTTCTTCACACTTGAATCATATTGACGGAACGTGCTTTTTTTGCCTTCCGCAGCCCGAACCACCATAAAAACAGCATAAACGGCAGCATATAATATACCCAATGATTGAGGGCGGTCAGAATAAAATCGTAAGAACCGTGCAGACATGAAGGCACGATCAGCGAAATCACAAGCCACTTAACGCGGGCTTTTTTCTGTGAAAAGCGGGCTTTTCCGAGATAAAAGCCCATAATCACCCAGATCAGCGCGTGGCAGGAGACCGGCAGAAGAGCCCTGATGAAAGCATGCTCAACACCGTGGCCGAATAAATAGAGAATATTTTCAAGCGTGGCAAAGCCTAACGACACACTGGCCCCGTAAACGATTCCGTCATAATGCTCATCAAAATGAGCATGCGGGTACACACTGATCATCAGAACAAACCATTTCACCGATTCTTCCAAAAAACCTGAAGACAAAAAAGAAACGAAAAAGCTTCCTCCCCCTACATGCTCTTTTTCAAGAACATATTGGATAAACATGGTCGGAAACACGAGTACAACTCCGAGAAAAAAAGACCTCAGCACCATATGTACGGGTTCATTGTCATACTGATCTTTTAAATAAAAATAGCTTAACAGCGCAATGCCGGGAGCGATTCCTGCAGAGATGATTGCAAACATCAGGCAACCTCTTTCCTTTATATTCCTATATCTATCGTACCATGTTGTTCATATTTTTACATCTTTCAATTTCTAAAAAAAGAGCATATGAATGATCATATGCTCTCTGCACCCAGCCGTTTTGAAATTTCTTTTGCGATCAAGCCGCCGTGAAAACGGCCGTTTTCGATAAAAATTTCATTGGCGTTATTTCCTGCCGCAATGACTCCGGCAATAAAAACACCGTCAACATTTGTTTCCATCGTTTCTTCCCGGAAAAACGGTCTGCCTGATTCTGCATCAATCTGGACACCGATTTTTTCGAGAAAACCGTGATCCGGATGATATCCCGTCATGGCAAATACAAAATCGTTTTTCAGCCTGACCGTCTCATTCCGGCCTGAGCGGAAAATGATCTCATCTTCCGTCACTTCTTCAAGACAAGCGCCGAATTCCATCCGGATCGTGCCGTTTCTGACGAGGGCCTCAAACTCGGGCAGAATCCACGGCTTGATGCTCGGGGAGTATTCATTCCCTCTGTAAAGCACCGTGACGCGCGCGCCGGACTTCACCAGTTCCAAAGCCGCGTCCACGCTTGAATTTTTCCCGCCGATTACGGCAACATCTTTATCAAAATAAGGATGGCCTTCTTTAAAGTAATGAAATACCTTAGGAAGCTCTTCACCCGGTATGTTCATATAATTCGGATGATCATAATATCCTGTCGCAATAATACAAAACGGAGTGAGATAGCGGTCTTTTGACGTTTCTACAAGAAAACGGCCGTCTTCCTGTTTTGTCACGCGCTCCACCGTTTCAAAGGCGTTTACGCGCAGCTCTTTTCTTCTGACAACCTCTCTGTAGTACGAGAGAGCCTGAATTCTGACCGGTTTTCTGTTTTCCGTAATAAAGGCGACATCGCCGATTTCTAATTTTTCACTTGAACTGAAAAACGTTTGGTGTGTCGGATAGTTATAAATGCTGTTTACGACATTTCCTTTTTCGATCACAAGGGCGTTCACGCCGATTTGCTTCAGATGTATAGCCGCCGATAATCCGCAAGGACCTCCGCCTATTATAATTGCTTTTTCTTCTGTCATGTCCTTCAACTCCTGCGATTGGCATTTCCATCATAAGTTTCCACTCATATAAAAAATCTCCTATATCATCATAGGAGATTTTTTTTGTTTATGCAAACGATTGGTTTATATCCAGCCTCTGAAGCGCGAAGCCTCCGCCATTTTCCGCACGCCGACCATGTAAGCCGCAAGCCTCATGTCAATCCGGCGGTTTTGGGACATTTCATAAATATTATTAAACGATTTTACCATCATATTTTCCAGTTTTTCTTCGACTTCTTCTTCACTCCAGTAGAAGCCCTGGTTATTTTGAACCCATTCGAAATAAGAAACCGTTACACCGCCGGCGCTCGCCAAAACATCGGGAACAAGCAGCGTTCCTTTATCTGTCAGGATTTTCGTTCCTTCCAGTGTCGTCGGTCCGTTTGCCGCCTCTACCACGATTTTCGCTTTAATGCGGTCAGCGTTTTCATCTGTAATTTGGTTTTCTATCGCTGCCGGGACAAGTATATCACAGTCAAGCTCAAGCAGCTCCTGATTCGTAATGGTGTCATTGAAAAGCTTCGTCACTGTTCCGAAGCTGTCTCTGCGGTCAAGCAGATAATCAATATCAAGACCGTCCGGATCGTAAAGACCTCCGTACGCGTCAGAAATTCCGACAACTTTCGCGCCGGCGTCATGCATAAACTTAGCCAGATAGCTGCCCGCGTTTCCGAAACCTTGTACGACGACGCGCGCGTTCTGAATATCAAGACCTTTTTTCTTGGCCGCTTCTTTTATGCAGATGGTGACGCCTTTTGCTGTAGCTGATTCCCTGCCGTGGGATCCGCCCAGTACAAGCGGTTTTCCCGTAATAAAGCCAGGTGAGTTAAATTCATCAATTCTTGAATATTCATCCATCATCCAAGCCATAATCTGCGAGTTTGTAAATACGTCTGGTGCCGGGACATCTTTAGTCGGTCCGACAATCTGACTGATTGCTCTGACGTATCCTCTGCTCAGTCTTTCAAGCTCTCTGAATGACATATTTCTCGGATCACAAACAATTCCGCCTTTACCACCGCCATAAGGAAGATCAATAATTCCGCATTTTAAACTCATCCAGATAGAAAGTGCTTTCACCTCTTTTTCAGTTACATTCGGGTGAAAACGAATACCGCCTTTTGTCGGACCTACGGAATCATTGTGCTGTGCACGATAGCCTGTAAATATTTTCACAGACCCGTCATCCATCCGAACCGGAATTTTAACCGTTAATAATCTGAGCGGCTCTTTCAGCAGTTCATACACTTCTTCTGGATACCCCAATTTTTCCAGAGCTTTATGTATTACGGTTTGGGTTGATTTTAATACATCATGTTTGTCTTCTTCATTATGACCGGTGAATCGATCGGCTTCCATTTGAGTTAACCTCCTAAAATCTTCTGTTTCTCTCATGCTCCCTTTCAGTGACTAGTATACACCTTCAATATCTCCGTGCATAGAAGAAAGACAATGATTTTTCCATTATTTCGCTTAAAAAAAGACGGCCGCTGAAAACAGCTGCCGTTTCGTCTCTTTTTTTATGAAAAATGTCTCTCGATGGTCTCCACAGCATTGCCGTCCATGATGAGTTTTCCGTACTCATGGAGCCTGTAAATCGTAATCGTCGCAGGGTGCCCGTATTCGGCCAGCACCGCGACAACGCCTTCTGCAGAACGGGAGCCGAGGTCTTCAAGACTTACATAGTACTGGTCCTCATAGTGGTAGACGGTTCCGCCGGTAATCCCGATGCGATGAAGGCTCCCGGCAAGCTGAATGATATCTTCAAACGAATGGAACTGATAAATAATATCCGGGCTTTCGTCAAGTTTGACCTGCATCTCGATATAATCGTCGTCATATTCGTCGTCTTCTGCGTCCGCGTCATGATTTTTCGTGACAATCACAACCATGCCTTGTGCCTGAAGAGAATATACTTCCACCGCGATCGGACCATTCGCTTCAAAGCCGAGCTCTGTATTTGCTTCATTCATCATATCTTTAAATAACTGGTGGACTTTAAACGAGTCCTTCCAGAGGTCTTCTTTTGTCAGTCCCCGATCAGTCAGATCGTCGAGGGTTAAAAAGATTTTAATCTTATTATAGTTCAGACGCTCAAGCCGCATAATGTTCCCTCCTGCCTCTTCTTGCACACAAATCATATAACACAGTATATGAATAAATGAGTCATAGGTTCTTAATTTGTTATCAGTTTACACCGTGTACAGCGGGAAGACAAGCAGAATGCCGTTTTTTATCGACTCGGCCGGATTTGTTTCAGGAAAACGGCTCATCCGGTCCGCACAGGGTGATGATATGCGTCTCAGGTTTCGCTCCGAGCCTCAGCGGAACTTTTGTCGTCCCGTAGCCGTTGCTGATCAGGTAATGCGCTTTCTTTACCGTTCCCGTCCCGCCCAATTCATACGGACCGAACCGGCCGAAACGGATTTGGCCGCCGTGCGTATGGCCGCTGAACACAGCGTCAATTCCGTCAGACTCATTCATCTGCTCATGGATGCCCGGGTTATGGCATAGCAGAAGGTTTACTTTGTTTTCGTCCGTATGTCTGATTGCAGATTCGTAATCATCCATCATCATTCTGATATCATCCACCCCGCAGATCGTAACCGTTTCCCCTTTATAAGCAAACTGAACCGATTCATTTCTCAGCGGGATCACTTTATATGCCTGAAGAAGAGAAAGCAATTTTTGCTGGCTGACCTCGTAATCATTATTTCCCCACACATAAATAACAGGCGCAAGAGCAGTCAGACGTTTGATGTTTTCCTCGATTCTGGCGTATGGAACTCCGCCCTCCGCCAAATCACCGCCGAGCAAAACGGCATCCGGCTTATAAACTGATGCTTCCCGGAGAAGCTTTTCATCAATTAAACGGCGGTGCACGTCAGATATAAAAAAGATGGTGAGCGGCTTCATCCCTTTCATTTTATCAAGCATAAATGTATGTGTTTTCAGGTGGCTGCCGTTTGCCGTTTTGTACATGACAGCCGCCATAACCGCAGCCGCTCCCGCCAATGAGCCAAGAATTCCCGCTGTAAGCTTCATAAACGCACTCTCCATTCTGTCATTGTCTTACATTAGACGGACAAACAAAAAAAGACGTTTCTATCCTTTCCGGAAAACGCCTCTTTTTATTTGCTTTCAAAATAAAGATTGATATCATACCGATGTTTCATCAGGTGAAAAACAGATTCTCTCGCCCCCCATTTTTCCGGCTGGGGCCATAAATCCGTGCTTTTTTGGATAATTTCACATCTCAGCTTATGAAATTCACCCTCGGCTTTTTCTTCCTTTTTTTTAAAATAATAAGAAGTGCAGTACGCAAAAGCGGAAGCCATAATCCAGCACAAATAAACCGTATGGCCTAATATTTCCTGCAGAATCAGCTGCGGAGAAGCTTGAGGGGCATTGAAGCTTTTAAAAATCAGCAGTACGCACATCAGGGAAAAGCAAACGAGGGACGCCCACTGCCATCTTCGGCATTGCTTGGCATAATTTTCGTATTTTAATTTCCGTTTAACCAGCGCCTGAAGCATTTGTTTCGTCGGTCCGTCAGCAAATCGGTCTAATTGCTTCCATAAAGAATCCATTCGCTTCACACCTTGTCCGTTTTCATTGGTACACTATATGAAAGCCGCGGTGAAAATATGTATTTATTCGGAAAGCGGGATGTTCAGAACCTGGCCTGTATACACATCGTTTCCGTTTAACCCATTGTAACTGCGGATTTTTTCTTCGCCTGCACGGCTTTTATAATATTTCATTGAAATGCGGTAAAGCGTTTCTTTCGGCTGGACAGTATGCTGGACGGTCCGCACTTTTTGCTGGACGGTCTCCGCTTGATCACTGCCGGCAGCCGGAACTCGCTTTTCACGGACAGCCGGCGGAGACTGCTGTTTTGTCTCCGCGTATTCGGTTTCTGTCGGCTTTACCTGTTTTTCTGAAGCTGTTTCCGTTTTTTTCGGTGTTTTTTCACTCGGTTTTTCTTTCGTTTTTTCAGATGGAGCCGCTTCTTTCTTTTCTTTGTCCTCAGACTTTTTTTCCGGCTTTTTTAAAAGAGCGGTTTCAGATGTTTCTTTCTGCACGTCCGCTTTCGGAATCACGGCAGGCGCGCTTTCACTGTGGTCTATAAAGACATCTTCATAATCCTTCGGGTCAAATCTGCTGCTGTTTGTCATATACAGAAGACCGAAAAAGACACCGATTGTCACAACAATAAACAGGACGGTCAGAAAAGTGAACAGCGGCGTTTTTGTTTTGGTTTTTTCCTTCACCTGTTCTTCCTTTTTTTTACGCTCCTCTTTTACAGATTGTCTTGTCGGGAGGCTGTCTTCAAGATATTCAATTTGTTCATCCGCGGCCGCGGCAATCTGCTGCTCGGCACGCAGCTGCTGAGCTTTTTTTCTTTCAACTCTTGACATTTCCGTCATGCAAACCCCTCCTAACATATTGAAAACGGACCTGACAGGCAAATACCGCATCAATAATAAAATGTGCTGTAACCGGAACGAATAAATTACCGGTCCATTCATAGATAAGCCCCAGCAAAAGACTGATGCCCGCAACCATAATAAACAGAAGCCATTTCGCCAAGTATCTGAAATGAAGCACGGTAAAAATAAAGCTGGCCGCCCATAAGCCGATATGTGTCTGCAGAACGCCTCTGAATAAAATCTCTTCGCTGAACGCAATGAGAAGCGTCAAAAACAAAATGTGCAATACCGGCCTTTTCTTAAAAAGCAATACATTAATACCGCCGTCATCATATAAATTCGAAGGACACCATTTCATCACCGCCAGATCGGCAAAAATGACAAGGACAGCAAGAGTTACACCGTACCATATGATATTATCGTCACGTATATGCCACAGCTTTAAAAAATCGTGAACATCGGTAAAACAGAAAAAGCCGATGACAGCAGAAGCCGCCAATATGAGCAATTGGGTGGCATAAAGCTGTATAACAATCTCCCTGTCTGAGAGCTGATGGATCAATTCGCTTTGCCGTTTCAGCTGAACTCACCCGCAGACTCTAAACCGAAAATCCGGTCTAATTCCAGCTTCCAATCTTCAAACCGCTCCATGTTTTTCCGTTCTCCTTTTTGCTCGTATGGGGTCAGATCCATTCCGCAGCTGCTGCAGCATTGCCCGGTTGGACCTTCAGGCTCATACGATTCATCAAAGTAAGCTAATAGCGCTTCTCTTATACATTCTTTCCGCTCCAATAACGCCGAAAAGCGGTTCATTTTATGCAGCTTCTTTTCCACGCGGCATGTCAGTTCTTCTTGCAGCTGCTCTTTATTGGTTTTTCCTTGCAGGTACAGGTGGATGGCCGTTCGCGCCTGTGTTTCCTGAACGCCCTTGCTTATCAGAACATCCCGAAGCTTTCGCTCATCGCTTGTACCGGCGTCCCGTATGACGGCCAGAATGCCTTCCAGGTCGTAATCGGACAAACTTTCTGTCTGAATAATCTGCTGCTGAAGCTCGGTATCGCCCGGCGCTCTCAGCAAAATACTGACACTTGGGCTGCCGTCGCGGCCCGCTCTTCCGATTTCCTGCATAAAGGCCTCGGCCGTTTGGGGAGGATAAAAATGAATAACAAAGCGGATATCAGACTTATCCACACCCATGCCGAACGCATTGGTGCAGCAAATGCAATCAAGCTGGTTATGGATAAATTGCTGCTGAATTAATATCCTGTCGCCTGTATCCATTCCCCCGTGATAATAATCCGTCCGCTTTCCCGTTTTTTCGTTCAGCTCGGCCGCAAGCTCTTCCGCCCATTTTCTGGTCGGACAATATACGATGCCCGGGCCCTCGAGCTTTTCGGCAAGCTCTGTGACCCTGCTGATTTTTTCGGCATTATCAGCCACATGTTCAATCGCCAAGAGAATATTCGGCCGGTTGACCGAATATAGATGGCGCACCGCATGCTCAAGTCCGAGCACATCCGTCACATCCCTGAGCGTTTCTTTCGTCGCTGTCGCGGTCAGCGCCAATACAGGCGGCTTGCCGAGTGCTTGCCTGAAAGGTCCGAGCTTTGAATAATCAGGCCTGAAATCATGTCCCCACTCTGATATGCAATGAGCCTCATCAATGACAAATAAACTGACCGGGACGTTTTTCAAACGATTCAGCACATAAGGTGACGAGAGGGCTTCAGGAGACATATAAAGAAATTTGTAACGGCTGATGTTGCTGAGGACAAAATGCCGCTCGTCAGAATTCAGCATGCTGTTTAATGCCGCAACCCGCTTTTCTCCTTTCGCTTTCAGCTGCTGCACCTGATCTTCCATTAATGAAAGAAGAGGTGAAATAATCAGTACCAGCCCGTCCATTATGTAACCCGGAAGCTGATAGCATAATGATTTCCCCCCGCCTGTCGGAAGCATGGCAATCGTATCCTTCTTTTGAAGCACGCTGGTGATGATTTCTTCCTGCCCTTTTTTAAACGAATGCAAACCAAAATTCCGGTATAAAGCTTTGTGCAGCTCAGTCATGCTGTTTCACCGTCTTTGCCAGCGCCAGCCTGATCTGAAAATAGCTGAAGCGCATCTGCATTCCTTCGCGAATCCGTTTAATTTTATTCGTTTGATGCTGTTTTGCAAATGCCGTTATCATACGCTGTTCCTCTTCAGAAATGTACTGTTCTATAAAAAATGCAGGCTGATGCAGCGATATTTCTACGATATGATCTTCGATTGTGGCAGTTTTTAAATTTCTGATTGCGGCGATCCGTTCAATCGGAAACCCTTTTTCCAAGAGCTCATAGGTTTTTCTGGCAGACTGCGTGAGCGCGCTTTCCGACTGCAGGTCGGACAACAGTTCGCGCAGAGCTGGATGTGCACATTGCGGAAGCGATTGAATAACATAATGTACCGCTCCCCAAAACTGAACGGACACATACCATTCATCTTCGTTCAGCTGAAGAGCGAGCTGCTTATTCGTGCTGCCGATTCTGTCGAATGAGGTTAGAGAATAGACGAAAATAAGCGCCTGCCGTTCACTTACGCCTTGCAGAAGCTGAAACAGCGTGTCATGCATTTGGACGGAGAGTTCTTTGACATCTCTGGTTTTCCGCATAAACCGTTTGACCCATCTCAGCGTCTGTACATCGTTTGTAACCGGGATATATTGACTGCATTGATGCTCTTTGTTTGACAGGACTTGAATGAGCAGGGACAGCCGCTTCCAGAGGATGACAGCCGGCGTTTGATAATTCGCGCCGTGGCAGTGCTTCGGCCAAGGCCGCTCTGCAAACGCCCGTTCAAGCGTTTGAACGCCGCGTGCAGTCACTTTCCACGTTCCCTCTTCTTTTCCGGCTGTAATGTATGAGTCTCCGGTGAGTTTATGCATCGAAGCAGCAATATCGCCGCGTTCGCACTGTGAAGCCATGCCGAAATATTTAGCGATCTGAAATAAGCCCGCATCCTGAATGGTTTGAGACGACTTTTTTCCTTTTAATAAATGAAACACGGCACTCGGAGTCCGTTCGCCGTCTATTTTGTCCAGACAGTCGAGAACCACGGTATCAAAGTAGTTTATCGCCAATCTCAACACACCTACATTTCTTCTCTCAACAAGTTTCGTTTTTTTGTTCTTTTTATTTTAACAGATTTTCATATAAATTTGACGTTTAAAGTCATCTTTTAGGGGGAACTGCTATAGAGAATCCCTTATGTGATAAGCATTCTCAATCATTTTTCTGTTGAAATTTGACACCAACATCATTACAATAAGTAAGAGGAATAGGTGTTATATTTAAAAATATATAAGGTAAACCATTTGTTCCAACACGAACAATCTGGGAGGTTTTTTTCATGGCAAAGTACACAATCGTAGATAAAGATACGTGTATTGCATGCGGCGCTTGCGGAGCTGCGGCACCAGACATTTATGATTATGATGATGAAGGCATTGCATTCGTTACGCTTGACGAAAATAAAGGTGTCGTCGAAGTTCCGGAAGTGCTGGAAGAAGATATGATTGACGCATTTGAAGGATGCCCTACTGATTCAATCAAAGTTGCGGATGAACCGTTTGAAGGCGACCCGCTGAAATACGAATAGAAAAGCCCTCCCCGTGAGAGGAGCTTTATACGTGAATAAGACTCCGGCTGTTATCGGCCGGAGTCTTATTTTTTTGCCGATCCAACAAACAAAAAAAAGCGCCCGGCCTGTGTTTTACGAGGCGGACGCTTTCAGTCATTATTGTGTTTGAACGCTGCGTTTTTGCTCAATCCAAGGTTTAAGCTTCGTAAAGATGAACGTAAATACGATGGTGATGATAATGCCTTTCACAATGTTAAACGGCAGAATTCCCGCAACAACCGCTGTTTTTAACTGGCTGTTTGACAGTGCCGGTGAATGCAAAAACCAAGTATACGCGGGCAGGATGAGAATATAGTTCAAAATACTCATCAGAACAGTCATCGCCGCGGTTCCGGCCAGCAGGCTCACCGCAAGCCCTTTTGCAGACTTGAGTTTTTTAAACATAAACGCCGTCGGCAGGATAAACAGCGTCCCCGCGATAAAATTGGCCGCCTGCCCGACAGGCACGCCGGCCATGCTTCCTTGAATGATATACTGCAGAATATTTTTAATCGCTTCAACCGCAATCCCCGCCGCAGGCCCGTAAACCAAAATGGCGATAATTGCAGGAACGTCACTGAAATCAATTTTCAAGTAATCCGGCAGACCCGGAAACGGGAAATTTAACAGCATAAGCACAAAGGCAATGCTGCTAAGCATACTGATAACAACTAATTTTTTTACTTTCACAATGCTCTCTCCTTTTCGATCAAATCTCTCGAAAAGAGGAAAGGTTCTTTACACCTCAATAAAAAAACCGCTTTTATAAAAAAGCGGGAGTTTACTAAGGCTTAGCAAAGAAACGTTTGATATGAGCATCAAAACGTCTGCTGAACCTCCATCTTCTCCCATCCAGACTATACTGTCGGCTCCGGAATCTCACCGGATCCTGCCGCCGAAGCAGCTCGCGGGCTTAGAGTATGATACTCATCACCGCCGGTAGGGAATTTCACCCTGCCCCGAAGATTGATCTTATGAATTTATTCACATTATATATGATCACATTGCAATTGTATAGCGAACTGCTCAATTTTATATAAAATATTGGCGAAACTCATTTTTTAACTGAATGAGCGGTTTCCTTTTCTCCTTTACTGCGTCAATACGCATTGACACTCTATTGAGAATATGATAAATTATCAGATATTTAGTCAGCTAAACTAGGAGGAAATCTAACAATGTTTCGAGTTTTGGTCTCAGATAAGATGAGCAATGACGGCTTAAAGCCGCTGATGGAATCAGACTTTATAGAAATTGTTCAAAAAAACGTCGCGGATGCAGAAGATGAATTACATACCTTTGATGCCCTGTTAGTCCGCAGTGCCACGAAAGTAACCGAAGAATTGTTTGAAAAAATGACCTCTTTAAAAATCGTCGGCAGAGCCGGTGTCGGGGTGGATAACATCGACATCGATGAGGCCACAAAACATGGAGTTATCGTGATAAATGCGCCAAACGGAAACACGATTTCAACGGCAGAGCATACATTCGCGATGATTTCTTCATTAATGAGACACATCCCGCAAGCCAATATCTCAGTAAAATCTAGAGAATGGAACCGGACGGCTTTTGTCGGGGCGGAACTCTACGGAAAGACTCTGGGAATTATCGGTCTCGGCCGGATCGGAAGCGAGATCGCCCAGCGCGCCAGAGCGTTCGGTATGACGGTTCATGTGTTCGATCCGTTCTTAACCGAAGAAAGAGCCGGCAAAATCGGGGTAAACAGCCGGACCTTCGAAGAAGTGCTTGAAAGTGCGGATATCATTACCGTTCACACGCCTTTAACAAAGGAAACAAAAGGACTGCTTAATAGAGAGACCATCGCCAAAACGAAAAAAGGCGTCCGCCTTATTAACTGCGCAAGAGGCGGAATCATTGATGAAGCGGCGCTTTTGGAAGCACTGGAAAGCGGGCATGTCGCAGGCGCTGCGCTTGACGTGTTTGAAGTGGAGCCGCCTGTTGAATCTAAACTTCCCGACCATCCGTTAGTGATTGCCACACCTCACTTAGGCGCTTCAACGAAAGAAGCACAGCTGAATGTTGCGGCGCAGGTTTCTGAAGAAGTGCTTCAATTTGCAAAAGGCCTGCCTGTCATGTCAGCGATCAACCTGCCAGCGATGACGAAGGATGAATTCAAAAAAATTCAGCCTTATCACCAAATTGCCGATAAAATCGGAAGTCTCGTGTCACAATGTATGAAGGAACCCGTCAAAGATGTTGCGATTCAATATGAAGGCACCATCGCCAAATTTGAAACATCGTTTATTACAAAAAGCCTGCTGTCCGGCTTCTTAAAACCGCGTGTAGACTCAACGGTCAATGAAGTGAATGCCGGCGGTGTCGCAAAAGAACGCGGAATCAGCTTCAGCGAAAAGATTTCCTCCAATGAATCAGGATATGATAACTTCATCAGCGTAAAAGTGACCGGAGACCGGAGCACCTTTACGTTAACGGCTACGTATATCCCTCACTTCGGTGAAAGAATCGTTGAACTGAACGGCTTTAATATTGACTTACATCCTGCCGGCCACCTCGTATATATCCAGCATCAGGATACGACTGGCGTAATCGGACGCGTCGGACGCATCCTCGGCGATAACGATATCAATATCGCCACCATGCAGGTAGGCCGTAAAGAAAAAGGCGGAGAAGCCATTATGATGCTTTCTTTTGATAAACACCTGGATGATAAAGTCGTCAATGAGCTGGCTTCAATTCAGGATATTGTCTCAGTTAAATTGATTGACCTTCCGTAACAGACAAAAACCCAAAACATATAAATGTTTTGGGTTTTTAACGTTTAATGGATGGGAAGCGGATTAGGCGCGGCAGGCACAGCGATTGGTTTTGTCACATCATAATTACCGACTTTCTTTGCACGCGCATGTGTGAACAGCACCTCAGAAAAACCGAATTCCTTCGCGGTTAACAAAAGTCCTTCGATCATTAAAATCCCTTCTAGCGAATCTTCCACCGTATGTTTTTCGGACAATTGGATTTGCAGCTGCCGGCCGTTTTTAATTTCGGATACTGATGCAATCGCATCTGCTTCAATGACGCCTGCGGTCTGTGAGTCTTTATCTGTTTTCATTCCGTCAATGGCTTGCTCTACTGAAGAATAGGTTTGTTCCGACGGAATGAGATACTCTTGTCCCAGATTGTCACGGTAAGAAAAATACGCCCGTTTTGCCTGCTTATGTACGGACATCTCAGCGGCAATACCGTATGCTTTATAAAGATCCTGTCCTGCTCCATTTTGAATCTTTGTCATTTTAATCCGCTCGTAAGGACTCCAGGTCAAAGTCTCTTTCAGCACCTTTTTCAATAAATCAGCTTCGGCCACTGATTCAATTGATAGCCGTCCGTTTACTTGTACAAGCAGATCCTTCTTATCCGCACTTACTTGAACACCGTCCAAAAGCCGGGGTACAGACAGGAAAGATTCGGGCACTTCCAGGTTTTCTGCCTCGGATAAAGCCTCTGAAACCGATTCGTCGGGCTTCCTTTTTTCAAAACTGATCGGAATAACGGCGGATGTTTCTGAATCGGCAAACGCCAACGTAATGTATTTGTTTTTGTTTTGGTTTGAGACGACAAACGTCTTCTGTTCCGGCTTGACTGAAGCTGACTGACTGGCTTTTTCAACCTGACTGCTGTCAGCTGTAAGATCACCGGAAGATTCGTTTCTTGTCAGCAGGTGAGGAGATATAATCAGAGCGATGCACAATGCGCAGATGGCGGCTGTTGCGGGGCCGATCCTGCTTCGGGCCGGTTTTTTTCTATACTGTTTACCCGTTTCAATATTCCGGTAAATGGCCTCTGGTGAACGATGATCTCTAACCGCCGGAAGTTGTCTTAACAACTCCTCTACTCTTTCTTCGTTCCAATATGACTTCATCATCCATTAGCTCCTCCCTCAAAAGCTCCATCTGTTTCCGAAGTATTTTGAGCCCTCTGTGTTGGGTCGTTTTGACTTTGCTTTCCGAGAAGCCGAGAGCGGCAGCTGTTTCCTGAATGGAATATCCCTGAATAAATCTCAAGATAATAACAGCTCTTTGATCAATGGTGCAGTGATCAAGCGCGGTATAAATTTCCCGGACATTTTCATGCTGTACGGCGAGTTCGTCCGGAAGCAAATGCTGATCTCTGACATCTTGTGTATCCCAATCAAACGTACCCATAATACGCTGTCTGATCGTCTGCTGCTTGCGGAACCAGTCAATCGCCACATGGCGCGCGATGGACAACAGCCATGTTTTTTCACTGCTTCTACCTTCGAATGTATGATAGGAATTCAAGACGCGGATATACACTTCCTGCGCCAAATCCTCAGCCTGTGTTTTATCTTTTACCATATAAAATAAAAATTGGTATAAATCTTGATGATATGCATCATATAATATCTGAAAGGTTTCTTCCATGGGAAGCCCCTCCGTTCACTTTTTTGTCGTATAAATGCGTTGAAAAGTTACATTACAACTATATTACGAGAAACTGGAATTTGGAAGGGAATTTATATTAACATATTCTTAAATTTTTAAAGGGGAAATTAACAAAAAAACACCCGCATGTTCTGCGGGTGTTTCGTATGGAACAAGATTGTTCGTCAATTTCAGACGCCATCCTGCACTTTTGTCGGAATATAAAATGTAAACGCCGTCCCTTTGTCGATGCTGCTGTGCACCGCAATTGAGCCGCCGTGCGCTTCCACGATATTTTTTACGATAGCGAGCCCGAGTCCGGTTCCCGCCCTGCCCCTTGTTCTCGCCTTGTCCGCTTTATAAAAACGTTCAAAAATAAAAGGCAGGTCCTCTTCAGGTATTCCCGAGCCGGAATCTTTAATATCGATTTTCAGTCCGTCTTTTACGGTCTGAGCCGCGATATGAACGCTTCCGCCTGACTCTGTATGACGCAGCGCGTTGTCTATAAGATTGGTAAACACCTGTTCCATTTTGTCTTCGTCAAAGACACACTCCGGCTGAGACACCGCAATGTCTTCTGTGAGCGAAACCCCTTTTTCCTTCGCTACCCCGGAAAATTTGCGGGAAATCTTCTCCAGAAATTCATGCAGGTTCACCGTTTCATAGTGCAGACCCGTATGTCCGGATTCCATTCTGGCCAAGTCCAGCAAGTCATTGACAAGCCGGCCCATGCGAAGGGATTCATCATAAATGATCTGCGCGATTTCTTTTTTCTCCTCTTCGGTACTTGCAATGTCGTCCACTATTGCCTCACTGTATCCTTGCAGCATAGAAATCGGAGTTCTGAGTTCATGACTGACATTGGCAATGAAATCTTCACGCAATTTATCAAGCCTGCGCTCTTCGGTCATGTCACGGAGCACGGCCACGGCGCCGCGGACGTGTGATTCCGCATAAAGAGGCGACATCAATAAAACCCATGACCTTCCTTGAAGCGTCATTTCAATCATTTGCTCTTTTTCTGTGCTCACGGCATTTTGAAAAAGCTCTTTTGCTTCAGGAGGAAGGTTGTCTCCTTCTTTAATGTTCATATTCTGCTCGTAATACCAAGCCTGCAGAAAACGTTCGGCCGGCGGGTTCGTCACCAAAATGGTGCCGTCGATATTAATGGTGATGACCCCGTCTGCCATACTGCTTAAAATATTCGACAGCTGTTCTTTTTCCTGATTCAGCGCGTTGATATGGAAATTGAGCTGCCGGCCCATCTGATTAAAGGCAATGGCCAGTTCCCCGATTTCATCTTGAGTCAGAATCGGAATTTTTGTATCAAACTTCCCTTTCGCCAAGTCCTGGGCGCCTTCCCGCATTTTCCGAAGCGGGTACGTCACCCTGCTGGATAAAAAGAACGCGAAAAACGTTGTCAAAACGATGGCAATTCCCGCCGCAAGAAAGATATACCGTGTCGTATGTTTCGTCGTATCTTTGACGGCAAGCAGCGACTGAGATAAAAAGACCATGCCTTTTTTGCCGTCTTTTTCATACGGCACGCCGACGATCAGCCGTTCGTTATCGGAACCGGCATCATTGGGCGCCGCGCGTTTGCTTACTTTTTTGCGGTCTGTCAGCGCCTTGTGCAAATCCCGGTCGCGTTTGATCTGCTCCAATGTAATAGATGATAAATGATTATCGTCATTCGGCGAATACCAGACGTGCTGATCATCCTGAATGATCGCGATGCTCGTTAAGTTGTCCGCCAGCTCCCACGTGATGGATCTGGCAAGCGGCTGGTCTTCATGATTTTCTATAATGACCGCTATTTTATCGGCAAGCTGCGTTAAATCTTTTTCCGCTTCTTCTACGTGGTAATTCTCTATGAATTCGAGAAGCAGCACCGTTAAAATAAATAAAACAATTAATACGAGTGAAAGAATGGTAAACCAAAGCTTTCCTACTACGCTTTTCCAAAACTTCATTCAGCGCCTACCTCAAATTTGTAACCCACTCCCCAGACGGTGACGATTTTTTTCGCCGCTCCCGGAGATACTTTGTTTAATTTTTCACGGAGCCGTTTTACATGGGTATCCACCGTTCTAAGGTCTCCGAAAAATTCATACTGCCATACTTCTTTTAAAAGCTTTTCTCTGTCATACACTTTGTCCGGTGTTTTCGCCAGAAAATACAGCAGTTCGTATTCCTTCGGCGTCAGGCTCACTTCCGTGCCGTCCGCAGTCACTCTGTGAGCATCGTGATCGATGGAAAGATGTGAAAAAACGAGCACATTTTTTGTCGGCGTATTTGCTGTCAGATAGGATGTTTGAGAAGCTCTTCTTAAAAGCGCCTTTACCCGAAGCACCACTTCTCTCGGGCTGAAAGGCTTCACGATATAATCGTCCGTACCCGCTTCAAACCCCTGAACGCGGTTGGCTTCTTCCCCTTTTGCCGTCAGCATGATAATCGGCGTCGCTTTTTTTTCTCTGAGCTGCCGGCATACTTCTATTCCGTCTGTTCCCGGCATCATTAAATCCAAGAGCACCAGATCATAATCTGAGGCCAGCCCCATTTTAATGGCCTCATCGCCGTTTTCCGCTTCTTCAATCACATAGTTTTCCCGTTCAAGGTACATTCTTAAAAGGCGGCGAATTCTGGCTTCATCATCTACTACTAATATTTTAGTTTCATTTGTTTGATCCATCGTTTTCCCCCTGCTTTCCTTCTGTTACTTTCATTTTAACAAACTGTGCGGCGGCTTGAGAACTGTATCGGCTTTCGGCATCTATGCGTACGAATGAAGTCCGGCAAGCACGAGATTTACAAAAATTAAGTTAAACATAATAATGGCAAAGCCGATGACGGCGAGCCATGCCGATTTTTCGCCATGCCAGCCTCTTGACAGCCGCAAGTGCAAGTATGCTGCGTAAAATAAAAAGGTGATCAGCGCCCATACTTCCTTAGGGTCCCAGCCCCAAAAACGCGTCCATGCAAGCTGCGCCCAAATCATCGCAAACACAAGCGCGCCGAGTGTAAATACCGGAAATCCGATGGAAACGGCGCGGTAGCCGACTTCATCTACCAAGTCGAGATTCACATTTTTGACGAGCGGGCTTAAAAGAGCGCTGATTCTCTTTCTGAATATCAGCCTGAGCGCGCCGTATAAGACGAGACCTGCGCCAAACGACCAGATCACCGTATTAACCTTTCTGCCTGAAAAAATGGCCGGGAGCTCAACAAACGGCTTCATTGCGCCTTCTGTAAGCAGTTCTCCTTCATGCGGACCGACAAGCGCAGGCATATCATATACCATGACGCTTTTGGCATCTTTTTTATCCACCCAATTAAATTCGGCTTTGTAGTCCGCCAGCCGGAATGCCGACGTGACGGCGATAAATGCCACGGTCGTCACGAGGATAAACATGATGACTTCGAGCCAGAACGTTTTTTTGCCCGGTCTGGACTGATCGACATGCTTTAACAGGAAAATGACTCCGGCTACAAAGCTGATCGCAAGAATCGCCTGCCCGAGCGCCGCCGTCGTGACGTGAATGTACAGCCAATTGCTTTGCAGTGACGGAATAAGCGGCGTAATGTCGGTCGGAAACATGCTTGCGTATGCAATAAGCAACAGCGCGATAGACAATGTGAACATGCCTAAAGACGGCAGTCTGTAAATAAAGTAAATAATAATAAAAGCGAGAACAAGCATCATGCCGAATGACGTGGTAAATTCAAACATATTGCTGACAGGCGCGTGTCCGCTTGCCGACCACCTCGCAATGAAGTAGCCGAGATGGCAAATAAATCCGAGAATGGTTAACGTGATTCCGATTGCCGACCAGCGGCCCTTACCGTCCTTTGCACCTTTTGTTCCCCGGATGGCGCCGCCGAAAACCGGGACGGCAATTAAATAAATCAAAAAGGCAGCATAAAGAAAATTTGCGCTCAGCTCCGCCATGACACCACTCCTTTTTCATTAGGCCTGATTTTTGACCAGTTCTTTTTGATCGGCCGGCTCTTTAATCCCGGTCCCGTTAAGAACATATTCAATATCCTTTTTCAAACCGAACCAGTTTTTGTTCGTATGACCCGCCACAAGCACTTCATTTTCACCGGTTTTGATCCAGATTCTTCTGTGCTGCCAGTACATTCCTTGAATGACGCCGATCATAAAAATCGCGCCGCCGACGGCAAGCACCCATAAGGTTAAATCTTTTCTGACGGTGAGTCCTGTAATGTTTTTCGTTTCCACGTGGTCGAATTTTAATTTGTACTTGTTATTCGCGGAACCTTCAACAGTCTGCTGAATCGCAACAAAGCTTTTCTCCCCTTTCGGCTTGTCAGGAGCCGTAACTTTAAAGACAAAAGCCGGATTGTTCGGAACCTTCGTTTTCGTGCTCGGTTCTCCGTCCTTGTTAAAATAAAAATCAGGAAGATAACTGGCGATCTGCACTTTGTAACCGTTACCAAGATCATAGTCCGTGTCTGGATCAAGAAGATTGATCTTCAGTCTGCCGAATGACTGTTTTGTTTTTTGGTCGATCAGCTGAAACACCATCTGATCGAGCTGGTTTTCTTTATAGTCCACCTGATACACGGAATAGGAGTCGAACCGCAGCGGTTCATTGACGCGGATATTGTTTTCTTTGACTCTTTTAAGCTTCGGCTTTTCACCGAATACAATGTCGCCTTCCCTCTTGTACAAAATTGCATCCGTATTGAAGGATTTGGCGACTTTGCCGTTTCCGGCTCTGTCAATGGCGTCGGCGAATACTTTTTTCTCAGTGTTTTTGTTATATGTCTGCATGGTGAACCGATTGTTTTTCAAGTAATATTTGCCGTCAGTGCCGGGAATCTGGGCGGTTTCGCCTTCACGGACCCAGAGGGTTTCATCGACATACATCCCCGGGACAAACCTCAGCATGGCTCCGATCAGAAAAATGATCAGGCCGATATGATTGACGTAGGGCCCCCACCTTGAAAAGCGCCCTTTTTCCGCCAGAATGCTTCCCTCTTGTTCTCGCACTCTATAATGCTTTTTTTTCAAACGTGTTCTGATGCCATCAGCCGCCTCCGCGCTCAGACCGGTTTCCGTCCGGCTGTATAGACGCTGCCTCTTCAAAAAGACCGGATTCCGCTGAACTCCTTGATTTTTCAGCGCTCTGTACAGAGGAATCACCCGATCCAGGCTGCAGATGACAAGTGATATGCCGATGGATGCGATCAGGAGCATATACCACCATGAACCGTACAGGTGATGAAATCCCAGCAGATAATAGATTTTGCCGATTATACCGTACTGCTGTTCATAATATGTATCCGGCTGGGCGCCCGGCGGCAGATAAGCTTCCTGCGGAAAAACCGTGCCGAATGCTGAAGCCGCCAGAGTAATGACGATCAGCCATATTCCGACTTTAACGGAAGAAAAGAAATTCCATACTTTATCTACGATTGTTTTGTTATATGTTTGCGAACGTCTTGCGCTGCCGTCGTACCGCATATCGGCAAGCGGCGACTTTTGATCATCAAGAGGCTTCCCGCACGACTCGCACAAAACTGTTCCGGCTGGATTCACGTGCCCGCATTCACATTTGACCTTTTTCATGAAGACGCCTCCAGCTTAATTAAATTCATATAGTCATGAACCATGCGTTCTGTCATCGTGCCGGTCACCACTTTCACGACTTTTCCGTCGGGATTGATCAAAAAAGTCGTCGGTATAGGCGATACGCCGTACGCGTCCAGCACTTGCCGGTCAGTATCAAGCGCAACCGGGAAATTGACGCCGTATGTTTTCATAAAATTATGTACTGCAATTTTTGATTCGCCGACATTTACCGCAACCACCTCTACACCGAGGTCTTTAAAATACTTATATTGGTTTTCCATATAGGGGAATTCCTGCTTGCAAGGCTCGCACCACGTTCCCCAGAAATTCAGAAAAACACCTTTTCCTTTTAACTGACTCAGTTCTATGTTTCTGCCCTCTGTATCTTTCAGCGCGAAATTCGGGGCTTTGGACCCCTCAGATATACGCTCGCCGTTTGTGTAAACAGCGTTATAGATGGTATATCCGAGCGCGCAGAGTAAGATGAGAAGGATGCCGGTCCGAATGAATAAACGCCGCCGTTTTTTGTTCATTGTACACTGCTCCCCTCCCCTGCCTGCAAATCCATTCAATTATATCATCTTCACGTTTTGTAATTTTTGAAGGTTATGTGAAAATTAGAAAGCGTTTTTACCGTGGTCGGCTAAAGCCCGCAGCCTTTTCACCTCATGCGGCGTCAATTCTCTTGCGTCTCCTGTGTGAAGGCCTCTTAAATCTAAAAATGCGTATTCTTCACGTTTGAGTTTCAGCACGTCATGACCGATCGCCTCGAACATGCGGCGGACCTGTCTGTTTCGGCCTTCATGAATCGTCAGCTGAATGATGCTCGTCTGCTTTCTTTTGTCCAGGGAAAGCATTTTCGCTCTGGCCGGAGCCGTCTTGCCTTCTTCAAGCTGAATGCCGCGCTCAAGCTTTCTCAGAAGTTCCTTGGAAGGAATCCCTTTCACTTTGGCGACGTATGTCTTATCAATTTCGTATTTCGGATGCATAAGTTTGTTGGCAAACTCGCCGTCATTTGTCAGCAATAAAAGACCGCTCGTATCATAATCAAGCCTGCCGATCGGATAAATGCGCTGCGGCACTTCTTTAAAGAAGTCGGTCACCACTTTCCGCCCTTTGTCGTCGTCAGCTGCTGAGATCACTCCTCTCGGTTTATAAAGCAGAAAGTACACGGGTTCTTCCCGTTCCACCTTTAATCCGTTTACTTCAATCTGATCAGAACCGGTCACTTTTACGCCGAGCTCTGTTATTACTTTTCCATTCACCTTTACTTTTCCTTCTTTTATCAGCTCTTCTGCCTTTCTGCGTGATGCCACGCCGGCATGAGCAATAACTTTTTGCAGTCTTTCCATGTCGTTCACCTCAAGTATAATCTTACTTTTTTCCACTTGAACAAACAAGCTTTTTCAAGGAGAGTTATTCTGATATATAAAAAGCGCCTGATTCAGGCGCTTCCAAATAATAACGTAACTATGATGATTGATGCAACCACTCCGATCAAATCAGCAAGAAGACCGACCTTTAGAGCATCCCCCATTTTTTTAATGCCGACCGCCCCGAAGTATACCGTCAGGACGTACAGCGTCGTATCAGTCGATCCCTGCATGACAGAAGCCAGTCTGCCGATAAATGAATCAGGCCCGTACACGGCGATCAAATCTGTCGTCATCCCGAGCGCCGCCGTACCTGAAATCGGACGGATCAGAGCAAGCGGCACGACCTCTGCCGGAATGCCGAGCGCCGTAAAGAAAGGCTTGCAAAGTCCCATGACAAAATCCAGCGCGCCTGAAGCCCGGAATACGGTGATCGCCACAAGCATCCCGACCAAAAACGGAATGATGGAAAACGCAATCTCAATTCCTTCTTTTCCGCCTTCAACGAATGATTCATACGTCGGCACTTTTTTGATCGTGCCGTATATCAATATACCGGCGATAATAATCGGGATCATGGCTAAAGACAGCCAATTCACCATTTCCATTCGCTTACCTCCCTTTTCTTTTGCGGCGGTACCAGAAGTAGCGGTCAATGAAAATTGCGCCGATTCCCGAAATTAAAGTCGCTAAGATGGTCGGTCCGACGATATCGGTCGGTGATTTCGCCGAATAAGCCATGCGGACGGCAATGACGGTTGTCGGTATCAATGTAATGCTCGAAGTATTTACCGCCAAAAAGGTAATCATGGAACGGCTGGCCTCAGACTTGTTGCCGTTCAGCTTTTTCATCTGCTCCATAGCTTTAATGCCGAGGGGTGTCGCAGCATTTCCCAACCCGAAAAAATTCGCCATGAGATTTGATAAGATGTATCCCATAGCCGGATGATCAGGGGGAATATCGGGAAACAGCTTAGAAATAAACGGGCGGCACATTCTGCTGAATATATCCAAAAGGCCGGACTGCTCGGCTATTTTCATCAGGCCGAGCCAGAACACGAGGACGCTCATTAATCCGAACGAGATCGTAACAGCTTCTTTCGCTCCTTTAAAAACAGCTTCATTCACATCCTGCAAGGTACCGTTAAACATCGCAAAAACAAGTCCGATTACAGTCAGACAGACCCAGATTAAATTGACCATACTGAACCGCCCGCCGTGCTCATAAAAAGGCTCGTAAATGTTTCAATGAAATGCTTTTTCGGCTTTTTATGGCGCTCATTTTCATAATAGACGGGGATCTTGGCGATCACTTTCCCGTCATGCATAACGGTCATCCGGCCGACAACATCAGGAATGAGAGAGGCATCCTTTTTCCAGGCTTTTTTCGGTTTTATTAAGGTTGTGCTGATTTTCACATCATCGATTTCATCCTCTTTTAACAAATATTTAACATCACGGGTAATAAAAGCGTGTTTTCCGTAAAACGTCTTTTTCAGCTTCGGGATGCCGCCTTTTTTGGCGACGACATAGGTTTTATAGTTCTCAAAGACATAATTAAACATATTCATATGGTCATCCCAGTCATCCGGATCATTAATAGTGACTGCGATGAGATCCGTTCCGTCTTTTGAAGCCGTCGAAACGAGGGTCCGTTTCGCGATTTTTGTGTAACCCGTTTTTCCGCCAGTGCTGTAAGGATAGAGCCCTGTCAAAAGCTTGTTTTTATTTTTCCACACCCGGTCCATCGTTTCCGCTTTATACACTTTTGTGCCTGAAACGGTCCGGTATTCCTTGATCTTCATCGCGTATTTGGTCAAAAGCGCCATGTCATACGCCGTTGAATATAAATTTTCGTGGTCATCCAGTCCGTGCGGGTTTTGAAATTTTGTATTTTCCATCCCGATTTGCTCGGCTTTTTGGTTCATCATAAATACAAAACCGTCAAGGCTTCCGCCGACATATTCGGCTATTGCCGCAGCGGCATCATTTCCTGATCTCAGCATAAGCCCGTATACGAGATCTTTCAGCTTAACTTTCTGTCCCGGCTGAAGATAAATTGCTGAACCTTCCGTTTTTACGGCATTCGGGGAAACAGTCACGGTCTTTTCCATCTTCCCTGATTCAATTGCCAGCACCGCCGTCATGATTTTAGTAATGCTTGCGATCCGCCGCTTATGATGTTCGTCCTTAGCGAATAATACCCTGCCTGATGTTCCGTCAATTAAAATCGCGCTTTTTGCGCTGACATGTATTTGGGCATGTGCCGTATTTCCGTCTGTAATGGAAAAAAGGATAACAAAAGTCAAAAGAAATACGGCAGCTTTTTTGAGAAAGCGCATGAATGCTCACGTCCTTGTTGTGGGTTTGTACAAGTTTATGCGCATGTCCATGACTTATGAATACCAATTACATCACTTTACATAAAAAAACTCTCCCAAAAGGGAGAGTTTTTATCTGGCTGATACCATATTTGAGCCTGATGCTTCATATTGCGCCAATTCTTCCCGCATGCGCAGAAACTCACTGCTGAGCGAAAGCAGAAGGCTCCGCAGCGAGTCCGGCACTCGCTGGTAAAATTCAATCGCGCTTTGGCCTGTATATGCGGCGCGGCTGTTTTCATACCATGTATCCTTTTTCGGCATGAAAAACTCTTCCACGCACTGATGATACACTTTATACAGGGTTTTCTCCGCTCTCGACTCATGAAACGGCTCCTGCATTAAGAGCCGGCGGCAGGCTTCCTGGGCGCCTTCGCAAAAGACGGTCATCCGTCTCAGCACACTGAGCACATCGCGGCAGTATGCCTCATCCGCCTTTCCCGAAGCCTGCATCTCCGGTAATGTTGTATGATTTAAATAGCTGCTGACCATCGTGACAACCTCGGCTAAAAATTTACCAGTTTCTTCAGTATGGGCCCTCACAATCGAATTTCCCATTTTCGTCCGTTTCCTTCCTCTCTTGTACTTCGTCAATGTGCGTCATTCATCAATGGCCTTTCCCTACTATCGTATGATGAAAAACCGTTATTATTTAATATCCTCAAAAGTTTGGTTGAAGTTTTCAAAGAACAAGTCGGCTTCCTCCTGGAGAACGTCTTCTTCCGCATTTTCAGGAAGCGGCGGGAGCTCGTCCAGTGTTTTTAAGCCGAATTGTTCAAGAAATACAGGTGTCGTGCCGTATAAAATCGCACGGCCGGGACCGTCGGCGCGGCCAACCTCACACAGCAGCGCTTTTGACACGAGGCTGTGCAGAATCCGTTCAGACTTCACGCCCCGGATATCTTCAATTTCTGCCCGTGTGATCGGCTGCTTGTACGAAACAATCGCCAGCACTTCTAAAGAAGCCTGTGACAGCCCCTTTGACGGCACTTCGATTAATTTTTTTAAATAAGGCACGAATTCTTTTTTCGTTCCAAGCATATACGTATCCGCATATTCGGTCAGCTCGATACCCCTGCCGTCTTCCTTGTACTGTGCGGCCACTTCTTCCATAATTCCGGCCAGCTCCGCTTCTTCTATTTCAAGCACCGTCACCAATTGCTTTTTGGTAAGCCCCTCATCACCCGCCGCATACAGCAGGGCTTCCACAATCGCTTTCCAATTCACGATATCAAGCGCCATGAATGGATTCACTCCCCGTAATGTATATATCTGAAAAGTTTTCTTCCTGTTCAAGGATAATCTGCTGATTTTTCATCAGCTCCAGAACTGCTAAAAACGTCACGACGAGATGGTCTTTTTGCCGAGAAGGAAAAAGCTCCGTGAAGTTTATTCTTCTTCCCGCCGTTTTTAAACTTTTTACGATTTCGTTCATTCTGTCTTCAATCGGTATTTCCTGTCTTGTAATGGTCGTTTCTTTCGGCCGCGTGATTTTTTTACGCTGAAGCACTTTTTGAAACGCGCCGATCATGTCATAAACGGTCACCGAAAGCTTCTGCTCCGTCTGTTTGATTTCTTTTGCATATTCACTTAAATCACTCGGCGGCTTCGTAAATGACTTTTGTCTTTCTTCTTCCCGCTCTTTTAAATCTTTCGCAGCGGTTTTATATTTTCTATACTCAATCAGCTTTTCAATCAGCTCGTCCCGAGGGTCTTCTTCTTCAAGCATTTCGTCTTCAAACAGCTCTTCCTCTTGTTTCGGAAGCAGCATTCGGCTTTTAATGCTGAGAAGAGTCGCCGCCATGACCAGATATTCACTGGCGACATCAAGTTCAAGCACTTGCATTGTATGTACATATAATAAATATTGTTCAGTAATGGTTGCCACGGGTATGTCGTATATGTCGATTTCAAGACGGTTAATCAGATGAAGCAGCAGGTCCAATGGGCCTTCAAACGTATCAATTTTCACTTGATATTCTACCATTATCTCACCATTTTCAATATCACTCTCATTGCCGGAAAAACTGGCTACCCATTAGTATAATCCACCGAAATGCTCGCGTCCAATACTTTTCTAATCGTGCTCCGTTATTTAGAAAATACTGAAAAAGAAGATATACGCCTATACCTTTAAAGGCGGATGCACATATGATAGCCGTGTAAACATGAAACAAAGGGAGGCTGATTTCACATGGGCGGAGCTTGTTTCGGCGGAGGATTTGCATTAATTGTCGTTCTGTTTATATTGCTCGTTGTCGTAGGGGCATCTTACATCTGCTAGTTCATCAGGCTTCAGACACCAAGCCGCTCTTTTTTCCTTTTCATAGCGCTGTGGTACACTGGGTTTAGCATAAAAGGAGGAAGCGGCTTGTATCCAAAAGCTTATATCGGCTTTTTGGCCGAATTTCACGCATCAAGAGATTATTTTGAGTGTCATGAACTGTTAGAGGAATATTGGAAAGAAAGCCCGCCTGGGGAGCGGAGCATTCATTGGGTCGGCCTGATTCAGCTTGCCGTCGCTCTGTATCACCAGCGAAGGGGGAATGAAGCCGGGGCTAAACGGCTGATTGCCAACAGCTTACGTATTCTGCGGTCTGAAAAACAGGCTGTCAGCTCTCTCGGTCTCAGTCATCCGAAGCTGATTGAGCTGATAGAATCGCTGTCAGACAACATAGAAGCGGGCCTGCCGTACAAAAGTGTTATGCTGCCGATTACAGATGAAACTTTGAAAGAAGCATGTCTTGCCGAATGCCGCCGCAAGGGCTATATATGGGGGCAAGACGGTGTATCCGATACCTTTCTTATTCATAAACACCGCCTGCGGGACAGGACGGATGTCATCATGGAACGCGAACGGGAAATTGAGAAAAGAAAAAAAAGCAGAGGCTGACGGTCAGCCCTGCTTTTTCTATATAAAAACAGCTCCCGAAACCGTGATGATTCCGGGAGCATTTGTCAGTTATTATATGAAATATCCTGATCTTTTTGATGTTGACAGCGTTCAAAAAAGCTTTGCGTTAATTCATTCGGAACGAGTGCCTCCGTTTTGAACAGACGTTTTAAGGCGTCCATCATTTGCTTTCCGATTCCTTGATGGCGGTGAGAAGGATTCACGCTGATATGACGGATTTCAACCTCCGAGTCTTTTTTTTCGACTCCGATCGCTCCGACGATATCTTCATCCTCTTTCCAAAGAAAGAGCTGGCGGCCAGTATCCGTTTCATAGTCCTTCATTGTCTGCTGAAGCTGCTTAAGATCTTTTTCATTCGGCATAAATGACAGAAGACCCATCGCAATCTTTTCAAACGATTTTTTATAACGAATTAACATAAAAACCCCTCTATATCCAAAATGTCCATTCATGTCCTATCAAACGGATACATAAAGGCGATCCGTTTTCTCACATTATATCATTTTCGCCGCGGTTTTAAACGCTTTTCAACAAATTATTCAAATGAGCGGTTTAAATTTGCCATTTCAATGGCGGATACTGCGCAGTCCGCTCCCTTATTTCCGGCTTTTGTTCCGGCGCGTTCGATAGCCTGCTCAATGGTTTCAGTCGTCACGATGCCGAAGATAACCGGGACGCCCGTCGCCGTTCCCGCCTGAGCGATGCCTTTTGCCGCTTCGTTGCAGACATAGTCATAATGCGTTGTCGCTCCTCTGATCACCGTGCCAAGTGTAATGACGGCATCGTATTTTTTCGTTTCCGCCATTTTTTTTGCGGCAAACGGGATTTCAAACGCTCCCGGCACCCAAGCGACATCAATGTCATTTGATTCTACACCGTGGCGAATCAATGTGTCTTCTGCTCCGCTTAACAGCTTGCTCGTAATAAATTCATTAAATCTGCCGACGACGATTCCGATTTTAAGTCCTGTTCCTACTAGGTTTCCTTGTATGATATTCATATGTTATCCATCCTTTTTTGTGAGATTTGTTTTTAGAAATGAAGCAAGTGTCCGAGTTTTTTCATTTTGGTTTGTAAATACTGCTTGTTGTGCTCACTCGCTTCCATTTGAAGCGGCACCCGATCTGAAATGCTTAGTCCGTACCCTTCAAGGCCGGCGATTTTCCGGGGGTTATTGGTTAAAAGTTTCATATGCTGAACCCCTAAATCGCGGAGAATCTGGGCGCCGATGCCATAGTTGCGCAAGTCAGGCAGAAAGCCGAGCGCTTCGTTCGCTTCAACCGTGTCGTACCCTTGTTCCTGCAATCGATACGCTTTCAGCTTATTGATGAGACCGATTCCTCTGCCTTCCTGACGCAAATACAATAGAACGCCGCGGCCTTCTTCGGCAATTTGCGCAAGCGCGGCATGAAGCTGAGGCCCGCAATCACAGCGGTGGGATGCAAACACATCGCCGGTCAGGCATTCTGAGTGCACTCTGACAAGAACGGGTCCGCTGTTAAACGGGACATCGCCCATGACAAAGGCGAGATGTTCTTTTCCGTCCACCTCGTTTGTATATCCGTAAACCCGGAACGTGCCGAAGTCAGTCGGCAGCGTAATGTCAACTTCTCTGTTCACAAGTGTTGTAATGTTGTAGCGGTATTCTATTAAGTCTTTTATCGTAATCATTTTCAGCTGGTGGCGTTTGGCGATCTCGGCTAACTCTGGCACTCTGGCCATTGTGCCGTCTTCATTCATAATTTCACAAATGACGCCCGCTCCTTGAGAACCGCATGCTTTTGCAAGGTCAACGGCTGCTTCCGTGTGGCCCGCCCGCTTCAGGACGCCTCCTTTTTTTGCGATTAAGGGAAAAATATGACCCGGACGCTGAAAATCGTCAGGCACAGATTCTTCGTCCAAAAGCGCCTGAATCGTAAAGGAACGTTCCTGAGCGCTGATTCCCGTTTTTGTCAGCTTGTGGTCAATGCTGACTGTAAACGCGGTCTCATGTGAGTCTGTATTATGATCGACCATTGGATGAAGATCCAGCCGGCCGGCGATGTCTTCAGAAAGCGGCGTGCAGATCAGGCCTCTCCCGTGGGTCGCCATAAAATTCACCACTTCAGGCGTAGCATGCTCAGCGAGCGCTACGAAATCTCCTTCGTTTTCTCTGTCTTCATCATCGACAACGATGATGACTTCACCTTTTTTCAGCGCTTCTAATGCCTCTTCTATCGGATGAAACATATTGATCTCCCTTTCTAAAAGCCGTTCTCGCTTAAAAAGGCTTCTGTGATAGTTTGATTGCTTTTCGTTTGTTCTGTTTTGTGCAAAAAGCGGTATAAGTATTTGCCGATCATGTCGCACTCAATATTGACGATCGAGCCGACTGCTTTCGTCTGGAAAATCGTTTCTGAGATGGTATGCGGAATGACAGATACCGTCACACTTTCGTCTGATAAGCCGAAAATCGTCAGGCTCACGCCGTCTACCGTAATCGAACCTTTCAATACGAGCGTTTTCGTCAATTCGGGAGACAGCTTTAAGTCGTAATAGACCGCGTTGCTTTTTTTCTCGATCCGTGTAATTTCCGCCGTCCCGTCTACGTGCCCTGATACAAAGTGGCCGCCGAACCGTCCGTTGGCGGACATTGCTCTTTCCAGATTCACTTTACTGCCTTTTGACAAGCCGTTCAGCGAAGTGGCTTTAACTGTCTCCGGCATGACATCTACCGTAAATTGATTGTCAGAAAATCCGGTCACGGTCAGGCAGATGCCGTTTACCGCGATGCTGTCGCCAAGCCTCACATCACTTGTCACTTTTGAAGCGGCAATTGTTAATGCCATGGAAAGGCCTGTCTTTTTGATTGCTTGGATCGTGCCTGTTTCTTCAACGATTCCTGTAAACATCGTCACCATCCTTTCCATCTTTAGGTATGGCCGTCAGTTTTATATCCGGCCCGATTTGGGTAATTTGTGTGAATTGTAAATGGGGGACATCTTTCATTGATTGAAAACCTTCACCGGAGATCAAGCTGGGAGCAAGCGTTCCTCCGATTAATGTAGGGGCGAAATAGAAATGAAGCTCGTCGAAACAGCCCGCCTTGACAAAACTTCCGTGTACAGATGCTCCTCCTTCCACATAAACGGACATTATGCCGTTTTCAGCGAGAATGCTGAGCACCTCAGGGATGTGAATGCGGTCTGTTTCAAGCGTAAAGACTTTTATTCCGAGTGCGGTCAGCCGGTCTTTCTTTCGGACGTCAGAACCTGCGGCTGTAAATATCCATGTCGGCGCAGCCCCGTCAGTGAGCACATTTGCCGTTTCAGGAACGGTCAGCTTTGTATCGAGAATGACTCTGACCGGCTGCTTCACCGCATCGGGGAGCCTGCATGTCAGGCTCGGATTATCGGCTTTGACTGTGCCTGCTCCGACAAGAATGCTTTGATGCGATTTCCTGTATTGCTGGGCATCAAGCCTTGCCGCCTCTGATGTAATCCATTTGCTGTCACCGGTTTCAGTCGCTGTTTTCCCGTCAAGGCTTGCGGCCGCTTTCAAGGTGACATACGGAAGTCCGGTCCGCATGAAGTGAAGAAACATTTTATTCAGCTCTTCTGCCTGTTGCCTGAGAAGCCCCGTTTTCACTTCGATGCCCGCTGCTTCCAGCATTGTGATGCCTTTTCCGGCTACAAGCGGATTGGGATCTTCCACAGCGATAAACACCCTTTTTATCCCTGATTTCATGATCAGTTCGGCACATGGCGGTGTTTTTCCGTAATGGCTGCAAGGCTCAAGCGTCACATACAAATCAGCGCCTTTTGCATGGCTGCCTGCCATATTGATCGCGTGCACCTCAGCATGGGCCTCTCCGTATTGCAAGTGGGCGCCCATTCCGACGATCTGTCCGTTTTTGACGACGACGGCGCCGACAAGAGGATTCGGCTGTGTCTGTCCTTCACCGCGTCTGGCAAGCTCTATTGCCGTATTCATATAATATTCTTCCATCGTTATCCCTCCCTTCTTCCACGCAATTTGGCGTCAAAAAAGCCCCGAATGTTTACACAGTTCGGGGCTTTACCAGTTTTAATCCATAGGAAATAAGACTATACAGTATGATTATTTTTTGCATAGCTTCTCTCATCCTTCTCCCATCCAGACTTTCACTGTCGGCTTCAGCTTTTCACTGAATCCACCGTATACAGATGCATACGGGTCACGGGCTGTAAAGCGCAGGAGCGCCTTATTACCGCCGGTCGGGATTTTCACCCAGCCCCGAAGGATACAATCAATATTTTTTTGTCCTTATCCGCTATTATAACATCCTTTACGGGAGGCGCAATGAATTTGCACCTAATTATTCAGAAAAAATAAAAAGCGCCTTTTTTCCAAAAAGGCGCCTTCATTTATTCGTTTACTTTAACGACCTTCAATAAGCCGTCAATCCGGTTCGATTTGCTGAAATACGCTTTAATCTTATCTCCTTTTTTCACATCGGAGAGATCCTGTTTCAGCTTGTCGCCGTTAAAAATGATTTTTGTGCCGTTTGCTGCCGTACCGTGGTATTCATTTCCTTCTATTTTCGTAATTTTATATGTTTTCACTGTATATTCTTCTTTTTCCTGAGACAGGGTTTGTCCGATCGCAGTAGGCACGTCTTTCAGTTCAATATCGTTTATGACCATAAAACCGCCCGCCAATAACAGCAGCAGTACAAGTAAAATGGCTGCTTTTGTTTTAATTCTTTCCATTTTTCTACCTCCAGCCCGTATCAATCTATTCATTACTATGTCATATTCCTTTTTTTCATGAATAGAAAACCGTTCTTCCCTGCGTGAGTTATTCATATAACGATTCATAAAGGGAAGATGTTTCATGTATCTGTAAAACTTTCTATCTATTAAATAGATATACGAATTTATGTTCTGTTTTTGTGGGTGGAAAGATAAATTTATATAAAAAAAGCAGTTTTCTCTAAAGAAAACTGCTCGTACGGTTTATTTCGTCTTGCGAATTTCATTAAACGGGAAGAAGACGAATTTTGATGTTCCCGCTATTTGTTTTTTCGTAAAAAGACCGAGGCCGTTGCGGCTGTCCATAGAGTTTCTGCGGTTATCACCCATGACGAAATATTTGTCGTCCGGCACTTTCACCGGGCCGAAGTCATCCGTCAGCGTGTAGCCGTCCTGCTTCGCTTTTTTCTTGTTTGCCGCTAAATACGGTTCGGACACTTTTTTGCCGTTGATGTACAGCTGATCGTTTTTCATTTGCACCGTGTCGCCGGGAAGTCCGATAATCCGTTTGACATAGTGCTCGTTTTCTCCGTTCAAAACGACGATCTGGCCGCGTTTGAAGTCGCTTATGTATTTGACCGTCATATTGACAAAGATTCTCTCACGGTCATGCAGAGTCGGTTCCATTGATTCCCCGTCAACGACATAAGGAGCAAATAAAAAGTTGCGGATGAGCACTGCCAGAACGACAGCGATGATAATGGCTTTCGCCCAATCAAGTACGGCGCTTTTTTTAGAAGTTTTTTCTTTTTCTGATTTCAAGTGATTTCCTCCCATTAGCCATGGTTGTTTTTATTTTACCATGAATCCCTGCACAGAGGGCAAATAAGCCCCGCACCTCATCCATTTTTTTCATTTCACAAGCCGGATCTGCTGATTTTACGGTATTTCACGAAGCTTCCGATCCGCCAAATGCACAAATACACAAAAGCAAGCTCCATTGTTAAAACGGCAAATTCCGCCGCGTCAATGTTTTTGAAATATTGACTGAGCACGATACGGATCGCAATAATCGCGATAATGACATATTTAAAGTTTTTATTCCGTTTGGAGTAGACAAAGCCGTCTTCCCGGATTTCATATGCGGTTTGCGACAGCATAATGACGCCAAATACCGCGCCTAACAGTCCGGCGATGGCGAGCTCCCAAACAGCGGGAAGATGAAACGGCTTTCCCGGAATATGCATGAGCTGGCTGATGCTGAACGAAAAAATGACGGCGATAATCACAAGCGGGAGAATGATGCCGAAGCCGCCGCCTTTAATCGGCCTGTTTCCCTTTTTCATTCTGAACCAAAAAATAAGTGCAATAATAATAATGACAAATAAAACGGTTGCCAATTGAACCAACGTTTTTACCTCTTTTCATTGTTGTAATCGGTCTTTTACACTATACCAGAGTGACCGCTATAGTTCATATATGTATTTTTTCATGATTTACACATGAGAATTTTCATATACATAAAAAAACCCGCCTGAAAAGGCGGGTTTTCCGTCATTAACCTTCTACACGGACTTCTTTCATTTTGTCTCCGTTAGACATGTTTTTCGCGTGCTCTAAACCGCTTGTCACTTTTCCGAATACAGTGTGAACGCCGTTTAAATGCGGCTGCGGCTCATGTACGATGAAGAATTGGCTTGAACCCGTGTCTTTACCGGCATGCGCCATTGATAAAGAACCGGCTTCGTGCTTATGCGGGTTGCCTTCTGTTTCACATTTGATCGTTTTTCCGCTTCCGCCCATGCCTGTCCCAGTCGGATCTCCGCCTTGGCTGACAAAGCCCGGAATCACGCGGTGGAAAATAACGCCGTCATAAAAGCCCGTATTCGCCAGGTTTTCAAAGTTAGCGACTGTATTAGGCGCTTCATTCGGGTAAAGTTCAAATTCGATTCTGCTGCCGTTTTCCATTTCGATGTAACCAGTTTTCATTCTCATTCCTACTTCCATATGTTTTTTGTCAAAGCCTTCTTCCACATGAATTTTCAATTGTAAGCCGGCTTTCTTTTTGATATTCTTTTGAAGGAAGATGCGTCTGCTCTTCTTTTCGCGGCTTATTATACCATACCTTCAGCCGGAAAACGAATCTCCCAGCTTCCAAAGAAAGAAAATGAAACCAGAACAGCTTCACAGCCGTCTATGTAACGGAACTGCTTCACGCAGGGCCTCACAAACCGCTTCAAAACGGCATTTGTGAAAAGAAGGAGGTTAACCGCTTTGAAAAAAATGTGGATTGGATTGCTGGCGGCGGCCGTTGTATTGTGCACAATACCGAAGATCAGCCTGGCCGATGCCGCAGTCGGAGATGTCATCGTCACACTGGGAGCAGATCTGTCAAACGCAGACCGTCAAAAAGTGCTTGACGAATTAAATGTTCCTGACAACGCGACAAAAGTGACGGTCACTAATAAAGAAGAACATGAATATCTGGGAAAATATATATCGAATGCCCAAATCGGCACAAGAGCCATTTCTTCATCATCCATCACGGTGGAAAAGAAAGGGTCCGGGCTTGACGTCCAAACCCATAACATCGATTCCATTACGGATGAAATGTACTTAAACGCCCTGATGACAGCAGGCGTGAAAGATGCGAAAGTATACGTAACGGCGCCGTTTGAAGTATCAGGAACCGCTGCATTAACAGGGGTCATTAAGGCATATGAAGTTTCATCAGACAAAGCGATTTCAGAAGATGTAAAACAAGTCGCCAACCAAGAGCTTGTCACAACATCAAAACTCGGAGATAAAATCGGAGATAAAAACGCCTCCGCGCTTATCGCAAACATTAAAGACGATTTCGCGAAAAACGGTGTGCCCGATACAAAAGAAGGAATCGAGAAAAAAGTCGATGATGCGGCATCAAACCTTAACATTACACTGACTGACGCTCAAAAAGACCAGCTTGTTTCATTGTTTAATAAAATGAAAAATGCCAAGATTGATTGGGGCCAAGTCGGCAATCAGCTTGATAAGGCTAAAGACAAAATCACAAAGTTCATTCAATCCGACGAAGGCAAAAGCTTTATTCAAAAAGTCATTGATTTCTTCGCGTCGATTTGGAATGCGATCGTGTCTGTATTTACAGGAGACAGCGGATCAAGTTCTAACAGCTAAAACAAAAAAGAGACCGGGACTGTATCGTCCCGGTCTCTTTTTTTGTTTATTGTTTGACTCCCGTCTTAAACGGCAGATCCAGCTTGACAATGTCTTCATAGGTTTCTCTTTTAATGACAAGATGCGCTTCGCCGTCTTCCACAAATACAACCGCGGGACGCGGAATGCGGTTATAGTTGTTAGCCATGCTGTATCCGTATGCCCCCGTGCAGAAAACGGCGAGCAGATCGCCTTCTTTCACTTCCGGAAGGTCTATATCCCAGATGAGCATATCTCCGCTTTCACAGCACTTACCCGCGATGGATACCGTTGTGTCATGGTGTTCTGAGATTCTGTTTGCCGATACGGCTTCATATTTCGCCTGATAAAGCGCAGGACGGATATTGTCGCTCATGCCTCCGTCAACGGCTGCATATTTACGGGTGCCGGGCACTTCTTTTTGCGAACCGATGGTATAAAGCGTCGTTCCGGCGTCTCCGACGAGCGAACGTCCCGGTTCAATCCAAATTTCCGGAATGTCAAAAGCGTACAGTTCTGCGTTTTCTTTTACCGCTTCAATAATTTTTTCCACGTAGACGGCGGGATGAAGAGGTTCATCCTCTTCTGTGTAGCGGATGCCGAAGCCTCCTCCTAAATTCAGCACTTCAGAGACAAAGCCGAATGATTCTCTCCATTCATTCAGTTTTGCAAAGATTTTTTCCGCGGCCAGGACAAAGCCCGCCGTATCAAAAATTTGCGATCCGATATGGCAGTGAACGCCGAGAAGACGGATATGGTCTGACTGTAATACTTGCTCAATCGCCTTTTCTATTTGCCCGTTATGCAGATCAAAACCGAATTTGGAATCTTCCTGCCCCGTCGTAATATAATCATGCGTGTGCGCCTCTACCCCCGGGGTGATCCGCAGAAGCACATCCATGGCGCGCCCTGATTTGCGGCACAGTTCCGCAAGTAAGGATATTTCATGAAAATTATCAACGACGATGCAGCCGATTTGATGATCGAGCGCCATTTGCAATTCTTCCCTGCTTTTGTTATTGCCGTGAAAATGTATCCGGTCAGCCGGAAAACCGGCCGAAACCGCCGTAAACAGCTCTCCGCCGGACACAACGTCCAATGAAAGCCCCTCCTGCTCAGCGAGCTGTATCATTGCAACGGAAGAAAATGCCTTGCTCGCGTATGCGACCTGCGCTTTTAAATCCGCGTCAATGAATGCCTGTTTAAAGCTTTTAGCGCGCTCACGTATTAAAGCCACGTCATAAACATAAAGAGGCGTGCCGTAATGCTCCACTAAATACAGCGCATCCACACCTCCGATTTCCAGATGACCTAGTTTGTTTTGTCTGCTTGTGCCATGTAAGAACAATGCTCATTCCCTCTTTCTGATCCGCATATGGGTGAAAAGGACAGCTTTTGTTGAGCTGTCCTTATACAGGTCCCGTATAAGTTAAGACATACAATATCATAATCTTCTGTCGGTTTCAATGCGATTATGAACCGCTTGGCTGTCTTTGACGGTCTTTCGGGTGAACAATGCTCGGTCTGACTTTTGCTCCCGGCACTGTCGTCCGGACGAGCACCTGCCACAGCGCCTTGCCGTTAAATGGTAAAAACGGCCATAAATACGGCGTATGAAATGAGCGGATACTCGCCATTACGATCAGCAGCAATGTAAAGCCGATAACAAAGCCTTTCACTTTGAAAATGGCCACGAGAATCATTAAGATGAGACGCATCATTTTATTGGCGAGGCTGAGTTCATAGCTCGGCGTTGTGAATGATCCGATGGCGGCGATCGATACGTACAAAATCACTTCGGCTGAAAACAGCCCCACCGCTATGGCGATTTGTCCGATCAGCACCGCCGCAATCAGCCCCATGGCGGTCGATAAAGCGGTCGGCGTATGGATCGCGGCCATCCTGAGAAACTCAATGCCCAGATCGGCCAAAAAGATTTGCAGAATGATCGGGATATGCGTATTTTTATTTAAGCCGATAAAATCCAATCTTTCTGGCAGAAGAGACGGTTCGAGAACAAACAGGAACCAAATCGGAAGCAGGACAGTTGAAGCAATAATACCAAAAAACCTGATCCATCTTAAAAATGTCCCGACAGAAGGAGCCTGCCTGTATTCTTCCGCATGCTGAACGTGGTGAAAAATCGTTGTGGGCGTTATGATAACGCTCGGTGACGTATCGACGACGATAATGACGTGACCTTCCAAAATATGATTGGCGGCCACATCCGGGCGTTCTGTGTATCTGACCATAGGAAACGGGTTGTAGCCCTGCTTGACGATAAATTCTTCCACCGTTTTATCAGCCATCGTCAGCCCGTCAATGTCAATCGCATTCACTTCGTTTTCGACGATGCTGACAAGATCAGGGTCCGCGATGTCCTCTATATACACAATGGCCAGATCGGTCTTAGAGCGCTCACCGACTTTCGTAATTTTGACGCGGAGCCTTTCGTCTCTGATTCTTCTTCTGATCAACGCTGTATTAATGACGATACTTTCTATAAAACCGTCTCTTGCCCCGCGCACGACCTTTTCTGTATCCGGTTCTTCGGGCGTGCGTCCGGGATAATTCCTGACGTCGACGACGAAAGCGAAGCCGGCGTCTTCAACGATAACGGCGACAAGTCCGGAAAGCACTTGATCCGTTGCTTCGTCGAGTGTTTTCACTTTTTGGACCTGCTGATTGACGAGCCTGTTTTCAACGACATCAATCGCTTCATCCGCGTTCTCGTCATAATTATTGACATCGACGAGCTGCTCTATTAAATGAATGATAAACAAAGTATCGGTTAACCCGTTGACAAAGTAAATCTGGACTTCCCGGTCTAAAACTTGAACTTTGCGGACGCCGACATCATAGCTCGTCCCCATACCGACACGGTCTTTAAAAAATTGTTCATTTTTTCTAGGATCCCGGTATACTTTTATCATGTTTTCCGGTTTTTCCGGCATGATATTCGCTCCTTTCTAAAATGAATTCGACAGCCTTCATCGTAATCGGCGAGCCTTTGGATATATCATCTTTTCTTCCCATCTTTCCTATGTCGCCGATGCCTACAATGAGGGGAACGTCCAGTTTGTCAAGACAATACACCGTGTCTCCGTTCATTCTGTGCTCGTCCATTTCTCTCATTCCGATTTTGTCGACGCCAAACTCCGTCACTTCTCCATCACGGTCAATGGAGACATCTACTTTCGTCCATTCAGCCTGATGGGTTTTAGAAGCGACCGCAATCACTCCCAGCACTTCAATGTCTTGATGTGAGGCGACATATTTCAGCGCCGTTTCGCCCGGTCCTTCACCTTGCAGGCCCGAATCGTCAAACATGACAAACACCGGGTCATTCGGCGCGGTTTTAATCAGCTGAACAAGTTCCGGACCGCTTCTGGTTGAAGGATTGCCCTTTGATTGGGAAATACACCGTCCGCCTGTTTTTTCCGCGGCATATTCAATCGTTTTGGCGGCGTATACGTCCCCGTCTGTCACAAGGATGACTTTCCGTTTCGTCATCAGACATTATCCTTTCGGTTTAAAAATAACAGCCACAAGAAATGCGAATAAAATCGCTGAAGATATGCCGGCGGAGGTAAGTTCAAAAATCCCCATGCCGATCCCGATAAATCCATGCTCGTGAGCTTGATGCATGGCGCCGTGCAATAAGCTGTGTCCGAAGCTGACGATGGGAACCGTCGCGCCCGCGCCTGCGAACTCGATAAATTTGTCATAAATGCCGAACCCGTCTAATAAGGTGCCGATGACCACAAAAGTTGTCATCACATGGGCGGGTGTCAGTTTAAAAATGTCCAGCAGCAGCTGACCGATAATACAAATGATTCCTCCGCAAACAAAAGCCAACAGATATTCCATTTATGATGCACCTCCCGCTCGCTCAAATACCACACCGTGGGCGATGGTCGGAATGGTTTCCTTCTGCTGAATCATTGTCGGACTTAAAAGCGCTCCTGTCGCGACAACGAGAACCCTGTTGAGAGACCCCGCTTTTAATTGATTAAAAATATGTGTGTACGTAACAAGCGCGGAGCAGGCGCAGCCGCTTCCGCCCGCAAATACCTGCTGATCCGGCGTATAGATGAGAAGACCGCAGTCATCGTGTTTCGTTCCGGCGGGATAGCCTTCTTCTTTAAGCAAATCTTTTAAAATCGGCGAGCCGACGCCTGAAAGGTCTCCCGTTAAAATCAGATCGTAATCATCCGCCGTACGGTTCAAGTCCTTCAGGTGCTGTTTGATTGTATCTGCAGCAGCGGGCGCCATGGCAGAGCCCATATCAAACGGGTCTGTAATCCCGAGGTCGCTTACTTTTCCCACTGTCGCGCTTGTAATCTTGATATCAGAAGGGTTTTGGCTGATGATGACCGCCCCTCCCCCCGTAACCGTTGAAGTGGCGGTATCCGGTTTTTGCCCGCCATACTCCGTCGGATTACGGAATTGCCGTTCTGCCGTCGCATTATGGCTGCTCGTGGCCGCAATCGCCCTGTTCGCAAAACCGCCGTCAATGAGTGCGGATGCGACGGCAACCGTTTCCATTGACGTCGAGCAGGCGCCGAACAGACAGAGGAACGGAATTTTCAGATGTCTTGCGACGTAATTGGCCGTCACATTTTGATTTAAAAGATCACCTGCGAGCAACAAATCAATATCGCTTTTTTTCAGGTTTTGTTTTTGCAAAGCGGAGTTGATGGCATCTTCCATTAATTGACGTTCCGCCATTTCCCAGTTTTTCTGATTGCAATGCATTTCATCGTATGTCTTATCAAACAGCGAGCCGAGCGGGCCGTCTTTTTCTTTCGGTCCGGCTGCCGTCCCCGCCGCATTTATAAATAACGGGTTTTCAAACACCCAGGTTTGCTTTCCGGTCAATTTCATTTTTTCTCCTCCTATGAAAACAGTTTTTCACAAGCAAACCGTATCAGGCCTACGATATAGGCCGCCACGACGCCGAATACAATGACGTTTCCCGCCAATTTAAACATGTTTGTCGCCACTCCGAGCACAAGCCCTTCACTTCTGTGTTCCAGAGCCGCGCTTGTCATACTGTTTGCAAATCCCGTCACCGGCACGGCTGAACCCGCTCCGGCAAATTGACCGAGTCTGTCATAAATGCCGAATCCGGTCAGCAGGGCTGAAATTAAAATAAGAGTGGCGGACGTCGGGTTGCCCGCTGTTTTTTCGTTAAAATTAAAAAAGTGGATGTAAAAATCTTGAAGAGCCTGCCCGATCAGACAGATCAAACCGCCGATCAGAAAAGCTTTGACACAATTCCAGACATATGGCGGTTTCGGCTGATAGTCTTTCACTTTTGTTTTGTAATTTTCTTTTAAGTTTGTCACGTCTGTTCCTCCTTATGAATGATGGATAAAATACAGCCCCTGAAATAACAGCCCCTTCGTAGGCCTGTACAAAGCGCATTGTTTTTGTCAGCTGCATAAGGCGGGGGACGATTCCCATAACGGTTAAAAAAGCCACAAAGCCCGCTCCCACGGTCAGCCCGCCGCCAAGCCCGACAAATATAACGAAAAGAATGCTAACGATCATGCAGATCTTTCATCGTTTCTTCATTTTCGTGCATTGCGACATAATGATCGAGATCAAGCTGATAATTAAACATCTCGACCTCCAGCGGGCTTGGCTCTTCATTCAGGCGTTTTTTGAAGATGTGATTGAAAAAGACGATCATACCGAGACCGAGGCCGATGCTGTACGGAATCTGAAGCAGATACGGATATTCATTCCGTCTGCCCGTTATGATTTCATATAAGGCGATATGAACTTCTCTCATACTCACATCTTCATGAAAATTCATAATGGCGAGACATGAACCGATAAAAAGCAGCAGCCAGACACCGACAAACAAAACGGCTGACAGCTGCTTTTTCTGGTAATGAATTTCCACTATCGTTTCAGCGCCGCCGACGGTCTGTACATCAAGAGCGGGAAAAGCGGTATGAATGGCCTTCAGCACTTTTATAATGTCCAGCACTACGATATTTTTGTCTTTTTTCGTGATCTGATACAGCGGCAGTGCCGACAGTTTTTTTTTCAGCTTTTGCTGTCCCGCGATCTGCGCGGCGTCGCCGACTGTGATGATATCTCCGGTATGAGCCTTCACGCGGTGGCGAAGTCTGAGGAATATTCGTCTTTCCATCTTGCATCACCATCTTTCGGGTGGTTATATATGTAGTATGTGGTTCACTTTTGTTCTCATTCATCAGCGGCAAAAGACCATAAATTACCACTTGTGCACAAATAAAAAAAGCCGGCCCGTAAAAGGTCAGCTTTCCGTATGATCCATCTGCACTTTAATCTGCTTTAATATTTTTTTCTCCAGCCTCGATACCTGGACTTGTGAAATCCCGAGCCGTTCGGCTACTTCCGACTGGGTCTGGTCTTTGTAATACCTCAGATAGACAATGAGTTTTTCCCGTTCTTCCAAATCACTGATCGCTTCCTTGAGGGCGATTTTGTCAAACCACTTCTCTTCTGAATGATCGGCGATCTGATCGAGCAGGGTGATCGGGTCTCCGTCATTTTCATATACCGTCTCATGAATGGATGAAGGCGCCCGCACCGCTTCCTGCGCAAGCACCACATCCTCCGCATCAATTTCTAAATGATCCGCGATTTCCTGAACGGTCGGCACTCTTCCGTATGTTTTTGACAGCTCATCTTTCGCCCGGCGGATTTTATTGCCCAGTTCTTTTAAAGATCTTGACACTTTGACGGTTCCGTCATCACGGATGAAGCGCTGGATTTCTCCGATAATCATCGGCACGGCATAAGTTGAAAAACGGACATCATAGGACAAATCGAATTTATCAACGGATTTTAACAATCCGATACAGCCGATCTGAAACAGATCGTCCGGCTCATAGCCTCTGTTTAAAAACCTTTGCACGACAGACCACACAAGACGCATGTTTTTTTCTATGAGGAGGTCTCTTGCCTGCTGGTCGCCCTCTTGGCTCTTTTTGATTAATTCTTTGACTTCATGGTCCTTGAGCTGCGCGTTTTTGCTGTTTTTCTTAACCTCCACATCCATAACAAATCTCCTTAATTACAAAGCGCTTTGCTTTTTGATAGGTGTTTTGTTAAGCGTATCGTCGTCCCCATCTCCGGCGAGGAATCAATCGTGACATCATCCATGAAGTTTTCCATAATGGTAAAGCCCATTCCGGAGCGCTCAAGCTCGGGTTTTGTCGTAAAGAGCGGCTGGCGCGCCTCCTCCAGATCCGTGATCCCGAGGCCTTCATCCCGTATGGTCAGATAGACGACGTGATCCTCCAGCGTGACGGAGATGTACACCTTTCCGTCGCAGTTTTCTTCATAGCCGTGGATGATCGCGTTTGTTACCGCTTCTGATACGACGGTTTTGATTTCCGTCAGCTCGTCCATCGTCGGGTCCAGCTGTGCGATAAAAGAAGCAACCGTTACACGCGCAAACGATTCATTCTGACTGAGGGCTGAAAATTCAAGATGCATCTCGTTTTTCATGATGCCACCCCCAGCGTTAAAAGCGCTTTTTGTTCTGATTGTTCGAACCTGATAATTTTAAACAGGCCCGACATGTCAAACAGACGTCTCACCGCAGGCGAAATCGCGCACACGACCATTTCTCCGCCGAGCTGTTTAATTTGTTTATAACGTCCTAAAATCACGCCGAGGCCCGAGCTGTCCATGAAGGAAAGATCTTCAAGGTTCAGCACGATGTGACGGATGCCGTCAGCCTCCAGCGATTCAGTCACCTTTTGTTTTAATGATTCTGCCGTATGGTGGTCAAGTTCACCTGTTAATCGAATACAAAGCACGGATTCTTTGACATGAAAGTCAATTCCAAGGCTCATGCTCATTCCTCCTTGATATGATCGGATAATGAGTGTTTCGATTTTCGGGAAAGCAATTCCTTCACTATGACAAAACTAGTGCCCATTCGCCACGATTATTTAAATTTTGTCCAATCTCCCATCGTCCGCTTCAGAAAAGTGAGAAAACCCGCTTTTTCCATGTCGTCTTTTGCCGTGACGGGGCTTTCAACGAGCACTTTTCCGTCTTTTTTCAGAACGAGGCTGCCAAGCACCTCTCCTTTTTTAACCGGAGCCGTTACATTGCTGTTGATTTTCACTTCTTTTTTAACTTTGTCCATATTCTCCCCCTTTTTGGCTAAAAGGGAAATCGGTTCAGACGTGGTCAGCTTGATCAGTTTCTGCTTACCTTTTTTGACTTTGACCGATCCGACGATTTGATTCCGTTTATACAATGGATGTGTTTTGAACTGGCTGAAGGCATAATCAAGCATTTTTGTCACTTGGGCATTTCTTTCTTTCGGAGTGCTGGCTCCGAAAACGACTGCGATGACCCTCATATTGCCTTTTTTAGCGGTGGCAGTTAAACAATACTTCGCTTCGCCTGTAAAGCCGGTTTTCACACCGTCTACACCCGGATAAAATTTGATCAGCCGGTTTGTATTGACGAGCCAGAACTTTTTGTCTGTATTTTCTCTTAAATAATCCTCATACGTTCCCGTAAATTGAGTGATTTTGTCATACTTCAATAATTCCTTCGCCATTTTTGCCATGTCGTAAGCAGAGCTGTAATGGCCTTTTTCAGGCAGGCCTGTCGGGTTTTTGAAGGAGGTATCTTTCAATCCCAATTCTTTTGCTTTTTTGTTCATCCGGCTGACGAAATCCTCTTCCGAACCGGCGATATATTCTGCCATCGCGACAGATGCGTCATTTCCGGAAGCGATCGCAATTCCTTTGAGCATTTCTTTTACCGTCATTTCCTCTCCGGGTTCAAGGAAAATCTGCGAGCCGCCCATGGACGCGGCATGTTCACTCGTCCTGACTTTATCGCTCATCTTAATGTTTCCTTTGTCAAGCGCTTCCATGATTAAAAGCATGGTCATGATTTTTGTCATGCTTGCCGGCGCCAGGCGCTCCCGGCTGTTCTTATTGTAAAGAATGCTTCCCGTATCGCGTTCAATCAGCACGGCGCTTTTGGCTTCATGAGCGAGCTCCGATGTATGTTTTCCGTCCGGCTTTGCAAAAGCGGACGGTGCCGATGCGGTTAATAAAATGCCAATCAACAAAGTGGATATAAGACGTTTCATCTCCAAAGCCCTCCATTTCATAATCCTTTTTATTTTTTCCAAGCCCGGTGGTTTTATACGCCTCATCTGGAAAATGTTTCGTTTTGAGGGCACAAAAAAACAGCTGCTCCCGAAGAAACAGCTGCCTGATGTTTATTTATTTTTGAGATCGTGCGACTACGGCTTTTACAAGCTTCAAAAAGCCGCCTTTTACTTTTTCCGTCATTTCCATCACTTCATCATGGGATAACGGCTGGTCAAGAATACCGGCCGCAGCGTTGGAAATGCATGAGATGCCGAGAACTCGCATACCGGCATGGTTTGCGACGATAACTTCCGGCACAGTCGACATGCCGACAGCGTCAGATCCCATCGTTCTTAAAAACCGAACTTCTGCCGGCGTTTCGTAAGATGGTCCCGTAACAGCTGTATACACACCTTTTTGAACCGGAATGCCAAGCTCATCCGCCGTTTTTTCAGCCAAGTTTGACAGCTCTTTGTCATAGGCTTCTGACATGTCCGGGAATCTGACTCCGAATTCAGCTTCGTTCGGTCCGATTAACGGGTTGGTGCCCGTAAAGTTGATATGGTCGGTAATAATCATCAAATCACCGGCGCGGAATTCAGTGTTGATACCGCCGGCTGCGTTCGTCACGATGAGAGATTCAACGCCGAGCGCCTTCATCACGCGGACGGGAAACGTTACCTGATCCATTGAGTAGCCTTCATAGTAATGAAAGCGGCCCTGCATCGCGATAACCTGTACACCTTCAAGCGTACCCATCACAAGCTGGCCGGCATGGCCTTCTACCGTTGAGACCGGAAAATCAGGAATCGTTTCATATGTAAGCTTAACAGCTCCTTCAATTTCATCTGCCAATACTCCGAGCCCTGACCCTAAAATCAGACCGATCTTCGGTGTTTCTTTCACGTGTTCTTTAATAAATGCAGCAGCACGTTCGATCTTTTGTTTCAAAAAAAGTCCCCCTACTGTAATCTTGATAAAAAGCTTTTTCCGTATTCCGGCTTTTCTGTTTTGAAATTATCCGCAATGGTTGCGCCGATATCGGCAAATGTATCCGCAAGCGGCAGTTGTTCAGTGTGCTTATGCTTTTTGCTGTAGACAAGAAGCGGCACATACTCCCGCGTGTGGTCTGTCCCGTGATGGACAGGGTCGTTGCCGTGATCCGCCGTAATGATGAGCAGGTCGTCTTCTTTCATTTTTTCAAACACTTCCGGAAGCCTCGCGTCGAATTCCTCAAGCGCTTTTCCGTACCCTTCCGGATCACGGCGGTGTCCGTACAGCGCATCAAAATCAACGAGGTTGGCAAAGCTCAGACCCGTAAAATCTTCGCCGATCGTTTCAATGACTTTGTCCATGCCGTCCATATTAGATACTGTGCGGCGTGACGAGGTAATGCCTTCTCCATCATAAATATCAGAAATTTTGCCGATGGAAATGACGTCAAATCCGCTGTCCTTCATTCCGTTCATTACCGTGCGGCCGAACGGTTTGAGGGCATAATCATGGCGGTTCGGCGTACGCGTGAAGCTGCCCGGTTCTCCGACGAACGGTCTTGCGATAATCCGGCCGACCATGTATTTCGGATCAAGCGTCAGTTCTCTGGCCGTCTCACAGATGCTGTACAGCTCGTCAAGCGGAACGACATCTTCGTGAGCCGCAATCTGCAAAACGGAATCTGCTGATGTATAAACGATCAGCGCACCCGTTTCCATATGTTCTTTACCGAGCTCGTACAGAATCGCCGTTCCTGAAGCCGGCTTATTTCCGATGATTTTCCGTCCCGAACGCTGCTCAAGCTCCTGAAGAAGCTCATCCGGAAATCCTTCCGGGAACACTTTAAACGGTTTTTCAATATAAAGGCCCATAATCTCCCAGTGGCCTGTCATCGTATCTTTCCCGTTTGACGCCTCCTGCATTTTACCGTAGTACGCAAGAGGGTGCTCCGTTTTTTCCACTCCCTTAATGTCTCCGATCAGTCCGAGACCGAGCTGAGCCATATGGGGCATATGTAAACCGTTCATGTGCTCTGCGATATGTCCGAGCGTATTTGCGCCTATATCATTAAAATCGGCCGCGTCCGGCGCTTCACCGATTCCGACAGAATCCATTACGATCAAAAATACACGTTTATATTTGTATTCAGACATCATAAAAGCCTCCTTTTCTTCCATCTGTCCATTGTAGCTTACAGAGGTCAGACAACTCAAGTATAAACCGTTTACATTCTTATTGACAATGCCCATTCAAATAATAAGAACCTTCTCTGTATTCCGCCAATCCGACAGAAAAAAGCCGCAGCCCCTCTGGCAGCGGCTCCTAAGCGCGCGGATGATACTGCTTGTACACGTCCTTCAGCCTTGTTTTCGACACATGCGTGTAAATTTGCGTCGTGGAAATATCGGCATGTCCGAGCATCTCCTGTACGGCGCGCAGGTCCGCCCCGTTTTCAAGCAGGTGCGTTGCAAAAGAGTGCCGGAGCGTGTGCGGTGTCAGTTCTTTTTTAATGCCCGCCTCAAGTGCGATTTTTTTCAGGTTTTTCCAGAATCCCTGCCGGCTGATCTGGCGGCCGTGATGATTCAGAAAAAGTGCTTCGGTCACGTTTTTCTTTAATAATTTCCCTCTGGCTTTTTCAATGTACGCTTCGATCGCATGGGAGGCGGCTTCACCGATGGGCACAATCCGCTCTTTCCGCCCTTTTCCGAAGCAGCGGACAAATCCCATCGTCAAATGGACATCAGATAATTTCAGCTCGATCATCTCGCTGACCCTGATACCCGTTGCATACAGCAGTTCAAGCATGGCTTTATCCCTGAGACCGAACGGACTGTCAAGCTTAGGCGTGTCCAATAACCGCTCTACTTCTTGCAGCGCCAGCACTTTTGGAAGCGCCCGCTCTGTTTTTTGTGTTTCAATATGTACCGAAGGATCTTTATCCGCGGCTTTTTCCCTTAACAGAAACTGATGAAAAGACCGGATCGACGCCAAATGTCTGGCAGACGTCTTACCGGATTTTCCGGAGTCCTTTAAATGCTTTAAATATTGAATAATATGAAGACGGGTCACATCATTCCATGAAGTGATCTGAAGGGTTTCAGTTAAGAAGAGAGAATAACTTTTCAGATCACGCTCATAGGACATCATCGTATTTTGGGACAGCCCTCTTTCAACCCTCACATAATGGATGAAATCCTTAATTTGATCCTTCACTCTTGATCTACTCCCCGTTTTGGTAAAAAAAGATCAATCGGCCGAACCAGCCGTCTTTCTCCTCATGTTCCGTTTTGGCCACTTTGACGGCGGAGCCTTCCGGTTTATCGTACCGATGATAGTTTTCATACTCTGAATTCACCCATATCATAGCATAATAGAACAGTGCGGTAAAACCTGTGAACAGAATAAACACTTTGATCGTATCCGCGGCTGTTTTTATGAATCTGCCCATCTTTCGATCGATCCTTTCTTTGGCGGCTGTTAGTACACCTTATGCCAATTTCAAAGGCTTTTATACATAAAAACAGCAAAAAACCCTTTCCTGACAGAAAAGGTTCATAGGCTTTTATTCTGTTTCATCCTCGCGGCAGCGGTGGCAGATTCCGTGAAAAGTCAATCTATGATCTTTAATTTTAAATTTCCAATCACGTTCAATCACTTCTTCAACGTCTTCAAGCAGATCTTCTTCAATTTCATCGACGGCTCCGCACTCCATACACACCAAGTGATGATGAAAATGGGCTGCGCCTTCTTTGCGAAGGTCGTAGCGGGATACGCCGTCCCCGAAGTTAATTTTATCAACGACTTTTAATTCTGTTAATAATTCTAATGTACGGTATACTGTAGCGAGACCAATTTCAGGAGATTTCTCTTTTACGAGGAGGTATACATCTTCTGCGCTTAAATGGTCTTCTTCGTTTTCAAGCAGCACTCTTACCGTTGCTTCACGCTGTGGCGTAAGCTTGTAGCTTGACGAGTGCAGCTGCTTTTTAATTCGATCAATACGGTTTTCCATGTCTTTCCCTCCTACGCCGCATTCCATGACTCATTATAACAAAATACGCGGAGAGTTCCAACTATAATTATTATAAACTGATAAATAAAAGTATTATTTTGTGATAATCATTCTAAAATATGCGCGATGACAGCTTTTCCATAAACACCGGAGACACGTAGGCTTCCAGCAGCGAAGCGATGACTGAGAAGAACACGATAAGAATCAGCACGAAGGCGTAGCGTCCGAACCATTGGATCGGCGCGTCATGAAGGCTGCGTTTGACAAACAGCTGCCGGATCAGTTTCAGCGAAAAAGCGATGGAGCATGTCCCCATGATAAGGTATGCCGGAATGAGAACGATGTTTTGCGGCAGCACCGAAATGAATGACAGGAAAAATCCGTTCATCCCCATTTGATTCACTAAAAATCCGACCGTGAAGCCGACGACGATTCCTTTCAAAAACACCATAATGAAAATAACCGGAAGACCGATAACGGAAATGCCGAGGATCCACATCAGACCCAAATATTTTACATCATGAAAGACGGCCTGCCAAAACATTTCTGAAGAGCCCGCATGTTTTCCGTCAGACAGCTGTCCGAAAAACTTGCTTAAATAGTAATACAAATCTTCTTTCTGCGTGATGGTCATGCTGTTGACAATGATTGCGCCGAAAATGACGCCCATTAAAAACAAAACGAACACAAATATATAAAGTGACAGATGATCCTTTACATGGCGAAAAAACAGTTCTTTGTACGATTGTTTTCTCATACCGCTTTCCTCCCGCTAATCTATTGACTTGATTTAGTAGATTGTATGAAAGAAAAGAGAAAACATGACAGAGAATCATAGAAAGGCGCGAGATTCCGGCATAAAAAAAGAACCCCCGTCATCACTCCGGTGATCACAGGGGTTCCTTTTTTTATGTTTTATTCTTTCCAGCCTGTCTTTTTTCGTTTTTGTCACTCTTTCATGCGTGCTGAAGGACGGCGCCTCCCCCCTTGACAAGACTGCGTCACGCATTCCGTTTCTTCTGAGATGCTCCCGCATTTTTTTCGCTTTGCTCTTCGCCATGTGCCGATCGCTCCTTTTCCTTTTCTCTATCATAACAAAAAAATCCAAGTGCGTTCATGAATACGGCTTATGTTTCGTCCGGTAAGCGCGCAGAGACGTTTTGGCAGATGAAAAGCTCCCGATCGCGGCGTATCCGTAAAAGAATCCCATAAAAATCCCCGCATACACGTGTTCGTGGTGACCGAAAACGATAGACACAACATTTCCGACAACAAGGGCAATCGTAGGAACGAATATGCCAGGAACCCGGCAGAACACTTTGATCAGCTGTGTGACGCATAAGACGATCGGCACGCCGATCACAGCATCCCAAATATTTGTATGGATCAGCGGAAAATAATCCACATTGACACCTCTTTACTCCGTCTTTTGCTTTCTGTTAGCCTGCCAAAGAATTCCGCTTCCTATTCATATAAAAAAACAGCACCGGACACATATCCGGTGCTGCAAGCATTATTTATTTTCCCGCCGCGGCCCGTTCTACGGCTGCTGATACGGCCCGATGCACGTCCGCGTCCAAAGGCTGAGGCACGAGATCACCGTGTTTCGTGCAAGAGGCGATGGCTTCTGCGGCCGCCACAAGCATTTCATGGTCAATTTTCTTGCTTTTAGCGTTCAGCGCGCCGCGGAAAATACCCGGGAAGCCGAGAACATTATTGACTGAACGGCCGTCGGCTGCATAGGCGGCTCCGGCTTGTAATGCCTCTTCCGGTTCAATTTCCGGTTTCGGGTTAGATAAGGCCAGAATAACTTGTCCCTTTCTGACATCTTCTTTTTTAATTAGACCCGGAACTCCGGTAGTGCTGATCACGATGTCACACGTGTCCATTAAATCCTTGATGCTTCCGAGCGGCTGACCTCCGTATTGAGCGAGGCGGTTCATTGCGTCTTCCGACTTGTCCGTTCCGCAGACCGCTTTGACCCCGTATGCCATAAACATGCGGCAGATGGCGACGCCTGCCGCGCCGAGACCGATCTGTCCGACCTTCGCTTCTTTTAAATCAAGGCCGGCGCTTTTACAAGCGGAAATGGCGGCAGCGAGAGTGACGACTGCCGTGCCGTGCTGGTCATCGTGCATAACCGGAATGTCCAATTCTTCCTTCAGGCGGTCCTCAATGTCAAAGCAGTGAGGCGAACCGATATCTTCAAGCAGAATTCCGCTGAACCCCGGAGAAATATGTTTTACCGTGCGAATGATTTCTTCCGGATCGGAAGTATCGAGCAAAATCGGAATTCCGCTGATGCCTGCCAGCTGGTCAAAAAGCGCTGCTTTCCCTTCCATTACGGGCATTCCGGCGACAGAGCCGATATTGCCGAGACCGAGAATCGCAGTACCGTCGGTGACAATGGCGACAGAATTGCTGATTGTCGTATAGATGGACGCTTTTTCAGGCTCCTTTTCGATCAGTCTGCACACATCAGCGACGCCCGGTGTATAAACACGGCCAAGCTCAGCCAATGTTCGGATCGGCATTTTGCTCTTCATCTGAATTTTCCCGCCTTCATGGGCAGAGAGCACTTCATCTGAGACTGTGTGAAGCCGGATGCCTTCACCGAGAGCTTCAATGGCTTGAATGATTTCCTGCAGCTGCTCCTCATTTTCGGCCTGCACCGTAATGTTGCGCATCGTGTAGTTCGGGCCGACTTTTACGGTTTCAACTTCCCCGATATCTCCGCCCATCACTCCGATGGCGGTTGCCACTTTTCCGAGATTTCCGGGAACAGTCGGCGTTTCAATCATTAAAGTCCGAATCATATGCTTTGTAATCATGAAATGAACCTCCTAACCCAATTTTTGAGATTGCATGGATTTTTCTTTCGTATACCAAATGAATTTTCCAGTGTATCCGTACAATATTGCCAGTCCGATAGACACGAAACTGAGCCACATGAACGGCAGATAAGAAAATGTGGATACTCCGAGAATGCCGGCCATATAAATTCCGTTGTCAGACCACGGCACCATCCCTGAAGTAAGCGTACCGCCCACCTCTGCGTTCCGGGATAAAATTCTTCTGTCAAGTTTCAGTTTATCATAACTGTTCTCCATGATTTTTGGCGTCAGAATCAATGACACATACATCGCACAGCCGAAAATGTTTCCTAAAAGAGCGACGATCAACGTCGAAAGCGTTACATTTCCCGGTGTGGTCAGTTTTTTCTCAAAAGTTGAGACAATCACTTTTAATACGCCGAGCTTTTCAAGAATTCCTCCAAAACCGAGACCGAACAGGATAACGACCAACGTATCCAGCATACCGGTGATACCCCCGCGGTTTAACAGGCCATTCAGAAATTCGACGTCCGTTTTAATGGAAAAACCATTATAAGCAGTCGCGATGGCACTGGCAAAATTCATTCCTTGAAACACAGAGGCCCAGATTGCGCCAAGCAAAGCTCCGATGACGATGACGGGCATAGACGGCTTTTTCAAAATCAGAAGGACAACGACGATAACAGCCGGAATGAGCATCCATATATGAATATCAAACGTTTTCTGCAATGAAGATTTTAAGAATTCAACTTTATCAAGATCAATATTTTTTCCGCCGTATATAAATCCCGTTACGGTAAAAAGAATGGCCGTAATAATATAGGACGGAATTGACAGATACATCATCGCTCTGACGTGTGACAGCACATCCACCTTAGAAAGCGTGGAGGCAAGCACCGTACTGTCAGACAGCGGTGAAAGCTTGTCCCCGAAGTAAGCGCCGGACAAAACGGCTCCCGCTACGATCGGAAGCGGTATGCCCATTCCCTCTCCGATGGCCATCATTGCGATTCCCGCCGTTCCCACCGTTCCCCAAGACGTTCCGGTCGCAACAGACATAATGGAACAAATAACCAGTGTAGCAAGCAGGAAAACATGAGGATTAATAAACTCTAAACCATAATAAATTAAAGTCGGCACAACCCCGCCGGCAATCCATGTTCCGATAAGCGCACCGACCGAAACAAGAATCAAAACCGCTTCAAGACCGTTCGATATCCCGGTGACAATAGAGGACTGCAAGTCTTTATATGAATAGCCCAGCCTGACTCCGAGAATAATAGCAATAAACCAGGATATAAACAGAGCAAGCTGGATCGGCAGGTCTAAAAACACCGTAAATGATAAAACAAGCGCTAAAAACCCGAATAATAAGATGATAATTTCCAATAAATTTGGCAATCTGACCTCTTTCACAAGAAAATCCCCCTAGAAGAAAAAAGCTAAAACGCTTTCATCAAATAATATAACAAATTATACTATACTGCCTCATCCCTTTGTATGGCAACCGCCTATTCACCAAAAAACGTGAAAAGGCGGCTGTTGTTGCTTAAAAATTTATTTTTCCAAAAGATCTTTTCCAGCGATCCCCGGTTTTGTCATTTCATATGGATTCAAAATGATATCCAATTCTTCTTCTGTCAATACATCATTTTGAAGGCAGAGATCCCTTACAGATTGCCCCGTCATGATTGCTTCACGGGCAATTCGCGCAGCCGCCTCATACCCAAGGTGCGGATTGACCGCTGTAATGACGCCGACGCTTTTTTCCACGTATTGCTTCAGGCGTTTTTCGTTGGCTTCAATTCCCGCCAGACAATGATCGGTAAATGAGCGGAAACCGTTGTTCATAATGCTGATGGATTGCAGCAGGTTAAATACGAGTACCGGCTCCATTACGTTAAGCTCCAGCTGGCCCGCTTCTGAAGCGAGGCAGATCGTATTGTCATTCCCGATAACCTGGAAGGCGATTTGGTTGATAAGCTCTGCCATTACAGGGTTGACTTTCCCCGGCATAATGGATGATCCCGGCTGACGGGCGGGCAGGGAAATTTCCGCAAGTCCCGCGCGCGGGCCTGAAGCCATTAAGCGCAGATCGTTGGCGATTTTAGACATGTTCATCATGCATACTTTCAACGCAGCTGAAACTTCCGTATACGCATCGGTGTTTTGTGTGGCATCAACCAAATGGCCTGCGCCGACAAGCGGCAGTCCGCTGATGTCAGCAAGGTGCTTCACAACCTGTTCTATGTAGCGCGGATCAGCGTTAAGTCCCGTACCTACGGCCGTTGCTCCCATGTTTACTTCATAGAGATGCTGGCGGGATTGTTTAATTCGTTTTATATCACGCTCAAGCACGCGGCTGTATGCTTCAAATTCCTGTCCGAGACGGATCGGCACAGCGTCCTGAAGGTGTGTGCGTCCCATTTTAATGACGGAATCAAATTGTTTCGCTTTATCTTTAAAGACACTCAGCATATGCGCCATCGTATCAAGAAGCTTATCAAGAAGTTTTAAGGTAGAAATATGAATCGCTGTCGGGAACACGTCGTTCGTCGATTGTGACATATTGACGTGTGTGTTCGGGCTGAGGTGAATGTATTCACCTTTTTTATGGCCCATGATTTCAAGCGCTCTGTTGCCGATTACTTCGTTGGCATTCATGTTCATGGACGTTCCGGCTCCGCCTTGGATCGGATCGACGATGAATTGGTCATGCCATTTTCCTTCAAGAATTTCGTCTGCGGCCTGGACAATCGCGTTTCCGATTCCTTCATACAGCCGTTTTACATCCATATTGGCTAGCGCCGCCGCTTTTTTGACGATGGCGAGCGCATTAATCATTTCTTCATGGATGCGGTAGCCGGTAATCGGAAAGTTTTCTTTTGCGCGCAGCGTTTGGATCCCGTAATACACATCAGCTTCAATTTGTTTTTCTCCAAGGAAATCTTTTTCCTGACGATATTCTTTTTGCGCGTTTGTCATGCTAAAACCCTACTTTCTCTTTGTCTTGGTCATATTTTTACAGTACTACGTCGTCTGCGATCGGTGTCTCCATAATACTTTTAACTTCAGCCAAATTGTGAGACTGGCCGAGTGCCCACATTAATTTCGGCACGATGGCTTCTGTGTTCATATTTCTGGAGCGGATAATGAGATCTTGATTGACTCTTCGTCCGACTTCATAGACGCTCATGTCCTCTCCTTCTTCAAGGCATTGGGTCGTAATGACAACGACAATGCCGCTTTCAATCATTTCATTGACTTTGGCGAGAATGTCTCTACCTTCAAACGGTACGCCGCCGCTGCCGTAGCTTTCAATGACGATTCCTTTGTACATGCCTTTTAACGCGTCAAACATTTCCGGTTTAAGTCCCGGATGGAGCTTGAGGAGACACACGTCCGTGCAAAGTGAAGTATTCACCGTAAAGGCATCGTCTTCCGGCAAGTGCACGTGTTTATTGTATTCAATTCCGTTTTCGGTAATAAACGCGATATACGGATAGTTAATGCTCTCAAATGCATCATAGCTTTTCGTTCTTAATTTAATGGCGCGGGTGCCTTGAATGACTCTGCCGTCAAATACGACATATACGCCGCCCACACCTTCACATGCGAAGCGGATCGCGTCCGTGATATTTTTTTTGGCATCGGTTTTTTGAAATGTAATCGGGATTTGCGAACCCGTAATGACGATCGGTTTATCAGCATGCTGAAGCATATAAGACAATGCCGCTGATGTATAAGCCATTGTGTCTGTACCGTGTGTAATGACGAACCCGTCGTAAGCGTCATATTTTTCTTTGACAGCATCAGCTATTTGGACCCAATATTCAGGCTGCATATTTGTGCTGTCGATGTTCATTAACGAATGGGTTTCCATCGTGTAATCGTTATCAAGTTTTGATACGTAGGTTAACAATTCATCTGCTTTCACTCCGGGTGCAAGCCCGTTTTCTCCTTCGACTGAGGCGATTGTTCCTCCGGTTGTTAACAGCAATAATTTTTTCATACCCTGCACCTCTTCATCATTTCTCAAGATGTTTTAAGCATTCGCTTTTCGCATACTTTTAATCAAATTATAGACAGACAAATGAAATTAATCAAGTGATTATTATTCAATTCGCGTACACTTTTACATATCGATATGATATAATTTGCTCAAGTGAAAAGGAGCGGTTTTTAATATGAATTTAGATCGTTTAACTGAACTGAGAAAAAAGAAAAATTGGTCTCTTCAATATACGGCTGACCGGCTCGGCATCGCCAAGAGCACGTACGCCGGGTATGAATCAGGCTACCGGCGTCCGTCATTCGAGGCGCTGGGAACGCTTGCCGATCTGTTTGACACGACGTGCGACGATTTACTGGGGCGCACTGAAAAAAAGGCGGAGCCGTTTACCCAGACCATCGAATTAACAAAAGCCGCACAAGGCCGCGGCACACTGACCGTTGACGGGCAGCCGCTTAATCAGGATGAAATCATCGAATTAATTGCGTTTGTCCGAACGAAAAAGAAGGTACAGGAGGAGCTCCGCTGAAAAATTGCTTTACGGCTTTATCCGGCCGTACGTTCCCCCGCCCCCGGCCTCAAGGGCGAGCTGTCCGGTGCGCGCTTTATGAATGACGGCCGCTATTTTAGGCTGTACGACACGCGCCAAGTCCTCTTCTTTTGCCCGATGAAGAATCGCCATCTCCGTCCCGAAAGCCCGCTTCAGTTTTTCTAATGTTTTCGGCCCGACTCCGGGAATGAACTGCAGCGGGATTTGATGAATATACGGAGGCCGCGGCACGCGGCTTTTTTCCGATCCGCTCAGTTCCTCGAGCCGTTCACTGACCCCTTTTGTCATTGTTTTTCCCCCGCACTCCGGACATGCGGAAGCTCCTTTTTCAACCGGGCTGCCGCAGCGGTCGCAAGCCGTCCGGTAATACTTCCCTAGCTTCGGATTCAGTCCGTAATTCGCCGTGATTTTTCTTCCGTCCTTCCCTTTTAAAGCCAGCGAAAATTCCGTGAAATTCGCTTCCTTAAGAAGCATTTCATTATATTCTCTGCCGATTTTCCCTAAGGAATGCGCATCAGAATTTGTTAAAAATGTATACGGGTCAAGTTCTGTTAACCGCGAAGCCATATCGGTGTCGCAGCTTAATCCGAGTTCCGCCGCATCAATGAGCGCCGGGTCGAATACTTCTCTTAAAGAAGATCTGACCCCTTTTCCGTACAGGCTTTTATGCGGGGTGAACATATGGGCGGGAATAAACAGCCCGCCCAATTCCTTTGTTTTCTTTTGGAGATTCAAACCTGTTTCATAAATGCGCTGTGAACTGAGATGGATGTTTGTAAGCCTTTTTGCGAGCCACTCGGAAAACATCTTCATTTCGGCAAGAGCCGGCATAAAGACGAGAACGTGAATCGGCCCGAGGCATGTATGATCATAGATTTCAAGCTCACTTCCCAACAGAAGCGTGGTATTCCGATACCGGATGCCGCCTTCTTTCAGTTCACGGTATCTGCCTTCTTCAATTCCGCGCTCGATTTCTTCAATGACTTCCGGGGAATGGCAGTCGATGATGCCTAAAAGTTCAATTCCCTTCCCCTCGCTTGCTTCTTCTAATATCCGGTGCAGCGTCAATGTTTTGGCTCCAGTGATTTTGACCGGTTTTCCCGTATGGGTGCGCCCGATATGAATATGCAGATCCGCATAAATGGTTTTCATCATTTTTCCTTCAGCGCTTCTTTCAGCTGGAGATACTGAATCGCGTACGCCGTTTTAGCGTCATACACCCGGCGCTCTTCGGTCAGTTTCACGGCCTCATCAAGCGTGACCTGCATCACTTCGACAAATTCGTCCTCATCCAGCTCGCGCTTTTCTTCTAGCGGCGAAAGCCCTTCAGCAAGAAAGAGGTGCACGATTTCATCAGCAAATCCGGGTGATGTATAAAAAGCGGTAATTTTCGTCAAGGTTTCCGCCGTATATCCCGTTTCTTCCTCCAGCTCTCTTAAAGCGGTATGCTCGGGCTCTTCCCCCTTTTCAAGCTTGCCGGCCGGGATTTCAACGATAGTCCGTTCCAGCGGCTTTCTGAACTGGTTCACCAAAATGATTTTTCCTTCTTCGGTCACCGCAAGCACGGCCACCGCCCCCGGATGCTTGACGATTTCCCGCTTGCTTGTTTTTCCGTTCGGAAGCTCTACATCTTCTAAGTAAAGGTCTATGACTTTCCCGTCATACAGCTTTTTTTTCGCTAGTGTTTTTTCTTCTAAATGTTCCATCATTTCATCTCCCGTTCTGTCTCTCTATTATGCCTCATATATTTTATCATACATGCATACGAGGGAGGTGCTTTTCGATTGAAGGTATACCGGAAGGATAACAGCATCGTATTGGTCGGAAAGGCTTGGGAAGTGCGGGCTAAACTGAAAGAGTACGGGCGGACATTCCGCTATGTCGGAGATTGGATCACCGGGCCTTAACAGTTGAAAACTTCGCGCCTTTATATTACGGTCAATAAAAGACCATAAAAAGGAGCGAAACAATGAGAAAACGCACGCTAGGACGTTCTGATTTAGAAATAAGCGAAATTGGGCTCGGCTGCATGTCGCTGGGCACGGATAAAGCTAAAGCGCTGTCTATTTTGGATGAAGCGATTGAGCTTGGAATCAATTATTTAGACACTGCCGATCTTTATGATTTCGGCAGAAATGAGGAAATTGTCGGAGAGGCCGTCAAAAACCGCAGGCACGATATCATTTTAGCCACGAAAGCCGGGAACCGCTGGAATGATGAGAAAGACGGCTGGCATTGGGACGCTTCCAAAGGATACATAAAAGAAGCGGTCAAAAACAGCCTGCGCCGGCTGAAAACGGACTATATCGACCTTTATCAGCTGCATGGCGGCACGATGGAGGATAACATCGACGAAACGATCGAAGCATTCGAGGACTTAAAACAGGAAGGTGTCATCCGGTATTACGGCATTTCCTCGATTCGTCCGAATGTCATTAAAGAATATGTGAAAAAATCAAATATCACCAGCATTATGATGCAGTACAGCCTGCTGGACCGGCGTCCCGAGGAGTGGCTGCCTCTTTTAGAGGAGAACGGAATCAGCATAGTCGCCAGAGGACCGGTCGCTAAAGGGCTTCTTACGAAAAAACCGCTTGATCAAGCGGCCGCAAGCATAAAAGAGAACGGCTATTTAACATATTCTTTTGAAGAACTGGCAGAAACCAAGAAAGCGATTAACGCTGCCGCCCCTGATCTGAGCATGACGGAGCTTTCTCTTCAATACTTGCTTTCACAGCCGGCCGTCGCTTCTGTCATAACGGGAGCCAGCTCACTTGAGCAGCTGAGAGAAAACTGCTCGGCAGCAGAGGCCCGGCGTTTAAGCAGCCAGGAAATCAAAGCCCTGCAATGTCATACAAAACGGGACGTATACGAAGCCCATCGTTCTTAAACAATAAAACCGGCACCTTTTCAGATGCCGGTTTTATTTATATTTGTGCCAATCGAGACTGCTTTCATTCAGCAGCTCTTCAAAGCTTTTATTTTTTTCTATTTCTTTTCGCTTTCTGATTTGTTCGGCCTTTTTCTGTGCCTGTTTTTTCTCGTCTTCTTCCTTCAGCTCACTTTTCATTTGCAAAAGCTTGGCCTTCAGATCTTCCTCCAGATCGTCTTTTAAGCTGTGTTTTTCTTTAGGCAGCTGCTTTTTCATCATTACGCCCCCGTATCTGAATATGCTGAAGCAAGTGTACCACGGAGCGCCGGAGGCCGGCAACTGTCCTTCTTTTGTTCAGCTGCCTGAAAACCCGGGAAAGGATTTTCTATATTTCTGTCATTTAAAGGAGGGTTCCTGCGTGAAAAAATGGCTGGCGGTGTTCGGTTCGGCTTGTGCAGTCTTTTTAGCTGCCGGATTTGCTCTTACGAATCTGATTATGTTTATTAAGAAAAAAACGGATGAAGATATCATGAAAGAGAAACGGCGGACGGACATGATCTATTTGATTCCTTTCAGACCATGGAAAAAGAAGAGGCCGTCATCTTGTCACGCCACGGGTATGAGATCAAAGGCTTTTACATTGCCCCGTATGATACGGCAAACACCATGATTATTTGTCACGGCGTTACCATGAATTCGTTCAACTCATTGAAATACATGGATTTGTTTTTAGATTTAGGCTGGAATGTGCTTATGTATGACCACCGCCGGCACGGTAAAAGCGGCGGCAGAACGACGAGCTACGGCTATTTTGAAAAAGATGATTTGGAAGAAGCCGTGAATTGGGTGAGAAACAAAACCGGAGACGGCGGTCAAATCGGCATCCACGGCGAATCGATGGGGGCGGTGACGGCCTTATTATATGCGGGCGGGCATCAGAACGGCGACGGCGCTGATTTTTATATTGCGGACTGCCCTTTCGCAAGCTTTCACGATCAGCTCGCCTACAGACTGAAGCGGGAATTCCGGCTGCCTCCGTGGCCGATTCTGCCTTTGGCTGATTTCTTTTTGCGGATGAGAGAGGGATACCGTATCCGTGATGTATCGCCTTTGTCGGTGATCAGCCGCATCCGGCAGCCCGTGCTGTTTATTCACAGTAAGGAGGATGATTATATACCTCCTTCTTCTTCCGAATTGCTGCACCGCAGAAAACGCGGCCCGAAGATGCTGTATCTTGCCGAATCGGGCGGGCATGCCATGTCGTACACCAAAAATCCGGAAAGCTACCGTAAAGCCGTTCAAACCTTTTTAGATACCATGACGCAAACGTAAAAAAGCGAAAGAACGTATGCTCGTTCTTTCGCTTTCCCGTCATAAAACGTCGGTAATCCCGTCCATATTTTCTCCGATCCAGTCAATGGCGAGGTCGATTGTCGTAAATTCCTGCGCTTTGAAGGTCATCTCATCCTGAAGCAACCAGACATCCTTCTGAACGGATTCAGCGCCTCCAATGGACCAGTGCAGCAGACTGTACGGGTGGTTGTTGTTCAGGAAGGATACCCACGTCTTATGCTGTGCCGTCTGTTTAATGGCTTTCAGCTTTTGATTCACTTTCCGTTTCTCCCTGCTTTACTAATATGCTCATTCTCGGGCTCAGCATCTCTGCCGGGCTTTTTAAGACGAGCGTTTTCGCCTTTTCATTGTAATCGATTGTCATTTCCTCGTCAAAAAACACTTTTTGAGAGGTCTGGATGTAAAGCGGAAGTCCGTTGGTTTCAATGCGTTCGCATTGCCCCGTTAATTCGTCCGTCAGCCAGATGGTCGGCACGCCGCTGACAGCGCATCCGCAGCCTTCTGCGTCATAGCGGAGCTGCGCTTTTTTCTGCGGGTTGGCGTCCATCGCCTGCTGGAATGTATGTTTCGCCGCATCCGTCACATGTATTTGCATAGATGATCCTCCGTTTTTCATTTTCGCCAATTGTAGCATACCGCGCCGCTGTATGCATTGTTTCTGCTTTTTTACAGCAGACCGCTCTCCCAGTCCTTCGCCTCTTGTTCAGCCGCCTTGATCCAGTCATTTTTCCCTTCAATATACTTTCCCATATCGTACGGGTATGTCTCGGCGAGCTGCTGTTTCAGCTCCATGTATTGAGCCGCTTTTTCAGGTCTTGCGGTGAGGTAATCCCGGAACAGCAGATGACGCTTTACGTCCGCATGTCCTGTTTCGTATATGTGGACGTGGTGTGTGCGCTTGTTGCCGCCTTTTTGAAAAAAACGCCTTCCCTTTATCCCGTTCTCCCCTTTTGCCTCATAGCCGAGTGCTTCCAGCTGCGGACGGTATCGGTCAGCATCCAAAATATCTTTGACCTCCGCCAGTATATCAATGACCGGTTTTGCGGCCATCCCCGGGATGGAGGTGCTTCCGATATGGCTGACAGAATGGAGTGCGGGTCCGAAGATTCGGATCAAAACCGCCTTCTCTCTCTCAAACATCTCTTTCCATTCCGCCTTGTACGGAATGACTTCCGCTTTCCTCTTCGGATAAAAATGAAAAAACGAGAGGGTCAGCCCTTCCGGCGTCTCAATCTGTCCGGCTTCCGTGAACCCGGTTTTTAAATAGAGAGAGACTGCCGGAACGTTTTGTTTAGCGGTAGCCACCTCTATTTTTTGAGCGTCCCGGTTCTCGTCTATCACAAATTGAAGAAGCGCCCGTCCGATTCCTTTCCGAAAGCCGGACGGGTGCACCGTCAGCCGGCATATGACAAGTTCATATCCCTTTTTTTCATACGAAATGACGCCTATGAGCTGATCTTTTGCCTTGAAACCGGCAAACGTCTCCCGTGACCGCTGTATGTCACGCGGTGTCTCATGCAGAGCGGGAATGCCGAAAAAGCCGATCAACTCGGCTTCTTTTTGATAAGAGCAGCGCTGAACCGCTGCAATTTCCCGCGCCGTCTGTTCTTGTGTATGCTGTAAAAATGTAATCAATCTTCCACTCCTTTTGGTGCAAACCGCTATGACTCCGTTTTCGTTATGCGGATCGCGTACGCACTTTTTCCTTTTTGTTTTGCCGTCCGGTGGCCGGTATGGTCTTTCCGCGGTTTCATCGCATCCATGAACGCTTTCTTCGCCTAAAAGCCCCGCTGTCAGTATGCTCAGATTCTCCCTTTATTGATGAAAAAATGACCGCATAATAAGGCGGTTTGGGCGTGTCAGCTAAAAAACCCATATTCGGCCTCCTCTATATGTATTTCACAAACAGAATCCGGTCTTGGCCCGGGCCGTCATAATTCGCAAAAACAGGGATTCCGTTTACGGTTTTGGTTCCTTTTTCAGGTTCAAAGCCTAACTTTGTATGATAAGCAATTGACACTTTATTAACAGGCGCCGTCACGCAATTGACTTTTGTGCAGCCCCTTTTTTTCACCGTCTCCATAAATCGGTCGTAGAGCTGTTTTCCAATTTGCATTTTTCTGAAATCCGGGTGCACACCGGAAAAATGAATGTAGGCCGTCTCAGGGTCTGACTGTGACTGAAACCCAATTAAAAAACCGGTCATTCCCTCCGGCCCGTATGTAATAAAGCTTGTGTCCTGAAAATGTTCAAAAAACAAGCGCGGCAGTTTTTCTTTCATTTGCCTGCCGCCCCACCATTCATTCAAAACAGACGTAACCATTTCATAGTCTTCAGAGGTGATTGTTCGAATATCCATTTTCGATTGACTCTCCTTTTCGTCCGGCAAAATGAATGTCAGCTCTTCTCATTGGAATATAAAAAATTATATGTGGGTTATTTGCAATTGTAAATGATTTCTTTTTATGCGAACGAATCAGCCGTCTCCCAATCGGGGAATGATTTACCAGTATAAACGCGGTCATTGTTCGGGTACAATGAAAAACAGAACAAACGTTCCCGGAGGTTTTTTTTATGGCTGATATTCTTCTTGTTGATATGCAATCGTTTTATGCGTCTGTAGAAAAAGCGGAAGCGCCTCATCTTAAAAACCGGCCCGTCATCGTTTCGGGAGATCCCGAAAGACGTAGCGGGGTCGTGCTTGCGGCTTGTCCGCTCGCCAAACGATACGGCGTAAAAAACGCCGAACGGCTGTGGGAAGCGCAGGCCAAATGCCCCGACGCCGTTATCGTCCGTCCGCGGATGCAGCGGTATATTGATGTATCCGTCATGATTACCGAACTGTTTGAGCGGTATACCGACCTTGTAGAACCCTACTCCATCGATGAGCAGTTTCTCGACGTGACCGGAAGCAGGCGGCTGTTCGGTGATCCTTTTACAATCGCCGAAAGCATTCAACAAGCGATTATGCGTGAATTCGGTATTTATGCCCGTGTCGGCATCGGGCCGAATAAAGCGCTCGCGAAAATGGCTTGCGACCATTTTGCCAAAAAAAACGCATCCGGCATCCACAGGCTGGATATGTCAAATATCAGGCAGGATCTGTGGCCTCTGCCGGTCGGAAAACTATTCGGCATCGGAAAACGGATGGAGCATCATTTAAGACGGATGGGCATCAGCACAATCGGCGGGCTTGCCGGGCATCCTGCCGAACTGCTGAAAAAACGGTGGGGCATTAACGGCGAATTGCTTCAGCGGACGGCCCGCGGCATCGATCCCTCTCCAGTCACCGTAAACACGCACAGCCGGCAAAAAGCGATCGGCCATAACATGACGCTCCCCAGGGACTACTGCCGCTTTGAGGATATCAAAGTCGTTTTGCTGGAGTTAAGCGAAGAAGTGGCCCGCCGCGCCCGTTTCAAACAGTACATCGGCCATACGGTTTCGGTCAGCATCAGAGGCGCAGATTTTGATTCTCCTTCAGGTTTTCACAGACAGAGAAAGCTCGTCTCTCCGACCAATTTCGGAATGGATATTTTTAAAGCGGCGGTCAAGCTCTTCAAAGAGCATTGGAACGGTGAGCCCGTCCGCAGCGCCGGCGTCGCCCTTTCCCAGCTGGAGCCCTGTGATTATGTTCAGCTGAGCCTGTTTGATTCCCTGGAAAAAAAGATCAGCCTCGGCAAAGTATTGGATGATATTCATGAGCGGTACGGCCCCGCGTCGCTGCTCCATGCCGCTTCGCTGACAGAGGCCGGCCAAGCCTTTCACCGGGCCGAAAAAATCGGCGGGCACTACAAATAATTGAGGTGATATACATGAATCCGAACAAATTAACCCCCGGGTATAATGTCATGTGGGAGTCAAGCCGGATGATGCTGCCCGAACATCGGGAGCAGCTGCTTGCAAAAAAACGAAAAGAACGGGAATTCCGGCCTCCGGAACTGAGCGAAGAGCAAATGAACGACATGAACCGCACCATTACGGCGTCGATTGAAGAAGACAGGGCCATTTCGGTCACCTACGCTTCAGCACACGGCCCCCGCCGGTTTTGGGGATGGGTAAAACAAGTGATGCACGACGAAAAGCGTTTAAAAATCATAAACGATGAAGATGCATTATCGCTGCCGTTTCATCTTATTCTCTCAGCTGAATTGGAATAAAAAGCCCATCCCGTCCTGACAGAAAATATGATAGAAGAGTGGGAGGATCATATGATATTTAGTAGAATAGATGAATGATAAGAATAGGAGAATATATGATGGATCAATTTATAGAAAAAATGCTGGGACAGGCCCTCCGCCAGTATGGACGGAATGTGTCGACAGATCCGCTGAGCCCCTATGAAAAACAGCGTTTAAAAAAAGCTTTAGAAGAAAGAAGGAACGAAGAACCCGATGAGGATCTCCATGCCCATGTAGAAGATATTATCTACGATTACGTCACCAACCAGGGCCAGTTCTCCTGACACTGACGTTTATGCACCGGGCGATAAGGGAAACGGTCGAGAGTAAACCCTTAAAGATTGCGTGGTGCAGGAGATGCCAGTCGGGCCTTATTTCAAGATCGGATATGCCGTTCTTTTGTTATTCCTCATTATTTATCTCGGAACATTAATAGACTTTTTGTTCCAGCCTGTTGTGATTACGGCTAAAACCTTGTTTCCGCCCATTGTATTATCGGGGGTCCTTTACTATTTGTGCCGCCCGATCGTCAGAGTGCTGCATGAGAAAGTAAAGCTGCCCGAAGGCATCGCGATTTTAGCGATTTATGCGGTAACAGCCGGCCTTTTTGTCCTCTTCCTTTATACGGCGGGCCCTGCCGTTCAAAAACAGTTTGCAGCCTTCACAGATCATATCCCTGAGCTTTCCGCAAAAGCTGAAAATTGGATCAGACACCTTCAGGACAGCAAATGGTTTTCCCGGATTCAGCATGAGGATTCCTTTAAAAAAGCAGCGGACAAAGCCGCAAATTATTCAGGTTCAATCGCTGATTCTCTCAGCAGCCTGGCCGGTGCGGCTGCCAATGCCGCCATCACCGCCGCCATCATTCCGTTTGCGCTGTATTACATGTTAAAGGAAGGAAATAAAGCGCCCCGGCGGCTGCTGCGGCTTCTTCCGGAAAAACATCAGAAAGAAGGAAAACAAATCCTTCAGGACATGGATGAGGCTCTCAGTTCATACATACAAGGACAGCTGCTCGTCAGTTTTTGTGTCGGTGTTCTCGTTACGACCGGCTATTTCATAATCGGGCTCGATTATCCGCTCGTCCTGGGTGCGTTCGCCATGGTGACAAACCTGATTCCGTTTATCGGGCCTTGGATCGGCACATTTCCGGGAGTCATTGTCGGATTGTTCGATTCACCGACGCGAGCGGTGCTGGTGGTTATAGTCGTCGTCATTGTCCAGCAGCTTGAAAGCCAGCTGATTTCCCCGCAAATTATGGGCCGGAAGCTTGACATTCACCCGCTGACCATCATTTTTCTTCTGCTTGCCGCCGGTAAATTCTCGGGTATTGCCGGGATGCTGCTGGCCATTCCCGGCTATGCGGTTGCAAAGGTGATCATAAGCCATATGCAGAAACTGTTCATTCTCAGAAAAAAACAAGGCTAGAGAGAAACGATTCACCCCTCATGCCTTCACATCGGTTAAAATAAAAAAAAGGCGGGCTGAAGAATCCCGCCCCACACGGAGGTCAAAAGATGAACATCGGTGATGTCATTTTTCAATTCGTTTCATTTATTGCATCCGCGATTTTCCTGTTTGCCGTGATATACGTATTCAGAAGCATGAAGCAGCGCCGCCAGCAATTGGACAGGATCGAAAAGAAACTCGATGCGCTGCGCGAAGAAAAAAACCGCAAATAAGGGGGTCGCGGGATTTGTGTCACACCCGTCTTACCAGCACCTCTTCAACTTTATGGCCGTCACCTTTTCTCAAAATCAAATCTGATCTGAATTTTGTCGGCAGAATATTTTCATACAGATTCGGACGGTTGACGCTCTCCCAAATGGAGGCGGCCATGGCATCCGCTTCTGCATCAGACAAATCCTTAAATTTATGAAAATAAGAAGCCGGGTCCTGAAAAGCGGTTTCTCTTAAAAGGCGGAAGCGCTCCAAATACCACGTGAAAATCCGGCTTTCTTCCGCATCCACATAAATCGAAAAATCAAAGAAATCCGATACAAAAATCCGCGGATCTTCCCTGTCGTCCTCTAAAGTCGGCGACTGCAGGACATTGATTCCTTCGATAATGACGATATCCGCACCTTCGACAACTTCGACGGCGCCCTCTTCCCTGTCATAAGTAAGATGGGAATATAGGGGCGCCTCCACTCTCTCTTTCCCTGATTTTATATCATTCAGAAACTCAAGCAGCGCTTTTACGTCATAACTTTCCGGGAATCCCTTTCTGGACAGAAGGTTCTTCCTTTTTAATTCCGCCGTCGGATACAAGAAACCGTCGGTTGTCACCAGACTCACCTTCGGCCTGTCCGGCAGACGGGAAAGAAGCTTTTGCAAAATTCTCGCCGTCGTGCTTTTGCCGACGGCGACGCTGCCCGCGATCCCGATAATAAACGGGATTTTCGCTGAATGCGGATGCTTCAGAAACACGTTGACATGCTGATTCCGTCTTGCGGCAGACGTGACATGAAGGTGGAGCAGGCGCACAAGCGGAATGTAAATCGTTTCTACTTCTTCAACCGATAGGTAGTCGTTCAGCCCCTCTACGGCCTTGGCTTCTTCCTCTGAAACGGCAATGGAAAGATGGCCGCCGAATCCGGACCACGACTCGCGGCTGTGCTGCGTGTACAATGTATGTAAGTTCAATTCTTTACTTTTCACAATTCACACCAATCTCTCTGTATGGCTTTCCGGTTAAAAAACAAACGCTTACAAAGATTGTAACGGAAAACCGCTTCACTGTCTGCCCATTTTTTTCGCAAACGAGGAACCGATGCGGCTGTACTCTTCCATTTCCTCGTCCGGAACCATGCTCCCGCCGGTGCTCCACACAAGATGCACGGCATTTTCCATCTCAAGCCCCCGCTCTTTTATATAACGGTTTCCCGCTTCGGTCTGAACGAACTTGACAGCTCCGGCCATACCGGCGAGGGCAGAAGGCTCAAGGCTCTTATTCTCGGACGCTCTTAATTGATAAAGCAGCGAAAAAAGCGTGCTGTCATCAGCGGTATAACAGCCGCTGAGTATAGGTTCCATAAGAGGGCCGGCCAGTCCGGACGGCCTTCCCACCGCAAGTCCGTCGGCGGCCGTTTGATTATCAAGACCGATATCCTGCACGCTGATTCCGTCATGCAAACCGGAAAACAGCCCTAACAGCATACACGGTGAGTGCGTCGGCTCCCCGAAAAAAATATGGACATGTTCGCCATAGACCAGCTTTAGCGCAAGCGCGACGCCGCCCGGGCCTCCTCCGACCCCGCACGGCAGATAGACGAAAAGCGGCTCATCAGCATCAGGCTTTATGTTCATTTGATCGAGCTGCTTTTTCACACGTCCCCCCGCAACAGCATAGCCCAAAAACAGATCCCGTGAATGCTCATCATCAATAAAATAACAATAAGGGTCCTGCTGCGCCTGAATACGCCCCTCTTTAACAGCCAGACTGTAGTCTGCTTCGTATTCGATGACGCGGACCCCTTTTTCCCGGAGCAGCTCCTTTTTCCACTGCTTTGCGTCACCGGACATATGCACGGTCACACAAAAGCCGAGCTTCGCGCCGATTATGCCGATACTAAGGCCTAAATTGCCTGTAGAGCCGACGGCTATAGAATATTTCGAGAAAAAATCAGTAAACCGCTTCTCAGTCAATATGCTGTAATCATCATCTTTTGAGAGCATTCCCGCTTTTTGCGCGAGGTCTTCTGCATGCTTCAGCACTTCGTAAATCCCGCCGCGGGCTTTAATGGAACCGGAAATCGGCAGTTCATCGTCGCATTTCAAAAGCAGACGCCCAGGGAAAGCCCGGCCGGCGCTGTGTTCCAGACGTTTCTTCATTTCATTGATCAAGACAAGCGGAGATTCAATGAGACCTCCCGCCTCTTTCGTCTCCGGGAAAGCTGATGCGATATAAGGCGCAAACCGGCGCAGCCTTTCTTCCGCTTCAGCAATCTCCTCATTCCATTCAGCGGCATGTTTTATGTGATCATCGTTTTTGTGCGGGTTGATCCAAAAGACTTCACGCGCCTCCGCCATTTGCCTGACGAAAGGCTCTTCCATCAATGCCGTGCGTATATCCCGATCAGACATTTGCCTTCTCCCCCTTGTTACTTTTTCTTTAATACCCGGCCGGCCAGTTTTTCTGTAAACGAAGGGAAAAGCTGATACAGCTTCGTCCCGAGGCTCATCCATCCCGGAAGATTAATTTCCCGTTTATCCGTCAAAATCACGGACGTAATGCGCTCTGCCACACGGTCGGCATCAAGCATCCATCTGCCGACGCTTTTAACATAACTGCCCTCTTTATCTGCAATTGTAAAGAAGTCTGTTTTGATCGGTCCGGGATTAACCGTTGTCACAGCTACACCCGTACCGGCCAGCTCGAGCCGCAGGGCATTGGAATACCCTAAAACGGCATGTTTCGTAGCGGAATAAAGGCTTGATTTCGGCGTCGCCAGTTTGCCGGCCTGTGAAGCGATATTGATAATATGGCCGCTTTTGGCATGAAGCATCACCGGCAGACAGGCTTTCGTACAGGCGATTAATCCGAATACATTGACTTCAAACATTGACTTCATATCATCTAAAGATGAATCCGCCGCAGTTTCAAAAATACCGAACCCCGCGTTGTTAATTAATACGTCAACATGACCGATTAAACGCCTTACGTTTTCAGCTTCTTCTGCATGCCGGACGTCAAACGGAATGACATCACACCGTCCGCCCCGCGCAGTAATCGTATTTTTCACTTCCTGCAAGCGGTCTTCCCGCCTGGCGGATAAAAAAACATGGGCCCCTTCTGCCACGCAGGAATATGCAAGCCGTTCTCCAAGTCCGCCTGATGCTCCTGTGATCCAAATCCGTTTATCCGTTAATCTGCCCATTTCATTCACTCCTTTACAGCTTTAAACATCAAAGTGTTTCCCGACTGAAAAGATACGGCCTTCCCTTCAGCGGCCAGCACGTCAAGATGGCCGATCGTTTCTGACATTGTTAAAAACAATTCGTTTTCATACACAGCCGGAAACAGCCGCCGGCATACTTGGAAAGCCGTCAGCGTTTCCTCTGACAACAGGTGCAGCACATAGTCCGCCCGGTTTCTCTGTTTTTCAAGCCGCCTGTCAGCAGCTGGCCTTACGTCTGTCAGCAGATCGCCGTGCCCCGGATATAAAAAAGCCGGGTTGATGTCATACAGCCGTTTCATTGATTTCAAATAGTCGAGCATCGGGGATGAGCGCACACTCCCCTTTTCCGGAGCCTCCAGAATCGGATTGGTGGAGCTGTTGGACAAAAGCAGATCACCGCTGAACATTTCACCGTTTTTTTCATGGTAAAGCGCAATATGAGAAGCGGCATGACCCGGAATCTCAAGCACCGTCCAGCCATCAAGCCCGTCAATTTCCCCGCCTTCTCCCACTGTTTTCGTTAGCGGACGGTTTGCTGAAAATAAGTATGACAGCTTAACTGTTTTATGTATGTCTTCAGGTGTCAGAGGAACGCCCATTTCGGTCATAAGGGACAGAAAAAAATCCTCCTGCCGGGCGATATACGACTGATCCTGAGTCATGTACCTGTCATTCAGCGGATGCCCGACAACTTCCGTGTCATCAGAAAAAATGTGCAGCAAACCTGAGTGATCCGCGTGATGATGAGTGAGCACCACTTGTTCTATATCCGCTGCGGAGACCCCGTGTTCTTTAAGCTGCATTGAGAGTGATTCAGCCGCTTCCTTTGTATTCGGGCCGCAATCAATAAGGGTTAATGCGTCATCTTTTACTAAATAAACGATAACGTCGCCGACTGCAAACGGAGTCGGCACACGTATCGGAATGATCTTTCTCGCTGCCATATTTACGCTCCTTCGTTCTTTTCATTCCTGAATACTCATATTTTAGCCTTTTCTCATCCCTGTGTCATTATTGCCGCATATCAGAAAAAAAGATTGACATCCCGCTCTGCTGCATAGCATAATGAACAACAAACTAGAAAAAACGGAACGCGATGACGAGGAACTAGTATATAAACAACGGCAGCAGAGAGCAATGTCCCCGGCTGAAAGACATTGCGGCCCTCTTGTTTACAGAACCTGCCCTCAGAGCGGTTAGGAAAACCTAAACGTATCCCTCGTTACGGGATTTGAGCTGAGCACGGCTGATTCGTGCTAATGTAAGGTGGTACCGCGAAACCTTTTCGTCCTTTTTGACGGGAAGGTTTTTTGTGTTTTGGAAAGAAGGAGGATTTATATGAAGAAAATCGGTTTTATCGGGGCCGGATCAATGGCGGAAGCAATGGTGAACGGACTGCTGCAGAGCGGACTGACAGCCCCCGGACATATATACATGACAAACCGGTCAAATGACAGCCGGCTTGAAGAACTTCAAGACACGTACGGCGTGAAACCATGCCGGGATAAAGAAGAGTTTTTCAGCAATACCGACATTATCGTTCTCGCCTTTAAACCGAAAGATGCGGCAGAAAGCATTGAGAACATTCGCGAATACGTTAAAGATCAGCTTGTGATTTCTGTCATCGCAGGGCTGACGATTCACACCATTCAGCATTATTTCGGCAGAAAGCTTACCATCATCCGGGCGATGCCGAATACATCCGCGGCCATTCAACAATCGGCGACCGGTTTTTCTGCAAGCCCTGAGGCGAGTGAGGCTGAAATCCGGATGGCAAAAGAACTGCTGGAAACAATCGGAGAAGCGACGCTTTTTGAGGAAAAACACCTTGATGCCGTCACAGCCATTGCCGGAAGCGGCCCCGCCTATGTGTACCGATATGTCGAAGCGATGGAAAAGGCCGCCCTTCAAGTCGGCCTGCCGGAAGAGACGGCAAAAGAGCTGATTTTACAAACCATGGCTGGAGCGACGGAAATGCTCAGAAAAAGCAGCAAACGACCTGAGCGCCTGCGCAAGGAAATCACAAGCCCGGGCGGCACAACGGAAGCAGGCCTTCGCGCTTTAAACGAGCGCCGCTTTGAAGAAGCCATCATACACTGCATTACAGAAACCGCAGCCCGGAGCGCAGAAATTAAAGAACAATTCGCAGGCTCCGTTCTGCAAAAGACGGATCAATCATAAAGCATGGGGCTCCCCATGCTTTTTTTCGTCCATTTACAATTTCGGAAGACCGCTAACGGCTTACAGGTTTCTTTTCTTGCACTTATGAAAGAGGACGAGCGAGCAAAAGCGAAAAATAAGACTTTCCTGAAAAAAAGTTTGAAGCCGGGCTGCACCCATGAGGCAAAATCACATGTAGGGGAAGAACACATTAATCAAAAGCGGTGCATTGACGGTTGAGCTTCAGGACGAAGGCGTGAGCCGGCCCCCGGTGATGCCCATCAGTTTACCGGGGCGACGCCGCAGTTATCTTAATTCCTCGGGTCACTTATTTTGTGCCGGTCCATTATCCTCATCCTGCTTAAACGGCATATCAGGCTTCTTCAGACAGAAGCCTGATGGATCGCAACCCATTCTTTTATGCATTGAATCAGTTTCTGAACAGAAGGTGTCTGCGTCTCCTTTGCACGAGCTGTCAAAATGCCGATCTGCCTGCAGACATACCGGTCGAGCCGTTTGATGAGCACATCACAATCATTCACCAAAAGCTGCGGCAAGAGGCTGATCCCCAGATTGTTCCGCACCATTGCAATAATCGCTTCATCCCCTCTGATTTGATAGGCGATCCGCGGCGTGATTTTTTCTTCCTTCAGCACTTTCAGCACATCAAAATGTGTCTCCGGATAAGGCACGATACATTTGACGGACTCCATGACATGTAAAGGAACCGTTTCACATTGCGCCAATTCATGCTGCGGACTCATCACTACTACAATCGGGTCCTCGGCCAACGGGTAAAAATGCCTCTTCCCGCTGTGGGATGTCCCGATCGCCGCATCAACCTGATCGTCTTTCAGCCATTCTTCCAGTTCAGTTGAATTCCCTTCAAACAAATGCACCTTAATGGAAGGATACAGCACATTAAATTCTCTCAAAATTTTCGGCAGCCATTTTACCGCCACACTCGTAACAGTGCCGAGCCGGATTTCTCCTCTTTCTAATCCATTAATATTATCAACGGTTTCAGACAATTTTTCATAGTTTTTTTGAATTTCCTTCATAATATGTAACACTTTCAAGCCATTTGCGGTGGGCCTCACTCCATGCCGCTGTCTGATCAGAAGCGGAAAACCGTACTCTTCTTCTAATTTACTGATCATTTGGCTGATGTTCGGCTGTGTGTAATTCAATATGGCAGCGGCTTGGGTCAGGCTGCCGCTTTCAACCGTTTTAATAAAGGCTAAATGTTTCTTTAAATCCAACCGGCTTCATCTCCCAGATATCATTTCTTATTATCCAGCGCATTAGTTATATTTAGTTTACTTATACATCAATCAAAAATAAAATGGCAATGTCTCCATAATTATACTTGATAACAAACAGAAGGTGAGCGTTCCAGCATGAGTTTTCTCATTCAATTTTTGATCGGCGGCACCGTTATGGTGGCTGCTGCGTTTTTAAGCAAATCGAAATACTTATTTTTATCAGGCGTTATCACATTGCTGCCGATCATGACGTTGCTGAATATACAATTGCAGCTGAAAAATATGAGCGCCGACGATTTCAGAGCAGCTCAAAAAAACGGAATATTCGGTGCGTTCGGCGCGGTGATTTTCATCAGCAGTATTTTTATCCTGACAAACTGGTTCAAAGGAAGCCACTCCGTCATCGGTGCGTTTCTTATCTATATCTGCTATATGATCGCCTGTAAATGCCTGTTATGAAGATACAGCCCCCCTGTATAAAAAAATGCCCGGTCAGAACAATAAGAACATTACGCTCAGTTGTGAGCAGTTTATATGACTGAATGATCATAAGTTGTTATAATCAATTTCTAAAACATTCCGGGAGGCGAAATAAATGGCCAGAAAATTATTTACACCATGGACCGTTAAAGATGTAACGATCAAAAACCGTATTGTTATGGCACCGATGTGTATGTATTCCTCACATGAGAAGGACGGAAAACTGCAGCCTTTTCATATGGCGCACTACATATCGCGCGCAATCGGACAGGTCGGCCTGATAATCGTTGAAGCGACAGCTGTGAATCCGCAGGGACGCATTTCCGATCAGGATTTGGGCATTTGGAGCGACGATCATATCGAAGGTTTTGCCAAACTGACGGAACAAGTGAAAGCGCAAGGTTCAAAAATCGGCATTCAGCTCGCGCACGCGGGACGTAAAGCTGAGCTTGACGGAGACATTTACGCTCCTTCAGCCATTCCGTTCGACGAGCAGTCCAAAACACCGGCTGAAATGACGACAGAACAAATTAAAGAAACCATTCAGGAATTCAAACAGGCGGCGGCACGCGCGAAAGAAGCCGGCTTTGACATTATCGAGCTTCATGCGGCACACGGCTACTTAATGCACGAATTTTTGTACCGCTGTCCAATCACCGCACAGACGAATACGGAGGATCACATGAAAATCGCTACCGCTTCTTAGGCGAGACGATTGACGCCGTCAAGGAAGTATGGGACGGCCCGTTATTTGTCCGTGTTTCTGCATCTGATTATACAGACAAGGGGCTGGACATTGCCGATCACATCGGTTTTGCGAAGTGGATGAAGGAACAGGGAGTCGACCTGATTGATTGCAGCTCAGGCGCACTCGTTCAAGCTGATATTAACGTCTTCCCCGGCTACCAAGTGAGCTTCGCAGAGAAAATCCGCGAGCAGGCCGAAATCGCAACAGGCGCCGTCGGTTTGATAACGACGGGAACAATGGCGGAAGAAATTCTGCAGAACAACCGCGCTGACCTTATTTTTGTCGCGAGAGAACTTCTGCGCGATCCGCACTTTGCAAGGAGTGCAGCGAAGCAGCTGAATACGGAAATACCGTCGCCGGTTCAATACGACAGAGCATGGTGACAGAAGAGACAGCCGGAGATTTTTCGATCCGGCTGTCTCTTTTTTTATTTTTTGAGAAACGATTGCCGAAGCTTCTCCGTCTTCCCTATAGAACCAATTAGAGGGGATGACTCCAATGAAAGCAGCATGGATGGAAAGGACATACTTGATTGACGGATGTCCGTTTTATACTAAACACCGTAAAGGTGCCGGCGAAGTGACGATCGTCTTTGAAGCCGGCTACGGCACTTCTTCTGAAACATGGACATCATTACTCGCTGACATAGATGAAGAATTTGGGGTTTTCACATATGACAGGGCCGGAATCGGCAAAAGCGGACAAAGCAAAAACAAGAGAACGGCGGATCACATGGTACAGGAATTAAACGCTCTACTGCTTAAAGCCGGCGTCAAGCCTCCTTACCTTGTCGTCTCGCATTCATACGGCACGATTATCAGCAGACTCTGGGCGAGCCGAAACCGCCGGGATATTCTCGGGATGGTATTGCTTGACCCGGTTTCTGAGGATCAGGAGACAAAAGTGCTTCCGCTTCTTCCCGAGGAAATGAAAGCCGCCTATCTGAAACAGTTCATACTAGAAGGATCACATGCGGAATTTTTGACGAGTCTTCGGCAGATTAAGCACCAGCAGCTTCATTTCAGCGATATGCCGCTGTTGATTTTATCATCGGGAGAGCGGGATGAGCGCTTAAAGCACGCGCATGAACAATGGGTAAACCTGCACAGAAATATGCTTGATATCTCGCATCAAAGCGGATGGATTCAGGCCAAAAACAGTTCTCACGCCATTCATCACGATGAACCGCACATCGTCCACCTGGCCATTTATGATGTTTGGTGTGCGGCGCGCCAGCAAATGAATGCGCCTGCCTATCAGGCGGTAAACTGATAAAACAAAAGCCATTGTGCCGCGGCACAATGGCTTTTTTATTCGTGATCTACTTTGTCTCACGGTGCAAAGTATACTTTTTCAACCGGGGTGAATACTTTTTCAGTTCTAACCGGTCCGGATTCGTCCGTTTGTTCTTCGTCGTAATATAATTTCTGTCCCCTGTCTCTGTGCAAGCCAATGTCACATTCACACGCATCATTTTCACCTCACGATCAAATCGTAACAATTACGTTTTATTATAGATCATCAAACAAAAATGTCAAGCGCACATTTTTTAAGAGCGCTCCACGGCAACCTCCATAAAGTCAAAGGCTACCTTACTGTTTTCAAATACCGCTTTCGCCTCATGTTCCAGCCGCTCTATCGGCGCTTCGCCTTGATACCTGGCGCTGATATGAGTTAAGATCAGCTGTTTGGCGCCTGCTTTTTTTGCTGTTTGCGCGGCCTGTTCTGTCGTCGCGTGATAATAATTATGCGCGAGCTTTGCATCTTCCTTGGCAAACGTCGCTTCATGAACAAGTACATCGGCATTGCGCGCCAGTTCCGTTACCCGCTCTGATACACGGGTATCCCCGGAAAAAGCGACGATTCTTCCCTTTTTCGGCGGCTCCAAAAAATCCTCACCATTAATTATTCTTCCATCGTCAAGCGTGACTGTTTCGCCTTTTTTGATTTTCTGGTAGACAGGTCCGGGCGGAATATTCATTTCTTTCAGTCTGCCGGCCTGCAATGCACCGGGAATATCCTTTTCCTGAATCCGATAGCCGAACGCTTCTACACCGTGAATGACGGATGCTGCGGTGACGATGAATTGGTCATCCTCAAAAACCGTTCCCTCTTCAATTTCATGTATGGCAAGAGGATAAGTCAAATGTGTCGCCGTCACTTTCAGGCTTGTTTCGATAAATGCTTTTATGCCTTTTGGCCCGTAAATCGCCAGCTCTTCTTCACCGCCTTGAAACGACCGGCTTCCCAATAAACCCGGAAGGCCGTAAACATGGTCGCCGTGAAGATGTGTGATGAATATCTTTTCAATTTTCCTCGGTTTAATTGTTGTATGTAAAATCTGATGCTGAGTGGCTTCCCCGCAATCAAACAGCCATACGGAGCGCCTTTCTTCAAGAAGCTTCAGCGCGACGGACGTTACGTTTCTCGTCTTTGCCGGCATGCCGGCCCCCGTCCCTAAAAATATTAATTCCACAATGCTTCCTCCTAGATCTTTGTACTACTAAGGATACAGGATCAGGCTGAAAATGTGAATTCGCCAGGGGCGCCCCCGGCATGATTAATTTTTTTCCGCAAACCGCAAAAAACAGGCTGAAATGTTTGCTTTCAATGAATTTTAGATTTAAAATGAAGGAAATATGCGGGGTTTTAAACCATGCTTCAGATAAAGTGAGGTACTCTAAGTGAAAACAAACGACAAACCAAAAGCAGTAATTGTAATATTTGGTGCCACAGGGGATTTGGCAAAACGAAAACTTTACCCATCCATTCATCGTTTATATAAAAATGGTCAAATTGGTGAAGAGTTTGCAGTTGTAGGTGTTGGAAGAAGACCTTGGTCAAACGAGGACCTCCGGGAAACCGTTAAAACGTCTGTTTCTTCGGCTGGGCAAAAAGACACAGACGATTTCACGTCTCATTTTTATTACCATCCGTTTGATGTAACGAATCCGGGTTCCTATCAGGAGCTGAATGTCCTGCTTGACCGGCTTGAGCATACATATGAAATCCCGAACAACAGAATGTTTTACTTGGCGATGGCCCCTGAATTTTTCGGCACTATCGCAAAATCGCTTAAAAACGAAGGTGTCACGGCGACAAAAGGCTGGTCCCGTCTCGTAATTGAAAAACCGTTCGGCCACGACCTGCCGAGTGCGAAAGAGCTTAACAAAGAAATACGCGAAGCGTTCACAGAAGATCAAATTTATCGGATCGACCATTACTTAGGCAAGCAAATGGTTCAAAACATCGAAGTCATCCGGTTTGCGAATGCACTGTTTGAGCCGCTGTGGAATAACCGCTACATCTCAAACATCCAGATTACGTCAAGTGAAGATCTCGGCGTTGAGGACCGTGCGAGATATTATGAGAAATCAGGCGCACTCCGCGATATGGTTCAGAATCATATTTTACAAATGGTCGCTCTTTTGGCGATGGAACCGCCGATTAAACTGAACACGGAAGAAATCCGCAGCGAAAAAGTGAAGGTGCTGAGAGCGCTACGCCCTGTCGCTCAAAACGAAGTGAATGATTACTTCGTCCGCGGACAATACCAAGCCGGAACGATCGACGGCACCCCTGTAGCGAGTTATACGGATGAGCATAACGTAGCGCCGGATTCCAATACGGAAACATTCGTGTCCGGTAAGCTGTTAATCGATAACTTCCGCTGGGCCGGCGTTCCGTTTTATATCCGCACAGGAAAACGGATGAAAGAAAAATCAACGAAAATTGTCGTTCAATTTAAAGACATTCCGATGAACCTTTATTACGGCAATGAAACGAATGTAAATCCGAACCTGCTTGTCATCCACATTCAGCCGGATGAAGGCATCACTTTATATCTGAACGCTAAAAAATTAGGCGGAGCCGCACACGCTCAGCCGATTAAGCTGGATTACTGCAGCAACTGCAGTGATGAAATGAACACACCGGAAGCCTATGAAAAATTAATTCACGACTGTCTGCTCGGCGATGCGACGAACTTCGCCCATTGGGATGAAGTAGCGCTTTCCTGGAATTTCGTCGATGCGATTTCCGAAACATGGGCTGCCGACAAAACCCTTTCTCCGAATTATGAAGCCGGATCAATGGGACCGAAGGCTTCGGATGACCTCTTGGAAAAAGACGGCCTTCACTGGTGGAATATATAATAATCAAAAAACCGCGGCGCCGTTCATTACGGCCCGCGGTTTTTACATATCAGAAAAGCCCCCGCAATAATTGCGGGGGCTTTTTCATTACTTCATCCATTCAGTATGGAAAATGCCTTCTTTATCCGTGCGTTCATACGTATGCGCGCCGAAGTAGTCACGCTGCGCTTGAATTAAGTTTGCAGGAAGCACTGCCGTACGGTAGCTGTCGTAATACGCAAGTGCGCTTGAGAACGAAGGTACCGGCACGCCTTGGGCTACCGCAAGTGAAATGACTTGGCGAAGAGCGCCTTGGTAGCTTTCTGCGATATTTTTGAAATAGCTGTCAAGAAGCAAGTTGTCAAGCTCCGGCTCACGGTCATACGCATCTTTGATCTTTTGCAGGAACGCCGCGCGGATGATACAGCCGCCGCGGAAGATCATAGCGATCTCACCGTATTTCAGATCCCAGTTATATTCTTCTGACGCGGCTTTCATTTGGGCGAAGCCTTGTGCGTAAGAACAGATTTTACTCATGAAGAGCGCTTTTCTGACCGCTTCAATCAGCTCTTCTTTATTTTCAGTAACCGGCTTAACGTCAGGTCCTGACAGAAGGCCGCTCGCTTTCACACGCTCATCTTTCATTGCGGAAATGAAACGCGCAAACACAGATTCAGTGATAATCGGAAGCGGTACGCCTAGGTCAAGAGCGCTTTGGCTTGTCCATTTACCCGTTCCTTTTTGGCCTGCTTTATCAAGGATGACATCAACAAGCGGTTTGCCTGTTTCTTCATCTTTTTTGGTGAAAATGTCAGCCGTGATTTCGATCAGATAGCTGTCAAGTTCCCCTTTGTTCCACTCAGCGAATACTTCGTGAAGCTCTTCGGCAGACAGTCCGAGCACCTGTTTCAGAATGAAGTAAGACTCAGAGATCAGCTGCATGTCACCGTATTCGATACCGTTGTGCACCATTTTCACATAGTGTCCCGCTCCGTCCGGGCCGATGTATGTCGTACAAGCTTCTCCGTCCACTTTAGCAGAAATGGCTTCTAAAATCGGTTTCACAAGTTCATGCGCTTCCTTTTGGCCGCCCGGCATAATAGAAGGCCCTTTCAGCGCTCCCTCTTCACCGCCTGATACACCCGTTCCGATAAAGTGAATGCCGCTTTCGGCAAGCTCTTTGTTCCGGCGCTGTGTATCTTTATAGTATGTATTTCCGCCGTCAATCAAAATATCGTCTTTTTCCAGATGAGGAAGAAGAGATTGAATCGTCGCATCCGTTGCAGTTCCCGCTTTAACCATTAATAGAATTTTGCGGGGCGTTTCAAGAGACTGGACAAACTCCTCAATGCTGTATGTACCGACAACATTTTTGCCTTTTGCCTCTTCTAAAAACTCTTCCGTTTTGCTGCTTGATCTGTTGTACACAGACACAGAAAATCCCCGGCTTTCGATGTTAAGAGCCAGATTTTTACCCATTACCGCAAGACCGATAACTCCGATTTGTTGTTTTGACATATTCTAACGTCCCTTCTTCAAACGTTTAACCATTTTAAAATTTAAATTAAAATAAAATGATATTTATACTAAAGAAATTATCATAGATAACCCCTTTTTTCAAGTTATTCAGCTTTTCTTTTCATCCTGAAAAAAGTCTCTGTTAAAGCTCGTTCCCTTTGTTTTGCTTTCTTCTTTTTTCATAACGGCGCCTTTTCTGATCAGGTTTCGGCCGTACTTTTCATTCAGCTGATTCATCATCTGAAAAATCGGCTCGTCCTTTGCATCCTCCTTGAACGAAAACAGATCAAGCTGTTTATACGCCTGCTGTTTTTCAACCAGTTCCGTTCCGGTGATGCCGAGAAGCCTTACTGGATTTTGGTTCCAATGTTTGTCAAACAGCTCCATTGCCGCTTCCATGATGTCTTTTTTCTGATCAACCGGATTGCTGAGGGTCATGCTTCTTGTGACCGTTTTCCAATCCGCATAACGGATCATGATGAACAGCCGGCAGGCCATGACCTCCTTACGCTGGAGCCGTTCGCTTACAGAAAGCGCGAGACGGTCAAACACGCCGGTTAATTCGTCCCAGTCAGCCGAATCATGCGACAGGGTGGATGAGTTGCCGACGCTTTTAAATTCATAAATCCGCTCGGGATCGACTTCTGCATGGTGGATGCCGTTCGCTTTATCCTTCAGTCTCGGGCCGTTTATACCGAGCAGCGTCTTCAGCGCATGCTCATCTCCTTTTGCCAGATCACCGATCGTTTTGATGCCGAGCGTTTTTATTTTTTCCGCAGTTTTCGTTCCTATACCGTGCATTTCTTCAATCGGAAGAGGCCACAATACGTCCGGCAGCTCTCTTTTTCTTAAAATGGTGATGCCGAGCGGTTTTTTCATGTCGGACGCCATTTTGGCGAGAAATTTATTCGGAGCGATGCCGATGCTTGACGGAAGCAAAAGCTCCTTTTGCAGTCTTGCCTGAATGTCTATGGCGGTCTCATACGCCCTGTGTCTGTGCGGTGTGTCTGTAATATCCATGTATCCTTCATCAATAGAAACGGGCTCGACTAAATCCGTATACTCCCTCAGGATGCTGAACATTTCTTTTGACGAACTCCGGTAGCGGTCAAAATTCGGAGGCACGACGATGAGTTCCGGACAGAGGCGTTTTGCCCGCCACACCGGCATGGTGGTCTTTACGCCCCGCGCTCTCGCTTCGTAGCTGCAGGTGACGATGATTCCTTTCCGTTCCTTCACGTTTCCGGCAACGGCGAGAGGTTTTCCCTTTAAAGACGGATCATACGCCATTTCTACGGAGGCATAGAAACTGTTCATATCGATATGAAATATAATTCTTCCTTTTCCGGCCACTCCCGGCGCCTCCTTTCCTTTCATAGACAAACCTCATATATATGTAGTAAAATAAAAGCTGAATGGATGTGATGAAATGATTCTTGAGTCAATGAATGACTTTTTATTTTTAGTCGATTTTTTCACAATTATTCTTCCCGCTCTGACCGCGATCGGCATCGCATTTCTTTTGCGTGAGTGCCGCGCAGGCGAGCATTGGAGAACGAAACGTATAGATGAACATCAAGCAGTCGTTCAGCTGAACCGAACAGACTTTCTTATTATTATATATCATCGCATTACAACTTGGATACGTAAAGTCATCCGCATGAATTCACCGGCGAATGATGATGAAGATGTCAGCTTCCTCCTTTTATAACGGCAAGTGATAATAAAAAGGAGGAGACATGAATTGTCTAAAACATATCAAAAATGGATTGCTTTCGGATTGTTTTTTATCGTGCTGTTCACAGGCCGCTCGGCGTTTGCGGCGACATCTCAGACTCAGACGGGAGGACTCGGAAATATCGGGTTTTTCCACGATTACCTGATCGAACCGTTTTCGGCCCTATTAAAAGGTGTGGCGGGCCTGTTCCACGGTGAGTACGGACTGTCGATTATTCTGGTGACGATTATCGTCCGGATCGTTGTATTGCCTTTGTTTGTGAACCAATTTAAGAAACAGCGGGTGTTCCAGGAAAAAATGGCTGTGATCAAACCGCAGGTCGACAGCATTCAGGCTAAAATGAAAAAAACGAAAGATGCGGAAAAACAAAAAGAACTGCAAATGGAAATGATGAAGCTTTACCGTGAGCATAATCTGAATCCGATGGCAATGGGATGTCTTCCGATGCTGGTACAATTCCCGATTCTGATCGGTTTTTATTACGCCATCCGCTCAACGCCGGAAATCGCTTCACACTCATTCCTGTGGTTCAGCCTAGGGCACTCTGATATGCTTGTATCCCTGTGCGCGGGGGCCATGTATTTCTTACAGGCTTATGTTTCCCAAAAACTAAACGAGAAATATTCACCGGCCGCTCAAAACCCGGCCGCGATGCAGTCAGCAAAAATCATGGTCTTTATTTTCCCTGTCATGATGACTGTTTTTTCACTTAACGTTCCGGCTGCGCTTCCGCTTTACTGGTTTACAAGCGGACTGTTTTTGACAGTGCAAAACGTACTTTTACAGCAGACGCATCATAAAAAGAAACAAGCTGCGGCTCAAGCGGAGCCCGTAAAGTCATAATACTGAACCTGCCGGATAAGTTCCGGCAGGTTTTTTTCATGCGTTTGCAGACGCGAAAAAAAAAAGCACCCAATTCATTGGGTGCTTCGTTTTCAGTTTGCCGCTGTTTCGATAATGGCAACGACCATTTCCGCCGTTTTCACGAGCTCTTCAATCGGCATTTTTTCATTTTTCGTGTGGATTTGTTCATAGCCTACTGACAGGTTGACTGTCGGAATGCCGTGGCCGGCAATGACGTTCGCGTCACTTCCGCCGCCGCTTGTCTGAAGCTCGCTCGGCCGGCCGATTTTTGCCGCCGCTTTTTTCGCGACTTCCACAACCTGATCGCCGTCCTGATATTTGAAACCCGGATACATGACCGCGATGTCAACTTCTGCGCGTCCACCCATCTCAGCTGCAGCAGATTCGAAAGCTTCTTTCATTTTCTGCACTTGCGCTTCCATTTTTTCAGGGACTAATGAACGCGCTTCAGCCAGAATATCGACTTGGTCGCAGACGGTATTGGTTTGTGTGCCGCCTTCAAAACGCCCGATATTAGCCGTTGTTTCTTCATCAATACGGCCGAGCGGCATTTTTGAGATCGCTTTTGACGCGATTGTAATAGCGGAGATGCCTTTTTCCGGTTCTACTCCTGCATGAGCCGTTTTCCCGAAAATGGTTGCCCTCACTTTCGCTTGTGTCGGCGCGGCTACAATGATGTTGCCGACTTTCCCGTCTGAATCAAGCGCAAAACCGTATTTCGCGGTAATATCTGAACGATCCATTGCTTTTGCCCCGACTAATCCTGATTCTTCTCCGGCTGTGATGATGAATTCAATTGTTCCGTGCTCGATGTTTTGTTCTTTGAGTACTCTGATGGCTTCAAACATTGCGGCAAGGCCCGTCTTATCATCAGCGCCGAGAATCGTCGTGCCGTCGGTTTTTACATAACCGTCTTCCACAACCGGCTTAACGCCTTTGCCCGGGACAACCGTGTCCATGTGCGATGTAAAATAAATCGTATCCGCATCTTTTGTGCCCTTTAAAGTACAGATTAAATTGCCGGCTCCGTGACCCGTCACTTCTTTTGTATCGTCTTCTTTTACGCTCAATCCTAAATCAGTGAATTTTTGTTTGAGCACTTTGCTGATTTCCGCTTCATGCTTTGTTTCTGAATCAATTTGGACGAGTTCCAGAAATTCTTCCAGCAGGCGTTTTTCGTTTACCATTTACAGTTCCCTCCGTTTAAAGCGGTATATTACCGTGCTTTTTTTTCGGTCTTTCCTCTTCCTTATGCGCAAGCATGTCAAATGCCTGAATCAATTTTTTCCTCGAGTCTTCCGGCCGGATGATATCATCCACCATTCCGCAGGCCGCCGCTTTATACGGACCGGCATTTTCCTTTTCGTATATGGCTTTTTTTTCGCGCTTCGTTTTTTCCGGATCATCAGAAGCCTGTATGTCTCTGCGGTATAAAATCGACGACGCGCCTTCAGCTCCCATCACGGCAATTTCCGCATTCGGCCAGGCGAATACAAGATCTGCCCCGAGGCCTTTCGAATTCATGGCGACATAAGCGCCTCCGTAAGCTTTTCTGATGATGAGCGTCACTTTCGGCACGGCCGCTTCGGCAAAAGCATACAGCAATTTTGCTCCGTGACGGATGATTCCCGCGTGCTCCTGCTGAAGGCCCGGCAGAAATCCCGGTACATCAGCGATCGTTAACGGCGGAATATGAAACGCGTCGCAAAAACGGATGAATCTCGACGCTTTGTCAGCGGCATCTATCGTAAGGCTCCCCGCCAAATGTTTCGGCTGGTTTGCGATAACACCGACTGTGCGCCGTCCGATCTTCAGAAAACCGACAGCAATGTTTTTGGCAAAATACGGCTGAATGTCAAAAAACGTTCCGTCATCCGCCAGTTCTTTTATCACCTGTAACATATCGTAAGGTTTCGAACTGTCCGCGGGAACGAGGGTATTTAATAACGGCCTGGCGTCTTCCTTTTTAACGGGTGATGCCGTCTGTCTGCCGTGCGGAAGATAAGAAAGCAGCGTTTTCACTGCGGAAAGAGCCTCTTTTTCCGTTCGTGCGGAATAGTGGGCATTTCCGCTGATCACATTATGTATTCCCGCACCGCCTAAACTTTCCGCGTCAATCTGTTCACCCGTAACCTGTTCAATGACTTTCGGGCCTGTAATAAACATGTGCGACGTATTTTCCGCCATAATTACAAAATCCGTCAGAGCGGGTGAATAAACAGCACCGCCGGCACACGGCCCAAGGATGACGGAAATTTGCGGAATCACTCCCGAGTAAAGGACGTTGCGCCTAAAGATATGACCGTATCCATTTAATGATACCACACCCTCTTGAATTCTCGCACCACCTGAGTCGTTCAGCCCGATGATCGGGGTTTTATTTTTCGCGGCCAGATCCATCACCGCTGCGATTTTCTCCGCATGTGTCTCGCCGAGCGTCCCGCCGAGTACGGTAAAGTCATGAGCAAACAAATACACGGGCCGTCCGTCAATTGTGCCGTATCCGGTAATGACGCCGTCTCCCGGCGCATTTTGACACCCGGGCATGCGGCTTTTTGCAAACGGCTGAAGCTCTGAAAAACTGTCTTTGTCCAATAAATAGGCAATTCTTTCTCTTGCCGTCAGCTTGCCTTTTTTATGCTGTTTTTCATTTCTTTCCGCTCCGCCGCCGTTTGTTAAAAAGGAACGTTTTTCGTTTAAGTGTCTGATATGCTCACTCATGCTCATCTTGAGTTTCTCCTTTTTCAATTGTTTCACAAAGCTCAATCAGGACCCCGTTCGCCTCTTTTGGAGAGAGAAATGCGATTTTCTTCCCGCCCGCTCCGTTCTGCGGTTCATGATGGATCAATGTCATGCGGCATGATTCAAGCTCCTTGATCGTTTCCTTAATGTCGTCGCACCGGAACGCCAGATGATGAAGCCCTTCACCTCTTTTCTGTAAAAAAGAGCTGACGGGAGACGCGTCCGACAGCGGCTCAATCAGTTCAAGCTTTGTGCCTCCCGCTTCTAAAAAAGCAGCTTTCACATTTTGTCCGTTTACCAGCTCTTCTCCCATATAAGTAAGCCCCAGCATCCGTTCGTAAAATCCCCTTGCTGCATCAATAGAGCTGACGGCAATACCGACATGATCAAGTTTTTTCATAGCGCGGCCACCTGCTTTCCGCCATAGGATATGGCTTGTTCATACAAGCAAAACACGTTAAAATGATAAACAGTAATCTTAAGGAGTGAAACGATGTCTCAAAAATTCATGAAAAGCGCCGTCATCGTCATTCTAGGCGTATTTATACTGTCAACCGTCTTTTCAAGCATTATGATGTATTTGCGATAAAAAAGCAGGCGCCTCATTGCACAGGGATCTCCTGCTTTTTTATGAGGGCTTTCCGCTCTTTTGCAATGTTCTCAAATGAGCGGTTTTCTTTTGTAATCAACACTTTTGTTCCCTCAGGGATGATCCGAAAAATATGGATGACATCCCGGTTTTTCATACGGATGCAGCCGTTTGATACAAACCCTCCGATCAGCTCTTCTCTGTTTGTCCCGTGAATGCCGTATATCCTGCCGTCGGTTCCTCTCGCGTCAAAACCGATCCAGCGGACGCCGAGCGGATTTTCCGGCGCACCTCCCTCTACATTTTTCTTCCGATAATATGGATTTACGGCTTTAACCGTTACCGTAAATTCTCCTTCAGGCGTCAGATCATCTGTCTTTCCCGTCGCCACCTGATAAATGCCTTCTATTCGATTATCCTTCACAACGGCTAGCGCATTTGTGGCTTTATTGACGATTATATAAGGGTCACCCGGCAAAGGATTCGCGCCAAGCGGCCAAAGCGGGGACAGCAGCAGGGCGGCTGACAATAAAAAAAATCGCATGGGCTCCCCTCCTTTTTTCATTAGAATGACCAATGAAAGGAGGACTCATGCGATGATCCATGTGTTTTTTACAGCTTGATGCCTTTGAAATAACTTTTAATCACGAGATATTGCTCCATCTCACCGAGCAGGTGAAACAAAGCCGCCCGCGCTTCAAACTCCTCGCGTGTTGCCGGGAGCGGCATCTCTTCAAATTCTGTTCTCATATCTGCAAGTCTTTTTAAAAATTTATGAGCGGTATTGCCGGGGTGAATGGCTTCCCTTAAATCATGGATGAAATGGGCAATCATTTTTCCCTGCTCCACCGTTATTGAAATAGAAGTAATCTTCGGCAGCAGCCGTTCGATGATTTCAAATTGTTTCTGTCTCATCTTAAAATAGTGATAATAGAGATTTTCATGGCGCAAAATATGATTCTGCACGTCCCGGTAGGCAAGGTTTTTCGCCTCTTGAATCATCTGATGCGTCTCCGGTATTTCCTTTCCCGTCCAATCTTGCTCACCAGTTAACAAATACCGTTCGATTTCAGCGAAGATGACGGCAAAATTGTCCTCAATTTTTTTCCGGTACGCCGCAAGTTTCCTATCGAGGCTCGGCATATACAGATTCATTAACAGCGCGACACCGATACCTACGGTGATCAGCTGGAACTCATTCCAGATAAACGCCATCGTAATGCCGCCGGACATATATAGATGAAGAATGATAACTGAGCTTGTGACGATCCCTTCGTTTATTTTCAAGACGACTGTAGTTGGAATAAACAGCACAAGCAATATTCCGATCACAAACGGATAATAGCCGATCAGTCCGAAAAAGACATATGAAAAGACGATTGCCAATAAACAGGCGGCAAATCGGGCCCACGAGGCCTGAAGCGACCGCTTTTGCGTAATTTGGATGCACAATATGGTGATGATTCCTGCGGATGCGAAGTTTTGCAGATGCAACAGCTGAGCTAAATAAATGGCCAGCGCCGTTCCAAGTGCGGTCTTTAGTGTGCGGTAACCGATTTTAAACATTGCTTGCTCCATTCTGTTTGTTTCTTTCTCAAAAAAAAGAAGAAGAGCACGCTTCTTCTTTTCTTACAGTTATATTTTATAATATTTTTTCTAAAAAGTCCTGTGCTCTTTTTGACTTCGGAGAAAGAAAAAATTCTTCCGGCTGCCCGTCTTCCACTATCGTGCCTTCATCCATAAATAATACGCGGTCTGCGACTTCTTTGGCAAATCCCATTTCGTGCGTGACGATGACCATCGTCATGCCCGTTTGAGCGAGCTCCTTCATAACCTCAAGAACTTCTTTGACCATTTCCGGGTCAAGAGCTGAGGTCGGCTCGTCAAACAGCATGATGTCAGGATTCATGGCAAGGGCACGCGCGATGGCGACACGCTGCTTCTGCCCGCCTGACAAACGGTTCGGATAGTCGTTCCGTTTTTCAAGCAGTCCGACTTTTTCAAGGAGAGCGCACGCCTTTTCCTCCGCCGCCTTTTTGGACTCTTTCTTCACGCTGACCGGCGCATATATGATATTTTCAAGCACCGTTTTATGCGGAAACAGATGAAAATGCTGAAATACCATCCCGATATTTTCCCGCACTTTCAGTTTATTCGTTTTAGCACCGGTGATTTCTTTTTCTTTAATGGCAATCGTTCCGCCGCTCGGGGTTTCCAGCAGATTTAAGCAGCGCAGAAACGTTGATTTGCCGGAGCCGGAAGGTCCGATGACAGCGACGACTTCCCCTTCTGCGATCTGTGTTGAAATGTTTTTCAGTACTTCATGTTTTCCGAATGATTTTGACAGGTTGTCGACCTTAATCATTGGCTTTCAGCTTCCTTTCTACGCCTTTTCCGATGAATGCTAAGATCAAAACGAGCACGTAATAGATGAAACCGGCCACAATGAGAGGTTCTAAATAGTTGTATGTTGCGGCACCGGACTGGTAGGCCCGTCTCATAATATCGCCGAGACCGATTACGGTGACGATCGCCGATTCTTTCGTCAAGGTGATTAATTCGTTAATAATGGCCGGAGAAATGTTTTTAAATGCCTGCGGCAGAAGCAGATGTTTCATCATTTTTCCGTACGGCACACCGAGAGCGACGGCCGCTTCTTTTTGTCCTTTGTCAATCGCGTTGATTCCCGCTCTGATAATTTCAGAGACGTAAGCTGCTGAATTAAGTGATAATGCGGTGACCGCCGCCCAAAATTGGTCGATCTGAAAGCCGAGAAGCTGCGGCATCCCGAAATAAATAATCATCAGCTGCAACACGAGCGGCGTGCCGCGGAATATCGAAGTATAAAAATCCGCAATCCATTTCAGCGGACTGATCGTGCTGATTTTAAACAAACTGAGCACGATGCCTAATACAAGGCCGATGACCGCTGAAACGAGCACAATTTTCAATGTGACGGCAAGGCCTTCCAATATAAAAGGAATTTGGGGTATTGTCGCTGAGAAATCCAAATTCATACGTTTGATCTCCTTTACCTGTATTCAAGATAAAAAGCTCAACGAAAAGTTGAGCTTTCTTTTATTTCTCGTTGGTGAACCATTTCTTCTTCAGTTTTTCGATTTCTCCGTTTTTCTCCATTTCTTTCAGCGCTTTGTTAAACTTCGCTGTCAGATCACTGTCTTTGCGGAACGCAATCGCGGAACCCGATTCGTCTGATTTCGCATCTGCTGATGCAAAGCCCTGCAGATCATTATTTGAACTGAAATAGCCTTGTGCTACGATGTCTTCGATAATCGCGGCATCAAAACGCCCGGATTTAATCTCTTCCGTTAAGTCTGAAATGCGGTTGCGGTCTTCAAGCTGGAAACCGTATTTCGAAGCAAGTTTCTTGCCTTTTTCTTCTTGAATGGAGCCGAGCTGAACACCGACGGTTTTGCCTTTCAGATCATCCAGGGATTTAATGCTGCTTCCCTTTTTCGTAACGATCATATTGTTAGCAGTATAATAAATACCGGAGAAATCCACTTGCTTTTTCCGTTCCGGCGTAGGTGTCATTCCTGATAAAATCATATCAACCTGCTTAGACTTCAGGGCTGTGATCAGGCTGTTGAAGTCCATATCCTGCACCTCAACGTCATAGCCGGTCTTTTTGCCCAGAGCTTTTGCCAAATCAACGTCAAACCCGACGATCTGATCGCCGTCTTTATATTCAAATGGTTTATAATCAGCCGATGTACCCATAATCAATTTGTTCTTTCCGCCCTCTGAGCCTGAATTGCCTGATCCGCAGGCGGACAGCGCAAAGGTGATACATGCGGCAACCAATACCAACAGCCATTTCTTCATGATTATTTTCCTCCATATCTGCTTATCTCTTAAAATTGAATATTTATTCGTTAATCTGTATTTTAAACACTTTTTAATAGTTATGCAATACTATTTTCGAAAAATATATTTCCTTATCTGCGTTTATTATAGTCGTTGATTCCCGAATGAGTGACAACTGAACGCCGGTGCATAAATAATTTATATTTATACAAACCCAATATAAAAAAACCCCGCAAGCGCTCGGCTCCGGGGTTTTCCTTTCACTTATACTTCTTCACAATATTCTTCAAATGCTTCCTGCAGTTTTGTGACGACGGCCATAGGCTCATGTCCTTCAATTTCATGGCGTTCCACCATTTTCATGATTTTCCCGTCTTTTAAAATCGCAAATGACGGAGAGGACGGCGGATAGCCTTCAAAGTATTCTCTCGCTTTGGCTGTCGCTTCTTTGTCCTGTCCGGCAAATACTGTCACAAGCTGATCGGGGCGTTTATCGTAATGCACGGAATGGTACGCCGCAGGTCTTGCAATTCCGCCTGCGCATCCGCACACAGAGTTGACCATGACAAGTGTCGTTCCTTTTTTCGAAAGCGCTTCGTCCACTTCCTCAGCGGTTTTCAGCTCCGTATACCCGGCGGCCGTGATTTCCTGGCGGGCTTGACGCACGACATCATTCATAAATAAATTAAAATCCATATTCAACTGGGACCTCTCCTTTTTGATCATCTATTCTTATGATAGCAAGGAACCTGCCCTATCGGCAAATGACACCGCTCATATCCGAATGTTTTTTGTCCCTTTTATGTTCCTCTATTTAAGTTTATGACCTTTTAAAAACGGGAAACTTGTTAAGGAGATTGTCTGAAATAAAGGAGCAGTCGTATGAGCCAACGGAAAGCAGTATTAATTTATAACGGTAACGCCGGTCAGAAACAGATTGATAAAACGCTCGGCACGGTCGTCCCCATTTTGGCCCAGTCAGCTGATGAGCTTTTGATTAAACCGACCAAACATCAGGATGATGCCCGTCGGTTTTGTGAAAATCTCGACAGCTCGGTTGACCATTTATATATTTTAGGGGGAGACGGTACGGTGCATCAATGCATCAACAGCATCAGCAAGCTTGATCACAGACCCGCTGTCGGCATTTTGCCGGGAGGAACGTGCAATGATTTCTCACGGGCGCTCGGCATTCCGCAAAACCTTCAAAAGGCCGCTGAAGCGCTCGCGGCTGGGCATAAACGGATGATTGACGTCTGTAAATCGGATGACGGCTATTTTCTGAACTTCTGGGGCATCGGGCTGATCACTGAAGCCTCCAGCCATATCAATGAAACAGAAAAAGCATGGCTCGGAAAAATCAGCTACTTCACGAGCGCCTTGCGGACGATGACAAGCGCGAACCCTTTTCCCGTCAAATTGACGATCGACGGCGAGGTGAAAGAAGATGAAGCCGTTATGGTGCTTGTCATGAACGGGCATTACATCGGGACAAACAGAGTTCCCCTGCCTGATGCAAACCTTCAGGACGGCTTAGCCGATGTGTTAATCTGCCGCAACACAAGCCTTGGAGCATTGCGGGAGCTGATGACAATGGAACAGGGTACATTTGATGATTTCAAAGGGGAGCTGTCCTATATTCAAGCCTCCAGAATTGAAATCGAAACCGGACGCGAGATGGACGCCGATACGGATGGCGAGGTATACGGAAAGACACCTTGCACGATCGAAGTGAAAAAACATCATCTCACTATGCTTGTTCCCGAAGATTCAGAATGAAACTGAAAAAACTCCCTTTGCCACCCGGGCAAAAGGAGTTTTTTTTAATAGACTGAAGTATTTTCGTCAATGTTTTCTAAGATCTCTTTGACGCGTCCGAGGAAACGGCCGCACACAAGCCCGTCGAGCACTCTGTGATCCAAAGACAGGCAAAGATTAACCATGTCACGCACGGCAATCATCCCGTTATTCATGACAACCGGACGTTTGACAATTGATTCTACCTGAAGAATCGCCGCCTGCGGATGGTTGATAATGCCCATAGACTGAACCGAGCCGAAAGATCCCGTGTTATTGACGGTAAATGTGCCGCCCTGCATATCATCGGCGGTAAGTTTTCCGTCTCTCACTTTTTTCGCAAGGTCTGTTATTTCTCTGGCTATGCCTTTAATCGTTTTTTCATCAGCATGCTTAATAACCGGAACAAAAAGCGAATCTTCTGTGGCAACGGCAATGGAGATATTAATGTCTTTCTTTTGGACGATTTTGTCTCCCGCCCACATGCTGTTCATCTGCGGGAATTCTTTGAGAGCCTGCGCCGCCGCTTTCACAAAGAAAGCAAAAAATGTTAAATTGAAGCCTTCTTTCTGTTTAAACGAGTCTTTTATGCTGTTTCTGTATGCCGTCATGTTTGTGACGTCGACTTCCATCATCGTCCAGGCATGCGGAATTTCTGTTTTGCTTTTATGCATATTGGCTGCGATGGCTTTTCTGACGCCTGTAACCGGAATTTCAATATCACCGGCTGACAGAGCTGGCGCCGGTGCTTGTTTTTGCTGCTGTTTCGGCTCTTGCGGGGCTTGAACGGCAGCCGCTTTCGGCGTTTCCGTCTTCTGCTGCATGCCCGAATCAATGATCTTTTGAATGTCTTTCCGTGTAATTCTTCCGCCTGCACCCGTTCCTTCAACTTGTTCAAGCTGAATGCCGTGTTCTCCCGCTAATCTGAGCACGGCCGGCGAATAACGCGCTTTATTTGACCGGTCTTTGCCCGCTCCGTGTGAAGGGTTATTTGCAGGTGTGCTTTGCTCTTCTTCCCGCTTCGGCGCTTCTTGGGTTTCCGTTTTTTCTGTTTCAATTTTGCAGATTATCTCGCCGACCGCAAGAGTCTGCCCTTCTTCTCCTACAAGTTCTGTAATCGTGCCCGTAAAAGAAGACGGCACCTCCGCATTCACTTTATCTGTCATGACCTCGGCGATGGGGTCGTATTTATTCACATGATCACCGGGGGATACCAGCCATTTGCTGATCGTCCCTTCTGTTACACTCTCTCCGAGCTGCGGCATCGCCATTTGTTCAATCGCCATGTCAAAAACCTCCTTACGTCTTTAAAACTCCGCTAATTCTCTCATTGCGGCTTCTGCTTTGTCAGGATTCATCATGAAGTATTTTTCCATCGTCGGCGCATAAGGCATCGCCGGAACATCAGGACCTGCAAGCCGCTTGATCGGCGCGTCTAAATCAAATAAGCAGTTCTCAGAAATAATGGCGGCGACTTCGCTCATAATGCTGCCTTCTTTCGTATCTTCTGTGATCAGCAAAACTTTTCCCGTTTTAGACGCGGCTTCAATGATGGCTTCTTTATCTAACGGATAGACCGTACGCAAGTCTAATACGTGCGCGGAAATTCCGTCTTTTTCAAGACGCTCGGCAGCCTGCAGAGCGAAATGAACGCATAATCCGTACGTAATGACAGTAATGTCGCTGCCTTCGCGTTTTACATCGGCCTTACCGATCGGAAGGACATAATCATCGGCAGGGACTTCGCCTTTAATCAGGCGGTATGCCCGCTTATGCTCGAAAAACAGCACGGGGTCATCATCACGAACTGCAGCTTTTAACAGCCCTTTTGCGTCATAAGGAGTTGAAGGCATGACAATTTTAAGTCCCGGCTGGTTGGCAAAAATGGCCTCAACAGATTGGGAGTGATACAATGCGCCATGCACGCCGCCTCCGTATGGCGCTCTGATGACCATCGGACAGCTCCAATCATTGTTTGAACGGTAGCGGATTTTTGCCGCTTCTGAAATGATTTGATTGACCGCAGGAAGAATGAAATCGGCAAATTGCATCTCCGCGATCGGACGCATGCCGTACATCGCGGCGCCGATACCGACACCGGCAATCGCTGATTCCGCAAGCGGCGTATCCATAACCCGCTCTTCTCCGAACTGCTCATAAAGACCTGCCGTGGCTTTAAACACGCCGCCTTTTCTCCCGACGTCTTCCCCGAGAACAAAAACGCGCGGATCTCTTTCCATTTCTTCTTTCATTGCTGCATTAATACTGTCAATATAAGACATTACAGACATAAGTATAAGTATTCCTCCCTACTTCGCATAAACGTGATCAAGCGTTGATTCAGGAGATGCGTATGGCGCTTTCTCCGCTTCGTCTGTCGCTTCGTTTACGATGGCCATGATGTCATCCAGCATGGCCTTTTCTTCTTCTTCGCCGAGAAGCCCGGCTTCTTGCAGGTATGCTTTGTATATGAGAAGCGGATCTTGTTTCTTTGCTTCTTCTACTTCTTTACGTTCTCTGTAGCTGCTGTCGTCGTCATCACTGGAATGCGGCGTCAAACGGTAGGAAACCGTTTCTATTAATGTAGGGCCTTCGCCTTTAGACGCCCGTTCGCGCGCTTCTTTCACAGCCTGATAAACTTCCAGCAGGTCGTTTCCGTCAACAGTGACTCCCGGCATGCCGTAGCCTACCGCCCGGTCGGAAATATTCTCGCAGGCCACCTGTCTGTCATACGGGACAGAGATGGCATACTTATTGTTTTCACACATGAAAATGACCGGCAGTTTATGCACGGCGGCAAAGTTTGCCCCTTCGTGAAAATCTCCCTGGTTGGAAGATCCTTCTCCAAAGGTAACGAAAGAGACGATATCCTTTTTATCCATGCGTCCCGCAAGCGCGATTCCGACCGCGTGAGGCACCTGCGTCGTCACAGGGGATGAGCCCGTTACGATTCTGTTTTTCTTTTGCCCGAAGTGGCCCGGCATCTGCCTCCCGCCTGAATTCGGGTCAGCCGCTTTCGCAAAACCGGACATCATCAAATCCTTTGCAGTCATACCGAATGCAAGCACTACCCCCATATCTCTGTAGTACGGAAGCACATAGTCGGTATCACGGTTTAAAGCATAAGCCGCGCCTACTTGAGCCGCTTCCTGCCCTTGACATGAAATAACGAACGGAATTTTGCCCGAGCGGTTTAACAGCCACATTCTTTCGTCGATTTTTCTGGCTAACAGCATGGTTCTGTACATTTCAACGGCTTCCGCGTCAGAAAGCCCTAATGCTTGATGGCGGTTTGTAGTCATTCAAACCCCTCCTTCTTTCCTTTTAAAAATGAATCGCGTTTCCGTCTGCGGCTAACGCAGCTTCTCCAATCGCCTCTGAAAGCGACGGATGCGGGTGTATGGACTGACCGATTTCCCACGGCGTCGCATCGAGCACCTTGGCAAGCCCCGCTTCAGAAATCATATCGGTGACGTGCGGACCGATCATATGAACACCGAGAATATCATCTGTATTCCGGTCGGCGACGATTTTGACAAAGCCGTCGCTTTCTCCGTATACAAGAGCCTTTCCGATCGCCATGAACGGAAACTTCCCGATCTTAAGTTCATGGCCTTTTCCGGCGGCTTCTTCTTCTGTCATACCGACACTCGCCGCTTCCGGATTTGAATAAATGCATTTCGGCACAAGGGCGGCATCAAGCGGAGCCGGATTAAGACCCGCCATATGCTCAACCGCAATGATACCTTCACGGGAGGCCACATGTGCAAGCTGCAGCCCGCCGACGACATCACCGATCGCATAAATATGCGATTCCTTCGTCTGTCCGGATTCGTTTACGAGGATAGAACCGTTTTCCAAAGCAATGTCCGTATTTTCGAGCCCGATTCCTTCAATATTCGGCTGGCGGCCGATGGAAACAAGCATTTGTTCCGCGTGATACGTTTCGCTTTCTCCATTCTTTTCAGCTTCAATTGAAACGCCGTCCGCTTTTTCCAATGTATCCGGAAGCACTTTCGCACCCGTTACGATCTTAATTCCTTTTTTCGTTAACAGTTTTTCCATTTCGCTTGAAATATCACGGTCTTCAGTCGGCAAAATGCGGTCCGCGTATTCAATTACAGTGATATTGACGCCGAAATCATTCAGCATGGATGCCCATTCAATACCGATGACACCGCCGCCGACGATTATCATGGATTGAGGCAGACGTTCAAGCTGCAGCGCTTCATCTGACGTCAGAATATAAGTACCGTCTGCTTCTAAACCTGGAAGCATTTTCGGCCTTGAACCGGTTGCGATAATTAATTGTTTCGGTATCAGCATGTCGTTTTCTTCACCATTTGCGTATTCGACGGAAATGGTACCCGGAAGAGGTGAGAAGATGGAAGGGCCGAGCATACGTCCGTACCCGTTGAATACATCAATCTTCCCCTTTTTCATCAGATGGGCGACACCTCCGGCCAGCCGGTCAACGATTCCCTGCTTTCGTTTTTGCACGCTGTCAAAACGGAGAGAGACACCTTCCGTTTCAATGCCGAATGCTGCCGCTTCCTTTGCGGTCCGATACACTTCTGCGCTTCTTAACAGCGCTTTACTCGGAATACATCCTTTATGAAGGCATGTTCCCCCGAGTTGTTCTTTTTCTACAACGGCCGTTTTTAAGCCAAGCTGGGCCGCTCTGATGGCGGCAACATAACCGCCCGTGCCGCCGCCCAGAATGACCACATCATACTCAGTCGCCATTTGTTTTCACTCCTTCGCCGATCTGATATTGTTTCGCCTGCTCCTCACCGGCTAAAACCCGAAGCGCGCCTTGCGCAAGTGATTGCAGTTCATTTTCTCCCGGATACACCAGTACATCCGAAATCCAATCTATGTACGATCTGATGGCGGAAACGAAATCTTTCCCGTACGCCAATCCGCCTGTCAGGACGATAATGTCTACTTTTCCTTTTAAAACGGCGCTAGCCGCCCCGATTTCTTTCGCTATCTGATAAGCCATGGCGTCATAAATGAGCCGCGCATTTTCATCTCCGTCCTGAATGCGTTTTTCCACTTTCACCGCGTCCGTTGTTCCCAGGTAGCCGGAGAGTCCGCCCGTGCCGACAAGTTTTTTCATCATATCGGCTTTTGAATACTTGCCGGAAAAACACATCTCCACCAGATCACCCGCCGGAACGGTTCCCGCACGTTCCGGACTGAATGGCCCTTCTCCGTGAAGCCCATTGTTGACATCAGTCACCCGTCCGCAGTCATGAACGCCGACTGTGATGCCGCCGCCCATATGAGTGACGATCATCTTCATCTGTTCATACCGCTTGCCGAGAGACGCCGCCGCCGTACGGGCAACGGCTTTTTGGTTTAAAGCGTGGAAAATGCTTTTCCGCTTGATTTCAGGCATTCCAGATACTTTAGCAAGGGGTGTCATCTCATCCACCACGACAGGATCGACGATATACGCCGGGATATTAAGTCCGTCAGCTATTTCCCTGGCAATAATCCCGCCCAGATTCGAAGCATGCTGGCCATTGTACCCGTTTTTCAAATCAGTGATCATGGCGTCATTCACTTCATATGTGCCGCCCTCAATCGGTCTGAGCAGGCCGCCTCTGGCACAAACGGCATCAAACTTTGAAATGTTGATGCCCTGTTCGTGCAGAGACTCAAGTATGCTTATTTTTCGAAATTCGTATTGGTCGATAATGCTGTTAAATGTTTTCAGCTCTTCTTCGGGGTGCCGCAGCGTCTTTTCAAAGATACAGCGTTCATTGTGAAAGACACCGATTTTCGTTGATGTTGAGCCTGGATTCAGAATGAGAATGCGTTTTTCCTGTTCGAACATTTTCATACCTCCAGATCAAATTCCTATCGTCTGCTTAATACACTTTGGCCGTTTTGCAGAAACTGGCTTCTTGAACGGCGCATGCGCTCAATTCGCTCTTCAGCCAGACGGTCAGCCGCTAAGTAAGTCGGAATGCCGTCACGCGCAGAAATATCGAGCACCCGTTCAATATTTGCATAGATGCCTTCAACCTTTTTCAAAGCCCGCTCAGCATTATAGCCGTAAAGCTCATCAGCTACATTGATGACACCGCCGGCATTGATGACATAATCCGGCGCGTACACGATTCCCATTTCATGAATGGTATCACCATGACGTGTTTCTTTCAGCTGGTTATTGGCCGCCCCCGCAATAACTTTCGCCTTCAGCTGTTTAATCGTGTCATCGTTAATGACGGCACCGAGGGCACACGGAGCATAAATATCGCACGCCTGTGAGTAAATGTCGTCCGGATCAACGGCACGGGCCCCGAAGTCTTCAACGGCACGTTTAACAGATTCTTTATTGATATCCGTCACGATTAAAGAAGCACCTTCTTCGTGAAGATGGCGGCAAAGATTGTAAGCCACATTTCCCACACCTTGCACGGCAATTGTTTTTCCTTCCAGCGAATCAGTGCCAAACGCCGCTTTAGCAGCAGCTTTCATCCCTTTGTAGACACCGTATGCCGTAACCGGAGATGGGTTTCCTGATGAACCGAATGCCGGAGAAATCCCTGTTACATAGTCTGTTTCATCATGAATAATATCCATATCTTCAACGGTTGTGCCGACGTCTTCCGCCGTAATGTATCTTCCGTTTAAGCCTTGAATGTACCGGCCGAATGCGCGGAACATTTCTTCATTCTTATCTTTGCGCGGGTCCCCGATAATAACGGTTTTCCCGCCGCCTAAGTTTAAACCGGCAGCCGCATTTTTATAAGTCATGCCTTTTGCAAGTCTTAATGCATCTTCAATTGCCGCTTCTTCACTGTCATATGTCCACATTCTCGTTCCGCCGAGTGCAGGGCCGAGCGTTGTATCATGAATCGCGATGATCGCTTTTAAGCCTGACTGTTCATCTTGGCAGAATACCAATTGTTCGTAATCATAAGTTTCCATATATTTAAAAATTTCCATAGGTACGTTCCTCCTACTGTTCTTGTGATGCGCAAATCGCAAGCGCAATTGAATACAGTTTATTTTCTGCGGTATCCGCTCTGCTCGTTAATGCAATCGGCGCCTTCGCACCCGCGATGACGGCAGCAACATTTGCTTTCGCAAAATAAATCATTGACTTATAAAGCATATTTCCAGCCTCTATTGAAGGAACCAAGAGAATATCCGCCTGGCCCGCTACGCTTCCGGAAATCCCTTTTTGCAGTGCTGCAGCTTGAGATACGGCATTATCCAAAGCAAGCGGTCCGTCCGCGATACAGCCTGTAATCTGGCCTCTATTGCACATTTGGACGATCGCAGCCGCGTTCAGCGTCGCCTCCATTTTCGGATTAACCGTTTCAATAGCCGCAAGGACTGCGGCTTTCGGCATAGGGTTCCCTACTGAATGCGCGACATGAACCGCATTTTGCAGAATATGCCGGAGCTCTTCAAGAGACGGGGCGATGTTCAGCGCTGAATCAGTCACATACATCAGCCGGTCATAGTCCGGCACCTCAAAAACGGCTACATGTGATAACACACTTTTAGAACGCAGCCCTTCCTGGCGGTTTAAAACCGACTTCAGAAGAGTTGAGCTCGGCAGATTCCCTTTCATTAAAATATCCGCCTCTTGTTCGCGTACTGCGCGCACTGCTTTTGCCGCAGATTCTTCGGGTGAATCGGCGTGGATAATGTCAGCATTGAACTTCGGCTCATTTGCCAGAAGCTCTTTCAGCTTTTCGCTGTCACCCGTCAGTAAAAATCGTGCCGACAAGTGCTCTGCCGCCATTTTGACAGCCTGGATTACTTCTTTATCTGCTGCGTGGGCCACTGCAATGGTTTTTGCGTTTTTTGCCGCGGCTTTTTCAACTAAGTCTCTCAGCTTCATTTTGTACCACCTTCCTTGTTCGAATCCGCTTTTATCAATGCAAGTTCCGTGCCAAATGTTCGGGAGGGTTATTCCGGCCTTTTTTCAAGAAAACATGCAGCTGTTTGCGCTTTCTCTGCAATTTATTGCATGCCGTCATTTGCAAGGCCGTACTTGTCCATTTTGTAGTACAGATTCCGAATGCTGACGCCAAGCGCTTTTGCCGTTTTGGTTCGGTTGAATTTATGCTTTTCAAGCGTTTTTTGAATGACGTGCGCTTCAAATTTTTCAACGGCCTGAGAGAGTTTTTCTCCTTCCACATCCGGAAAATCACTTCGGGCGCCGCTTTTTTCACTCAGCTCTGTTTCAAAAACAGGCAGATGCTGCTGTTCTATCCGCTCCATGTGCGGCTCTAAAAATATCATCGCCCGGCCGAGAACATTTTCGAGCTCTCGGACGTTTCCCGGCCAGCTGTAGGCTGATAAAGCACGCAGCGCGTTCGGCGCGAGCCCCTTTACGTTGCGGCCGTAATCCTGATTGATTTTTTCGATGAGCCGAATGCTCAGCGCTTCAATATCCTCTTTGCGCTGCCGAAGCGGCGGGATTGAGATCGGATAGCGGTTAATCCGGTAATACAGGTCTTCCCGGAACGTTCCTTCCGCCATGGCCTTTTCGATATTGACGTTTGTCGCTGCGATAATTCTGACATTGACAGAAATCGCTTTAGCACCGCCGACTCTGGTAATTTCTTTTTCCTGCAGAACCCTGAGCAGCTTCGCCTGGGTGCTTTGGGTCAGCTCTCCGATTTCATCTAAGAAAATGCTGCCGTTATTCGCTTCTTCAAAAAGCCCTTTTTTGCCCCCGCGCCTCGCGCCCGTAAACGCGCCTTCCTCATAGCCGAAAAGCTCGGATTCCAGCAGGGATTCAGACAGGGCCGCACAATTAACCCGAATGAACTTATTGTATTTTCTGTCGCTTTCGTTATGGATGGCGTGGGCGAAAAGTTCTTTTCCGGTGCCGGATTCTCCCCGCAGCAGAATCGTCGCCGGCGTTTTCGCCCCGAGCTTCGCCTGTTCAAGGGCGACCAGCATTTGTTCACTCGTGCCGATAATGTCGTCAAACGTGTATTTCGCTTCAAGCGTGCGGATGATCTGCCGCGCCCGGTTCAATTCAGCAGTCAGTGTTTTAATTTCTGACACATCGTGAATGACTCCGACGCTGCCTTTTAAAATGCCGTCCACAATAACCGGCGCAACATTCACGATGACATCCTTTTTATTGGGGCCGACTTTCATTCTTACGCCCCGTACAGGCCGCCTTGTCCCCAATACTTTCAGGTGCATGCTTTCTCCTTCTGAGATATCGGTGGAGGCGGGTTTTCCGATGACTTCGCTTTCTGACAGCCCGGTCATTTTTGTATACGCTTTGTTGATTAACATTCCGATGCCGTTTTCATCAACGACGGAAATGGCTTCGTCTGACGATTGAATAATCGCTTCAAGCATGGTGCGGATTTGTTTTAAGTTCGTTACCTCTTCTGCCAGCTCAACTGCGTCCGTGATGTCTTTAAACACGCATAACGCACCGAGAAGCTTTCCGCCTTCATCAATGATCGGCAGTCTTGTCGTGACAATCTGCAGGTGCTTTCCGAGAAGCTGCTTCTGGTTATATTCCGGCTCTCTCGTCTCCAGAATCCGCGGCAGTTTTGTGTTCGGCACGACATCTTTAATTTGGCGGCCGATGACATGCTCCCGTTTTTGGCCGACCATTTTTTCAGCCATCTGATTAAATAAAATGATCGTTTCGTTGACGTCTATAAAAATCATGCCATCGTGGGTTGAATTAAAAATCCGGTCATGCTTATACGTCTGTGACTTCAGCATTTGAATAAGCTGCTGCTTTTCCTCCATCAGCTGAAACACCATGTACGCCAATTTCCCCGGCATGACGATGGTTTGTTCTTTTTTCTCATGGAGCAGTTCATCCATGACCGCTTTGTCACCTGTTGTATGGATGATAATATCTATATCTTCGGTTATGTAAGGTTTCCAATCTGATGAGGTTGCAATTCCATATCTCCGGGCTTCTTGCAGCCCTTGCGCCTCCGGATCTTGGTCAACCACCGCAATAATCCGGATCAATTTTGTTTTCATCAAAATCTGTAAGAGCGCCGTGCCTCCTTTACCAGCACCTATAATCAGCACCTTCTGCATCCCGATACCCCTTTGTATGAAAAAATTTGCACACCTGTATTTTCCGTTGCAATAATTTGCACAACCCCTATGTTACCATGTTTTCATCTCTTGACAAAATATTTTTTCGATTGGACAATAAAGGAAATCATATCGAAAAGGGGTTTTCTGAATATGAGCCGGCTTGTTGCGCTTTTGATCCTGGTCCTCCCCGGCGCTGTTGCGGCGCTCGGCATTAAGCTGATGAGAGATGCATTATTCGGGCATACGTTTGCCCCGTTTCCGTCCCTTTTTCTTCAGGGAGCGGCCGGACTGGCGTTTTTTTTGTTCGGTCTTTATATTCTGGCCGGATTTATTCTGTACCGAGATCGGAAACGCAATCAAGTCAGCCCGCGGTTCAGGAAAAAAAAGCTGTAAAAAAAAGCCCTTGCAAAAAAGGGTTTTTTTCAGTCATCCGGCAGTATCGTTTTTGCAATGGATTGATCAAGTTCCTCATAGTCATGGTAAGCGATCGTTTCATATAATTCTTTTCTCGTCTGCATATCCGAAAGCCCCTCTTTTTGCGAGCCTTCTTCTTTTATAAGGCGGAAAATACGCTCAAAAGCCTTGGCCGCCGTCCTGAGAGACGTGACAGGGTAAATGACCATCTGACAGCCCATGCCGGAGAATTCTTCAGCGCTGTAATACGGCGTTTTTCCGAATTCAGTCATATTTGCGAGAATCGGCACACTGATTTGTTTGGAAAACGCTCTGAATTCACTTTCTGATTGGAGCGCTTCCGGGAAAATGGCGTCAGCACCCGCTTTTATATAAGCGGCCGCTCGTTTTAATGCGCCCTCCAGCCCTTCCTGCTGTCTGGCGTCTGTCCTCGCAACAACGAGAAGAGTCGGCGCTGCCTGCTTGACCGCTTGGATTTTCTGCGCCATTTCTTCGATCGGCACGAGCTGCTTCCCATTCAGATGCCCGCATTTTTTCGGCAGGCGCTGGTCCTCCATTTGGACGGCGGCTGCGCGCGCTTCATACATTTCTTTCGCCGTCCGGGCGGCATTCAGCACTCCTCCGAAACCCGTATCAATATCCACAAGGACAGGCAGGTCAGATGCACGGACCAGGTCTTTAACACGTTCAGCCATTTCCGCCGACGTGATGATGCCTAAATCGGGAAGCCCTCTGCTCGCCGTGTAAGCCGCGCCTGACAAATAAAGAGCCGAAAACCCCGTTTTCTTGGCGATAAGAGCAGCCATCGCATCGTGAGCGCCGGGGATCTGCAATAGCTCCGGCGCTGTCATCTGCGTACGGAACCGCTCTGCAAGCTCCTCTTGAGACGACTGCCTGCTGACGATCCACGTCATGTTTGTCACCCTCCTACTTTATACGAGAAATAAGTCCATAAATTCAATAACGCTGAGCTGCTGCATCCGTCCGCTATGTTTGCAGGCTTCTTCTATTTTATGCTGCTGCTTCAGTGAAAAATGAGTGCTGACGTTTGCTGAAAACTTGGCAAGAATATTCGGAACGGCTTCTTTTCTGCGGAATCGGTGCCCGAGCGGGTATTCACATTCAATCCGTTCCGTAGCTGTGCCGTCTGTAAAATGCACCTGCACGGCATTTGAGATGGATCGCTTATGCGGGTCTAAGTAATCTTTTGAGTACGCTTTATGTTCCGTCACCTCCATTTTGCTCCGCAATGTATCAATTCTCGGGTCAGAGGCCGTTTCCTCTTCATAATGGTCTGCCGTAATATCTCCGAAAAGCAGCCCGATTGCCGTAATGTACTGCAGGCAATGATCCCGGTCAGCCGGATTGTGAAGCGGGCCTTTTTTATCAATAATCCGGATGGCTGACTCATGCGTCAAAATCGTGATTCTGTCGATTTCCCCGATGCGGTCTTTCACCTCAGGATGGAGTTGGACCGCGCATTCCGCAGCTGTTTGGGCGTGGAATTCAGCCGGATAGGATACTTTAAACAAAACATTCTCCATAACATAGGAACCAAGCGGGCGGGCAAGCTTCATTTCCTCCTGATTAAATAATACATCTTGAAATCCCCATCCCGGTGCGGTCAGCACCGTCGGGTATCCCATTTCACCTTTCAGCGCCATGAGGGCCAAATACACGCCTCTGCTCGTCGCATCACCGGCCGCCCATGATTTGCGCGATCCGGTGTTCGGCGCATGCCGGTACGTTCTGAGGCTTGAATTGTCAATCCAGGCGTGTGATACGGCGTTGCTGATTTCCTCTTTTGAACCGCCCAGCATTTGCGTGCAAACAGCCGCAGTCGCCACTTTCACAAACAGCACATGGTCCAGTCCGACTCTGTTTAAACTGTTTTCCAAAGCGAGAATACCTTGGATTTCGTGCGCTTTGATCATTGCGCGAAGCACATCGCGCACGGTAAACGGTTCTTTCCCTTCAGACACCCTTACTCTGGAAATATAGTCCGCACAGGCCAAAATGCCTCCGAGATTGTCAGACGGATGACCCCATTCCGCCGCAAGCCACGTATCATTATAATCGAGCCATCTGTTGATACATCCGATATTAAAAGCGGCCGTGACGGGGTCTAAAACAAAAGGCGTGCCGGGGACTCTGCTTCCGTTCGGCACGGAGGTTCCCGGAACAATCGGGCCGAGCAGCTTTGTACATTCGGGATAGCTGAGCGCCAGAATTCCGCAGCCTATCGTATCAAGAAGCACATGTCCTGCCGTAGTGAAAGCTTCTGAACTGTCAATCTCTTGATGGAGCACATAATCAGAAATCTCTTCGATCACGGCGTCCATTCGGCGGGTTTCTGTCATATTTTCATCTTCCTTTCTCATCTGTTTACAGACGCGCTCCGGTATAGCGGACACGCGGGCGGAAAAGCCGGTTTCGGCTGTGCTGTTCAATGACGTGCGCGCATAGGCCGACCGTCCGTGCGCTGAAGAATATAGGCGTGTACAGCGGAATCGGAATGCCGAGCATGTAATAGACCGGCGCTGCGTAGTAATCTAAATTCGGGTAAAGGCCTTTTTTCTCCCGCATGACGGTTTCACCGGCTTCACACATGTTATAAAGACGGAAATCACCCGAAAGATCAGACAGCTTTTTCAATGCTTCTTTCATCATGAGCGCCCTCGGGTCCATTTTTTTCATGTAGACGCGGTGACCGAAGCCCATGATTTTTTCTTTGTTTGCGAGTTTTTGAGTTAACAATTGTATAAACCCGTCTGTATCTTTCGCTTCTTCAAGCATGTACATAACCGCTTCGTTCGCTCCACCGTGAAGGTTTCCCTTCAATGAGGCGACGGCTCCGGTCAGAGCGCCGTATATATCCGATTGTGTCGAAGCAATGACGCGGGCCGTAAACGTTGAGTTCGGCAATTCATGCTCACTGTATAAAAGAAGCGACCGGTCGAATATTTCTTCTTCCAAGGATGACGGGGTTTTTCCGGTAATCATATATAAAAAGTTTGCGCTGTACGATAAGGTCCCGACAGGCGCTAAAGGCTCCAGCCCGTTTATGACACGATAGCTGTTGACGGTAAGATTCGGCATTTTGCCTATCAGCCCGCGGACACGGTGCTGATTCACAGATGAGGTGCGGTCATCAATGTCCTTGTCAAAGCCTCCAAGCGCGGACAAACCCGTCCTCAGTCCGTCCATCGGGTGAGTATGTTCTGGCAGCAGACGGCAGATGTGCAAGATTTCCTCAGGAAGGTATCCGCCGCGCCGGACGTCCTCTTCAAGCGCCGCCTTCTCTTTCGCATCAGGAAGTCTGTCTTCCAATAAGAGGTGGACAATGTCCATATAGCCGGCCGTTTTAGAAAGCTCAATCAGATCGTGGCCTTTGATCAAAATACTGCCCTGCTGTGTATCCAGAAAAGAAATTCCCGTTTCCACCGCAATAACGCCATCTAAACCGGGAGAATAAGATTCCATGATTTCGCTCCTTTTCGCACATTTTATTGAAGAAGATACTTAGAAATAATCAGCCTTTGAATCTCATTGGTGCCTTCATAGATTTGCGTGACCTTCGCATCCCGAAATAAACGCTCCGCAGGATACTCTTTCATATAGCCGTAGCCGCCGTGAATCTGCACAGCCTCAACCGCCGCTTTCATCGCCGCATCAGACGCGAACTGCTTTGCCATTGATGCTTCTTTTCCGCACGGAAGCCCGCGCTGATACAGATCAGCAGCATGATAGACCAATAACTTGGCAGCTTCCGCATTCGTCGCCATGTCAGAAAGTTTAAAAGAAACAGCCTGATTCGAGGCGATGGGCCTGCCGAACTGGCTGCGGGTTTTGGAGTACTCGACAGAGCAGCCGAGCGCCGCTTCGATAATCCCGAGCGCCTGAGCCGCTATGCCGATCCGCCCGACATCAAGGTTTTTCATGGCGATTGAAAAACCCTCGCCCTCTTCGCCGAGCCTGTTCTCAATTGGAATTTCCGCTTGGTCAAATTGCAATTCGACAGTGCTGGAACCTAACAGTCCGAGCTTTTTTTCTTTTTTTCCGATAGAAAAGCCGGGTGTGTTTTTTTCAACGATAAAAGCGGATATCCCCTTCCTCCCTTTAGCCGGGTCGGTTAAGGCAAATGTCAGATACAGATCTGCCGCTCCGCCGTTTGTAATAAAGATTTTTGAACCGTTCAGAATATAGGAACCGCCTTTTCTCACGGCCGTTGTTTTCAGGCCTCCCGCATCAGATCCGGATTGAGGCTCAGTAAGTGCAAACGCCCCTACATATTCGCCCGCTGCCAGCTTTGGAATGTACATTTGTTTTTGGGCTTCTGTCCCGAAATGCAAAATCGGGTTTGTCCCTACCGATGTGTGGACGGATAAAATAACGCCGACAGCCGCGCTTACTTTTGATATTTCATGAATCGCTAAAATATAAGATGTTATATCAGCGCCCGCTCCGCCATAAGCTTCCGGGACGGGAATCCCCATTAACCCCGCTTCCCCCATTTTTTTAATCAGCCGGTCCGGAAATTCATCGGTTGTTTCCATGATCTCAACCATCGGCGCGACTTCCTTGCGCGCAAAATCACGCACCATTTTTCTCATCATGATGTGCTCTTCTGTAAAATGCACGGCTGCCGCCTCCCCCTCATGATTTTTATGTCATCTGTTGTACTCATAAAAACCGCGCCCGCTTTTTTTGCCGAGCCAGCCGGCGCTGACATATTTTCTGAGCAGAGGGCATGGACGATATTTCGAATCTCCGAGTCCCGAATAGAGAACCTCCATAATGGAAAGGCACGTATCCAATCCGATGAAATCGGCTAATGTTAAAGGCCCCATCGGATGACGCATGCCGAGCTTCATCACATCGTCAATCGCTTCCTTTGAGGCCGCACCTTCGTAAAGGCAATAAACGGCCTCGTTAATCATCGGCATTAATATGCGATTAGATATAAAGCCTGGAAAGTCATTGACTTCAACAGGTATTTTTTCATCTGAACGGCAAGCTTCTTTACTGTTTCCGATGTTTCTTCCGACGTGGCAAGCCCCCTGATGACTTCGACAAGCTCCATGACGGGAACCGGATTCATAAAATGCATGCCGATTACTTTTTCAGGCCTTTTGGTGACAGCGGCAAGCTCCGTAATGGGAAGAGAAGACGTATTGCTTGCCAATACGGTATGAGGGGGACACAGTTTATCGAGTGTGCCGAGCAATTCGGCCTTTGCTTTTTTGTTTTCGGCAATCGCTTCTATTACAAAATCAGCATTTCCCGCGTCCGTTAATTCTGCCGGGGAAATGCGGCTGAAAACGGCATCTGTTTCATGCTGTGTCTTTCGTCCTTTCGCCTGATCTTTCTCCAGATTTGTTTTGATGCGGCGAAGGCCTTTTGTCACCATTTCCGGCTCCCAGTCGTATAACATGACGGTAAACCCAGCTTCGGCAGCTGTCTGTGCGATGCCGGCTCCCATCTGTCCGGCACCTGCGACCATGATTGTTTTCATCTTCATCTGACGCTCCCTTCGTTATATCAGTACACCTCCAGCAGGACGGCGTCTCCTTGAGCCGCTCCGCTGCATATTGCCGCTATGCCTAAACCTCCGCCGCGCCGCTTTAATTCGTATATCAAACTCATGATGATTCTGGCTCCGCTTGCGCCGATCGGATGGCCGAACGCAATTGCCCCCCCGTTAACATTCACTTTCTCCCGGCTGAACCCGGCTATTTTTTCGCTCACGAGGACGACGGACGCAAATGCTTCATTCACTTCAAACAAATCGATGTCGTCAACGGACAAACCGGTTTTTTTCAAGAGCCGGCTGATGGCTTCTCCCGGCGCGCTTGCAAGCTCGGACGCTTCCAGTCCGACAGACGCAAAACCAAGTATCGCAGCGAGCGGTCTGACATGCTGCTTCGCGGCTTTTTCCTCCGACATCAGCACAAATGCTCCGGCGCCGTCATTTACACCGGGAGCGTTTCCGGCGGTGACCGTTCCGTCGGCTGTAAAAATAGGTTTGAGCTTTGCGAGCTGGTCAAGGCTTGTATCCGGACGCAGCCCCTCATCTGCTGCAACAGTATGCTGTTTGCCCTTTTTGCCGGTCCAGGTGACGGGGACGATTTCTTCATGCAATTTACCCGTCTCAGCTGCCTCAGCCGCGCGTTTCTGGCTTAAAAGAGCGTAATGATCCTGTTCATCTCGGGAAATGCCGTACTTTTTGGCCGCAGAGCTTCCGTGGACAGCCATATGCACCTGATCAAACGCACAGGTCAGCCCGTCATGAACCATTAAATCCTGAAAAACCCCGTCTCCCATCCTCACACCCCAGCGGCCGGCCGGAATGGCGTACGGAATGTTGCTCATGCTTTCCATACCGCCTGCAATCAGCACGTCCGCATCTTTCGCCCGGATGATTTGATCACAGATGGTAACGGCTCTGAGCCCCGATGCACAGACCTTATTAATGGTTTCAGCCGGAACGGACCATGGAAGCCCGGCATGCCTCGCAGCCTGCCGCGCCGGAATCTGCCCCGCGCCCGCCTGGACGACCATTCCCATCACCGCACCTTCTGCTTCACTTTCACTGATGCCGGCGCGCTTGATTGCTTCTTTTATGGCAATGCCGCCAAGCTCGGCTGCTTTTACCTCTTTTAATGCCCCGCCGAATTTTCCGAACGGCGTTCTAGCCGCACTGACGATAACCGTTTTTCCCACACTTTTGCCTCACTTTCAATAAGATAAAAGATAACGCTTACACAAAACGCCCTGTTCCAATATATGAACCGGCTGACCAAGTTATGATCGCCCCGTGCTGTTTCTGCCCATAAAAAAAGAGGACTGTCTGAACAGTCCTCTAGTTGCAGCATTCTTCTTTTATTGAAAGAGCCAGCTTTGGATAATCGGTAAAAAATGCGTCTGCTCCCGCTTTTATCAGCTGCTTCATATCTTCCGGCCGATTGACGGTGAACGGACGGAGCGCCGCTTGGTGTTTTGCAAGATGTTTGATCACTTCAGCGCTGACCGCCGGCGTGCCGAGCTTCGGATGATAACCAGAAGCTGGAATTGAAGCAAGATACCGTTCAGGCCGGTAAAGCACATCCATCGTCAGCACCGCCCGTTCTATCTCAGGTGCCAGGGCGTGGCAAAGCGCGAGGCTCTCATGATTAAATGAAGAAAAAATAACGCGCTGTTCCAGTCCGTAATACCTGACTTTTTTGATCACTTCTTCTTCCATTCCCTCGTAACGGAACACGCTGTTTTTCAGCTCAATATTGATCAGAAAATCAGCACGCTCCGCAAAACGCAGCACGTCTGACAAAAGCGGAATTCTGACTCCTTTAAACGAATCTTTCCATTTGCCGGCGGCATCTGCGGTTCTGATTTTCTCATACGCCGTATCTTTCACAAATCCTTTCAAAGACGTCGTACGGTCAAGGGTTTCGTCGTGAATAACCACGATTCGGCCGTCTTTTGTCATTTGTACGTCAAGTTCGATTCCGTCAGCTCCGGCCTCAATCGCTTTCGTGAACGCGAGCATCGTATTTTCGGGATAGTCGCCCGACGCCCCCCGGTGGGCAAAAATAGTCGTCATATGTGTCACCTCAGGTGTTTGTCATCGGTTTTCTCTATTATAATCGTTATGCACATAAGGAGGGCGCTATTTACATATATTTTATAATTATTGCCCGCTGTAATAGGTTTCGATTCCGTTTACAACAGCGTCTGCGGCATGCTCTTGTCCACTCTCGTTTTTCAGCTTGTCCGCATCTTGAGAATTTGTGATAAAGCCTAATTCAGCCAGCACACTCGGCATTTTTGAATATGTAATGACATAAAAAGGGGCTTCTTTTACACCTCTGTCCCTCATCTCTAAAGACGAGACAAGCTGCTGTTGAATGTCAGAAGCAAGCCTCTCACTGTCTGCTCCTTCATATGTTGAATTAAAATACGTCTCTGTGCCCGATGCCGTTGATACGGCTGAATTCGTATGGAGGCTGACGAATAAATCGGATTGGCTGGCGCTTGCTTTCGCCACCCGCTCGTCCAAACTTAAAAAAGTATCATCCGTTCTTGAAGCAACAGGTTTTGCGCCTTCTGCCTCCAATTTGGCGATCACCTTGTTTGACACCGCTAAATTGATATTTTTCTCCAGCAGTCCATTTCCGCCGGCCCCGCTGTCTTCTCCGCCATGCCCGGCATCGATATAAATGGTTTTTCCTTGCACAGATTCAGCTGCATAAGCGGACGGTGCAAGAAGAAGCAGAGCGGCACCGAATGCTGCAGCGCTTTTTGTCAGTAAACCCACGTGTTTTCCTCCCCGTTCTTTACATATCTGTTTCTCTTTTCAGTTTTTCAAGCCGTAATTGTCCGTTGCTCTCTTTTTTATAGGTGATTTGCACCGCCGTATGTTCAGGCAGAGACTGACATTCAAACCGCTTAGAAAAAGGCACCTTCACCTCTTGCCGCTCTCCGTCAATTTTCACCGCGATCGTATCGTTTCCGGACGCTTTTATGAATGTTCCTTCCTGTGTAAATGACGGCGCCGAATCCGCCTCTGCGGTATACTCGCAGCCTGATAACAGCCATGCGGTGAAGATCAGAAGTATGACAGATATGACAGACTTCACACAGATCACCTCACGTTTTCTCATTCGGCTTTATCTTTGAACAGAATGGGCGATTTGTAAAGGGCGCCTTCGTTCCTCCAGTGCTTTTCCATATTTGGAATGAAGGATTTCTGACCCGCTGATTACCTGAACTTAGAAAGAAAACGAGCTGATCCGTCTATGAAAAAGGTTCTGTCTGAAGAGCGGATATGCAGAATTTAACGGAAACGGACGACTTTCTATTCATTTTGATAAAATATCAGGTCATCAAAAAAAGAGAGCCTCATCATGCGCTCTCCCGAATAGAATTGTTCATATTTATTTTGAGTTTTTCATAAAATGAACGGGACAACTTAAAAGAGCAGCGTATTGACGGCAATGATGAGAATAATCACTCCGCTCAGCACCGTGCTGAACTGTCCGACATGGAAAGATCCGATGCGCAATGACGAAGCTTTTTTTCCAAGCAAGCAGCCGAGCCATATGGTCAGAAAACTTCCGAACGCCGCAGTGATGGAAATTGCGGCGGGAGAAAGCCCGATCAGACCTGCGCTTAATCCGTTAGTCAGCGCATTTGCGGATACGGCCACTCCGAGGACCATGGATTCCAATATACCGATTTCTCCCGAACCGTCAGCATCTGCTGTCTCCGGGTTTTGTAACAGACCGGCAAAACGGCCTTTTTTTCTTGATGACACATCAGCACGCGCTGAATTTTCTTTTTTTCTCGGCACAGCCAGCAGGATGATGCGGATGCCGATGACAGATAAGATAAAAGCCGCCAGCAAGACGGGAAAAAAACCAGGCAGAACGGCTGAAATCCATTTGCCGAAATAAATCCCGATATAACTGAATAAAAAACAGATAAAAGCGATCATCATATTTGACGCGTGCGATATTTTGATCTTTCTGATGCCGTATGACATCCCCACTCCTAAATTATCAATGCTCGAGGACACTGCCAAACCTAAAATCAATAACCAAGCCATGTTATTTTCTCCCCATTCTTTGATGTCTTTTCAACATGTTGCGCTGTTGAATCTACACTATCCTATTCAGCAGTACAGAAAAGGTACCTTTTCTGCAAAAATTATTGACTGATTATCATCATTCCGGCGGAAACGAGGTGACACCCTTGGCAGAAAATGAAAATAATACATTGGGCCCCCTTTTAAAATCACTGCTTGATAAGCACTCGCTCTCCATGAGAAAACTCGGCGCCTTAACCAACATTGATACGGCCACCATCTCCCGGATTATAAACGGCAAGCAGAAGGCCAATTTAAAGCATCTTCAGGAATTTTCAAAACACCTCCGCACCCCGCTGGAGGAATTGCTTGAGGCGTCAGGCATAGACATCGGCCATGATAAAGAAGCTGCGCCGCAAGATCCGATGCACGCGATTCAGGATATGCTGAATATGGCGGAGATGTTTGATCAGCCTTTTTCCCGGGAGCAAATTGAACGCGAGCTGACCAGATATGAACAATATGCCAAAACCCAGCAGGGCCATCGCCTGATTTGTGATGAGTTTCAAAAGAAAATGGATAACGAAGAAAGCGTCGGCCCTTTTATTGATCACTTGAAAAACATGCATCATCAATATATGGATGAATCAACACCGGCTGAAGACCGCGCGATTCTCGGGAGCGCGCTGCTGTATTATATTTTGGCGACGGACGTCATTCCGGATTACATGTTTCCGATCGGCTATCTGGACGACGCGATCGCCGTTCAAATCGCTTTGCATCGGCTGAAAAAAAAGTAAAGGCGCTTAAAAAAGCGCCCTTTTTTGTTGAAAAATATGAAACACCGCATTACGGTTTTGTCAAAACAGAGACAGCTGTCATATGATACATTAACCTAACAAAAAGGAGGGTGTCTTCTATGGACAGCAACACAGTTGTGGCAGTGTGCGCTCTGTTAAGTGTTGTGATTCAGATCGGAACGATATTCGCCGCAGGAAAGTGGAAAAAAGAATAAAAAACAAATTGACGGTTTTTTCGCACAAGCGTATGCTTATAAATAATCTTGTAAATGATTAGAAAGAAGTTATGCATATGAAAAAAATCATTCTCCTCTTCGCCGCCGCTGTCATATTCAGCTCGATCGGCCATCAAATTTCAGGCGGATATAAAGATCCCGAAAAAGAACGGAGAAAACCGTTCCATTCATTTAAATGGTTCAGCCGATCATAATCTCAGGATAAAGCACAGGCAAAATAATTGCACACAATTAAAACATAAGCTAGAATACGGACGAGTTAAACTCCTAAGGAAGAAGGCGAAATGATGAAACAAATTTATAAACCGCTGTTTGAACCTTTTACGTTTGAAAGCGGCGTTACCATACCAAACCGTATTTCTGTCGCACCGATGACACACTATTCATCAAACGATGACGGAACAATTTCAGACCGTGAATTAAGCTACATTACTCCCCGTTCAAAAGAAATGGGCATGGTCATTACGGCATGTGCAAACGTAACACCTGATGGCAAAGCGTTTCCCGGCCAGCCCGGTATCTATGATGATTCTCACATTCCCGGCTTGAAAAAACTCGCTCAGGCGATCCAGTCTCAAGGAGCGAAAGCCGTTGTGCAGATTCACCATGGCGGATTGGAATGCCCTCCTGAACTCGTGCCAAACAAAGACGTCGTCAGCCCGAGCGGCTCAGAAGAAGACGGCAGACAAACTTCCCGGGCTCTTACTGAACAAGAAGTTGAGCACATCGTAAAAGCATTCGGCGAAGCGACACGCAGAGCGATTGAAGCCGGCTTTGACGGTGTTGAAATTCACGGGGCAAACGGGTACCTGATTCAACAATTTTATTCTCCGAAAACCAATCAGCGCACAGACCGCTGGGGCGGAAGCGATGAAAAACGCCTTGCGTTCCCGCTTGCAGTCGTTGACGCTGTCAAACAGGCGATTGCTGCACACGCTGAAAATCCATTTGTTCTCGGCTACCGCCTGTCACCGGAAGAGCCGGAAACACCTGGGATTACAATGAAAGAAACCTTCCTGCTCGCCGACGCGCTTGCGGAACAAAACTTGGATTACCTGCATATTTCACTGATGGACGTCAATTCCAAAGCCCGCCGCGGCGCAGATACTTCACGTACACGGATGGATTTATTAAACGAACGCGTTGGCCATAAAGTGCCGCTGATGGCGGTCGGTTCTATCTATACCGCGGATGAAGCGCTAGCCGTATTAGAAAGCGGGATTCCGCTGGTGGCTCTGGGACGTGTCATTCTGATCAACCCCGAATGGTCGGTGCTGATCAAAGAAGGCCGCGAGCAGGAAATCGAAAAAGCAATAAAAGCATCTGAAATTGAGAAATACCGACTCCCTGAACCGTTATGGGAAATGATCCAGAATACAGGCGGCTGGGTGCCGTTTGAAAAATAACCACAAAAAACTGCCGGATGTCCGGCAGTTTTTTTGGTTCATAAATTTTTACCGCTTTGTTTACTCCTATTTCTGACACACTGCGTACATATAGTAAATAGATTAATAGAAAGGAGACCGTATATGATGGCTGGATTTCCTATTACGATTAACAGTCTTTCCGGAAACGGGGTTGTCAATGTCGGCGGCGCGTTTTCGATAAGTCCTTTAACCGTATCAAAAACAGTCTACGGCTCAGGAGGAGGAAATATCGGTATGGTTCTGCAAATGAATCAATCCAGCACGGCTCAATCTTCAAGTTCTCAATTCTCTGATCAAAATGTAATGAAAACACTATGATATCTGTATTTCCCTCCTATTCCGGCTCACAGCAGCCGGATTTTTTTACCGTTTTGTTTAATCTTATTTCAGATCACAGCGTACATATAGTTAGTAGACTTAGAGAGAAAGGAGAAAAAATAGAATGAGCGGTTGCCCGATTACGATAAACAACGTATCAGGAAACGGAGTTGTCAATGTTGGCGGCGCTATATCCATCAGTCCGGTGACTGCATCAAAAACCGTTTTCGGTGCCGGAGGAGGAAATATCGGTATTGTCATTCAAAGCAATGCTGTGAGCCAGGCCAAAATGTTTGAGCATCAATTTTCAGATCAGAATATTGTGAAGTCAATTTAAGGGCTGCCACGCAGCCCTTATAGACACGTAAAGCGTCAATATAAGCAGGCCGACAGAATCACTGAAAACAATCAGCGGTCACCTTCTCATGTTTTGAATGATTTCAGTTAAGAGTGAATAGAATGCAGATTGAAAGCATGAAAACACGACAGTACTGAATCTCATTACGGAAAGAAGGAATCGCGATGAAAAAACTTTGCCGGGAAGTTTGGATTGAAGTTGACCTTGATGCGATAAAAAAGAATATACGGGCGATCCGCCGCCATATTCCGAATAAGTCTAAGATTATGGCCGTCGTAAAAGCAAACGCGTATGGCCACGGGTCTGTCGAAGTAGCGCGGCAGGCACTGGAAAGCGGAGCGAGCGAGCTCGCAGTCGCCAGCGTTGAAGAGGGGATTGTGTTACGAAGAGCGGGGATTACGGCACCGATCCTTGTACTCGGCTTTACCGCTCTCAGCTGTGTGAAAAAGTCTGCCGTCTGGAATATAACATTGTCAGCGTTTCAAGTCAGCTGGATCAAAAAAGCGAATCAGATATTGGAAGAAGAAGCGGTTTCGAAACGGCTGTCCATTCATATTAATGTGGATACCGGGATGGGCCGGCTTGGTGTACGCACAGAAAAAGACCTGTTAGCAGTTGTAAAAGCGCTCAAGTCGAGTACATACCTGTCATGGGACGGGATCTTTACCCATTTTTCAACAGCGGATGAACCTGATACTGAATTGACGATGCTGCAGCACGAAAAATTTATCAGCTTTCTCCGTTTTTTAAAAGATCAAGGCATTACGCTCCCTACCGTGCATATGTGCAACACAGCAGCCGCTATCGCTTTCCCGGAATTCAGCGCCGATATGATCCGTTTAGGCATCGGTTTATATGGATTATACCCGTCCGCCTATATCAAGGAGCTGGATCTTGTAAAACTCACGCCCGCACTCAGTTTAAAGGCGCGTATCGCTTATGTGAAAGCCATGGTGACAGAGCCCCGGACCGTCAGTTATGGTGCTACATATATCGCCGAACCGGGTGAAATCATCGCAACAATTCCGATCGGCTATGCTGACGGTTACTCGCGCGCCCTTTCCAACCGCGGGTTTATTCTTTATCGCGGCAGACGGGTGCCGGTGGCGGGGAGAGTGACGATGGATATGATTATGGTCAGTTTGGGTGAGAGTGAGGGCAAACAAGGAGAAGAAGTCGTCATCTACGGTAAACAAAAAGGAGCCGAGATTTCAGTTGATGAGATTGCCGAAATGCTAGGTACGATTAATTATGAAGTCGTATCTACGTTAAGCCGTCGCGTCCCCCGCTTTTATATCAGAGACGGCGAGATCATCAAAGTATCAGCTCCCGTATTATACGTGTAGGTCTCATAAACCCCGCTTTTATGCAGCATCAAGATTCCTCGGACCAGAGGGATTTTGCTTATGTATAAAAATTCAGATGCCGGTGCGAGTGATTCACTTTTTTCACCGGCAAAAGCACAAAACGCCTTCTCTTCCGCATTGATTCACGGAAAAGAAGACGAAAAAAGACATCCTGCCATTCAGCTTGCGTTATGAAGCTTTATGCTCCAATCTCAGCTTGTCAGCAACCATCGCGATGAATTCTGAATTGGTTGGTTTTGCTTTTGTCATGCTCACAGTATACCCGAACAGCGAAGAAATGGAGTCAATATTTCCCCTGCTCCATGCAACTTCAATGGCATGGCGGATGGCCCGTTCTACACGGCTTGCGGTCGTGTTGAATTTTTTGGCGATGTCGGGATAAAGGACTTTTGTGATGCTGCCGAGAAGTTCAATATCGTTATACACCATGGAAATGGCTTCACGCAAATAAAGATAGCCTTTGATATGGGCAGGCACACCGATCTCATGGATAATGCTTGTAATGCTGGCATCGAGATTTTTCCGCTTCGGCTCAGGCTGACTGCGGATAATGCTGCTTTGCGCGGACGGCGCACGGTGTGTGACGCTGCTGACATTGCCGCTTACCTGGCGGATATGGCCGACAAGGTTTTCCATATCAAACGGCTTCAGGATGAAGTAGGACGCACCTAAATCGACGGCTTTTTTCGTAACGTCTTCCTGACCGAATGCCGTCAGCATGATGACGTTCGGCTGCTTCGCAAGTTCTGATTCCCGGAGGCGCTCCAAAACCGCAAGACCGTCCAGATGCGGCATAATAATGTCTAAAACGAGCACATCGGGATTTTTATCTTTAAACAAAGAAAGGCATTCCTGTCCGTTATAAGCAACGCCGAGCACTTCCATATCATCCTGTCCCTCTATATATTCACTCAACAGGCTTACAAGCTCTCGATTATCATCAGCAACACAAACTTTAATTTTCTCCACGTTTCTTCCTCCCCCAATGTATTAACAGGACGCAACCCATTTGACTGCTACATGTTACATTCGACAAAACCACTACTTCCCCTTTTAAAAAATCCATTTTTACCAATAATAGTGGTATATCTTTGTTTTTCTAGCATTTTCTAGGTTTTTCGACTAAAAATTAAGTTTGACAAATCAGGAAACGTGAATTTGTCGAAAAATCTTCATGTCTTATTTTACATGAATCCAGGAAAGAAGTGAAGAACGCATCAAATAAAAAAACTGCCGGATCATCCGGCAGTCAGCTTGCTTTATCTTTTCCGTAAACATCAACGCCCGCTTCAGAAAGCATCCATTCGATATGAACCCCGTAGCCGCTTGTCGGATCATTGACAAACACGTGGGTAACAGCTCCGACGACTTTCCCGTTCTGGATGATCGGGCTTCCGCTCATTCCCTGAACGATTCCGCCGGTTTTTTTCAGCAGTTTCGGATCGGTTACCTTTAATACCATACCCTTTGTCGCCGGGAATTTTTGCGGCGTGGTGCTGACGATTTCAATATCAAATTTCTCTACTTTATCGTTTTCAATAACCGTCAGCATTTGCGCCGATCCTTTTTTTACTTCATTTGACAAAGCAATCGGAAGCGCTTTGTCGGAAATATTGTTTTGAATCGGCTGATGCAGTTTCCCAAAGATGCCGAACGGACTGTTGCGGTTAATATCGCCGATCGTTTTCCGTTCTGACGAAAACCTTGCCAGTTTTTCGCCGGGATTGCCGCCTTTTCCTTTTTCAATGGAGGTTACAGTTGAATGGACGATTTCTCCGTCTTCTACAACAATCGGTTTTTTCGTATCCATATCAGAAATGACGTGGCCCAATGCGCCGTATTTTTTTGTTTTCGGTTCAAAAAATGTCATCGTGCCGATGCCGGCTGCCGAATCGCGGATATAAAGGCCGATTCGATATTTTCCTTCAGCTTCATCCTTTGTCGGAATCAGCTTTGTCTTGATTTTTTGCTTATCGCGTTTCACCAATAAATCCAATGATTCTCCGGTTGTGCCCGCTTTTTGAATAAACGGGGCGATATCGCTCATTTTTTCAATTTTATGTCCGTTCATTTTAATAATGATGTCGCCAGATTCAATTCCCGCTTGTTCTCCCGGAGACTTTTTTCCATCCTTTGTCATCACCTGATGAAAGCCGACGACCAAAACACCGACTGAATGCAGTTTTACACCGATGGACTGTCCGCCCGGAATGACCTTTAATTCAGGAAGCACACGCACTTTCGTTTTTTTAATGGGAAATCCGGCAAGATCATATACTACTTCTGACCGGCCTTGTTTTTGCCCTGTTATGTTTGCATGACCATGCTCTTCTTTCAGCGTAAAGGCTTCTGATAATTCGCCCTTTTCAGCGCTTATTGATGCATTGACCGGAACGGCTTGTGTCTGTTTTTCAAAGACGCTCATTTGCGACGGTATCAGTAAATATTCTTTAAACGGCTTAAAAAAGCCTACACTTAGTAAAGAAACAAGGAGAATTACACCTATTGCTTTCCTCATGTTATCGTGCATTCATTCCTTCACTCTCCTCGCTCCTATCCCACACCACTTTCTTTTTCTGCTACATCTATACTTTTGCCTTCCTGCGCTTGATTTATAACCGGCATACGAAGAAAAACATTGGATACACTGTTAGAGAAATGGAACAAAAAAATAAGCTGCCTGTATCAGCAGCTTATCCTGTCGTTTTTACCTGTCCGGCCTGTTTTAAAAGCTCTTTTGCATGCCGTTTTGTCAGATCTGTCACTTCGACGCCCGCAATCATGCGGCCGATTTCCGCTACCTTGTCCTGCTGGGAAAGCGGCGTGACATGCGTCGTCGTCCGGCCGTCTTTTAATTCTTTCGCGATCAAAAGGTGCGTGTCCGCCATGGCGGCAACCTGCGGGAGATGTGTAATGCAGAGCACCTGTGAACCGGTAGATACTTTATGGATTTTTTCCGCGATGGCCTGCGCAACCCGCCCGCTTACACCGGTGTCCACTTCGTCAAAGATGATGGAAGTGACATCCTGCTGAGAAGAAAAAATACTCTTTATCGCCAGCATCACCCTTGAAAGTTCGCCGCCGGACGCAACCTTTGACAGCGGCTTGAGAGGCTCACCGGTATTTGTTGAAATTAAAAATTTCACAAGGTCAATGCCCTTTTGGGTAAGCTGCACGGGCTGGCCGTTGACAACTGGCGCTTCATCGGCTGACGGATCGGTTTTCACAAGAAATTCCGTATCAAACGTAGATTTGCCCATATACAGACTTTTTAATTCCTGATGAATCGCTTCAGCCAGTTTTTTGGCCCATGCTTTTCTGATTTTTGATAAGTTGGCGGCTTCTACGGCCACATCTTTGCCCACGGACTCCAGTTCCTTCTTCAGCGTTTCAAGGTGGCTGTCACGGTTCTCGATTTGATCAATTTCCTCTTCTATCTTTGAGCCGTATTCCAGAATATCTTCTACCGTCGCTCCGTATTTGCGCTTCAGCTGTTTAATCTCGTTTAAACGGGTTTCAATAAAATTCAGCCGTTCCGGATCATATTCCAGATCATCTAACAAATTGCGCATCTGAAAGGTTGCATCTTCCAGCAGATAATAGGAACTTGACACAGTTTCGGACAGCTTTTGCAGCGGTTCATTGATATCCGAAATGTCTTCAAGCTGGGCAGAAGCCATTCCGACCCAGTCGAGACCCCCCTGCTCACTGCGGAGCGCATTATAGGCGTTTTGCAATGATTCATAAATTTTCTCAAAGTTGGATATTTGCTTCCGTTCTTCCTGAAGAAGCTCGTCTTCATTCAATTCAAGCTTAGCCGATTCGATTTCTTCAAGCTGAAATTGGATCAGATCTAACCGATGCGCCATTTCCTGCTCGCTCTCTGACAGCTTCTTCACTTTTTTGAGCAGCTTCATATAACGGTCATAGCCTTCACGGTAAGCCTGAAGCGCTGATTCGGCCTCAGCGCCCGCAAATTTATCTAAAAGCTCTAAATGCTTGTCGTCCTCCATTAACAGCTGGTTATCATGCTGTCCGTGAATATCTAATAAAAGTCTGCCGATCTCCCTTAAAGCCGCGATCGTTACTAATTTTCCGTTGACACGGCAGACGCTTTTTCCTCCGGCATTGATGTCCCTTCTCATGACAATCATGTCGTCAGATGCGTCTATTCCCTGCTCACGGCACACCTCAAAAACGGGATGGCCGCTGTCTAAAAGAAACAGTCCTTCAAGCTCGGCCTTTGTTTCACCGTAACGGACAAATTCAGACGACCCGCGGCCGCCGACTAACAGGGAAACGGCGTCTATAATAATTGACTTGCCGGCTCCTGTTTCTCCCGTCAGGACGGTGAGCCCCCGTTCAAACGAGATCGTCAGTTCCTCTATAATGGCAAAGTTTTTTATTGATAGTTCAGCTAACAAACAGCATTCCACCTTTTATCTGATAATTACGCTACAGCAGCTCCAAAAGACGGCTTTGAACGCCTTCCGTATCTTCAGGCGTCCTGCAGATGATCAAAATTGTGTCATCTCCGCAAATCGTGCCCATGATTTCCTCCCATTCGAGATTATCCATCAAAGCACCGATTGCCTGAGCATTCCCCGGCATCGTCTTTAATACGATCATATGGCTTGCTGAGTCAATTTTTACGAACGCATCCATTAATGAACGCTTCAGTTTTGACAGCGGGTTGAACCGCTGATCCGCCGGCAGGCTGTATTTGTAGGAGCCGTTATTCGTAGGCACCTTTACGAGATGCAGCTCTTTAATGTCTCTGGAAACAGTCGCCTGGGTTACCTTATACCCTTCTTCTCTCAGCATGTCAACTAAGTCATCCTGCGTTTCAATCTCCTGGCTTGTAATAAGCTCTCTGATTTTTATATGCCTTTGGCCTTTTGTCATGTAAGCACCTCTGTTTTCAAGCTGTTCTTGTCATTATGTTAACCGCTTCTTGATAAAAAGTACATGATGGCAGAAAAAAGGAATAATAGCCCCCTATTATTCCGGTACATCTGTCTTTTTGGCTTTTAATGTCTCATGTGCTTCGCGGACGGTACGGAGAATGTCTTCTTCCGGCAGTTCAGTGCCGTTTCCGTCTTCTCCCTCCCAGTTCAGATGAAGCAGAAACTCAATATTGCCGTCTCCCCCTGTAATCGGTGAGAAGGACAGTCCTTTCACTGCATATCCTTCAGAGGCGGCAAATTGATTCATACGGCGGAGAACGTCAGCATGAACGCCGGGATCTCTGACAATGCCTTTTTTTCCGACTGATTCCCGTCCGGCTTCAAATTGCGGCTTCACCAGAGCGATACAATCGCTTCCCGGTACAAGCAGCGTTTTTAAAACCGGCAGAATGAGGCGGAGTGAGATGAAAGACACATCGATCGTCGCAAATTCCGGCAAACCCTCTGTGAAATCAGAAGGCTCGGAATAGCGGAAATTCGTCCGTTCCATTACGACGACCCTCTCGTCCTGCCTCAGCTTCCAAGCAAGCTGATTATAGCCGACATCTACTGCGTATGACCGCTCGGCGCCGTTTTGGAGGGCGCAATCTGTAAATCCTCCTGTCGACGAGCCGATGTCAATCATCGTTTTGCCTGTTACTGAGACAGGGAACACCTCAAGAGCTTTTTCAAGCTTTAATCCGCCCCTGCTGACGTATTTAAGAGGGTTTCCTTTTACCGTTAACGGAAGATCCCGGGCGATTTTTTCACCCGGCTTGTCCAATCGGTTTTCATTTGAGTACACGATCCCCGCCATAATGGCGCGTTTCGCTTTTTCCCGCGTCTCCGCAAGTCCTTTTTCTACAAGAAGTACATCTAATCGTTCTTTTTTTGCTGTCATGATCCAATTCCTTTATGTGTCTTCGGCGGCATCAGCAGTTTAATCCGGTTCATAACCTCAGCCTTCGTGAGACCGATTTCTTCAAGCAGGGCGGTTACGCTTCCGTGCTCAATAAACCGGTCAGGGATGCCCATTCTGTCAATCGGCGTATGATACATGCCGAGGTCATGAGCGAATTCAAGAATCGTGCTTCCGAATCCGCCTTCAAGCACGGCTTCTTCAATCGTTAAAATCGGAAGACCTTCATTAAGAATCGCCTTCATCATTTGTTTATCAATCGGTTTTATGAACCGCGCATTGACGACACGCACGGACAGGCCTTCTTTTTGCAGTTCTTCAGCTGCTTCAAGCGCCATCTCAATCGTTGTTCCGAATGTTAAAATAACCGCGTCTTTTCCGGGACGGAGCACTTCCCATGTTCCGATCGGAATGCTTTTCAGCTCTTTATCCATCTTTACGCCGAGTCCGTTTCCGCGCGGGAAGCGCATCGCAATCGGACCTTCTTCATAGCTAAGGGCTGTATTGACCATATGGCGGCCTTCATTTTCATCTTTCGGCATCATCAAAACGAGGTTTGGTATATGACGCAAAAAGGCAATATCAAAGACGCCTTGATGCGTCTCCCCGTCAGCACCGACCAAACCGGCCCGGTCAATGCCGATAAATACATTCGCGTTTTGACGGCAGATGTCATGGACGACCTGATCGTAGGCCCGCTGCAAAAAGGTCGAATAAATCGCAAGAAACGGCTTCATGCCCTGAAGCGCCATTCCCGCGGCCATTGTCGCCGCATGCTGTTCTGCGATTCCGACGTCAAACATGCGCTCAGGAAATTCTTTCGCAAACCCTTCCAGCTTAGAGCCGACAGGCATGGCCGGTGTAATCGCGACAATTCTGTCATCCTCACGCGCCAGCTCCTGCACGGTGCCGCTGACAAGCCCGCTCCATGAAGGCGCCGCGGCTTTCGGTTTGACGAAATCGCCCGTATTGATTTTGTACGGACCCGTCCCGTGCCATGTGCCGATCGTGTCGGTTTCAGCCGGTTTATAGCCTTTGCCCTTTTTCGTGATGACATGTAAAAGGACAGGACCTTTCGTTTTTTTGGCGTATTGCAGGTTTTCAATCAGTTCGTGATAGGAATGACCGTCAACCGGGCCTAAATACGTAAAGCCCAGCTCTTCAAAAAACATGCCTGACACAAGCATATATTTTAAGCTGTCTTTTATCCGTTCCGCTGTGGCGGCCAATTTTCCGCCGACGGCCGGGATGCGCTTAAATAAATATTCAAGCTCGTCTTTTACCCATTGGTATTTGCCGGCCGTGCGAAGCCTGCCCAGCATAGAATGAATCGCCCCGACATTCGGCGCAATGCTCATCTCATTATCATTCAGGATGACGATCATGTCTTTTTTCTCATCGCCGATATGGTTCAGCGCTTCAAGCGCCATTCCTCCGGTTAAAGCCCCGTCTCCGATAATCGGGATGATATATTCTTTCGTCCCTTTAATATCACGGGCGGCAGCCATTCCCATCGCCCCTGAGAGCGATGTTGAGCTGTGGCCTGTTTCCCATACGTCGTGTTCGCTTTCGCTGCGTTTCGGGAAACCGCAAAGCCCTTTATATTGGCGCAAGGTTTCAAACTCCTTGCCGCGTCCGGTTAACAGTTTGTGAACATAGGACTGATGTCCGACATCCCATAAAAATTTATCCTTCGGACTGTCAAATTCTTTGTGAAGCGCAATTGTCAGCTCGACAACCCCGAGGTTCGGCCCGATATGGCCCCCTGAGGCAGACAGCGATGTAATGAGAAAATTGCGGATCTCCTCACTCAGCTCTTCCAGCTGTTCAATTGACATCTTTTTAAGAAATGACGGGTCCTGTATTGATAAAAGATCCAAAGCGGATCAACTCACTTTCAGCATGAATTTCTGCAAATTAAACAGTGTCTTTTTGAAAAAAGAAAAAGACTCTCCTTGTATTTTCATCGAAACTGCTTACATTTTACCATAGGAGCGGCAGCCCCTTCAAATCGGGATCGTTTTAATGATCTCTTGCCGCAATTAAGTCGCAGAGATCATGCAGCAATTCTTTCTCAAGAGAAAGGCCGCTTACGATCTGTTTCGCCTCGCTGATATGATGCGCAAGCTTCTCTTTCGCGCCTTCGAGCGTTAAAAGCGACGGATACGTTGACTTTTCATTCGTCGTGTCTGAACCGACCGGTTTGCCGATCTTCTCCTCATGACCTTCGATATCAAGGATGTCGTCTCTGATTTGAAACCCGATGCCGATATGGCTGCTGAACAAGCGCAGCTTCTCGATTTCATCCTCCGGCGCATCTGCCAAAATGGCGCCCGCCGTCACGGAAAAACCGAGGAGCTTGGCCGTTTTCCGCTCATGAATGGATTCCAGCTCTTTCAGCGTTACCTGCTTTTGCTCCGCTTCCATGTCGGCAGCCTGTCCTCCGACCATCCCTTCCGTTCCTGCCGCGCTGATCAGTTCATCGACGAGACGGAGCCGTTTCTCAGCTGAAACCTCCTCAGACACGTGAGATGTGATCAATTTAAAGCTTTCTGTCAGAAGCCCGTCGCCGGCAAGTACGGCTGCCGCTTCTCCGAAGACTTTATGATTTGTCGGCTTCCCCCGGCGCAAATCATCATCGTCCATGCAAGGAAGATCATCATGGATTAAGGAATACGTATGAATCATTTCGACAGCGCATCCGACCGGAATCCCGTCTTTTTCATCTTTTCCGTAAGCATTCAAAACGGCCAAAACAACGAGAGGGCGCAGCCTTTTCCCGCCCGCTTCCAAAGAATACAGCATGGATTTTTTGAGGGATTCGGGCATGTCCAGCCGTTCTGTATACAAAGAAAGCTGCTGTTCAATCATTTGTTTGCGTGATGCTAAAAATGCGTCCAGTTTATTTGTCACCTTCGTCTTCCTCCTGAACGCTGAAAGGTGCAAGTTCTCCGTTATCTTTTAGAATAAAGTCCATTTGTTTTTCGACATGCTGAAGCTTTTCATGGCACATTTTTGAAAGGGCCATCCCTTCCTGAAAATAGTTAATCGCCTGCTCCAGCGGCACGTCGCCTTCTTCAAGCTTTGCCACAATGCCTTCAAGGCCTTTCATCGCCTCTTCAAATGTCAGCTCTTCACTTTTTTTGGTTTCTTTCATTATCGTTCGCCTCTCTTTTGCAATACTTCACACGTCAGAACGCCGTCTGTCATCTTTACTTCAAGCGTGTCATTTTGTTCTACTTGATCAACGCTTTTGATCAGCTCTTTGTCTTTATAGGCCAGACTGTATCCTCTCTCCATAACTTGAAGGGGACTTAATGCATTCAGTTTACCAAGAACCGTCTGAAACTGCGAATGAAGCTGCTTCAGCTGGACATTCATGCTCCGCTCCAGCTGATTTGAGCGCTCTTCGTACCGTTTTTTTGCCTGTTTCAGCTGGTTTTCTGGGTGAAGGGCCGTTAATCTGTACGTATTCCGCTCCAGCTGCCTTTGCTTCCGGTCCGTAAGCCCTGTAAGCTGTGATTGGAACTGCTGATACAAAAGATCAAACTGCTGTTCTTTTTGAGTATACAATCGTTTCGGAAAACGGAATGCGTAGGATGACTGGAGCGCTTGCACCCGTTCTTTTTTCTTGCTGATATGCTGCTGCATCGCTCTTGTCAGACGGACTTCCGCCGTTTTTGTCCGTTCCATTAAGTCCGTCGTGTGGGGAACGGCGATTTCTGCCGCTCCCGTCGGTGTTGCAGCCCGGATATCTGCGACAAAATCACTGATTGTAAAATCTGTTTCGTGTCCGACGGCCGAAATAACCGGAATGGCGGAAGCAAAGATCGCCCGGGCTACGATTTCTTCGTTAAATGCCCACAATTCTTCTATCGAGCCCCCTCCCCTTCCGACGATCAGGACGTCGCACATCTTTTGTGCATTGGCTTCTTCAATGCGCTTTACAATCGATCTGCTGGCATTCTCGCCCTGAACGAGCGCGGGAAGGACAATGACTTTCACCAAGGGGTATCTTCTTTTGAGTGTGGTAATGACATCTCTGACGGCCGCTCCCGTCGGTGACGTGACAACCCCGATCGTGGCTGGAAAAGCGGGGATGGCCTGCTTATGCCGGTCATCAAACAACCCTTCGCCGGCAAGTTTTTTCTTTAATTCTTCATATGCTAAATAAAGCGCACCCACACCGTCCGGCTGCATTTCTTTTGCGTATAGCTGATAGCTTCCGCTCGGTTCATAGACGGAAATGCCGCCTCTTACGATGACCTTCATTCCGTCCTCGGGCTTAAACGCAAGCCTTGAACTTTGTCTTTGAAACATGACGGCCTGCATGCGGGCATGTTCGTCTTTTAATGTAAAATAGATGTGGCCTCTCGTATGGATTTTAACGTTGGACAGCTCACCCTTAATCCAAATGTCTTCAAGATGAGGGTCCACATCAAATTTTCGTTTAATATATTTGGTCAGTGCGGAAACCGTGACATATGCCGCTTCACTCACATCCTGCACTCCTTTCATAAAGGCTTTTTGCCCTAAACTAAGAAAACCCGCTCTGGCTGAAAGGAGCCTTAAGAAGCGGGTATCGTGCTCATTGTCACACTTTTTGTGACTGTCTCCGGTTATCTATGATAACGTACGTCTGGCAGATTTAACAGTATTATGCGCAAGCATTGTGATGGTCATCGGACCTACTCCGCCCGGCACCGGCGTAATGAAAGATGCTTTTTCTTTCGCTTCATCAAACTGAACGTCTCCGCAGAGTTTTCCGCTTTCAAGACGGTTGACGCCGACATCGATGACAATGGCGCCCTCTTTAATTTGATCGGCTTTGATAAAGTTCGCTTTACCGACCGCAACCACAAGAATATCTGCTTTTTTCGTATGCTCAGACATATTTTTTGTACGGGAATGGCAATATGTGACGGTCGCATTTTCGTTCAGCAGCAGCTGGCCGACCGGTTTACCGACAATATTGCTTCGTCCGACTACAACAACTTCTTTGCCGGAAAGATCTACGTTCGTCTTTTTCAATAACTCGACAATTCCGTGCGGCGTGCATGGAAGAAATGTATCTTCGCCAAGCAGCATTTTCCCGACGTTGAGAGGGTGGAAACCGTCAACATCCTTATCAGGGGAGATCCGCTCGATTACGGCTTTTTCAGAAATATGATCCGGCAGCGGCAGCTGGACGAGAATGCCGTGGAATTCCGGATTTTGATTGTACTGATCAATCACTTTTAAAAGCTCCGCCTCGGTTAAGCTTGAGTCAAAACGGTCAAGCTTAAACTTCATTCCCATTGTTTCTGCGGCTTTTTTCTTGCCTGTCACATAGGAAACAGAAGCGGGATCGTCGCCGATTAAAATGACCGCCAAGCCCGGCACTACGCCTTGTGCTTTCAGCTCTTCTACTTCTTTTGCCAATTGTTCGCGTTTTTCTTTAGCCGTTTCTTTTCCGTCGATGATTGTTGCAGTCATTTTCTTTCCTCCTACGATTCGATATCAGTTTTAATGTTAGAAAGAACCCCGTTTACGAATTTTGCAGCTTTATCGTCGCCGAACCGTTTTGCCAGCTCGATTGCTTCGTTTAATGACACGTTAGCAGGAATGTCGTCAGTATAAACCATTTCATACACCGCCAGACGCAGGATCGCGCGGTCTACGTTTGCAATCCGGTCAAGCTTCCAATTGACAAGATGGCCGGAAATCATTTCATCAAGCTGTACCTGATGTTCGATCACTCCGTACACCAGCTGTTCAAAGAAGGCATCTGTTTTCTCACCATCAAGCGCGTGCTCAATGGCCTCGTTCGGTGCAATATCGCTGACATCAATCTGAAAAAGTGCCTGCAAAGCTTTTTCTCTAGCTGTTCTTCTTTTCATTTTCTTTCTCCTTCAGATCCGCTTTATCCGCTTGTCGTTAAGCTTAAAGAGATCATAACATATTTTTTTCCCAATCGCATGTCGAAATTTAGGTTTTTTCACCCTAATGCCGAATATTTTTACAAACCCTTTTGATTTCATTCGGATTTCACAGCATGAAGAAACTCGGCTGCCGTTTGTAAGCCGGCTTTCTTCATGCCTGAAATGAAGGGAAACGTATAAAAAACCAAAGGGCTGCCCATCCCCTTGGTTTTTATACGCTCATTACATTTCTTCGTCGATTTCGACTTCTTGGGCCTTCGTGTCAAATTGAATGCCGACGATATGAATATTGATTTCATTAATGGTCAGAGACGTCATGTTTAATAAAGTTTGGCGGATATTCTCCTGAACGCTTGCTGCCACTTTCGGGATCGAAACCCCGAATTGAACGACGCAATAGACGTCGATAGTAATCCCGTCATCGGCTAAATCGACCTTTACGCCTTTGCCGTGATTGATTTTGCCGAAACGTTCTACGACGCCCGTGGCGAAATTGCCGCGCATTTCAGCAATTCCTTCAACCTCGGAAGCGGCGATGCCGGCAATGACTTCAATGACCTCAGGAGCAATTTCAACCTTGCCTAAATGAGACTCATCATGATCCATTTTAAGCACACTGTTGTCTTCCATTCAATTCACCTCCCGCAAAAATTATGAGCCCATTACATCATATGTTTCTAAAAACTTTGTATTAAACTCTCCGCTGACAAATGTTTCGTGTTCAAGCAGTTTCAGATGGAACGGAATCGTTGTTTCAATACCTTCGATCACGAATTCGCTCAGCGCGCGTTTCATCCGTGCGACCGCCTCATCACGTGTTGTTCCGTATGTGATGACTTTGGCAATCATACTGTCATAGTACGGCGGGATCGAATAGCCCGGATATGCGGCTGAATCCACACGCACGCCGAGTCCGCCCGGCGGCAGGTACATGTTAATTTTACCAGGTGAAGGCATGAAGTTTTTCGCAGGATTTTCAGCGTTGATACGGCATTCAATCGCCCAGCCGTTAAATTCTACGTCTTCCTGTCTGAGCGAGAGCTCCTGTCCGGATGCCACTTTGATCTGTTCTTTGATCAGATCGGTTCCCGTCACCATTTCAGTGACAGGGTGCTCCACTTGAATACGCGTGTTCATCTCCATGAAGTAGTAGCGCTGCTCTCTGTAGTCATAAATGAACTCTACAGTGCCCGCTCCCGTGTAACCGACGGCCTTCGCTGCTTTTACCGCTGCTTCGCCCATCTGCTCCCTGATTTCAGAATCAAGCGCAGGTGACGGCGACTCTTCAAGAAGTTTTTGCAGACGTCTTTGGATAGAACAGTCACGCTCTCCAAGATGGATCGTGTTTCCGTAATTATCCGCAAGCACCTGAATTTCAACATGGCGGAAATCTTCTATGTACTTCTCGATGTACACACCCGGATTTCCGAATGCCGTAGCGGCTTCCTGCTGGGTGATTTCAATGCCTTTAATCATTTCTTCTTCTGTGCGCGCGACCCGGATGCCTTTTCCGCCTCCGCCCGCAGTGGCTTTTATAATGACAGGATACCCAATTTCACGTGCAAGTGAAACCGCTTCTTCCGTATTTTTTATAATTCCTTTTGAACCGGGCACAATCGGCACGCCCGCCAGTTGCATCGTCTCACGGGCGATATCTTTTGTCCCCATTTTTGAAATGGCGTCTGCCGTAGGGCCGACAAACGTCACGTTTACTTCCTCGCACAGCTCGGCAAAGTCGGCGTTTTCAGCTAAAAATCCGTATCCCGGATGAATCGCATCCGTGCCGGTCAGCTTTGCGACGCTGACGATATTCGTTACGTTTAAATAGCTTTCTTTTGATGTTTTCGGCCCGATACAAAAAGCCTCATCGGCCATTTGGACATGCAGGGCGTCTTTATCTGCCTCAGAATAAACGGCTACAGTTTCAATGCCAAGCTCCTTGCAGGCCCGGATGATTCTGACGGCAATTTCTCCTCGGTTGGCGATCAATAGCTTTTTAATCATAATAGCAGGTCTCCTTACTCAGCTTTTACAAGAAATAGAGGTTGTCCGTATTCGACCAGCTGGCCGTTTTCAACTAACACTTCAACGATTTCTCCTTTTACTTCCGCTTCAATCTCGTTAAAGAGTTTCATTGCTTCCACGATACAAACCACTGTATTTTCGCTCACTTTTGATCCTTGATTTACGTAAGGGCCGGCTTCAGGCGATGAAGAAGCATAAAACGTTCCGACCATCGGAGACGTAATTTTGTGAAGGTTTTCGTCTTGTTTCGGCGCTTCCTGAACAGGAGCGGCTTCACCCGCTTCCGGTTTTGCAGCCTGCGGAGCAGGTGCGAAAGCAGCAGGAACAGCTTGAGCTTGTCCCGTTACATTCACGGCCGGCGCTTCATTTTTTTTCAGCTTCAGGCTTACGCCTTCAATTTCGTAAACAAATTCATCAATGGATGATTCATCGATTCTTTTTATCAGTTCATGAATTTCGTTGATTTTTAACATCAGTTCCACTCCTATGTATGAAAAATAGAAATTTATGGGTTGCTACTAAAAGTACATACTATGTTTATCTTACAGGAGCGGTTGTGTAAATTCAACACTGATCTAAAATGACATCAGAAAAGCCCGCAGCGGGTGCGGGCTTTTCAGGCCTATTATTTTGTCGGTTCAAACGTCACGGCGACGTCTTTCATATTCTTAATTTCTTTTTGCACCAGGTCAATGATGGCGGAAGCTTTTGCGTTTGAATGTTTGTCAGACATGACCGTAATGTTGATTTTGTCTCCTTCAGCATCCACGAGCGCATCTTTGTAGCCTTGTGTTTTAATGAGTGTTTCCAGCTGTTTTTCTGTCCCTTCAGCATTACTGAGCGCCGTCATTTTATCGTAGGCTTCGCTTTTTTCCTTTGCTGTCGCATCATCGCTTGAAACAATGCTGTTTAACTGTTCCCGTTCTTTGCTTCTCGCGTCTTCAAGTTCCATGCGGTATGTGGTAAATAAATTTTCGTCAGCTGTTTCTGTGGCGACCGATCCGTCTTTGTCGGACGCTTCTGCTGATGTTTCTTTATCCTCTTTTGCGCCTTTAGAATCTTTAGTGTCTTTCGTGCCTTTTGTTCCGTCTTCTTTTTCTGTGCCGCCTTCGGTCTTTTCTTTCGTTTCAGGAGCAGGAGCCGGCGTTTTTTCTGTGGCGATTTCTCCGCTATTTTTTTCGCTTTTCATCTGCACGGCATTTTTGCTTTCCGGCGACGTAATATAATAAACACTTAATACCACGACGAGACTGAGCATTGTTAAAAGCCAAACCGTTTGTTTTTTCAGCATAATTTATGAATCCTCCTTGATTTTTTTAGGGGCAACCGCTACACGGTAGCTCGGAACATCAAGCACCCTTGTGACGGCATCAATGATGGTTTTTTTTATTTGAACGTTGTCCACTCCCTGAGCGACAACGAGTACACCGCGGATATCAGGCTTTTTCGTCTGAACGACGACCGGGGTTTCCTGGTCCCCGTTTCGGATCATGACAATTTGTTCTTCAGAGGTTTGATCGGTTACGCTTCTTTTGCCGCCTTCTTTATCGGTTTCTTCAGTAGTGGTGTCTTTTTTCGTTTTATTTTTTTCAAACACTTTTAACGATGTCGCGTCTACGTTTACGACAATCGATACATCCTCCACGCCGATAATCGTTTCAAGGATTTCTTTCAGCTGGTTTTCATAATCTCTCTCGTAATCATCGATCGTGTTTTTGGCGCTGCTGTCTTTTGACGCCTTAAAAACGGGTGCGCTTTTTTGCCCGCTCTTGTCTTCCGTTTGGCCGGACATGACAGTCTGCGCCGTTTGGTCCTTCCCGGTTTTCTCAGGTGAAGAGAACATCTGGCTGACCAGCATAAAAGATACCCCGAGCACAAACACGAACAGAAAGTAATGATATTTTGTCAGTTTTGGTTTTTCTCCGTCTTTCGCCTGTCCGATCATCAGCTGTTTTTTGAGTATGTTCCATAGTCCGTTTTTATTCATGGCCGTTTTTCTCCCCGCCTTCCATATAAACCGTAATTTTCTCACTGCCGATTTCCCATATATCCGCAAGTTTTTCTTTGATGTGTGCAGCCTCCTTTTTGTCGGCTGCGCCTTCCGGTTCGTATTTGCGGTCTGTGCGGATGTCGATCGGTGCGACGGTTTGCACGGTTTTTTCAGAAGATGGGGCCATATACACGCTGATCGTTTTTACATCTTCTTCTGAACGAACCTGTTCTTCCGCTGTAAGGCGGATGTCATCTATTTTGTATTCGTCATGACTGAACATCTCCTCCGCTTTCTTTTTTAGTTGGACAGCCATTTCTTCTAAAACATATGCGCGGTTTGATGCTTGTATTTCTTTTTTTTCTGATTTGATTTGATTTTTTATGTCAGCGGATTGAAATTGCTCTTGTTTTGTCAAATAATCGAAGATGATTTCCGGGTCTGTTTTGAAAAGTTTGAATATCGGGTTGAGCATGACAATGATTAACAGCAGGCTGACAACCATCTTTGCGTATTTTTGCATACTGGAGCTGGGCAGCAGCATGTCGATGACGATGGCAAATAAGATAAACAAAATAATGCTTGTCAGCCATTCTGTTAAAAAGCTCATATCTAATGGGCCTCCTTTATTTCATCATCATGGTGAGGTTGCCTGCTGTAATAATGACTGTAATGCTAAGGAAAAACATGAGTGAGACGATGGCGAGCGCCGCGAAAATATACAGCACGCTTCTGCTGATGACGCCGAGACACGTAATGACGGGCCCGCCTCCGAGCGGCTGCAAAATGGCGGCCGCGAGCTTATAAATAAAAGCGAGAGAGAGCACTTTAATTGCCGGAAACGCGGAGATGCAGATTAAAATTCCGACACCGAGGATTCCCACAGTGTTTTTTAATAGGAGTGAGGCGCTGATTACCGTATCGGTCGCATCCGTAAACATCCGGCCGAGCACGGGAATAAAATTGCCCGTTATAAATTTTGCAGTCCTGAGCGTAATCCCGTCCGTCACGGCAGCCGAAGCTCCCTGTACGGAGATGACGCCGAGAAATACGGTGAGGAATACGGCAAGCGCGCCGATCGCGATATTTCTGAGCAGATTGGCAAGCTGCGTGACTTTGTATTGATCCGTCATCGTGCTGACGATGCTTAAAATCGCTGACAGAAAGATCAGCGGCATGACGATGTTTTGAATGAGAAGGCCACTCGTATTCATCAGGAATAATATAACGGGGTGAAAAAAAGCAGCGGAGACGGCTCCCCCGGAAGAAGCCAAAAGCGCGAGCAGAAGCGGGATCAGCGCGAGAATGAAGCTGGTCATCGTCTGAATCGCTTCACTGGCATAATTGACGGCAACATGAAAGCTGTTTAAAGCGAGAATAATCAGCACCATATAAACGATCGCATACGCCACTTTGCTGACGGTGCTCTGCTGAAATGCATTTTGCAGAAGCTGCAGAATGACACAAAAAATGGTGAGAAGGATCAAAGTTCCCAGAAGTTTTCCGTTTGCGAGCACTTCATGAAACAGGTAGGAAAATAAGGCCTTCAGCCACGCCTCCGGCGAGAACGTTTTTTCTCCGTTAATAAAGTCGATGATGCTTCCCTTTTGGCTTTCAGGAAGAAGACCGCCGTATTCTGTCATAATATCGTCCCAAAACTTTCCGATACCTTCTGTTTTCAGCGCTTCGGCCTGCTTTTTCGCCACTTCATCAGCCGATTCTTGATGAATTGCGGTTTCCCGCGCCGCACCGTCCGTTCCGGCAGCTTGTACACATTCAGTCTGAAAAAATAAGAGGATAAACAAAAAAGCCCCCGCCCACCGAAAGCGCTTCATTTTTTGTGCCCCCTTTCCATTTATGATCAAGAAGGAATAAGTCCGAGAATCGTTTCAATAATAACAGTCAGTATCGGCACAGCCATCACCAGAATCAAAATCTTCCCGGCCAGCTCTATTTTCGAAGCAATCGCTCCCTGGCCCGCATCTTTTGTAAGCTGCGCTCCGAATTCAGCGATGTAGGCAATGCCGATAATTTTTAAAATGGTTTCCACATAGACCATATTGACGTTTGCATTGACGGCTATTTTTTCTATCATTCTGATAATGTCATAAATCTGGTCAACGAGATAAAGAAAGATCACGCAGCCGCTGAAGACGACAATCATAAACGCGAAAGTCGGTTTCTGTTCTTTTACGATCAGGGAGAGAAATGTGGCGATCAGGCCTAAACCTACAATTTGAACAATCTCAATCTGTAAGCCCCCCTATCCTTGGAATAGAAACACAGCTTTAATCTTTTTAAACAGGTCATCGACAATCGTCGCCACCATAAATAAAATATAGATAAAGCCAAGCAGCGTCACCCATTGGGCATATTCTTTTTTCCCCATTTGGTCCAGTATGGTATGCAGAAACGCAACCACGATACCGACTCCGGCGATTTGAAAAATGACATTTACGTCGACTCCCATTTTATGTTTGCTCCCCTCATGTTTACATCAATAGAAGAATGAGTAACAGTCCGGCTAAAAATCCTAAACTTTTCACCATTTTTTCATTTTTCGCCTGCGCCCGTCCGGCATCCGCTTCCGCCGCTTCCAAATGTGTAAGCGCAAGCTTGATATGTTTCTGCTGAGAAACCCGGTCATGAAGCCCGAGCGTCTCTCCGAATTGCTTCAGCACATCATATTCGCTTTTTTTCATCGCCATGGAAGGCCAGTTATGCTTCAGGCTCTGTTCCCAGGCCGTTTTGGCGGAATCGCTTCCCTGTTCAAGCCTTTGGCTGAAAGCTTGAAACAATAGTGACACAGGTTTGGAAAGCTGTCTGGCGATGTGTCCCGAGGCGGTGTGCAGCGGCGTATGTCCGTACATAATTTCCGCTTCAAGCGATTGCAGCGCCGCACGCAGCTGACGGATCTGCCTCGGCCTTTCAATATAGATTTTGGCGATCTCAAATCCCGTCCATGTCGTCGCCGTCAGAATGAACACGGCCCCCAAAAGCTTCAGCATGTCATCACGCTTTCAGCATGCGGCAGCTGCTCCCCGTCCTTTCCGTACATCCTGCTGATCGTGCCGGGACCGCGGCGCCTTGACAGTTCAACATACCGGTCAAACACTTTTTCCTCCCAAAGCATTTTCAGCGACGGTCTTTTCACCAAATCTTTCATATTCCATCCGTGCGCAGATACGATAACCGATACACCCGCATGGAGCGCTTCCATCAGCGCTTCAGAGTCTTCTATTCTCCCGATCTCATCCACGATCATGACATCAGGACTCATAGAGCGGATCATCATCATCAGCCCTTCTGCCTTCGGACAGGCATCAAGGACATCAACTCTGCGGCCGAAACTGTGCTGGGGAATGCCCCGCAGGCAGCCGGCAATTTCCGACCGCTCATCAATGATACCGGTCTTTTTCGCCGGAATGCGTTTCGATCCGGTGCTGGAAAGCCGGGCCAAATCACGAAGCAAGGTCGTTTTTCCTGTTTGCGGAGGGCCGATGATGAGTGTGTTCAGCCAGTTTTCTTTCCATAAGAAAGGAATAAGCGGTTCTGCGATTCCAAGCTTCTCCCGGGCGATTCGAATATTAAAAGACGTAATATCCCGGAGCCCTTTGACGGCTCCGTTTTCGACGATGACTCTTCCGGCCAGCCCCACCCGATGGCCTCCTCTGATTGTGATATATCCTTTTTTCAGCTCTTCTTCCAGCGTGTACATACTGTAATTGCTGAGCCGGCTGAGGATCAGCTGTGCGTCGCCGGCCGTACAGATATATGACAAAAACAAAGGTTGTCCTTTCCGGATCAGTTCAACCGGCCTGTCGACCCGTATCCTGATTTCTTCTGTATCCCGCCATGTTTCTTCTGGTACGGCGGAGATGGCATGTCTCAATAATTCAGGGAGAACCTCTGTAATTTCATTCAATAGAGTCTCCTCCTTTTTTACCGATTGGCTTCTTTAAAATGTATGATCCGGGACAGACTTTATGACACCCGGGCCTCTATTTATGCACACCCGCTAAAATCAGCACCACCCCCGCAAAAATCAAAATCAATTTAGCATATGAGAGCTGTCCGGCAATCTGATAAATGCCGATCGTCATCGTAATGATAAAAATCAGCGGACCGACGATCGCCAAAATACTATTAACCACAACCGCTTTTCTGATGTCGTTTGTGATAATCATAATAATGGCGGCCGATAATTCAATGAGAGAGGACAAAACTCGTAAACCGGCCATCGTTAAAACAGTAGAATTGATTGAACCAAACAAGAATTTCATTGCAATCCCCCAACTTCAAGCATTTTGTTACACTATATGCTCTAGCTGACGGAAGTAGTCTCACTATTTTCATATAGAAGAAAGATTCTGTTTTAAAACGCAAAAAAAGCCTGCCCCGTAAAAGGAGCAGACTCCGAATTCCTTTGACTACGCTCTTGACACGTAAGAGCCGTCTGATGTATTTACAACAAGCGTATCGCCTTCGTTCACGAAGAACGGTACGTTTACGACAAGACCTGTTTCCGTTTTGGCAGGTTTTGTGCCGCCTGACGCCGTATCGCCTTTAATTCCCGGCTCTGTTTCAACAACTTTCAGTTCAACTGTGTTCGGCAGTTCAATACCGAGCGTTTCAGATTGATACATCATGATGTGTACAGACATATTTTCCAGAAGATATTTTAATTCTTCTTCGATTTGGTTTGCATTCAATTCAAGCTGTTCATACGAGCTTGTATCCATGAACACGTGCTGATCTCCGTTGGCATAAAGATACTGCATCGTTTTTGTTTCGATTTGCGCTTTCGCCACTTTTTCACCCGCACGGAATGTTTTCTCCTGAATAGCGCCCGTACGCAGATTACGCAATTTAGAACGGACAAATGCCGCTCCTTTTCCCGGCTTTACGTGCTGGAAGTCAACGACGCGCCAAATGCCGCCGTCTACTTCAATCGTTAGTCCTGTACGAAAATCGTTAACTGAAATCATGTTTGATGTCCTCCTATATTCCAATCACAAAATAATTAATTCTTTAGGGGAATGCGTAATTGTCCGGTTGCCGTCCTCAGTGATGATGATATCATCTTCGATTCTGACGCCCCCAACTTCCGGTATGTATATGCCCGGCTCAACCGTTACCGCCATGCCCGGCTCAAGAACGGCCGATGACCTGAAAGACAGTCCCGGGGATTCATGGACTTCCATTCCGAACCCGTGTCCTGTTGAATGGCCGAAATACTGTCCGTAGCCTTTTGCGGTGATGTGATCCCTCGTCAGGGCATCCGCTTCTTTTCCCGTCATGCCGGGTTTAATATGCGAAACACCGAGCGCCTGGGCATCGTATACGACCTGATAAATTTCTTTCAGTTTATCACTTGGCTCTCCGACCGCGACGGTGCGTGTGATATCAGAACAATAGCCTTTATAATAAGCGCCGAAATCGAGCGTGACCAAGTCTCCCTTTTCAATCAATTTGCCGCTTGCCACTCCGTGCGGAAGGCTGGATCTGACTCCTGAGGCGACGATCATATCAAAGGAAGAGCCATCTGCTCCTTGACGTCTCATATAAAATTCAAGCTCGTTTGCGACTGAAATCTCTGAGATGCCAGGTTTGATAAACGTCAGAATATGTTCAAACGCATCATCCGCAATCTTCGCAGCTTCCTCTAATATCTTAATCTCTTCACTTGACTTAATCAAGCGCAACTTTTCAACGGAATCCGCGACGGGAACCATCTCCGCTTCTTGCAGCACCGCTTGGTAGGATGCATATGTTCCGTACGTCAGGCTGTTTTGTTCGAAGCCGAGTTTTTTAATGCCGTACTCAAGAATCGTGTCCGCAGCCGTTTGGATTAAGCTTCCGCCGTGCTCGATAATTTCAAAGCCCTTCACTTGCGCCTTCGCCTGCTCGGTGTAACGGAAATCCGTAATAAATGCCGCACGTTCTTTCGATATGACCGCCAAGCCTGACGAACCCGTAAATCCCGTCATATACTGCAGATTGGCGGAGCTTGTCACCAAGATTCCGTCTATATCGAGCTGACCGAAAAGATTTCGCAATTTCTCAAGTTTCATTCCCTTTCTCCTCCTCGCCGATTCTTGACTGCCGCCTGACACCGGGAGCATCCCCGCCCGGTTTTCAGCATAAAAAATGTTCACTTCTCGTGAACATTTTACCATACCGGACAGGGATTATACACTTATTCACTTGTTGCCGAGCGCCCTGGCAAGCTTGTCTGACGTAAGTTCATTGTAGGCGAAGGAAATCGAGTAGCCGACAAACAAACCATACAGAATATAAAGGCAAAGCGTCGTCACGATTGTATCTGATTTCAATTCAGTGACAGACTTCACATCTTGGAAAATCGGATTGAATAAGAAAAAAACCGCGCACCATAAAATGACGCCGTACACCATCCCCGGCCACATGGTTTTAAAACGCTTCAGGCAGACGAAATAAATAAAAGCTCCGGCAATCGAAATTAACCCGATGACAACGATGCTGACCATCGTGCCGAGCCATTGTTTTTTCCATTCTCCGATCATAAACGGCTGAAGAATCATGTTGGGGCTGATCTCTGAAAAATGAAAGAGATACCCGAGATAGCCGATCAAACTCCAAAATACACCCCCGGCAAATCCGATACCGCAAATTCTGCCGGTAAATGATACAGGCTGCTGATCTTCATCCTGCTTGTTTTTTTCTTCCTGTTCTGAATGTTTTTCGCTGGTCATCATGGCACCTCCAGTCATAGAATGCCCCAAAATTGAAAAGTCATAAAAAGTTCCGCCATATTTTCAATCAATGAGTAAAATCTTAGAAAACAGGGTATACTGCTTGTAGAAAAAGCATTGATTTTCCGGCTGTCTAACTAGAGGTTTACCGCTGTTTCCTGTACAATAGAGTGAAAGGAAATGGTTAGTAAATCCTAAGAAAACAGGCAGGTTGATAAACAATGTCCACACAAAAAACGCCGCCCGCATACGGCGGTCAGGCTGTCGTTGAAGGGGTAATGTTCGGCGGCAGAAAAAATTATGTTACCGCCATCCGCAGGAATGACGGAAGCATTGATTTTTTTAAGCTTCCGAGAGTGCCGAATTCCAAGCTTTCGGCTTTAAAGAAGATTCCTTTTTTGCGGGGAATCATCGCAATTATTGAGGCAAGCGCCAACGGCACAAAACATTTAAACTTTTCCAGCGAACGTTACGGGCTTGATCCTCAGGATGACGCCAAGCTGGAACAGGAAGATAAGAAGGGTTCGGGCTTATCAATGTTTTTCAGCCTGGCGGTGATCGGCGTTCTATCGTTTTTGTTCAGCAAATTCGTTTTTACGCTCGTCCCGGTCTTTTTAGCGGAGCTTGTAAGGCCCGTTTTTTCCTCAGACGCCGCGCAGATCGGAATAGAAAGCGTGTTTAAGCTTATCCTGCTTCTCGGCTACATTTATTTTTTATCAATGACGCCGTTAATTAAAAGAGTGTTTCAATATCATGGAGCCGAACATAAGGTCATAAACTGTTATGAACAGAATTTGCCAATTACAATAAAAAATGTTCAGAAACAGTCACGGCTTCATTACCGTTGCGGTTCAAGCTTTATCTTATTTACGATCATTGTCGGCATGTTCGTCTATTTACTCGTTCCGACAGATCCGCTTTGGGTGCGGATTTTAGACAGGATTGCGCTTATACCCGTCGTCCTCGGCATCTCCTTTGAAGTGCTCCAGCTGACGAACAAGGTGCGGAATATCCCTGTTTTGAAGGTGCTCGGTTATCCCGGCCTGTGGCTGCAGCTTTTAACGACAAAGGAACCGGAAGATGACCAGGTCGAGGTTGCCATAGAAAGCTTTAACGAGCTTCTCAGACTGGAAGACATTTCAGAACAGAGCGAAAAGCCGTCTGACAACGTAATCTGAACCGTTACCTGTTATTATTTTCGGAGGTGGGCAGTTATGAATCATCGTGTACAACCTTTTTTTGCTGTATTAATAGCGCTTGGTGCATTTGGTTTCATTTATGCGGCGGTAACAAACCCCGGGCAGATGATCTCAAGAGCGATTACCGTCATTATCGCAGGCGTCATCATTTATTTTATCGTGAGATCGGTTCTGAACCGCCGCGCCGGCCGTGACGGAACCGCTTTCAAAAAAGCGGCCAAACAATCGCGGCTCCGAATGAAGGAGCAAAAAGCGAAGCATCGCGCCGCTCACAGAGGGCGGGTCAGCCATTTGCGGAGCGTGCCGAGCAGCAGCAGACCGAAGCCGATGATTCTTAAGAAAAAAAGCCAGACCCAGCTTACCGTCATAGAAGGTAAAAAGAATAAAAAGAAAAACAGAGCGCTTTTTTAATAGCTCCATTGCTTCAAAAATTGCTCTGTTCTGCTTTTTCCTAGCTCAATGAGAGCTAGTTTTTTTTGCGGTGTGAGATGAAACTCCGTCGCCATCACATTTTCCACCGGAATAAAAATAATATTCTGTTCGTACTTCGTCGCGATATGCCTGGCATCATGAGCGTCTTTCATCGTTTCAAACAAAGCGCCGAACAGCTCAAAAGCGTTGCGGATTGAGTTTTTCGGGCGCTCTTTTTCGTTAGGCGAAAGCGAAATTCCGATGACCGGCCGCCTGCGCTCTTTGGAAAACAGCCAAATCGGGAAATTGCTTAGCACGCCGCCGTCAACGACCGTTGAGGTGCCTTTATCAGTCTTCAGTTTAATCGGCTCAAAAAAATAAGGGATGCTGCAGCTCATTCTGACAGCTCTGGCAACTGGGAACATCTCCGGATTTAATCCGTAGCGGGGAAGGTCGTCAGGAAGCACGATCATCGTTCCGTTCGTCAGATCTGAAGCGATCAGACGGAGCGATCCTTTTTTCATATCGCCGAACGCGATGATGCCCTTCGCTTTTAATTTATCCGCAATCCATTTTTCCAGCGTATCGCCTTTGTATAATCCAAGGCGCCAATATATCGACACCCACTGCAGGATATTCAGCGGGAGGAAGGAATATCTCTGATCAAGCAATTGTCTTCCGTCCACCTCATCTATGATGGAATGAACCTCTCTGCTCGTGTAGCCCGCAGCGATAAATGCGGCAATAATCGCGCCGGCGCTTGTTCCGGCGAGTCTTTCAAAACAATAGCCCTTTTCTTCAAGCGCTTCATACGCGCCGGCAAGCGCCACCCCTTTTATCCCCCCGCCCGAAAATACGCCGTCAATCTGCATACGCGCCCTCTCCCTTCCATCCAAGGTGTATTATTATTTTAAGAAACGGCTTGGTGAAATAGACCAAAGAATGAAGACATTAAAAAAAGGGCGCCCTATTTCGGGCTGCCCTTTATTCACCGGGATTTTCGGTTTTTTTCTGTACGGATTTCAATTCTTTTTTCCGGCTGTCGTCATCTTCAAAATACTGAACGAGATCGCCGATGCGGTCAATGCTGTTCCAGCTCAGATGATGTTCGATTCCTTCTACATCATTGTAAATCTTCTCTTCATCAACACCAATGATTCTTAAAAACTGCTCAAGCAATTCGTGTCTGTATACGAGGCGTTTGCCGATCTTTTTGCCTTTTGACGTCAATACGAGCCCGCGATATTTTTCATAAATCAAGTACTCGTCTTTATCTAGTTTTTGAACCATTTTCGTTACAGAGGAGGGATGGACTGCCAAAGCTTCCGCGATATCAGAAACCCGTGCATATCCTTTTTCTTCTATCAGCATATAAATCTGTTCAATATAATCTTCCATACTTGGTGTTGTCATCGTACCCCTCCCAAAAAGCACCTTAACTTTATAAACCATTACAAGTTTACACTAACGGTCATGAAAAAACAAGGATGCTTCCGGTCTGTCAAGCCTTAATCAGCGCTTATAATTCCATTCGTCAGACGCGTATTTCGTCTCGGCCAGCTCATTGACAAACGCAAGCTCTTCCGGCGTGAGTGTGTAAGGCTCAAGATGAATGTTCAGGCCTTCCTCAAAACCGGCTTTAAAAGCGATTCTGGCTTCATCCATCGTTACCGGTTTTTGCGCTAAGGCGTTGATGGCTACCGCTTTGTTTTTGAAATTCCGCTGCATGCGCTCACGGACTCTGTCGCTCGGATATAAAAACAGATCAAACAGCTTGTCCTCATCAATGTCAAGCAGGATGGAGCCGTGCTGAAGAATAACGCCTTTTTGGCGTGTCTGCGCGCTTCCCGCCACTTTCCGCCCTTCGACGACCAGCTCATACCACGAAGGCGCATCAAAGCAGACGGACGAGCGCGGATTTTTCAGGCTTTCTTTTTCCTTTTCCGTACGCGGAATCGCAAAGTAAGCATCAAGCCCAAGGTTTCTGAACCCCTGCAGAATGCCTTCTGAAATCACCCGGTATGCCTCTGTCACCGTGGCCGGCATTTCCGGATGATCCTCTGAAACGATTACGCTGTATGTCAATTCTTTATCATGTAGAACACCCCGTCCGCCTGTCGGTCTTCTGACAAACCCGAGGCCGTGTTTATGTACTGCGTCAAAGTTAATTTCCTTCTTAATATTTTGAAAATACCCGACAGACAGCGTTGCCGGATTCCAGCCGTAAAAACGGATCACCGGAGGAATTTTTTTTTGGCTGTGCCAATATAAAAGCGCTTCATCCAGCGCCATGTTAAATGCCGGGCTTTCATTCCCTGAGTCAATAAACCGCCATGTTTCTTTTTCCATACACTGAACCCTTCTTTATCGTTTTAATAAAATCAGTTTAACAAACTGACGTGAAAATGAAAAATATTTCGTTTCATTAAGGATGACAATCGCTTCATGCTTTACTATAATAGTATTTGTCCCAAAACGTCCGGTAAGCCTTGTTTTCACAAGCAGGGTTTTTGATTTTATAAGCTAAAGGAGTAGAATCGCATTGTCTAATATGATTGCTTTAATTATTGTTGCGGCGTTTATCGTTTATATGATCGTGTCGTATTTTTACCAGCAGCGTTTAATGAAAACACTTACGGAAGAGGAATTCCGCGCGGGCTACAGAAAAGCGCAGCTGATTGACGTCCGTGAGCCGAATGAATTTGAAGGCGGCCATATTCTCGGCGCGCGTAACATTCCGCTGTCACAGCTGAAGCAGCGCAAAAGCGAAATCCGTCCTGATAAACCCGTTTATCTGTACTGCCAAAACAATGTCCGCAGCGGACGCGCGGCACAGACGCTCCGCAAACACGGCTGCAAGGATATTTACAACCTGAAAGGCGGATTTAAAAAATGGGGCGGAAAAATTAAAGCAAAGAACCAATAATAAAAAAGAGCTCTCCGTTTTATACGGAAGCTCTTTTTTTATACCCGTCAGCGGCTGCCGGCAGATGTATGTTCGTATTTTAAAACCGGCTTTCTTGCGGCCTTGGTTTCATCCATTCTTTTGACAACCGTGGTATGCGGCGCCTCCTGAACGGTCTCAGGTGATTCCTCCGCTTCCCGCGCAATTTGAATCATGGCATCTATAAAGGCATCAAGCGTTTCCTTCGATTCCGTTTCCGTCGGTTCGATCATGATGCTTTCTTCCACATTGAGAGGGAAATACACAGTCGGCGGGTGATAGCCGAAATCTAAAAGCCGTTTGGCAATATCAAGCGTTCTTACGCCGAGCTTTTTCTGTCTTCTTCCCGATAACACAAATTCATGCTTGCAATGACGGGCATACGGCAGATCATAATAAGGCGCGAGTCTTCTCATCATATAATTTGCATTTAAAACCGCGTTTTCGGTCACAGCTTTTAAGCCGTCAGGCCCCATGGAGCGGATATACGTGTAGGCTCTGACATTAATGCCGAAGTTTCCGTAATAAGGCTTTACGCGCCCGATCGATTGCGGACGGTCATAGTCAAAAGTCAAACGGCCCTCTTTTTTCGTGAGGACGGGTTTCGGCAGGTACGGAATGAATTCTTTCTTTACTCCGACCGGGCCCGAGCCTGGTCCTCCTCCGCCGTGCGGCCCGGTAAATGTTTTATGCAGATTAAGATGAACGACGTCAAATCCCATATCTCCCGGTCTTGCTTTACTTAAAACGGCGTTTAAATTCGCTCCGTCATAATAAAGCTTTCCGCCGGCCTGATGGACGATATCAGCCATTTCTGTAATATTTTCCTCAAATAAGCCGAGGGTGTTCGGATTCGTCAGCATCAGCGCCGCTGTTTCTTCATTTACCGCTCTTTTCAAATCTTCAATGTCAACCAGCCCGTGTTCATTTGACTTGACGGTAATCGTTTCAAAGCCGGCGACCGTGGCGGATGCCGGATTCGTCCCGTGGGCAGAATCGGGAACAATCACCTTCGTCCGTCCGAAGTCTCCCCGTGCTTCATGATAAGCGCGGATCATCATCAGGCCGGTCCATTCGCCGTGAGCGCCCGCCGCAGGCTGCAGCGTCACCTCGTCCATACCCGTAATTTCCTCCAAGTGTCCGCTTAAATCGTATAAAAGCTCAAGCGCTCCCTGAACCGTGTCCTCGTCCTGAAGCGGGTGAATGGCTGAAAAGCCTGGGAACCGGGCAATTTTTTCATTTAATTTCGGATTGTATTTCATCGTACAGGAGCCGAGCGGATAAAAACCTGAATCAACCCCGTGGTTTCTCTTAGAAAGTGCGGTATAATGCCGCATAATATCAAGCTCTGATACTTCCGGAAGCTTTGCGTCTTCATTGCGGATATAATCACCCGGAAGAAGGCTTTCAAGCTCCGTTTCCGGTACATCAAGCTCCGGAAGGCTGTAACCGACACGCCCTTCGCGGGACATTTCAAAAATAAGCGTCTGATCTTGATTATTCATGTTGATCCCCCAATCCCGCAATAAGCGAATCGATCTCTTCTTTTGTTCTCAGCTCTGTGACGGCAATGAGCATATGCTGCTTCAGTTCCGGATACGCTAGGCCTAAATCATATCCGCCGATTATGCCTTGTTGTAAGAGCCTCCGGTTTGCTTCCTTGACTGGCTCATTCAGCCTGACTGCAAACTCATTAAACATCGGGCCGTCAAACGCTATGTGCAAGCCGGCTTTTTCCGCTTGGCGTCTCGCGTAATCAGCTTTCAGTATATTTTGGCGGGCTATGTCTTTGACGCCGTTTTTTCCGAGCGCCGTCATCGCAACTGAAGCCGCTAAAGCGTTCAGCGCCTGGTTTGAGCAAATGTTGGAGGTGGCTTTGTCTCTTCTGATATGCTGTTCGCGCGCCTGAAGGGTGAGAACAAAGCCTCTTCGGCCGTTTTCATCCTCCGTTTGGCCGACAAGACGGCCCGGCACCTTCCTCATCAGTTTTTTCGTTACTGCAAAATAGCCGCAGTGCGGGCCGCCGAACGCCGCAGGTATGCCGAATGGCTGCGCGTCCCCGACGACGATGTCAGCTCCGTATGCCCCGGGCGGTGTCAAAATACCGAGAGCGAGCGGGTTTGAAGAAACAATCAGCTGGCTGTTTCCTTTATGTGCGAGCGGCTCAATGTCCTTTAACGGCTCAATTTGTCCGAAGAAGTTCGGATACTGGACGATCACGGCGGCCGTTTCATCGCAAACGGCATCCTCTAATGCTTCAAGGTCTGTGACGCCGTTTTTCGCGGGCACCTCTACTACCTCGATATATTGGCCTTTTGCGTATGTTTTCAGGACATCCCGTGATTCCGGATGAACGGCCGCGGAAATGACGATTTTTTTCTTTTTCGTATGGCCCGACGCAAGCATCGCCGCTTCCGCCAACGCCGTCCCCCCATCGTACATGGAGGAGTTTGCGATATCCATCCCCGTTAACTCACAGATCATCGTTTGAAATTCAAAAATCGCCTGCAGCTCTCCTTGTGAAATTTCAGGCTGGTAAGGCGTATATGCCGTGTAAAACTCTGACCGGGAAATCACATGGTCGACGATAACCGGCTGATAGTGATCGTACACACCTGCGCCCAGAAAAGATGCATATGTAACAGCGTCCTTATTTTTCGCTGCAAGCTTTGTCAGCTCTCTCGTCAGCTCTGTTTCTGATTTTGCTTTTTTAATTTGGTAGTCTTTTTGAAACCTCACATCTTCCGGGATATCGGCAAACAGTTCATCAATTGTTTCTGCGCCGATGGCTTTCAGCATTTCTTTTTTATCCTGTTCTGTCGCGGGCAAATATCGATGCTTCATATGACTCTCCTTTTTCAGCTCTGTTTTGGACGTTTATAAAACGGTGTGCGGACAATCTTCGCTTTTACCGTTTTTTTGCGGATTTCCACTTCTACTTCCGTTCCGATTTCACTGAATTCCGTTTTGATTAAGGCAAGGCCGATATTTTTCTTTAAAGTCGGAGATTGTGTGCCTGTCGTGACTTCACCGATTGCAACACCGTCTTTTTTTACGGCGTATCCGTGTCTCGGAATCCCTTTTTCAATCATCTCAAGCCCGACCAGCTTACGCGGAGCTCCTTTTTCTTTCTGTTCACTCAATACAGACTTCCCAAAAAAATCGGAATCTTTCTTGTGCTTTACGGCAAATCCGATTCCGGCTTCGATCGGCGTAATGTCTTTCGTCAATTCCTGACCGTATAAAGCGAGCTTCGCTTCAAATCTCAGCGTATCACGGGCGCCGAGACCGCACGGAACGAGCCCTTCATTCTCTCCCGCTGCAAGAATCTCTTTAAAAAGATGAACCGCGTCTCCGTTGCGGCAATAAAGCTCAAACCCGTCTTCACCGGTATATCCCGTTCTTGAAAGCAGGACTTGGCGTCCGGCAACGTCCGCCTCATCAATAAACGTAAACGGCTTTAAGGAAGCCAAATCACATTCAGTCAGCTTCGAAAGAACCGTCTGAGCATTCGGTCCCTGAACGGCAAGCAGTGAAATCTCGTCAGACTGATTCGTTAATGTGACATCCCCTTTTGCATGTTCCTTCAGCCAAGCGAGGTCTTTTTCAATATTAGACGCATTGATTACGAGCAGATAGCAGGTTTCGCTTTTCTGATAGATCAGCAAGTCATCGACCGTGCCTCCGTCGGGATAACACATGGCGGTATAAAGCGCGCTTTTCGGCTTTAAGTCGGCAACGTCATTTGTCATCATTTTTTGCAGAAAAGACAGGGCGTCTTGCCCGGATACTTCGACTTCTCCCATATGGGACACATCAAACAGGCCCGCTTTTGTGCGGACGGCTTCATGCTCCTCTTTAATAGAAGAAAATTGAACAGGCAGCTCCCATCCTCCAAAATCAATCGTTTTTCCGCCGTATTCTTTATATACGTCATAAAGCGGTGTTCGTTTCAGCATCATCTTCCCCCTTCAGTCATTGGCGCATTGTAAAGACATATAAAAAAGGACAGAGAAACACCTCATGAAAATGAAGGTTTCTCTGTCCCGGCACCTGAAAGTTTACTTTATGAAAACATCATAAAGACGTCCCCTTTGGTGGTCTGCCTTTTCTGCTCGCAGACACTCTCCAGAGTTGCGTCGAGCAAGAGTTCTTTTGCCTGAGAGATTCACTCCGCAGTTTGCTCCTTCGGCGCCCGGATGCACATCTTTCTTCCGAGTCTCTCCCCTTGCTGTCATTCGCTCATATTTACCAATTGTTATGGACATACTAAAGCAATATCTTGGGTGAAATCATTACTTATATCCTACCACCCTCACTTACGTCCGGCAACAAAAATTATGATAAATCAGTTTTTTAAAAGAAAGGCGGTTTTGTTACATATGACAGCAGAGATCATATTTGATGCAAACTGGCCGGGAGAGTTTTCTGAGCGGCTGAAAACGGACGGTCCCTGGTCAAATTGGGAGTTGTACAAACTGTCGGCTGAAGTCCAGCAGACTCTTGCCATTCCTGAATTTGAAGGGTTGAGGGCTCCTTTATACCTGCCCGATTTCACTCCGCTTCCCCATCAGCTTGAAGTTGCCCAGAAAGTCGTTGAAAAAATGAACGGCAAGGCGATTTTGGCTGATGAAGTGGGGCTCGGAAAAACGGTGGAAGCGGGCCTGATTTTAAAAGAATACATGATTCGCGGGCTGGCAAAAAAAATCCTGATTCTTGTGCCGGCATCACTCGTTTCCCAATGGGTGAAAGAGCTTCAGGAGAAGTTTTTAATACCGGCTGTTGAACAGAAGAAAAGCTATGTGTGGGAACAGTGCGATATCGTCGTTTCTTCGATTGATACGGCCAAACGCTCGCCTCACAAGGAAATTGTGCTTTCTATTCCGTATGATCTCGTCATTATTGACGAGGCGCACAAGCTCAAAAACAGCAAAACGAAAAATTATGAATTTGCGAGAAGTCTTGTGAAGAAGTACTGCCTGCTTCTGACGGCAACCCCGATCCAAAACCGGATCGAAGAAATTTTTAATTTAGTGTCACTGTTAAAGCCCGGCCACTTGGGAAATGAAAGCGGATTTCAAGAAACCTTCAATCAAAAGGACGGAATTGACGCTCATGAGCATTTGAAAGAGCTCGTCAATAAGGTGATGATCCGAAACACACGGAGCGACACGGGGCTTACATGGACGAAGCGCCACGTCGAAACAGTGCCGATCACCTTTTCACCGACGGAACAGGCGCTTTACGATGACATTGCCGCACTGAAAAACGGCACGGAAAAGCCGACAAGCGCATTTTCCATTATGACGCTGCAAAGAGAGTGCTGTTCAAGCCGGGAAGCCGTGTATATGACGCTTAAAAAAATGCTTGATCAAAAGGAGCAAAAAGCGCCCGCATTCGATGAACAGACGATTGCGAATTTAATGGACCGCATCAATCAAGTCACGCAAAACTCAAAAGCGATCCAAGTGGTTGACTTGATCCAAAAGATTAATGACAAGGTCATTATTTTTACTGAGTACCGGGCGACACAGATTTACCTGCAATGGTTTCTTCAGCAGAACGGCATAAGCTCTGTTCCGTTCAGAGGCGGATTTAAGCGTGGGAAAAAAGACTGGATGAAGGATCTCTTCCGGGGGAAAGTGCAAGTGCTGATCGCTACGGAAGCCGGCGGCGAAGGGATCAACCTGCAATTCTGTAATCATATTATCAACTATGATCTCCCGTGGAACCCGATGCGGCTTGAACAAAGAATCGGAAGGATACACAGACTCGGTCAGGAAAGAGATGTCCACATTTACAACATGGCGACAAAACATACGGTAGAAGAGCATATCTTAAAACTTCTGTATGACAAAATTCATTTATTCGAAAATGTCGTCGGAGAATTAGATGACATATTAACAAAAATCAAAGTGAACAATTTTGAAGACCACTTACATGATATTTTATGCCACTCGCTGACAGAGGAAGAAATGCGAATCAAAATGGACAATCTTACCTCTTTTCTATCGTACGGTACGGAAAAGCCGGCCAGAAAAAAAGGCTCTTAATCTAAAGGAGGAAGCGCGACATGAGACAGCAGGAGGTTCACGAATTTTTACTGCGCTTTTTTGAAGCGAACCACTGCCCGATTACTGATCACGGGCCGGGTTTTATGACGGTTCAATTGACGGTCGAGATGGACAAACAAATTATGAACCGGCCGTTTTATTGGCATTGGCGTGAAAAAACGGGCGGAGAACCGAACCCGATGAAGATCACTTTCATCACTGATAAAGAAACGGCTCCGGATGATATGGACGGAGAATTTATTTACTTCGGAGCCCCGCGGCTCTTTCAAATCTTTCAAGCAGTTAAACAAAATGGGAGATTTACAAGAATATATGAGAAAATTGTATCAGCCGGAGCCAGAGTGCCGCTTCAGCCCTGGCTTGGATTAAATGTAGTGATTTCATACCAATCCGACATGAAAAAAGACAGACTTTTGTCTTTAGGCCTGCATCTTGTATCTGGAACAATTATAGAAGGATTTCAGCAGAAGCTTGCACCGCTTCCGCTGACATCACAAATATCAGACTATTGCTTTACCATATCGCCGATGATTAAGCCGGAAAGCGGGATTAAGAGGATGGAGCATTATTTGAAAAACGCTGCCGCCAAAGAGCCGTCAGACTGGGCTGACAACGCGATCGCCAGATGGAAGAAGGACCTCAGGCTTCTCGATCAGTTTTATGAGCAGACAGAGGAAAAACCTGAGGAATACCAATTGGAAAAACAAGCGCTGAAAGCCTTATATCAGCCGAAAATTCACATTCAGATTGAGAACGGCGGTTTATTTTTCCTGCAAAGTAATTTTTCTGGATAAGAGTTATCCATTCGACAGCTTTCCCGTTTTTTTTAGAAATTCTATATTATAATAAAGGTATATAGAAAAAATTTCTGGCGTTTCGCATGCGATGAATCACTTCCAGACATGAAATAAAGATAAGGTCATGGCCGGATTGGCTGAAATACATAAACAAGTATTTTAGGAGGAGAAAATGCATGAAAAATGCAAAAACAGAGTTTTCGCAATTAGATAAGGAATGGGTTGAACTGATATTAGAAGCCCAAAAAGCAAATATCAGCCTAGAAGAGATACGCAAATACCTGCATTCGCATAAAAAGTCTTCTCAACATATCCAGGCCGCCAGAAGTCATACCGTAAATCCTTTCTGAATGTGCTATAATATCACAAGGAAGGTGATGACATTGATTGGCCAGCGTATTAAACAATACCGAAAAGAAAAAGGCTACTCACTATCAGAACTAGCTGAAAAAGCTGGGGTAGCGAAGTCTTATTTAAGCTCAATAGAACGAAATTTACAGACGAACCCCTCCATTCAATTTCTAGAAAAAGTCTCCGCTGTTCTGGACGTCTCGGTTCATACATTACTTGATGAAAAACATGAAACCGAATACGATGGTCAATTAGATAGTGAATGGGAGAAATTAGTTCGCGATGCGATGACATCCGGGGTATCAAAAAAACAATTTCGTGAATTTTTAGAATATCAAAAATGGAGAAAAGCGCAAAAAGAGGAGTAGTGCCGCCATATGTGCACAACTCCTCTTTTATCTGTCCGGCATTCGGATCAGTTTTTATCCTCACTATGAGCCTTTTCATTTTCCTTCACGTAACCGTCTTTATCCGTATGGTCTTTCGTAATGGTCAATCCGTTCCATTGCGTTGCTTCAAATGAGAATTGAAGAGAAATCGCATTGCCCTGGAATTTGTTTTGGACACTCAGACCGTTTGCGTCTTTTGCGGTATCATTTTTAAATCGGATTTCCATCCGCACTTGATCATAATCAACAGGCGTTTTCGGAACTCCGTCGTACTCAGGCGCTGTTTTGCCGTTAATGGTTGCTACATTGACTTTTCCGCTCTCACTCAAGAACTTCGGATCAATATGCTTGCTGATCGCTTCAGCCGCTGCTTTATCCTGCTTTGCAGACATTAAGTATAAGTCTTTCAGGCTGGCCGCCTTCAAAATGATATTTTTAGGGTAGCCGTTGCCCCCTTCTTTACCGACTGTCAGAACCGTAATTTCAAACTGGCTGAGGAAATCCTCCGCAGATTCGTTTCCTTTCTTTGCTCCTTTGAAGTCAGTAAAGTTCAAAGCCATCAGCACTTCTTTAATGGCAAGTGAACCGTTGTTTCTGAATTCAAAATCTTTTGTCAATTTGTCGCCTGGTTTTAAGTTTGACAAATTGACATTGGCTGATTGTTCTTTAGCCGATAAATCAAGTGTTCCTGACGCAAATGTGGCGTCCGTGGACTTCACATCATTAAATGCGGCCCATGTGCCTCCTCCTACTAATGCTAAACCGAGTGCGGCTGAGGCAACGCCCAAGCTTAATTTCTTTTTCATACCCATGTTTGTACTCCCCTTACTTTTTCATTTTTTGTTATCAAATCCTGTCGCCAGGTTGCAACCGTATTCATGTGGACATGGTCCCGTTTCTCTCATGTTCCTCCAGCGCTTTCGTCTTCCGCTCGATATCGCGGAGAGCGCTTGCAATGACTGTTATTGAGTAAATTAAAAGCATGACGCCGGGAACGATTAACAGAATCGCCGTTCCGATCGGCTGGCTGGCCAAATGTATTACATATCCCGCATACGGGAGCTGATATCCCGTATACTGGGCCGCCACTTTTTCAGCTTGAACGGGTGCGGCATCCGGAGCGGCATTATGGTCTCCTTTTGTCTCAAACAACAGGCGGCCGCCCTTTTTTGTGATCCCGATTATTCTGTGTGTTACGACTGACCCGTCATCTTGTGTAAAAGTGATGACATCGCCTTTTTTTAAGTCATTCACATCAGAAATTTTCTTTACCGCTATGAGTGAACCCGTCTTAAATTCCGGGTCCATTGAACCCGACAGCACGGATTTCAGCGTATAGCCGAAGATGGCCGGCTCACCGCCGGAAGCCCGGGTCGAGATTACCGTCAATGTCAGCACAATAATCAAGCTGAAGATTACGGCATACAAAATATTACTGATCAGTTTCAGTGTTTTTTTCATGTTCTTCCCCGCTTTCTTTTGCCGGCTCAGCCGGTTTTTTCTCTGTTTTCTTCTGATCGGAAGCCGTCGCCTGTTCTTGGCACTTAACAAGCTTCATCGGTTTTGACCACTCAAATTTTTCTTCGTTCGCAGGATATCCTTCAGGCTTGTAAACCTTGAATGCATAAATTCCCGGCTGCAAGGCCCGCTTTGACTCCATTTTATAAATCGTTTTGCTTTTTTTATCAGTAATAAGCCCTTTATCCACGACATTGCCGTTTTGTAAAGGCTGTTGCTGAGAGGCAATTTTATGGAGCTCCCATTTCCAGTCAGAAACAGTCCGCTCTTTCCCCCTGTTCTCCAGCTCCGCATAAAGTTGAAGCGGCGCACACACGGTGCCTGACGTATCAGTTTGATTTGTGATATGTAAATCACTTTGATCCCAGCGTTCGTCATAACGGCAATTGTCATCTGTATATCGAAAATCTCCGCACGTTTGAACCGGGAGACTGAAGCTTTTCACATCATTAAAGGAGGAACTTGTGTCTCCCGTAAACTGAGTACATATCGTCACGGGCAGGCAGAAAATGAACGACAGCCGTAAAAACAGCATCATTCTCGATCTCACCTTGCCCTTTTTTTCCGGTCGCAACAATCGGAACATGCCTTACCCCCTGTAAAACTGTTTATAAATATGATATTCGTTCTCTTTAAAGAACCGCATGAACAAAGTATAATCAAGGATTATCGTATTGGAAAATGTCAAAAACGATCAAATTGTTCGTTTTTAAGAATATATCCTTTAAAAACAACGTTTTGCTCCAAATTACACACCTTTTTGGAATTTTTTCTAATAAAATGTGAGAAAATAACGGAGTGACCAACACAAAATGGAAACTATATACAGCGAAAGGACGAAGAATGATGATCAAACAAAGTCTGATTTGCCTTTCAATTCTTGGTTTCGGAGTTTCAGGGACAGCTCAGGCGGAAACGGTGCCTTATTATGCTGTTCACCATAAATCAAAATGGGAAAAAATCGCAGAAAAAGAAGCTAAAAAAAGATATCCGCTCGCTCAAACGTTATTTATTCAAAAGGTGTGGGATCGGAAAAGAACGGATGAAGCAGTCAAACAATATCACTTGACATTGCGGGATGGCGCTAAAGAATTTGGTGTGTTTGTTACGATTTCTTTTAATCCCTACAGCCAAAAGGTAAATAAAATTGCGGTTATTGAGGAATACCAATAAAGGCCCTCCTATATCAGGAGGACCTTTCGGGTGTTGCACTTTATTTTTTCCGCTGCATCCACAGCTTAAAACCATACGGCAATATTCCGAACCAGTGTTGAGAAGCCGGCATTTTCTTTTCTTTCCGCACTTCTTTTCGCTCTTTTCGTTCCTGTTTCGGCGTATCGAAATATTTAACGAATTGCTCAGTCATATATTTTACATAATCGTTTGTTTTCATGGCTCTCACCTCATACTGTCTTTATTATGAAGTGTTGTCCCGCCGCCTCTTTTTTATACTTCTGTCCATTGAATCAGCTGTTTCTTCTTATGATTGAATAAAAGGTGAGCCTCCCGTCTCGTCCCTGATGCTGTTACCGCCTTTATTGTAACTTGAACCGTTTCCCGGCGATCGTTCCCGTTGATGTAAAAGGAGACGGTTCCGTACGGAAAACGCTGTGTGCCCGACTGAGTCTTTTGTCCCTGTATCATATGACGGCTTGACAGCAGTGCGCCGTTTTGAAGCAGGTTCTCACCGATCCAGTACTCCCCGGCCTCTTTTGCAAATGTTTTTCGGGTGATGAAATCAGATGAAGTATAGCTGATGACAAGTAAAACTGCGGCAGAAACAAACAGAACCGCCGGATATATAAACCCGTCAGATTTGTACATTTTAATCACCTTTTAAAGAGCTGTAAACCGGAATGGCCGTCTGCTTCTTTTTACCTGTAACGCTTGTGATTCCCACTAAAATCAGGCCGTTTTTCACATCAGCCGTTAATGAAGCAGCGTTATGCAGGATCGGCACATGGCCTTTTCCGTTCACTCTTTTCCTTATCATCGTGTGATAGATTTCAAAACGCACTTCTTCGCCTCCTGTTTTCCTGCAGGTTAACGCCCGTCCGCCATCTGCAGGCTCCACAGTCTCAGCCTGTTTACATTCATTCATGATCTGCTGAACGGCAATATGATGCTCCCGGCTGTCTATTCCTCCGTTATCGGTCCGGCCTGATAAAAACAAATGTAAAATTGGGCTCAGAGTGCCTGATAAGAAGAGACAGACGGCCAAGGAGACCAAAACATTAAGAAGCGTAAAGCCAGTCTGTTTTGAGAATGCTGAGGCACATTTCTTTTTCGCCGCGGACAGCTGCACAGACTTTGTAATAATCACCATCCTCCTTCCACGTCACATCGGGAGATGGCTGCTTTTTTCCGGACATCATATATGCGCTGATATGTTTATGAAGAAGCTGGTACACTTCCTGGTGTTCTTCTATTTTCAGATTGTCTGTCAGCATGCCCGTCCAGACCGGAACGATAGAAATCATAAGGAACAGCCAAATAGCCATTGCTGATAGTGTTTCAATAGTAGAGAACCCCTTATTTCCGTTCTGCATGGACATTTCCGCTCCCTAAGTAAATTGTTATTTCATAAGTGAATCCCGCGCTTTTCAATTGAATCTTTCCGCCGGAATTCGGATGGCCTTTTTCGTTAAATTCAAGGCTCTCCGGTAAAGTCACAAGTGTAATGTGAAGCGAATCAAAGGAACGCTCAACAATCCTTCCGGCTGACTGCAGCTTGTATTTATGCTCTTTTGGGAGAAATGTGATTTTTGTTCTTTTATGTTCTGCGATAGCCGTTTCCTGAGCAAGCTGAATGTCTTTTTGGAGCTGTTCTGTTTTTTGCCGCACGGCCAGATGGGTATAAACCGGCGGAACCGCCGTGAACAAAACAGTCAGCAATACAGACGCCAGACTTAACACAACCAGGCTTTCAAGAAGAGTGAATCCGTTTTCTGTCAGCCGGTTATTGTTCAACTGTAACTTCCCCGCCCTTTATTAAAATCTGTTTTCCATTCGGGCAGGCTGTATTCTTTTTGATATATCCCTCTGATTGTAAGTCGGTCATATCCGGCATTTTTCCTTCATGGTCGATTTCGTACGCCGTCACTTGGGCTTTCACCATATTCTGAAGTCCTTCACAGCCTTTATGCTGAATGCTTTGATTATGTTTTGTTACGTTAGGAATCGTGATTAAAAGCAGAATGGAAACGATAAATAAAACGATCAGCATTTCAATTAAAGTAAATCCATCTTGATTTTTCAGACGAAGCACTCCCTTACATTTGGTTCATCATCTGGTACATCGGCATCAGCATTGACATATACACAAGTAAAATCATACCGGCCACAACACCGTAAATGACAGGCTGGAGAATACCGGTATACTTCTCCGCATTTTGTTCAAGACGCTCCATCATAAACTGGCTGTACGTATAAAGTTCGCGATGAAGCCGGCCGTTTGCCTGTCCGTGACTGACTGCAGCCGCAAGATCTTTTTCATAACACGGATGGCCGGAAAGAGCAGATTCTATAGTTTCACCGGCCTTCAAACGTGTAATGAGCATCTCTGCTTCTTCACGGTAAAAAGGCAGAAAAGATTGTTCTTTAAAAGCAGTTAAGCTGTCATAGATAGAAAGACCGGATTTCAGAAGACTGCTGAGCTGTAAAGAGAAAAAGTAGCTGTTAAAAAGAACGGCCGCTTTTCCTATCAGGGGGATTTTCACAACGATAAGCATCTTGTCTTGCGGGGATTTTTTCTTACATAAGAACCAAACGTACAAAAACAAGCTGAGAACGGCTGACATCCCCAGTGCGCAGGCTTCATGAAAATGCTGAAAAAACGCAAAGATGAAAGCAGTCGCACCGGAAGTATTCATATTCATTGATTGATAAATCCCTGAAAACTGCGGAATAATCAAACTTTGCAGGATATAAAACATGACGCAGACGGAACATATTAAAAACATCGGATACCGGAGCATTTTTTTGATTTGATTCGTCTGCATGAGCTTTCTCTGTAACAATTCGCCGCTTTGTTTCATCGCCCCCGGCAATTCTCCGTGTTTCTCCGCGAAATAGCAGATCGAGACGGCTTCTTTATGAAAAGACAGTGCCTCAAGCACTTGGTAAAACGAATCGCCTTCTCTCAGCCGGCGAATTCCGTCCGTCAGCTCTGCAAGCTGACGTTTATGCAGCTGGAGTTTCAGCAGTCTGAGCCCTTCAATCAGGCTGTATCCTTTTTCCGTCATTTCACCGAGCCTTTTCAAAAAAGCCGCTTGGTCCTTCAACGGCCAGGTTCTTTTAATCCGCTTCATGATACACCCACCGATCATAATTATCAGTCGTGACATAACCGAGCGCGATGCCTTTTCTGATCAGCCTGCGAAGCGTCTGATATTGAAAATTGGCGTGCTCCCCTTTTGCTTCTTGAAAGCACTGGGTGAGATTTTTTCCGTAAAGCAGTTCATAAATCCCAGCACGGCGTGTCTGCCTGTATAGACTGCAGTACACGGAACAGTTGTCCGTTTTGCAAAACGGACACGTTAAATCAACCAGACGCTGAGCGGCGATGGCAATAACGGTTTGTTCAATTTCCGTCATGTTCACCCCGAACTCCAGCAGCCTGTATATGGCGCCCTTAGCATCTCTTGTATGCAGGCTTGACAGTACGAGGTGTCCTGTCATGGCCGCGCGGACTGCGATTTCAGCCGTCTCGGCATCTCTGATTTCCCCTAAGATGATCATATCGGGGTCATGTCTTAAAATCGCTTTTAAACCGGTGGAATATGTGACTCCGGCTTTTTCATTCACCTGAACTTGCAAAACATCTTCATCTCTCGTTTCTACGGGATCTTCCAGCGTGACAATCCGCCGGTTGAAATGCCGTTTTGCATAGTTGACAAGCGAGTAAAGGGTGGTTGTTTTTCCAGATCCGGTCGGGCCGGTAAAAAGAAGCAGGCCGTGCGAATGCTTCAGAAAGGATAATAATGCGGCGCCTGCCCCCGGAAATAAGGACAGTTTATCCAGAGGGGGAATCTGCCTTTTAGGCAATAGCCTGATGACAAGACTTTCATCATTCATTGTCGGCAAGGTTGACATCCTCAAATGAACGGTTTCCGTTGGAAGCGGCAGAGACAGTGATCCGTTTTGCGGCTTTCGTCTTTCTCCTATATCCATGGCTGATAAAAATTTAAAATGAGAAATAAGCCTTACGCATTCCTCTTTTTTTAAGACTCTTTTTTTCACAAGAGCATGACCGATGCGAAAATGAATGAAAGCATCCCTTTCCCTCGGCACAATGTGTATATCTGAAGCCCTTGCCATATAGGCCTCGTTGATGATGTTCCTGCTGTATGTTTCAATATTCTCCATAAGACTTCCCTCCTTCCGACACGTATTGTAAATCAAATACACAAAAGTGATCAAAGGAGAAATAATGCTTTTTGCACAGTGTAAATCGTAAAAAAAGCAAAAATAAGCCGCTTAAATATTGATTTACTGAAGGAAACCCGGCTCCATTCAGCAATTTTCGGCCATAAAAAAAGCAGGCGTGCGCCTGCTCTGCTTAGCGTTTCTTTTCTTTCCGCAGATATTTCTTTTGATTCTCCTTCAGAATATCCCCTGTCCAGCCCTTCTGCCGCAGATAAATATAAATCAGCAGGGTTGATACGATTATAAGCACAATGGAACCGATATACGCATATTTCCAATGAAGCTCCGGCATGTTATCAAAGTTCATCCCCCAGAGAGCTCCGAGCGCCGTCATCGGTGTAAAGAGAGTTGTAAAGATCGTCAATGCTTTCACAATTTCATTTCCTCTTTGGGAGGTAATGACTTCCTCTGCGTGCAGCAGATTGCTCAGTTCCTGATCAAATTCATTGATATATGTAATGCCTCTTTCCATCTTTTGATGAGCCCTGAGGTAATCTTTCTGCTTGTCATTTTTCGGGAGAAAAGCTTCTTTTAAAGCCATTTCCACTTTTTTAGCTCCCAGCGTCAGCCCTTTCCAAATGAACAGTTCATGGCGCAGTTTATGCACATTTTCCAAGATTCCTTTACTGTTGTCATCATGAATCTGCCATTTCAGCGTCCGCTGCTTGACTTCAAATTCATCTAATCCGATAAGATAGGAATTCATCAGCTCGCCGAGCAGAACAAAAAAGCCTTCTATCGCATTCTCGCATGTTTGGATCTGCTGTGTGGCGTGCTTTTCTTTTATGCCGCGCAGCAGCGAAAAATCAAAATTAATCGTAAAAAAGAAGTCTCTCGTAATATAAAAGTGAAATACGGTATGATTTTTTTCATCATCTAATCCTTGATGATAGATTAAAGAACCGAAAACCGCTTCATTATTCTGATCATTTGTATCTGAGCGCAGAAAGTTTATATGGTTTTCATGTTCAAACCACTTTTCACATTGCGGCCAGTGATTGTGGCGGATCATTTTTTTCGCTTCTGTTTTTTCATGCGGACCGAGCTGGTACCAAACCCAGTCCGCTCCCGAATGTACCTTCATCTCTTGTCAGCCTCCAGTATCGCTTTCTTCTTTTAATTACCGTAATTGCAGCGGGCTAAACCAGGTTTGATGTTTGACCAGCTTTCCAGAGTGGTATTATTCCGAAAAAAGGGAGGTGCAAGCCTTCCTTCTCGGAAGGCGTTCCATTGTATATCATCAAACTGTCTGCCATCGTACTATTTATTTTATTAACGGCATGTTTTGTCGCTATAGAGTTTTCAATCGTTAAAGCAAGGCGCTCCCGCATCAATCAGCTCATTCAGGAAGAGATGAAAGGGGCAAAAGCTGCCAAGCATGTCATTACACACCTTGATGAATATTTATCGGCGTGCCAATTGGGTATCACCGTAACCGCCTTGGGACTCGGCTGGCTGGGTGAACCGACAGTCAAAGCAATGCTTCAGCCGTTATTTTTAAAAACCGGACTTCATGAAGCGGTTGCCCATGTCCTGTCACTCATCATTGCATTTCTGCTGGTTACATATGTGAATGTCGTCATCGGTGAACTCGCACCGAAAAGTTTTGCTATCCAAAAAGCTGAGCGGATTACACTTTTGTTTGCCAGACCGATGATTTTGTTTTATAAGTTAATGTTTCCGTTCATCTGGCTGCTTAATCATTCCGCACGCCTGATTACAGCCCTGTTCGGCTTGAAGCCGGCTTCCGAACATGAAATGGCCTATACGGAAGAGGAATTGCGGGTGCTCCTGGCCGAAAGCTATCGAAGCGGCATGATCAAAAAAAGCGAGCTTCATTACGTAAATAACATTTTCACATTTGATAAGCGCACTGCAAAAGAAATCATGGTGCCCCGGAATGAAATGGTGAGCCTGCCGCTGGACAGCGGATCGGGAAATATGCTCCGGGATATTATCAAAACAAATAAATATACCCGGTATCCCGTAGTAAAGGGAGACAAAGATCATGTTGTCGGCATTATCAATATAAAAGAAGTTTTATTCAGATTCCTATCAGAAGGAGCTCCGTTTACAAAACACGAGCTCAGTCCTTACATTCAGCCGGCGATCCATGTGATTGAGACGATCCCGATTTATCAATTGTTCGTTAAAATGCAGCGGGAACATGCTCATATGGCCATTCTCATTGATGAGTACGGCGGAACCGCAGGATTGGTAACGGCGGAAGACATCATCGAAGAGATCGTCGGCGAGATCCGGGACGAATTTGACACGGATGAGACACCCTCCGTTCAAAAGCTTGGGGACAGCCGCTATCTCCTAAACGCCAAATTGCTGATCAGTGACGTCAATGATGTACTCGGAACAGAGATTACGGCTGATCAAGTCGATACACTCGGGGGCTGGTTTCTGACTCAGCATATTGATGCAAAGCCAGGGAGCGTGATTGATTTTGAAGGATACACATTCACGGTAAAAGAAATCGACAGCCATCATATCAGGACGATTGAAGCTGAAAAAGCTGAATAGCTGAGGGAGAAATCCCTCTCTGCCATTCAGCTTTTTATCATCTTAATGATTCTTTTACGACAAATCCGTTTTTCGCCAGCGCCTTCGTCAGGCTCTGTTCTGTTTTCACTTGAGAAAAGTCGATGCCGAGCTTCACGACGGTTTGCGCGATTTCCGGCCGGATGCCTGAGATTGTCGTTTCTATGCCAAGAAGTTTTGTGCTGTCAATCACTTTAAAAATTTGATAAGCGACCATTGTGTCTACAATCGGCACACCTGAGATATCTAAAAATAAATAGGAAAGCCGGAGCGAAGAACATTGGTCAAGCACCGATTCCAAAATGATCTTTGCCCTGTATGTGTCAATTTCGCCGACAAGCGGCATAATCCCAATACCGGCAATCGGCATAATCGGCGCGCTTAATTCATTAATCATTTCTTTTTGGGCGTTTAATTGCCTAATCGTCACTTTATAATATTCCTCTGTAAAGACTTCAATCATATGGTCAATTGCTTTGTTCAGCTTCTCTCCCCATTGAAATACCGCAGGCGTCCCGGGCTTCTCGGACATCGTTTCACTGCATGTCTGTATGCGATTCCAGACCAATCTCCGGAATTCTTTAAAGCGCGCGACGCTTTCATAGACCGGGACTTCATGCACGGCCCGGTCTCTTGCGAACTGCAGCGCCCACTTTGTCAGTTCCTCGTCCCCACCGTCTTTTTCCGATATAATCCTGGCAACGATTTCAATTAACAGGCGGTGCTGCGTTTCTGCTCTCTGATCATCTGAAGGCCGCCCCGATTCGGGTATGAGCAGCCATTGGCGTGTGATTTCACCTGATTCTTCAATTAATGCTTCAGATAACACTTCATTTAAATGTTTCACGGGTTTCCTCCATTCAAATCAAAATTACTTTGTATGTATAAATTGCCGCCGGACGCACATACTGTAATTACATCCGATGGGCTATAGCCAAGCGGTAAGGCAATGGACTTTGACTCCGTGATCGTTGGTTCGAATCCAGCTAGCCCAGTCCTGTAACCGCAAAAAACGAAGATTAGCTGATAATGTTTGATCAGCGGATCTTCGTTTTTCTCTTATGATACGGATTGATGTACCGTTTTTTTCTTCGTCAGTTTCATTAATTCTCCGGGATTATATCCGATAACGAGTTTTTTGTGATCGATCAGGATCGGACGCCGCAGCAGCTTCGGTTTTTCAGTCAGAAGCTTCAGCACTTCATTTACAGTCATTTCTTCAAGATTCAGGTTGAGGTTTTTAAATGTTTGGCTTCTCGTCGCTAATATTTCATCAATTCCTTCGGTCGTTAAGGATAAGATTTGCTTCAATTCATCAATTGTCGGTGTCTCCCTGAATAAATGGCGCTCATGAAAATCAATGTTGTGGGCTTTTAACCAATGTTTCGTCTTTCGGCATGATGTGCAGCTCGGGTATGAATAAAAAATAAGTTCTTTCATTTTTAAAAATTCCTCCCTCGGATAATCCGTCTCTTTGTAAACATAAGTACCCTGAACTTTTTTTCACTAAACGTATTTCAAAAAAATTTTCGGATCTTTTGTTCAGAGCGGCATAAGATATAAAACACGGGGAAAGACATAAATTCCACAATAAATATAATCATGAAAATGTTTACATTTCGACTGCCGATCCATTATAATTAACTTCAGATAGACTCTCGGGAGGGGATAAGGAATGAATCGCATGTTCCGGGTGTTAGGATTTTGGACGGGGATTTTTGCAGTAATGTTTTTTTTAGGCGGCATGAAGGACGCATCTCTTTTGTTTTTTGGACAGACGATCTTTTTCGTATTTCTTTCTTATTTGAATCTGACTGAGCGGATGTATATTTATATTTTCGGAGCTTACTTAACCGTATTTTTCGCCGGATTTACATATTACTCTATTTTTATTATGACACCGGGCGGCGGAACCCACTGACTAAAAAAGACAGACCGATTACGGTCTGTCTTTTTTCATTTACAGTGAAAAACCATTGATAAACGGGTTTCTTTCCTGCTCTGTCTGGATGTCCGTTTCCGGGCCGTGCCCGCTTAACACAAGTGTATGCCCGGGCAGTGTGAGCAATTTTTGATGGATGGAATCAAGCAATACGTCCTGACTTCCTCCATGTAAATCCGTGCGGCCGATGCCCCCCTGAAAAAGCACATCGCCTGAAATCACAAGATCGGCGTCCTTTACATAATAAGAAACGCTTCCAGGTGAATGACCCGGCGTAAACAGCGTCTCCAAATGGAACGGTCCGATGTCCAAAACGCCGTCGCCTTCAATCAGCCGATCAGCGGGCCGTGCCGTGACGGCGATGCCCCGCAATATGCCTGATCCGTTTAAGGAAGAGTCCTCCAGCCACTTTTCTTCATTTTTGTGAAGATACACGGGAACATCCCATCTGTCTCTTACCTCATCAAGCGCGCCGATATGGTCAAAATGGGCGTGCGTCAGCAAGACGGCAAGCGGCTTCAGATTGTTTTCTTTTATGTAATTGTTGATTTTGTCCGCTTCCCCGCCCGGATCAAAAATAAGACAGGACTGATCCTCACTGACGAGAAAATACGCGTTTGCCTGAATCGGACCGGCCGGCATTCGTCTCCATTTCACTTTCATCACCTCTTTATGTATATGCCCTTATTATGAAGGTTTTCTGCGGAAGATTCAATGAATGCGGCCGGGAAAACGCTATCGACAAATAAAATGAAAACGGTTAAAATGAAATGGAAAGATTTTCAGGTTCCAATGACAAAGGGGGAGCATGATGTTACTTGTTGTAATCTTCGGCCTTGTCGCATTATTAGCTGTATTAGGAGTCCTGCGGGCTGTCAGACAGAGAAATATCCTGGGATTTTTGTTAGCCGCCGCCACGCTCGGCGTGTTTGGCTGGTTTACCGTAATGACCGTTATAACCAGCGGCTATCCGACTGCACATTAAAAGCCTGTATCCATTAGGATACAGGCTTATTTTTTATTGCTGCAAATGTTTGCTGACACTTTTGATTTTGCTCTCAAGCGTCGTTTCTTTATCACGTCTGTCATCAATGCGGATATTGGTCGCCACTCTGTGCAGCCCTTTATGGAACGGGGCTTCGTGAATGTCCTGAATGACTGCAAACAAGTCGCTCAGCTCACCTTCAATCAAAGTGTTCATCGGTGTGAGCTGAAATTTGATTTTGCCGGCAGCTTTGTAGCCCTCCAAAATCTTTTGCACGTCCGCTACATACTCGCTGACGCTCGGTGTTTTTGTTCCGATCGGGATAATTGTCACATCTGCAATTGCCATTTGATTCAAACTCCTTTTTCATTTGTTATGATTGGTTCTGTCATACCTGTTTTCAGTGAAATCAGACGGTCATACGTAAAGCCGTATAAAGCGTATTCCCCGTCCGGTGAGATCTGAATCGGCTCCATTTCCGTATTCGTGAGCACCGTCCGCTCCCGTTCGTCCCCTAAGTCAAAGCTGATCAGCCTGTATAAACGGCCCTCCGGCTTAAATATGTAAAACCGCTTGTGCGTCTGATCGTAATCATATTCCATCGGCGCAAAGCTCTCATACTTTTTTTGAAGAGGAAAGCGGTGTGTCACGGATGCCGGTTTTTGGAAAAAAAACTCGCCGTCGCCGTCCGATTGATCAGTTTGTCTGACGGCAATCGTCATACCCGGGCGGGAATCGGCCCAGATGACGTGATGAAGCACTCTTTTTTCTTTTTTCGTCTGCAAGTCATAAGAATATAAAGGACCCTCTTCTTCCGTTTTCCCTTGCTTGATATATTGAAATTCATCAGAAGACGTCCAATGGACAAAAGGTGTCTGAACCGGACTCATGTTTAAAATGCCGTTTTTCATATCGGCCGTATAGGTTGTGAAGTCCCATGTTTCAGTAAAAACGGTAATCATCATTTGATACGGGTCATACGGATTCCAAGCCGTCTCCAGCTCATAAGAGTTAAAGGCTTTGTGATAAAGTCTTTTCCCCTCCTTGTTCATAAGCTCAAGCTCCGTCTGCCCGCTGTTTGTCACCTGAACGAGAATCAGCTGTTTTTTCGGGCTGATCTTTACATTGACAATATGGCCCCTTGTTTCATAGAGCCGTTCGGATTTTCCGCTGAAAAGATCATATTTCATCAGCTGATGATGCGCTGTATACAGAATGGTTCTGTTATCCAGCCATCCTTCCGCTTTCTCCGCTTCATTTTTACTGAGCGGAACGATTTTCTGTTCTGCTGATTTTGCCGAAACGCCTGTGTCATGCTGCTGATGAGATGGTTCACAGGCCGCTAAACACAGAACGAATGCGGACAGCAGAACACAAAACAAGTATCTCACCAGCCTTCCCCCCATTCTTTTCTATTGTCCCATATTTGTTTATGTAAACAAATGAGAAATTTCACAGATGTCTCAAAAAACGAGCGACCTCCACAAAATGCCTTCCGTCGCTTGATAAATATCAGCAAACTGATGAAAAGGCAAAGGGTTTTTTCCCTTTCCAAGTTCAACGGTATAGCCCTCTTTTCCGTATTGCTGTATAAACCAATCCCTAAAACCGGCATGGCTGTCAATGGTTTTTACACCTTGATAGCGGTTTCCGCTTATCTCTTCAAACTCCCGGATGACCTGAGCGGATTGTTCCGGTTCATATCCTTCATATCCCCAATAAATCTCTTGTCCCTGCGTATGAAGAGCGATCACCCTGTCAGGCGGCTGTTCGGTTATCAGCCGGTGCATCGCCTGCGCTTCCGGTTCAGTGAGCGGCGCCATGCCCGGAAAATCCCGGTACGAAGGGGCTTTCGGTTTGCGCCTCTGTTCAATGTCCCAATTGGACGGGAAATGTTTATTTAAATCAACGCCGTTTATATTCGCCTTCCATTCGCGGAAATCCGGGCGGTACTCATTTAATTCATTGAGAAATTCACTTTTTTCTGATAAATCTTCACATCCGTAAAGGACGAGATCAACACCGTCGGGATTTACGAGCGGAACGAATGACAGTGATGTCCGGCTGAATATATCAAGCGCGGAATACCCAAAAACCGTCTTATTTTTGCATAACGCCGCGCAATATTCTTTACACCATTTTAGCGCAACCGAGGTGGTGATCCATTCATTGGCATGAAAAGAGGCGTTTACATGCACTTTTCTTTCGGCTGTATCCTCACCTATTGTCAGCTCATAAAGCGGTTTTCCCAACACGGAACTGCCGATTTTACGGCACATGACAAATGGAAAGACATCCGTTATTTTCTCAATTTCTTCAAAAACCGATTGAGCGCCGTACACTTTTTCTTCCTTCACCCATTGATCACTGGAAAGAACGCTTTTACAGCGCCGGATGTATTGCGAAAGCCCGCTCAGCGTCCCGATCGGACCCTCTGACTGCCCGCTCACGACAAAGCCGGGACAAAATAATTCCTCGCTTTTCGCCGTTTTATTGGCGTCTTTCAACAGTTTTTCATCAATTGAAAGCACCTTTGCGACAGCTTTCATATGCTGTTTCATTTCAGGTGTGACACGAATTCCCGCCATGTTCATCCCCCTTTTTAAAAAACTATATGACATGGGAGGTAAAAAAAGAAAGCCGCCCGCTATATGGGCAGGCAGACTTTCTCTAGCAGTTTTGATATTTAAGCCATTCATTTTTGGCAATCCACGCCCCGCCGATGACTCCGGCGTCATTTCCAAGTGCCGCAATCGAAATATCGGCCGCTTCCGCAGAACGCGGGAACGCGGTGATTTTGAAGGTCTCTTCCACTTTTGACCGCAGTATTTCTCCTGCTTTCGAGACGCCTCCGCCGAGCACGATTTTAGTCGGGTTCATGGCGCTTGCCAGGTTTCCGAGCACAAGGCCTAAATGTTTTGCGACATAATCGACGACTTCCAGCGCTGTCTTATCCTGCTGTTTTGCCGCTTCGAACACGTCACGTGCCGTGAGATCGCGCACTTGCAGGAGCGAAGAGTCGGAAACCGCTGCAAGCTTTTCTTTCGCGATGCGGACGATGCCGGTTGCTGACGCAATCGTTTCAATACAGCCGGATTTTCCGCAGTTGCACGGAGCCCCGCCTTCCGGGATACTGCAAATATGACCGATTTCTCCGCCTGCCCCGTTTTTACCGTGAACGATTTCTCCGTTGACGATGATGCCCCCGCCGACTCCGGTTCCAAGCGTCACTAAAATGACATCTTTAGCTCCGTCGCCTGCACCTTTCCACATTTCTCCGAGCGCCGCGATATTGGCATCGTTTTCAATGACGGCCGGAATACCCGTTTCCGCCTCGAGATGGTCTTTCAAGGGATAGTTTTTCCACCCCAGATTTGTCGTCTCATAAACCATCCCCGTCGCCATTTCCACGGGTCCGGGCGCTCCCATGCCGATCCATTTTACGATCCGTTTCGGCTTATTCAATTCTTCGAGTTTCTGGTCAAGTGCTTTAGCGATCGTGACCGTAATTGTGTTTCCTGATTTATCGGTCGGAACCTCCCATTTGTGCTGAATTTCACCGTACATGTTGATAAAGGCCAGCTTGATGGTTGTTCCGCCAAGATCAATCCCCGCAAACCATGTCTCTTCCATAATGATCTCCTTTTCTTATTAAATCCTGCTGTTGGACCTTCCTTTAATCCGCTCTGATTCCTGTTGAAGAACTCCGGCGGCTTTCAGCCATAATTCTCTTTCAATCACGTTTGACAAGTACATCTCCTTTAATTCATCTTTCATAAAGTCAATTTCGGCTTGTCTGTCACCGAAATAAACGATATGGCCGAATGACTTAAACAGCTGCTGCACGTCATAAAATGAATTCATCTTCTTCACCATTTCTACTCTTCTTATGAGTATAAGCGTATTTCATCTCTGAAGCGGGAGTCAAGCAAAAAACGATTGGAGAAAATATCCTAGCGGCATTTTGATAAAATGTATATTCATAATTGTAAAAAAACTCTCATTTATGCGTTTTTCTGTTACAATACTTTCGTGCCCAAAAGCACAAAAGGATTAAAGTTTGATGGGGTGTTGTTTTGAAACAAGAAAAAAGGCTGACGTTCATCTCAGCCATCAGTTTATTTGTCTTGATGTTAGCAGTCATTATTTCCTGCCTGTTTTTCTTTCATACGGAACCGCATATGCCACTGTTTTTTTGCGTCATTATTCTGGCTCTGGCAGGTTTGTGGCTCGGTTTCTCGTGGGACAGTCTTGAAAAAGGAATTGTCAACGGTTTGAAAAACGGAGTACAGCCGATTATCGTGCTGGCTTTGATCGGTGTGCTGATCGGCGCCTGGATGTACAGCGGTGCCATTCCCGCCGTCACCGTTTACGCTTTATCGATTATACAGCCGAGCCAGCTTCTTTTGACCGCATTATTTTCCTGCATGATCATCAGCACGCTTGTCGGCTCAAGTCTGACAACTGTCAGTACAATCGGCGTCGCGCTGTTAGGGGTAGCAAGCGCGGCGGGTGTTCCGCTCGAATGGACGGCGGGAGCAGTCATTTGCGGGGCTTGTTTCGGTGATAAAATGTCACCGATGTCCGACACGACGAATTTTGCCGCCGGAATCGGCGAAATTCCGATTTTTAAACATATCCGCCATATGATGGGCACGACCGTTCCGGCACTGCTGATTACAATCGTTCTCTTTTATATTCTCGGTTCATCCGTTTCAATAAATGCCGCTTCAACGCAAAATATTGAGGCGGTCATTTCCGGAATTAAACAGGCCGTACACGTTACGCCTTGGTCGCTTCTTTCACCTCTGTTGGTAATCATTCTGGCGGTCAGACGGGTTTCCGTTATTCCGGTGCTTACCGCCGGGATTATTTCCGCAGGGATTCTGACGGCTTTTTTCATTCCTGGCAGCAGCGTTCAAGGATTTATTTCTGCCCTGCAAAGCGGCACGGCATTTAAAACCGGCGATGAGGCTGTAGCCAGCATTATCAACAGAGGCGGGCTCCAATCCATGATGGGTTCCGTCTCTCTGATCATGATTGCCTTTGCGCTCGGCGGCCTGATGGAAAAAACAGGACTGATCGCAGCGCTGCTTCAAGGATTGATAAAAGGTGTGCATACGAAAGGACGTCTTGTCTTGGCGACCGTCTTCTCAAGCATAGGCGTAAATCTCGCGACAGGCGAGCAGTACTTGTCAATTTTAATTCCTGGTCAGTCCTATAAACCTTTATATGACAGGCTCAGCATTAAGCGGATTCACCTTGCGCGGTCGCTGGAGGACGGCGGAACATTGATCAATCCGCTGATTCCATGGGGAGTAAGCGGCGCTTTTATGGCAAGCGCATTAGGGGTTCCCGTCATCGACTACCTGCCGTTTACCTTTTTCCTGTACATTTCTCCGATGATCTCAATCCTGCTTGGTTTCCTGAAAAAAAACTGACAATCCGAAGACACCTGCCGTCTTTTTCCCGGCAGGTTTTTTCATGCAAAAAATCCCGCTGAAGAAACGGGATTTGTTTAAAATGCCTGCTGAATGAACTTATTTCTGATAAACGGTATTTTTAAAAAGAAATGAATAAACGACCGTCTGATCCCCGGCTGGCTGAGCACGCTGTTCATCAGACGGTAGCGGTTTTGGTAAACGGCTAAAACAGATACGGCGCATAGTGAGTAGATCAACAATTTTTTCATCTTATCCCTCCTGCCCCTATCGTTTGTCAAACAGCGAAAATTATTCCGGTGCAAGACGTTTTTTATGCGATTAAGCGATGATTTCAGATTCAGTCACGATCGTATCGACCGGAATATCGTGGGGCATGCGGGGAATGCGGTCCGTCAGCTGGCAGTCAAAGAGAAGCGACACGGTACGGCCGGCATAGCCGGTCAGGAACCTGTCATAATATCCTCCGCCGTATCCGATTCTGAAGCCTTCCCGGTCAAAAGCTACACCTGGCACAAGTACAAGATCAATGTCTTTTTGGGCCACTTTTTCCGTCAGGCTTTCGATCGGTTCACTAAGGCCAGCATATACGGTTTCCAGTTGATCATCCCCAGAAAATGTACGGAACTCCATTGCGCCCGTTTTCGGGAAGCATTTCTGGATACAGACTTGTTTTCCCTCTTTCCAAGCTTGTTCAATAATCGGCCGTGTCGGGATTTCCAAGCGTTTCGAGACGGTAACGGCGATCATGCGGGCTTGTTTCCATTCCTTTAAAGAAAACAGCGTTTCACGCATGCTGCGGCATTTTGCCTCCCATTCACTTTCTGTTATAGCAGAAAGCTTTGCTTTTATATCGGTTCTGATTTGTGCTTTCACGTTCCTCAAACCTCCCTGAAAGACAAAAAAGCCAGAACTTTATTGAAAGCTCCAGCTTTTTTCCGCCGTTTTAAACAGCTTATTTTGTTTCACGGTGTAACGTAGATTTTTTATCACGTGGGCAATATTTTTTAAATTCAACGCGGTCCGGATTGTTGCGTTTGTTCTTTTTAGAAATATAGTTACGCTCACCACATTCAGTGCAAGCCAAAGTAATATTAACGCGCATTATTTTCCCTCCAAACTAAATATCATTTACTTATTCAGACTTATATATAATACCACTATAATGGACGGAATGCTAGAGCTGATTTACATGAAATGTTGTTTAAGTGCAGAAAACATCAGTTTATGCTTCTGATCGCCTGAATGAGCTTGCGCAAGACAGATACAAAATATGACGAAACAGGACAAAAAAGGACATTCTCATGCGAAATCTATAGAGAAATATCCGTTTGCTCCCCGAATAAACAAGATTTCCCGACAAAATTCCGTTTTTTTCTCTATTTCCTTTAGAATGGCGGCGTTTTATGGTATAAAAAAGAAGGGCAAATTAATAATAGAAGGTGATGAAACGTGGAAATTGCTATTATTGCGTTGTTTATCGTCAGTATAGCGCTTATTGCATTCTCATATTCTCAAAGAGATCCGATGAAAGACGTGGAACAGGAGCTTGAAACGCTTCAGCTTTCCGCCATGCAGGAAATTTACAAGTTAAAAAAGAAAATGACGGTGCTTGAAGAAGAATTGCTGGAAACCAACCTCGTGATCCGCAAAGCCAAAAGCAGCGGCATTAACCAAAAAATCGCCAAACAAATCATTTCAAAATATAACAACGGGATGTCTGCCGAAGCCATCGCAAAAGCAGAGCACGTGTCTGTCGAGGACGTCAATACCATTATTAAAGATAATGAGAAGGTGCTCGTATGACAAAACGGGGCATTCAGGCTTTTGCAGCAGGCATGATTTTAGCGACGGCCGTCCTCGCCGCTGTCTTTTATTTGACTGACCATGACCAGGCAGCTGCCGTTAAAACTGAAAAAACAGCATTAACAGAAAAAGAAGTAAACAGCTACCTCGACTCCCAGCAAAAAGTCTCCGTCAAACGGGATGACTATCAAAAACTGCTTGACTCTAAAGAAAAATCGCTGAGCAACGATCAAAACTCAGACGCCAAAAAGAAAAAGGTAACATATAAACTGACGATTAAAGACGGAATGAGCACTGCTGATGTGTCATCCATTCTTGAAAAAGAAGGGATTATTCCTTCAGCGAAGGACTTTAATGATTACGTAATTGACGCTGGCTACCACAAAGAAATCCGTGCCGGCCATTTCAAAGTCGACTCAGATATGAGCTTTAAGAAAATCGTCAAAACATTAACCCGCTAAAAAAGCTTGCAGGCATCGTCCATTCAGATGGATACGGCCGGCAGGCTTTTTTAATGAGCAATATAAAACGGACCCGGTCTATGGCCGGGCCCGTTTTTTTATCCGAATTTTCCGCTGATATAGTCATGCGTTTTTTGGTGATCCGGCTGTGAAAAGATTTTTCCCGTATCACCCCACTCTACCAGTTCGCCCATATAGAAAAACGCGGTTTGGTCAGAGACCCTTGCAGCCTGCTGCATATTGTGCGTCACAATGACAATCGTGTACTTTTCTTTCAAAGTCAAAATAAGCTCTTCTATTTTCCGGGTGGACACGGGGTCGAGGGCAGACGTCGGTTCATCCATCAGAAGGACGTCCGGTTTTGTGGCGAGCGCCCTTGCGATGCACAGCCGCTGCTGCTGGCCGCCCGACAGTGAAAGCGCCTGCTGGTGAAGACGATCCTTCACTTCATCCCAGAGCGCCGCGGCCTTTAAAGATTCCTCGGCGATTTCAAGCAGTTTCTTTTTATTTTTTTCGCCATGTATTCTCGGGCCGTAGACGACATTTTCAAATATGGACTGCGGAAACGGATTGCCTTTTTGAAACACCATACCGATCTGTTTTCTTAATTCTGCCGCATCCGTCTTCTCCTTCAGCAGATTGCGTCCGTTATAGATCATGTCACCTGTCACTTTGACATTCGGAGCCATTTGCAGCATTAAGTTTAATGTTTTAATAAAAGTGGATTTACCGCAGCCGGACGGACCGATGATGGCAGTTACTTTCCGCTCCTCAAATCCGATCGTGATGTCTTTTAAAGCTTGATGAGCCCCGTACCATACGTTCATGCCGTGAATATCAAATAAATTCTGTGTGTGCACCGCTTCTTTCACAACGCTCACGGTCCTTCCCCCTATCCGAACTTTCCGTTAATGTAGTCATCTGTCTTTTGCTCCTTGGGACTCGTAAAAATCTGTTCTGTCTGCCCGTATTCCACTACTTCTCCGTTTAAAAAGAATGCCGTGCGGTCAGACACCCTCAGGGCCTGCTGCATGTTATGCGTAACGATAATAATAGAATAATCTTTCTTCAGTTCTGTCAGCAGCGTCTCGATTCTGGCGTTTGAAATGGGGTCCAGAGCTGAGGCCGGCTCATCTAAAAGAAGCACGGCGGGTTTCATCGCAAGCGTACGGGCGATGCATAGACGCTGCTGCTGGCCGCCTGATAACGAAAGAGCCGATGAATGAAGCCGGTCTTTGACTTCATCCCAAAGCGCCGCCTTCGTTAAACTTTCTTCTACCGCTTCGTCCAAAACGGCTTTTCTGCGTTCACCCGCATACTTGAGCGCATGTGTGATGTTATTGTAAATGGATTTCGGGAACGGATTCGGTTTTTGAAACACCATACCGATCTCCCTTCTGAGAGACACGACATTAATCTCATCTCCCAGAATATTCAGTCCTTCATAAAGGATGTCCCCCTCGCTTCTCGCAGAAGGGATGGCATCATTCATTCTGTTAATCTGTCTCAGAAATGTTGATTTTCCGCAGCCGGACGGACCGATCAGAGCCGTCACCGCATGTTTTTCAATATCCATGTTTACATGTTTAACCGCTTGTTTGTCACCGTAATAAATTGATAAATCATTCACTTCCAAAATCGAAGACTCCGGCGATCGCTTTGTCTGTTCGGATTGTTCCCTGACGATGTGATCTATCATGTTTTCGCCTCTTTTCGATTAATTTGCCGTAAGCTTTTTATAAATGGCAGATCCGAGCCATCTTGCACAAAGGTTAAACAAGAGCACCGAGATCACCAGCACTGCCGAGCCGCCGTTTGCAATCGCTTCTGCATCGGGAATGATTCCCTGCGTATTGACACTCCATATATGAACCGCCAGCGTTTCAGCCGGCCTGAAAATGTTTAAAGGAGAGGCTTCCGAAAACGGGTTCAAATCCGTAAAGTTCAGCCGCGGCGTTGTCAGCCCCGCTGTAAATAACAATGCCGCCGCTTCTCCGAATACTCTTCCTGATGCCAAAATGGCGCCGGTTAAAATCGAAGGAATCGCACTCGGAATCAGCACGGTTTTGACGGTATACCATCTCGATACGCCTAAAGCGAGAGAAGCTTCTTTCAGCTCCTTAGGAACTGCGGTGAGCGCGCCTTCTGTCACCCGGACCATTACGGGAAGATTAAAGACCGTTAATGCGAGCGCGCCCCCGATAATCGTGTAGCCCCATCCGGTCAGGTTCACAAACATCAGCATGCCGAACATCCCGATAACAATCGACGGAAGCGACGACAGAACTTCAATACACGTTCTGATAAAATCTGTGACTTTATTTTGCGGCGCATATTCAGCCATAAAGACGCCGCCCCCCACACCAAGCGGTATCGTGATCAGCATGGTGATAAACAGAATGTAAAAGGAGTTAAAAAGCTGATCCCGTATCCCGCCGCCGGACGCGATGGCGCTCGATTTTGACGTAAGAAAATGCAAGGTGATTTCAGAGACGCCGTGAATCAGAATATACAAAAACAATCCTGCCAAAATCGCCGCGATCACAGCGGCGCATAAACCGAATACACCGGTGGCCAATTTATCCGTTATTTTCCGGTTCATTACACTTTCCTCCTAGATGACAAGTAGCGTATGAGCAATATAAACAGAAACGACATAATGAGAAGAACAAGCCCCATCGACCATAACGTATTATTTTCAATACTGCCGTATGTGGTATGGCCCATGTTTAAGGTGATAATCGTCGTTAATGTTCCCGCCGTATCAAGCAAGCTTTCCGGCAGAAGCTTTGTATTTCCGATAACCATCTGTACGGCGAGAGCTTCTCCGAACGCTCTTGCCATCCCGAGCACGACAGCGGTCAGCAATGTCGGAAACGCCGCCGGGATGAGCACCTTCCTGATTGTCTGCCATCTCGTCGCACCAAGCGCATATGAACCGTCGCGAAGGTGTTTCGGAAGTGACGCAAGCGCATCAGCGGAAATCGACGTAATGGTCGGCAGAATCATAACCGATAGCACGATCGTTCCCGCCAGAAGGCTGTGACCCGTTCCGCTTGATTTAAAAGAGCCAATAAACGGAACCAATACTGTAAGACCTATGAATCCATAAACGACGGACGGAATGCCGACAAGCAGCTCAATTACCGGCTGCAGTACCTTTTTCCCCCAAGTCGGCGCAATTTCCGTCATAAACACAGCACCCGCGATACCGAGGGGTGCTGCGATCAAAGCGGAAAGAACCGTGACCGCAAATGATCCGAAAATAAAAGGCAGCGCGCCGAACTCAGGCTTTGCCTGGGTTGGATTCCAATTCAGACTTGTTAAGAACTCAATCGGGCTTACACCATTTACAAAAAAAGATTGCAGCCCCTTAATGCCGAGAAAGATTGTGATCGCCGCTGATGCCGCAATGATAATCGCCGCACAGACAGACACAATCACTCTTCCGCGGACTTCATCCAATTGCCTGTTTTGTTTTGAGCTTATTAAGCGTTCGCTTACAGACTCTTTTTCTCTGTGATTTATCATTTGTTTACACTCCTATAAAGAAGAAGAGGCGGGGAGCCCGCCCTCCCCTCAGCTTTGCTTGCCGTTTGCGTCACGTGTGACTTTCATATCAGAGATCGGAATGTAGCCCTGATCTTTTACGATACTTTTCTGAACATCATCACTGTTCAAATAGTCAAGAAATGTTTTTGCCAGGCCTGACGCGTCACCTTTCGTATAAGAGTGCTCGTAAGCCCAAATCGGATATTCGCCTGTGACGACATTTTTCTCTTCCGGTTTGATGCCGCCGATCGATAAAGGCGTTACTTTATCATCGTTTATATAAGAGAATGCCAGATAACCGATTGCTCCCGGTGTTTCCGCAATGATTTTTTTGACTGTATTGGAGGAATCCTCCGTGATGCCCTCAGCCGGCTCTGCTCCGTCAAGAGCGTATTTGACGAATGTAGCGCGTGTTCCTGATGAATCAGGACGGTTCACGAGAGTAATCTTTTGATCTTTCCCGCCAAGCTCTTTCCAGTTTTTGATTTTGCCTGTAAAGACGTCTGCCAGCTGTTTTTTGGTTATATCCTTCACACCCGCACCCGGGTTAACCGCAGCTGCCATCGCTACTACCGCTACACGGTGATCTTTTAGGGCTTTCGCATCAATGCCTTCTTTTTCTTCGGCAAAGACATCTGAGTTGCCGATTTGCACTGCGCCTTCAGACACTTGCGAAAGACCTGTTCCTGAACCTCCCGCTTGTACCTGCACATCAGCATCCGGATGTTTTTCCATAAACTTTTCCGCCGCTGCCAGTACTAACGGCTGCATGGCTGATGAACCAGAAATGGTTAAAGAACCTGATGCTTTTTTATCCTCACTTGCAGATTGGCCGTCCGTCTTGCCGCTTTCCTTTGCATTTCCGCATGCTGCAGCAACGATCATAACAGCAGCCATCAGAAGCGTAAGCATCCATTTGTTTTTTTTCATTTCCTGAATTCCCCCTGCGTTTAATGTGTAATTTGTCCTACACGTATAGAGTAAAGGGTTCGTGTAAAATGCGTATAAATCAAATGTTAAGGTTTTGTAAATCCGGATGTTTTTTTGTATAAAAAAAACGCCCACAAGTTGTGAGCGTTTTTTCTATCAGTTATTTGTATTGCCGTTTTCAGCGTCTTTCTGGATTTTATCTTCGTTTTTCTGCTTCGTATTATTTTCTTCTTGCTTCTTTTTCAGCTCGAAGTATTTGTCTAGTACCGCTTCCCCAATGTCATTGGTGATAGAATATCTGTCATTGTAATTTTCGTAAGCCCATGGAACTACGACCGAAATGGCAACTTCAGGATGATCTGCAGGCGCATAAGCTACAAGTGTTGTGTTGTAAGTAGACGCGCCGGTTCTTGATTTTATAGGACCATCATAGAAGGCCTGTGCGGTTCCCGTTTTACCAGCAGGGTTATAACTTTTATTAGCAAAATTTGCTCTTGCAGTACCTTGAGCGCCTTGCATAACAAGCTTAAAACCTTGCTGAACACGTTTAATTTCACTTTCCGTCATATCGAGGCGGTTCATTACTTCCGGGTTAACCGATTCAACAACGGCTCCGATACCTTTTTTAGAATCAGGCTTTCGTACTTCTTTTACGATTTGAGGTTTCATACGAAAGCCTCCATTGGCAATGGTCGATACATACTGAGCCATTTGAAGCGGTGTATATGTGTCAAATTGTCCGATCGCAAAGTCAAGCAGGAACCCTGACTGTCTTTTAGTTCCCACATATCCTGTCGCTTCATTCGGAAGATCAATGCCCGTTTTTACACCTAAACCGAATTCACTGAAGTAATAACGAAATTTATCGAATGCGCTGTAATCAAGCGGCAATGAATGCCCCGATATATATTTACCCTTACCAATCGCAATCGCAGTTTTAAACATATATACGTTAGAGGAACGCTCAAGAGCTGTTAAATCATTTATCGGTCCCATCACACTTACCGACTTTTTAGGAGGGGAATCTTTAATATTCAAAACTTCGTCCGTAAAGATATTCCCGATTTTTATAGCACCTGTCTGATAACCAGTTAACAGCGTTGCTCCTTTTACAGCTGAACCCATGTTATAAGAAGACGTCATTGTTCCTAGTGCATAATCATCAATTTTATATTTACCGTTTACTTGTTTAATTTGTTTGCCCGCCATTGTAAGCACTTCTCCGTTGCGCGGGTCCATCATTACGACAAATGCCCTGTCAAGCAGCTGTGTACTTGGTCTTGCCTTTGCCGCTCTTAAATTTTTCTCAATAATTTTTTCAACGTCTTTTTGCAATTCGGTATCTATGGTGAGCACTAAATCGTCACCGGCTTTACCTTTTGTAACCGTTTCAGTATCTGTCACGTTTCCAGAGGAGTCAGTTACGTTTCTCACTTTTTCTTTTTGTCCCTGGAGCAGATTTTCATATTGATACTCTAAATAACTTTTTCCAACCCTGTCATTCCTGCTATAGCCTAGCGACAAATAATGTTCAAGAAGGTTTGAAGGGAGCCCTTCATTGGAACTCGAGACACTGCCGAGAACTGATTTTAATAATCCTTTATTTGGATAAGACCGTTCCCAGTCAGACGTCACGTCAACCCCCGGCAGTTCATCTAAATGTTCGCTGACGACGGCCATTTCTTTAGCCGACACACCTTCATTTTTGATGTATTGAGGAGTCAGTGAGTAGCCTGAATCCATCTGCCTTTTGATCGCAAGGACCTGCATATCTTTTGAAGTGAGTTCGTTCAGCTGTTTGTCCGTGATCCGTTTCAGCTGAAGCTGGTATAAATCATCGTCAGACAGCTTTTTGTCCTCAGCTTTTTGCTTTTCTTTTGCCGTAATCAGTTTTTTTGCCTCATCAGGCCTCGTTAACATCCAATAGTCTTTTTTGTCCCGTTCAGTCACCTTTTTGGTGCTTACCTTAATCATACCAGACAATTTTTTTGCGATTTTTAAACGCTGCGCCTGGGTGGTTGAGGCTGAACGTGTATATGTAATCGCATTTAATGCTTTATTCGTTACGATGGGATTAAGGTTCCGGTCGTATATTTTCCCTCTCGGAACCGCCGTGCTGACATCAGACTCCTCTTGCTTGTTGGCGGCGTTTTTATAGTCATCACCCTGAACGATCTGCTTGATGCCAAGCTCGACGATAATCCACGTAAAAATAAGAAACGCGGCCAAAAACAAAAAATTAAGCCGGATCGGCAGTGATTTTTTCTTTTCTTTGTTTACTGCTATTTTCTTTTTATTTCTCCTCATGACATCACCTTTTCTTATTTACAGAAAGAAATGACACCCTCTTTTCAGGTGCCATTTTTCATTCTAAAGGTTTTTTCGATATTTTTCTACAGATAACCCTTTTATCTTTCTCCTTTTATAAAATTCGGTTCAGCCGCCCGTTTTTGTCGGTCTTCTTCCACTGTTTCATCAGAAGTTTCCGCATCCAGTTTAATGTCTTTTATAAAGTAATAAATCAGCGGATGGCCGGCTCCGAGCAGCACGAGCGCCGTCGGTATTCCCACTTTTTCCTTCAGCAATGTAACGATCAAAAGGAAGCACAGGATGGAAACGATCCGGCCTGCATTTAAAAACAATTCCCTGAGCACAATGTATTCAATTCTGGCCTTTCTGGCAAGCCGCGCCCGGCCTATCACATCATATGTAAGCGAGACATACGGCACAAGCAGAACGGGATAGCCGATGGCAATAAACACTCCGTACATAAGAAGCGTCGTGAAGCTCATATGAAAAATTATGAGAAACAGGGCGCCGTACACAATCAATCCGCCGATAAGAATCGCCTTTTTACGCGCTCTTTTTTTGATGAGCCTTGATGCAAAATAATAGGCAAAAAAAGAAACCGCAGAATTAACGAGGCCGAACGTCCCGAGCGCCAGTTCACTGTTTGTCGCAATGAACACAAATACGCTGATTAAAAAAACAAAAATCCCTTCTCTCAAGCCTTGAAAAAAGTGCGCGTTGGTAATCCGGCGCCAATTCAGATTCGTGTGGCGCTCATCAAAAACTTTTTTCAGCATAAAACGGCCTTTCGACTCCCTCCGTTTCAGAAAAAAGCTCATGACCACGGCGAGAGCAAATAAGCCGAGCGACAGGCTGAAAATGACTGTATAACCCGTATTGTTTTCAAGTCTTGAAATGACATATCCGGCCACAATCGGACCGATCATCCCCGCCGATGAAGACAAAATGCCTAAAAATCCGTTAAAAAAATCTCTCGTTTCAGGCTCTGTTATTTCGAAAGTCAGCACATTAAAAGCCAGCCAGTAAAAGCCGTACCCCACTCCAAGCACGGCCCCTATCAAAACGAGACGGGAAGCCGCATTTTGCCCGGCAAGCAGCACACTTAAATAAAAAGCAGCCAAAAAGATAACGCCGAACCTGAGAATAAACACCCTGTCAATTTTTTTAGCCAGCCGCCCTGCCAGCAGAAAGGTAAACGGCTGCATCGTCACGACCGATAAATTGTATATGGCCAAATCAATAAATTTTCCCGATTGCTTCCACAAATACACGTTGACAAATGTATTTGACAGCGCGATGCCCAAAGAGTAAAGGCCGCCAATCGTCAATAACAGCAGCAGCCCTTTATTTACTTCGATGTCGCCGATAATTTTTTTTATTTTGCTCATCATTGACTCCCCTTTACTACACATTAGTCTGTCTCACTCAAACTGAGATATGTAAAAGGAATCAAAGTCAATAAAAAAACAAGGCCTCCCGCAGGAGACCTTGTGATGATTTAAATCAATTATTTTGCTTCGCTGTAAAGACGGGCAACTTCATCCCAATTCACAACATTCCAGAAAGCTGAAATGTAATCAGGACGGCGGTTTTGGTAGTTCAGGTAGTAAGCGTGCTCCCAAATGTCAAGACCGAGGATAGGCGTTTTGCCTTCTGAAAGCGGTGAATCTTGGTTTGGCGTGCTTGTAATTTCAAGTTTGCCGTTGTTTACAACAAGCCAAGCCCAGCCAGAACCGAAACGGCCGGCAGCTGCTGCAGCGAATTTTTCTTTAAATTGATCGAAGCTTCCGAATGTGCTTTTGATCTCTTCAGCAAGCTCACCAGTCGGTTCGCCTCCGCCGTTCGGAGATAAAAGAGTCCAGAATAAAGAGTGGTTCGCATGTCCGCCGCCATTGTTGCGGACAGCCGTGCGGATATCCTCCGGCACTGCGTTTAAATCAGCAACAAGCTCATCTACGGATTTCTCTGCAAGCGCTGATCCTTCGATCGCTTTGTTCAGGTTTGTAACGTATGTGTTATGGTGCTTCGTATGGTGAATCGTCATCGTTTCCTTATCGATATGCGGTTCTAAAGCATCATAAGCGTAAGGCAATTCTGGAAGTTTGTAAGCCATAATTTTTTTTCCTCCTTTAAATATATGTACTGAAATGCCGCTATGCGCGAACTTTTCTAATCTCAATGTAACAAAAGAAAGCATGGTAATCAATGAAAAAGCTCACAATCCGGCGATTCCAGCAGACATACTACACTTTATCCGTTCACAGCCGAAATTAAACCTTCTAAAGCACCGTCCACAAGAAGTATCCGATCATAAAGAGCTGAATGACTCCTTTGGCGACGACGCTTGTTAAAAAGCCGATTAAAGAGCCCAGCCCCACTTTTGCAGCGGATTTAATATCCTTTTGATGAACAAACACCTCAGCGCAGACAGCACCGATAAACGGGCCTAAAATAATGCCCGCCACGGGAATAACAAAAGGCCCGATCAATAATCCGATCGTGCTTCCCCAGATCGCCGCCCTGCTCCCGCCGTACCTTTTAATGCCAAGTAAATTTGACACATAGTCAGCTGCAAATAAAACGGCCGCAAATACCGCCTCAATGAGCCAGAACAGGTAGGAATACGGGCTGAAGGAAAACAAAAATCCGTAAAGGAGAAAACCAGCCACTATAAAAATAACGCTTGGAATCACCGGATACACCAGACCGATAAAAGCAACGGCGAAGACCGCGATGATAATCACCCAATACAAAACACTCATAACATAAACACCCTCCTTTGTTTTGCGGAGCGATCACCGCATTCCGCTTTTTTCTTATTATGTATGATTCCTTATCACCGCTTTAAATACTCTCGCTTGTGTTCATCCCCTGTGAACGATACAATAAGCAACATATACCAGTTTAGGCTAGGAAGTGAAGATGTTGAACATATTTACGGCTTTATTGAAAAGTACATACTCTCCGGCAGATATTGCGAAAACACGGTTTCAAGGGATAGGAAAAGCGATCCTTTATGTATTTTTGCTGTCTGTCCTTTTTACGCTGCCGAGCGCTTATTACCTTAGCTCCGGCACCGTAAACTCAATGAACGGTTTCAAAACCGTGTTAGAAAAAGATTTCCCTGATTTCAAAATTTCAAACGGCGAATTGCAGACGAAAGCCTCCGCCTCCAAGGAAACGGAAGCGAACGGGTTTGTCATCGTGTTTGATCCCACTGATGCTTACGGCGCGAAACAAATAGCGGCGAAACAAAACGCGATCGGCATTTTAAAAAATAAAATGGTGCTTGCTGTAGACGGACAGGCGACAGAAATGAATTATTCATTAATGCCTGCTGATATCACAAAAAAAGAAATCATATCAGCTTTAAACCAAAATAAAACGATGATCGTCACCGTCCTTTCCATTTTGCTGTTCATCATGACAGCAGCCGGCAAATTCATTGAAGTCTCATTTCTCGCCGTCATCGGCCTGATCATAAAAAATGCGCAAAGAAAGACATTGAATTATCAGCAGCTCTGGAAGCTTTCGGCTTATTCCATAACGCTCTCCACCATATTCTTTACGATTATGCGCGCGCTTGTCATTACGGTGCCGAGTGAATTTTTAGTGAATTGGTTTGTAAACTTTATCATCCTTTTTCTCGTCTTAAAAGAGATACCGCCAAGAAAAACAGCTGTGTAAGACTGCCTGAGGCAGTCTTCTTTTTTGTCATGAACAAAATGGGACAAGCATACAATGAAGTAAAAATGTATGCGGGAGGCGGTTGGAATGAAGCGGCTTACTTTTTTATTCGGCAGTTTATTTGTGATATTTATTATCTTTTACGATCTGAAAATCGGGACAATCCCTGCTCAAGACCTTCCTGCATACGCAGCGGCGGCGGCTCAGCCTGCAAAACAGGAAGCATCATACAGAACGGTTACGGTCAAAAAAGGTGATACGGTGATGTCGATAGTCGGCGCACATAAAGCGCCGGAAGATATTGCGCAAGATTTTGAAACGCTGAATCCGAATGTAAAAGCAAACGCCATTCAGGCAGGCACCGCTTATAAATTCCCCGTCTACCGTAATTAAACGTTAATTTCTTGTCAGTTCGGCAAATACACTGTTACAATATAACATGTAAATAGAAGTTGCCTGACATGTAAAAGGCTCTGCCTCAAAAGCGGTAACTACAATTAAGGAGCGATTGACAAGTGAGTGAAATCACACATCGTACAAAAACGCGTCCCGTCACAGTGGGACCTTTAACAATAGGCGGAAATAACGAAGTCGTCATTCAGAGTATGACGACGACCAAAACACACGACGTAGAAGCAACAGTAGCGGAAATCAACCGATTAGCCGAAGCCGGCTGCCAAATTGTCCGGGTTGCATGCCCTGACGAACGCGCAGCTGACGCGATTGCCGACATCAAAAAAAGAATTTCGATCCCTCTCGTTGTCGATATTCATTTTGATTACAAGCTTGCCTTAAAAGCAATCGAGGGCGGCGCCGACAAAATCAGAATCAACCCGGGAAACATCGGCCGGCGCGAAAAAGTGGAAGCCGTCGTAAAAGCGGCGAAAGAAAAAGGAATTCCGATCCGGATCGGCGTAAATGCAGGATCATTGGAAAAACGCATTTTGGAAAAGTACGGCTACCCGACTGCTGACGGAATGGTTGAGAGCGCGCTTCATCACATTAAAATCCTGGAAGATCTTGATTTCCACGACATCATCGTCAGTATGAAAGCGTCTGACGTCAATCTCGCCATAGAAGCATACGAAAAAGCGTCAAAAGCATTTGATTATCCGCTCCACCTCGGAATTACAGAATCAGGCACGCTGTTTGCCGGTACGGTAAAAAGCGCGGCCGGACTCGGAGCGATTTTAAGCAAAGGAATCGGAAACACGCTCCGGATCTCTCTGAGCGCTGACCCGGTTGAAGAAGTAAAAGTAGCCAGAGAGCTGCTGAAATCGTTCGGTCTCGCTTCAAACGCGGCTACGCTTATTTCATGCCCGACATGCGGACGGATCGAAATTGATCTCATCAGCATCGCAAACGAAGTGGAAGAATACATTTCAAAAGTAAAAGCGCCGATTAAAGTAGCCGTTCTCGGATGCGCCGTTAACGGACCAGGCGAAGCGAGAGAAGCCGATATCGGTATTGCCGGAGCGCGCGGCGAAGGACTGCTTTTCCGCAAAGGCCAAATCGTCCGCAAAGTCCCTGAAGAAACAATGGTCGAAGAGCTGAAAAAAGAAATCGACAAGCTGGCAGAAGAACACTACGCAAAGCTTGAGGCGGAAAAAGCCAAAGCAGAACAAGACACACAAAAAGCTTGACGGATATTCCGCCAAGCTTTTTTTTGTGTTTTAGAAAAACGGTGTAATGAATATGCCCAGCACAAGGGAAACTATACCGATTCCCATCGCCCATCCGCCTAAAGCGCCTGCTCCTCTTCTTCTGGCGATATAGCCGACGATAATGCCGCATGCTCCTAATAAAACAGGGAGCACAAACAGGGAAATGATAGAAATAGCCAATGCTGCATACCCTATCCCCCGGCCTTCACTTACTCCGTCCCGGTTATCATCGCGGTCTGCTGTCCGGTCAGAAGCGCGATATGGCTCTGCAATTTCAGCCGCTGTTTCTTCTGAATAAACATCACGCGTGATATCCGTTCCTTCCGATCCATGATCCACATAGTAGTCGTTGCCTTTTCGATTTTCGTAATCGTATGCCACCTTCAATTCCCCCTTTTTCTTTTATGAATGGAGCTTTTTTAGTTTCCGCGTTTTTTACGGAATCATGTTTGCTAAACTTTGCTGGTATTGTTAATTGTTTATGTTACACTTGAAGGGATGAAAATATAGGAGTGTGGACATGTTACGGTTAGGTATAGATATTGACGGCACGGTTACGGCACAGGATACATTTGTCCCTTATTTAAACCGCTCATTTCATCTTTCTATTACTTTGGATGATATGACTGATTATGATCTGACTAAGCTTTTGAACATTACAACCGAGGAATTTTGGGAATGGATGAATGTTCATGAAGCAGTCATATATAAAGAAGCAAAGCTCGCGGAATTTGCCAAGCAAGCGCTGGACGGGCTGAAAGAAGAACATCGTCTCATTTACATAACGGCAAGACGCGGCCACTTAGAAGATGTAACGCTGGACTGGTTTGCAAACCGGGACATTCATTATGATCACATTGAGCTTGTCGGAGGCCATCACAAAGTGGAGGCCGTCAAAAAACACGGCATCGATCTGTTTTTTGAAGATCACCACGGCAACGCGACAATGATCGCAAAAGAAGCGGGCATTCCGGTTATCCTTTTTGATTCCCCTTACAATCAGCTCCCCATCGATTCCAATATTATCAGGGTGCGGAATTGGCTTGAAGCCGTCGCCTGGATCAATAAAAACAAACACAGCCTTCAGCATGTCAAAAGCTGAAAAAAACCTCCTGCTTATACAGGAGGTTTTTTTATCGGCACGCCGGACAGGTGCCGTAAATTTCAAATTTATGACCGCTGATGTCATACCCTTCCAAATTATCGTGAAGCTTATCCATCGGACAGGACTCAATTTCCTTCGTTTTCCCGCAGGTTAAACAGATAAAATGGTGATGGTGGTGAGTATAAGAGCATGTAAAACGGAACAGTTTTTCCCCGGAAAGCTCCGTTGTTTCCAAAATGCCGAGTTCTTCATATAAAGAAAGATTTCTGTATATGGTATCAAAGCTCAGACCCGGGTAGTCGTCATTTAATGCGGCAAGCACGTTTTTGGCGGTCAGATATTTATCAGAATCAGCAAAAAGCTGCAGCATGTCTTCTCGCTTACTCGTATATTTATACCCTTTTTCTTTCAGCAGGTTCAACGCTTCTTGTACGTTCATGAGGACCTCCCCTTTACATCACGGTATCGCTCCAAAAAGAAAATGGCAGCTGTCTGAACAGCAGGCCATTTTCCTATGCTGTATAAAATTATACCTATAAAATGATGAAAAGTAAATGAAAGCCTAGTGAATCGCGGTTTTGAACTTACCGCCCCTCGTTTCATGTGTATTCATGATCGTAATAAATGCGTTTTTATCAATTTCAAACACAATGGATTTCAATTTTGTCACTTCAAGCCTTGTCACGACCGCGTAAATGACTTCTTTGGATTCATCCGTATATCCGCCTTTTCCCTGAAGCTTGGTGGTGCCCCGTCCAAGCCGGTGCAAAATCGCGTCTGAAATTTCCGCGTACTGGTCGGCTACAATAATGACCGCTTTCGTTTCATCAAGACCCTGGATGACGGCGTCAATCGTCTTCATGGCAATATAATAAGTCATGAAAGAATACATCGCCTGCTCCGGCCCGTATACAAAACCGGCCCAAATAAAAATAAACACATTAATGAGCATAACGAATTCTCCGACTGAAAAGGGCAGCTTTTTTGTGAGAAGGATACCGAGGATCTCAGTACCGTCCATCGAGCCTCCGTTTCGGATGACAAGGCCTACCCCGAAACCGAGCAAAAGCCCCCCGAATACCGTCGCCAAAATAGGCTGGGTCGTAATGGCCTCCACATGATGCAATGAGGATTCAATCAGCGCTAAACCGACGATCCCGATAACCGTAGAGATGAGAAATGTTTTTCCGATATATTTATACCCGAAAATCATAAATGGAATGTTGAGTAACACAACGAATAAGGCGAAATTGAGGATGGGATTGGACATAAAGAGGTGGTCTAAAATTAATGAAACACCGATAATTCCTCCGTCGATCACATTATTTGGGACCAGAAACAATTCAATACTTGCGGCGGCTGAGCCCGCTCCGACCAGAATCAAGATGACCCTGAAGATAAAGTGTAAAAATGACTCTCTTTTATGCTGTTTATTTGGGGTCATAAAATCTCCTTTCCTTTAATAACTATTTTAAACAGTAAGCAACTTCATTTTACCATTAAAAGCTGTAACATTTTAATGATTTGCTCAATACATTATATTTAAAGAGGTGAAAGTATCGATGATTTTAATACAAAGAATTATTTTGCAGCGGCTCAATCAAGTCACTGCGGACGATCTCCTGAAATATTCCAAGCAATACGGAATCAGCATTACGAGAAGTCAAGCGGCTGAGGTAGCGGCTCTGATGCACGGAAAAAACATCAATATTTTTGACGAACAGGAGCGGCTGCGCCTGCTGAAAAAAGTGGAAACGATAACCTCAAAAGAAACGGAACGGAAAGTTGACGAACTTTTCAATCAATTCTCAGGGTAAAAAAAGGAGGGGTGAATTCCCCTCCTTCTTCTTATTGAGCTAATATTTTTTCAAGAAGCTCCTTATCAAATTGCTTTTCTTTCAGCATTTCGATTTCAAAACGGTATGGCGGCTTCTTATTTTTTTTGTCTTCGCCCACATACGGTGTTTCAAGGATTTTCGGAATATCGGCCAGCTGCTCGTGATGAACAATGTACTGCAGCGCGTTAAAACCGATCTCACCGAACCCGATATTTTCATGACGGTCTTTCCGGGCTCCCCTGATATTTTTACTGTCGTTCACATGAAGGACTTTTATCCGGTCGATGCCGACGATTTTATCAAACTCATTGAGAACACCGTCAAAATCATTGGCAACATCATATCCTGCATCATGCGTATGGCAAGTGTCAAAGCAGACGGAAAGATGTTCATTATGTGTAACGCCCGCAATGATCTCGGCAAGCTCTTCAAAGCTTCTTCCGCATTCTGACCCTTTTCCCGCCATTGTCTCCAGCGCGATCTGCACGCTTTGATCCGGATCAATCACTTCGTTTAATCCTTCAATGATTTTTTTGATGCCCGTTTCAGCCCCGGCACCGACATGCGCCCCTGGATGAAGCACGATCTGTTTCGCGCCGATCGCTGCCGTTCTTTCAATTTCAGAACGGAGAAAATCAACGCCCAGCTCAAACGTTGCCGGATTAGTCGTATTTCCGATGTTAATGATATATGGCGCATGCACGACAATCTCGTCGATGCCGTTTTCCTTCATATGGGCGCGGCCCGCTTCAATATTCAAGTCTTCAATTTTTTTGCGGCGCGTATTTTGGGGAGCGCCCGTATATATCATAAATGTGTTCGCCCCGTACGAAACGGCTTCCTTGCTTGCGGCAAGGAGCATATGTTTTCCGCTCATTGAGACGTGTGAACCTATTTTCAGCAACCCGATTCCCCCTACTTCCCTTTGTTAGATTGGTTTCTTCTCTGTTTTCTTCTGATTTTTTCCATTTCATAGCTCATTTTCTTTTTATAGCCCGGTTTTACTTTTTTCGGCTTTTTCACAAGGCGCTTCGCAATTTGGTCTGCCTCATTTTCCGTCTTTTTACGTTTCTTGCGGCGGTGGCGGTCATCGCCTTTTTTCCATTCTCCGTTTACAAGCTCCGCATAAGCAAACTCAATGCCCATCTTCTCGAGTCTTACGAGCGCATCTTCGTCAGAAAGCTCATAAATGGTCAGTGCTTGGCCTGATGAGCCGGCGCGCGCTGTTCTTCCTACGCGGTGAACATAAAAATCCAGATCGTCCGGAAGCTCGTAGTTGATGACATGGCTTACGCCTTTAATGTCAATTCCTCTTGCCGCAAGGTCTGTCGCAATGACATAAGTGAACTCCAGATCATTAATCTGCTTCATTACCTTTTTACGCTCACGCGGCGTTAATCCCCCGTGCAGAAGGCCGATTCTCATGCCTTTTTCAGTCAGGTATTTCGCAATATGGTCAGCAGTGTTTTTCGTATTTGCAAACACAATGCCCAAATACGGATTCAGATTAGACATCATATCAAAAAGCAGCTTGTCTTTATCACGCTGTTTAGAAGGAACCAAAACATGTTCAATCTTTTCGGCTGTGATTCTTTTCGGCTCAACATGCGCGTATTTCGGATTTTCCATATACTTTTTCAAAAACGGCTTCAGCTTTTCCGGAATCGTAGCTGAGAAAACAAGCATCTGAAGTTCTTCCGGCATACGCGACCCGATGTAATCAACGTCTTCCAAAAACCCCAAATCAAGCATCAGATCAGCTTCGTCAATGACGAGAGACTGCGCTTTATAGACGTTCAATGCCTGCGCCTTAATCAGATCCGCAATCCGGCCCGGAGTTCCGACGACGAGATGAGGCTGTGTTTTCAGCTTATCAATCGATTTTTGCTTGTCCGTTCCGCCGATAAAGCATTTTGTCCGGATCTGCTCGTCTTCTGCACCCTGTGTGATTTTAAGCGCTTCCTGATAAATCTGATTGGCAAGCTCTCTCGTCGGCGCTGTGATAACAGCCTGTACCGTATCAGAACCCGGATCAATCCGATTCAGGATAGGCAATAAATAGGCGTGGGTTTTTCCCGTTCCCGTTTGGGACTGCCCGATGACGCTTTCGTTTTTCAATACAGCAGGTATCAGCCTCTTTTGAATATCTGTCGGTTCATAAAAACCAAGGCGGTGAACTGCATCTATAATAAACGGTTTTAAGTTGTATCCATCAAATTTAGTTTCTTTCATTTTTCCCAGCTCCTTAAAGCGGCACATTCTGTGTCCATCATCACATTATAACCGATTTCACTTAAAAACACCATGTCTTGGGGGAATCCTGTTTTCGAGATAGAAAAGCAAATGCCCCCTCCGATGCATATTGTAATAGCAGAGAGACAGAAAGGAGGTACAAGTATGTTTCCACAGCAGCCGATGAGAAATATGGCGCAGCAGGGCCGGCCGTTGATGAATCCGCGTATGATGATGGGAGGCAGACCGTCATTGCCGGGCCGGCAGCTGATGCAGCAGGGCCGGCAGTTATTCCCTCAGCAGCAGATTGCAGGAGCAGGCCTGAGAAACGCAGGCACAGGCGGAGGGGGCTTAAAAGGAATGCTTTCCCGTTTTTTACCCGGTTCAGGAGGAAGCGCTGCCGCGTCCGCTCCGACAGCGGCCAGCGGAGGAGCAGGCGCCGGACTGCAGGGATTGCAGGGGATTCAGAGTCTGGCAAGTCCGGCATCCCTGTCGAGCATGCTCGGCAACGTCCAGAAGGTGCTGGGCGTGGCGCAGCAGGTTACGCCGATGATCCAGCAGTACGGCCCTTTAGTACGGAATCTGCCCGCCATGATGAAGCTTTACAGTCAGTTAAGCAGCAACGATGATGAGACAGAAGATAAAGATGAGAATAAATCTGACGAGACAAAAGAAACAGACGAACAAGACAAAAAGGATGAAGCTGAAAAAACAGACGAAACAGAAGATGAAAACAAATCAGACGCCTCGTCTAAAACGTCAAAGAAAACGTCTGAAAAAGCATCCGCTTCAAAAGAAAAAGATGACGCTGAAGCAAAATCAGAAGAACGGCCGCGTCCAAAAAGAACATCGGGCAGATCAAAACCGAAATTATATATTTAACATTCTTTGATATCTCACGAAAGATTAGCTATAATGAGATCAGAAGAATGCAAGATTTAAGCCGTTTAACTACGGCTTTTTATATTGCCTCTACACTCACTTTTGATAGGAGGACATCTACATTGGACGTTATCAAAATCTCGCCGCGCGGCTATTGTTACGGCGTTGTTGATGCCATGGTCATAGCCAAAAACGCGTCACTCGATAAAACACTGCCAAGACCTATATATATACTCGGAATGATCGTTCACAATAAGCATGTCACAGATGCGTTTGAAGAAGACGGCATTTACACGCTTGACGGCACAAACCGTCTGGAGATTTTAAAGCAGATTGAAAAAGGAACCGTTATTTTCACGGCTCACGGAGTATCTCCGGAAGTAAGAAAAGCCGCTGAGGAAAAAGGGCTTGTTACGATTGACGCCACATGCCCGGACGTCACAAAAACACATGACTTAATCCGAAAAGTAAAAGCGGAAGGCTATCACGTCATTTATATCGGCAAAAAAGGCCACCCTGAGCCTGAAGGAGCCGTCGGCGTCGCCCCTGAAATCGTTCATCTCGTTGAAACAGAGGAAGACGTGAGAAACCTCGATATTCAGGCTGAAAAATTAATCGTTACTAACCAAACGACAATGTCCCAGTGGGACGTCCATGATATTATGGAATCAGTCAAAGAAAAGTATCCGCACGTGGAATATCATCAGGAAATCTGCCTGGCCACACAGGTTCGTCAAGAAGCTGTATCAGAGCAGGCAAAAAAAGCGGACTTAACCATTGTTGTCGGCGATCCGAAAAGCAATAACTCCAACAGACTGGCTCAAGTGTCGGAAGAAATCGCCGGAACAAAAGCCTATCGCATCGGTGACATCAGTGAACTGAAGCTCGAATGGCTGAAAGACGTCAATACCGTCGCCGTTACCGCAGGCGCGTCAACACCGACACCGATTACAAAGGAAGTAATCCGCTTTTTAGAGCAGTTCGACCATAACGATGAGTCTACATGGCAGCTTGAGCACAATGTGCCGCTCAAAAAAATCCTTCCAAAAGTAAAAATAAAAAACTGAGGCCGCGGCCTCAGTTTTTTTATAAGAAGGCAAATGGATTTGTATCTGTTTCGGAAGCGAAAATACGCACGTCATAGTTTTTCTCTCCGGCCATTGCCGTAAGCTTCTCTGCTGTGCCTTTTCTCATGATCTTTTCAGCGTAATGCCCAGGATCCACGACGTTTAACCCCATCATCATCGCGTCATGCGCTACATGAAAATAAAGGTCGCCCGTCACATAAACATCTGCACCCTTCCGCTTTGCCTGATAAATATATTTATTTCCGTCTCCGCCAAGCACTGCGACTTTTTTCACCTTGCTGTTTCGCTCTCCGACCATCCGGACTCCGTTAACGTCAAACTTCTCTTTTACAAACAGCGCAAACTCTTCAAGCGTCATGTCCTGCTGAAGTTTTCCGATGCGGCCGAGCCCTTTTTCAAGCGGAGACTGCTCCACCGGATAAATATCATACGCCACCTCTTCATACGGATGGCTTTTTTTCAGCGCTTTTACGACGGCTTTCTCCATACTTGCCGGAAAAATGGTCTCAAGTCTCACTTCATGAACGAGTTCCAATTCTCCCGTCTGTCCGATAAACGGGTCCGCTCCGTCCAGAGGCTTAAAGCTGCCGATTCCCTCAGAAGAAAACGCGCAATGGCTGTAATTGCCGATATGTCCCGCTCCTGCATTGCCAAGTGCGGTTCTGACAGCTTCTTCATAGTCTTTCGGGACAAACACGGCAAGCTTTTTCAGCGGGTCCGAATATGTCGGGACGAGCACTTCCGTATCTGTCAGGCCGAGAGCTTCCGCAAGCAGATCGTTAACTCCGCCGTCCGCCACATCAAGATTCGTATGAGCCGCATATACGGCAATATCATGCTTTATACATTTCTCAATCAGTCTTCCGCCGGGCTGATCAGTGGTGATCTGTTTAAGCGGCCGAAAAATCGGCGGATGGTGAGCGATAATTAAGTCAACCTTTTTCTCAATAGCTTCATCCACCGTTTGTTCCAGAACATCCAGCGTCACCATGACGTTTTTCACCGGCTTATTCAATGTGCCGATCTGCAGACCGATTTTGTCTCCTTCCACCGCAAAAGCCTTCGGTGAAAATTGTTCAAACAGCTGGATGATTTCCTGTCCGTTTACATGTTTAGGCATGTCCGATTACCTCCTTCAGCAGAGAGATCCGCTCTTTCAGCTCAGCTAATTTTTCTTGGTTTTCATGCTTTGCGCTGCGGCTGATCTGTTCATAAATTTGTTCAGTATGCTTAAGTTCCTGGCTCCATTTCCGAAGAAACACTTCATTCTTCTCTTTTAACAAAAACGGACCGGCAAGCATTCCGGCAGCCATCGAGATGTCCCGATAAGGTGCATCACGGTCGCCGGTTTCCGCGACGAGTATTTCATAACACTTTCCGTCTTCTTCAAGGATCACTTCATCAATCAGTTCATAGCCTTCCTGATAAAGCCACTCTCTTATATGAACGGCATGAATATTCGGCTGCAGAATCAGCCGTTCACGCCCCGTCAGTTTTGTTTTTCCGGACTCCAAAATATGAGCGATCAGCGCTCCGCCCATGCCCGCAATTGTAATGGCGCCCGCTTCTCCCTTTTCAAGGACGCTCAGCCCGTCACCTTTCCTTACGGAGATAAGAGTGCTTAAGTCCAGTTTTTCCACCTGCTGTTTGGCGGATAGAAACGGCCCGTCTGTAATTTCACCGGCAATTGCGCGGCTCGCTAAATGATTCAAAACGGCATAGCAAGGAAGATACGCATGGTCTGACCCGATATCAGCAACCAGGGCACCCGGAGGGATATATTCCGCTACAGACTGCAATCTTTTAGATAACTTCATTTCATTCACAATATCACAACTTTTCTCAGGTTCTTTTTCCTTTACTATCATATAAAAAAACCGCCCGGAATCCAAGCGGCGGATAGAGTTTTTCATATGTCTTTTATATAGGGACCGGTAAAATTTTATTTAATCTTAGAAACCCATTTTGCCATGTCATCCAGCTTTTCGGCCGGAACAAGGCCTGCAGGCATCCCGTTGCCGCCCTTTTCAATTCTTGTTTTAATCGCAGCGACATCTTTTCTTTTGCCGACGCCTTTTAAGTTCGGCCCTGAGACACCTTCATAGTTTTCCCCGTGACAGGTGATGCAGTTCGCTTTATAAATTTCTTCAGGTGAAGCGTTTGCAGTTTCCTTTTCGGCATTTTTGCTTTCACCGCCGCTTGCGATCTGATGCGCATCTCCATTTCCTTTCACTGACAGAAAGAAAGTCAGCCCTATTCCCAGAACTGCAATGAGCAAAAAAGGAATCAGCGGATTCCACTTCATATCTCCATCCCCCTTTTTTCATTCTCCCCCTATGTAAACACTTCTAATTCTAACTTATTTTTACAAAATGTAAATGGTCTCATTAAGCCATTTCACTGATTTCACAATTTATACATAAAACAAAAATAACTGTTTTGTTTATCCAAAATTATCTTTATTCTATTGTATAATGAATTGTATACGCTTACAATAAGGAATATAAATAAACTTATCTCATTATCCCCCTTAAAAGGACATGCCGCATTTTTCCGAACTCATTTGCAAAACAAATGCTTATCCAGTAAAATAAAGGTATATTATCCATATATCTTATACATAAAAAAGAACGGATCAACAGACCCGTTCCATTCTATTCGAGAAAATCCTTCAGACGTTTGCTTCTGCTCGGATGTCTCAATTTGCGAAGCGCTTTTGCTTCAATTTGGCGAATACGCTCTCTCGTTACTCCAAACACTTTGCCGACTTCTTCCAGCGTTCTTGTGCGTCCGTCATCCAGACCGAAACGGAGACGCAGCACGTTTTCTTCACGATCCGTCAACGTATCCAGCACGTCTTCCAGCTGTTCTTTCAAAAGCTCATATGCCGCATGATCCGACGGAGACGTCGCTTCCTGGTCTTCGATGAAATCACCGAGATGTGAATCGTCTTCCTCACCGATCGGCGTTTCTAAAGAAACAGGCTCTTGGGCAATTTTTAATATTTCACGGACTTTTTCAGGCGTAAGATCCATGTCTTCAGCAATCTCTTCCGGTGTCGGCTCTCTGCCCAGATCCTGAAGAAGCTGACGCTGCACACGGATTAATTTGTTGATGGTTTCCACCATGTGAACAGGGATACGAATCGTTCTCGCCTGGTCAGCGATGGCGCGTGTAATCGCCTGTCTGATCCACCAAGTTGCATACGTACTGAATTTATATCCTTTACGGTAGTCAAACTTTTCGACGGCTTTCATGAGACCCATGTTTCCTTCTTGGATTAAGTCTAAGAAAAGCATGCCGCGGCCGACATACCGTTTAGCAATGCTGACAACTAAACGAAGGTTTGCTTCAGCCAATCTGCGTTTAGATTCCTCGTCACCCTCTTCAATTTTTTGAGCGTAGGTGATTTCTTCTTTAGCAGAAAGAAGATTTACCCGTCCGATTTCCTTGAGGTACATGCGGACTGGATCATTGATCTTTACGCCAGGCGGTACGCTGAGGTCATTAAGGTCAAATTCTTCTTCGGCTTTGGCAAGCTGTTGAATATTAGGATCTTCTGTTTCTTCATTTTCACTAATTAATTCAACACCTTGTTCTCCTAAAAATTCATAATACTCATCCATTTGGTCTGATTCAATTTCAAAGCTGGACATGCGTTCAGCAATTTCTTCATATGTTAAAACGCCACGTTTTTTTCCAGTTTCAGTCAGCTGGTCTTTTACCTGATCCAGTGTAAGTTCTGTTTCTGTCTCGTGGGTTTGTTTATCAGCCATTATGGATCCCTCCTTCCAAAGCTTGCAACGAATTCTAAAAGCGGTATGTTTCTTATCCGTCCCGGGAGCTTTCTTTCTTTTTCAGCATGCAGGGCAGCAGATAATAAATGACAATTCATGATGAGGTTAAGCGATCTATTTGCTCCTCCGCAAGGAATCATTGCCAATGAGAACGCGAGCCTCTTTTTTGATGTTATTTTAATGATCGGTTCAATGCGACAATTTCTTGAGCCAGAGACGCAGCTTTCACAAAGTCTTTCTGCCGCTCTGCATCCGCTCTTTCTGCTTCTTTTTCCTTTATCATTGACCATTTTCGGTGATCCAACACTTTTTTTACGTAATCGGATAACTCGGCCTCTGAGAGCTCCTCGTTCACTTGGAGCATCCCTATATCTGAAAGCAGCTGGCTGATTTCCTCATCCTGCATTCTCGCCATAAGATGCTGCGGCGTCATTTCAGCGCCCTCTTCATAAACAGCGTACAGATATGCTGCCAGCGCACGATGTCCGTCAATGTTAAATTCAAAGCCGACACGTTCAATCACTTTCTTGATGACGTTTCTGTCTCTCAGCATATGAGCGAGAAGAAGCCTTTCCGCATTCTCATAGGCGGGACGGAGACGGCGCCGTTTCGCTTTTGTCGTCACCCGGGCCCGTCTTGTCTGCGGTTCGGCGTTTTTGTCGCCGGGGGCGTTTTGTCTGGCATAGATGGAAAGCTGTTCGGTCAGAGATTCTACCGAAAGAGAAAATTCGGAGGCGAGCTGCTTCACATACATTTCCTGCTCAAGCGACCCGGAAAGTGCGCTGATTTCTTTCAGCACTTCTTTCATGTAAGCAAGCCGGTCTCCTTCATCAGATAAGTTTTTCCCTTTGCGGAAATATTGCATTTTAAAGGCCATGACCGTAACGCTTGCATCAATGATATCGGTCTTGAATTTTTCTCCGCCCCGGGTTCTGATATAATCATCAGGGTCAAGCCCGTCAGGCATCATGCATACTCTTACCTTACAATCAGCTTTCTGCAGCAGGCCGGCCGCTTTCAGCGTAGCCTCATACCCGGCTTTATCCGAATCGTAGCAGAGAATGACCTCCTGAACATTTCTTCTGAGGATTTTCACATGCTCTTCGGTGAGCGACGTCCCCATGGTGGCGATGCTTTCTTTTACGCCTGAGCTGACGGCGGATATGACATCCGCGAAGCCTTCAAACAGAACGGCTCTCTCCTCTTTCCTGATCGGCAGGCGCGCCTTATGGAAGTTATACAGCAGCTTAGATTTATGAAACAGCGGCGTTTCCGGACTGTTCATATATTTCGGCTGCTGGCTTCCGAGCGCCCTCCCTGAAAAAGCCGCCACGGCTCCGTGATGATCATGAATGGGAAACATAATTCTGTTTCTGAAACGGTCAAAATACCCGCTGCCGTCTTCCCTTCTGATCAACAGACCCGCTTTTTCCATCTGTTCTTCCTCAAAACCGCGCTTTTTCAAGAACTTCGTCATGAAATCCCAAGAATCCAGCGCGTAGCCGATTTCAAACTCATCTATGAGCTCTTTCGTAAAACCCCTTGATAAAAGGTAATCTAACGCTTCCTGGCCTTCCTTTGTATTCATTAGCAAATGATGGTAAAATTTCTTCAGGAGCTCGTGAGCTTCCGCCATCTTGTGCTCTCCGGAAGATTCCGGCCTGGATGCAGAGTGAATCGTTATATCATCAGGGAAATCAATCTGATATTTATCCGCAAGGTGAGAAACAGCTTCCGTAAATGAATAGCCTTCCATCTGCCGTAAAAAAGAGAAAACGTTCCCGCCCGCTCCGCACCCGAAGCAATGAAAGATCTGCTTATCGCTGGAGACGGAAAACGAGGGCGTGTTTTCACCGTGAAACGGGCAGAGCCCAAAGTAGTTGCGGCCTTGCTTTTTCAATTGGACATAATCACCTATGACTTCAACAATGTCTGCTGACTGCTGCACCTGATTAACTACTTCATCTGGTATGCGGTTTCCCATCTTATAACACTCCGTCGTACATTATTCGATGTTTTGATTTGAAATCCCTTCATCATTCGACAGGATTTTTTTAAGCAGGGTAACAAATCGATTCCGATCTTCTTTATTTAATTTTTTAGGTCCTTTGGAATGGATGCCGCTTCTTCTCATTTTGCCCGACATATGACGGCTCATCAGAGCGAAGTCAATCGTGTCTTCGGTATAAGAACGGCCCCTTTCCGATAAGACGGCAATATTTCTGTTCAGCAAAAGGGATGCCAAACCGATATCCTGCGTGACTACGATGTCTCCCGATCTCACATGGTTTGCGATATATAAATCTGCCGCTTCTTTATGAGGATCAACGTATATCCAGTTCTCGTTTTTGCTTCTGGAAAGCTGGTAGTGTTCAAATGATGCGACGAAAATAACCCGAACGCTGAATTGCGATGCAATGAGCAATATTTCCTCTTTTACGGGGCATGCGTCTGCATCGACAAAAATCGTCTTTTCTTTTTCATTTAGAAGACTAATTCTCCATCCCTCCATCAATCTCCTGCATAAAAACAAGCGAAATCGCATATGCTCCATGACTGCGGATCTATTTTTGTCTTTGTCGAAAAATTTCCGGGAGTTATTCTTGACATCTTACTCGTAATAGTTTATTCGTATCACACTAAGCTTAAACCTAAAAATAAACATTTTATCACAATTTTTTATTATAATACAAACTTCGCGAAGATGCCATCCTTTTTGTTTATTCCCTATTTGCATACCCAAAAACCCAGGATAAAGCGTCCTGAGTTATCGGCCCTTTGTTTTTAGATGATGAATGATGTTCGCTGTTTCCTCGACCGCTTTATTCGAAACATCAACGACTTGGCAGCCGATCCGGGCCACGATTTTCTCGAAATACTCCAGCTCTTCTTTAATTCTGTTGATGTTGGCGTAAATGGCTTTGTCGTTTAAGCCGAGAGATTTTAACCGTTCTTTTCGAATATGGTTCAGTTTATCAGGACTGATTTTTAAACCGATGCATTTTTTCGGATCAACGCTGAACAGTTCTTCCGGCGGATCGACTTCAGGAACGATCGGCACGTTGGCCACTTTCAGACGCTTATGGGCAAGATATTGAGATAATGGGGTTTTAGACGTTCTGGATACTCCGAGCAGGATGATATCGGCTTTTAAAATGCCTCTTGGGTCCCTGCCATCGTCATATTTGACGGCAAACTCGATCGCCTCGACCTTTTTGAAATAATCTTCATCAAGCTGGCGGACGCGGCCCGGTTCATATTTCGCCGTCAGACCGTAGGCCGTTTCCATTTTATCGATGAGCGGACCGATAATATCGTAATACAGCACATTCGCTTTTTCCGCTTGTTCAACTAAGTATTTGCGGATTTCAGGAACAACGAGCGTAAAACAAATAATGCCGCCGTCCGCTTTGGCGAGAGACACGACTTCATTGATGGTGCCGATATCTTCCACGTAAGGTATTCTTCTGATATGCGTATCATCGGCTGAGCCGTTAAACTGGCTGAGCGAGGCTTTTACAACGAGTTCGGCGGTTTCTCCGACTGAGTCTGATACTACGTAAATGATGCGATTGTCCATGTTATCCCCCCGTTAGTTTTCAAGCTTATATGATTTCATTTTCTGATAAACTGACAAGTATCTTGGTCATATTCGTTTTCGTAAACCGGCCGATGACCTCAAAGCCTTTATCCGTATCTTTAATAACGGGCAGGGCATCGATCTGTTTTTCAATTAAAAACTTGGCGATGTCCATCACATAATCGTCACGCCGGCAGACGGCGATATTCGGCATTCTTGTCATAATAATATGAACCGGTATTGAGGCAAGTTCCTGCTGGCCGATGCTCGCCCGCAGCAAATCTTTGCGTGACAGCACACCGACTAAGACAGCATCACGATCTACGACAAATAACGTGCCGACATCTTCTAAAAACATGGTGCAGATGGCATCGTATACCGAGACATTTTCATTGATGACGACAGGAATGGATTGAAAATCTTTCACTTGCAGCTTTTTCAGTTTATCGGCAAGCAGCTGATTTCCCGTTTTCCCCGTATAAAAATAACCGACCCGCGGACGGGCCTCTAAGAAGCCTGACATGGTGAGTATGGCCAAGTCCGGCCGCAGTGTGGCTCTCGTTAAATTGAGCTGTTCTGCAATATGCTCTCCGGTAATCGGGCCGTTTTCCTTTACAATTTGTAAAATTTGTTCTTGCCGTTTATTTAATTCGATCGTACTCACCACCTTTATGGAAGGGTTTATTTATCTATGTTTTTCATTCTGTGATGTTATGTAAAAGGGGAAAAGACGATTGCCGATCACACAGCAACCGTCTTTTTCTTTATTTTACAATAAGATGATTCATATTAGCAAAAGACTTGATCACATCTGCAAGAGCGGTCATTTGCGCTAAACGGTTGGTTTTTAATGCTTCATTGTCCGCATTTACCATCGTATGATTAAAGTAATCTTCGATCGGCTCCTTTAATCCGCTGAGCGCGGTAAGCGCCTGTTCATAGTTTTTGGAGGCAAAGCTTTCCGCGACGCTGTCTTTTGTCTTTTGATAAGCGTCAAACAGCTTTTTCTCCTGTTCATTTTCAAACAGATCCGGCTTGATATCGCGGCTCTCGCCTTTTTTGCTGATGGAGATGACCCGTCCCAGTGCCTCAGCGGTTTCTTTAAAGCCCGGTGTGCCGAGGTGTTTCTCAAGCACTCTTGCCTTATGAACAGCTGCATACGGCTCAAGGTCAGTGCTGTCCAGAACGGCTTCAATAACGTCATGACGGATGTCTTCAGCATTCAAGACGTATTTCAGACGCTGTGTAAAGAAATCGAGGAGCTCATTTTCTTTTTCCGTTTCTGTCAATGACAGCAGCTCTTTAAAAGAAATGCCCCAGTTGCGGTCGATCAGAATGGAAACGATGCCGCTTGCCTGACGGCGCAAACCGTACGGATCCTGAGAACCTGTCGGAATCACGTCGATGCTGAAGAAGGAGGCAATCGTGTCCAGTTTATCAGCTAACGCCACAACCGCGCCGGTAAAGGTTGAAGGCACGTCTCCCCCGGCCGCTCTCGGCATATAGTGCTCATTTACCGCGGCAGCGACGGCTTCATCTTCGCCGAGCATGCGCGCATATTTTTCTCCCATGACGCCTTGAAGCTCAGGGAACTCATAAATCATGTGTGTAACCAGGTCAAATTTAGAAATCTCGGCGGCGCGCTTGACAAGTTTTTGCGTCTGTTCATCAGCCTTCAGGCGGACGGCAAGTTTGCCCGCAATGGCGGCCGCTCTTCTCACTTTATCTCCAAGGGAGCCAAGCTCTTCATGGAAAACGATATTTTCCAGTTTCTTCACGTTTGCATCGATGTTCAGCTTTTGGTCTTCTTTGTAGAAGAACGCAGCATCTGAAAGTCTCGCTCTCAGCACCTTCTCGTTTCCGCGGGCAACATTTTCAATTGCATGGCTGTTCCCGTTTCTTACCGTAATAAAATGAGGCAGCAGATTCCCGTTTTCATCTTTTACCGGGAAGTAGCGCTGATGCTCTTTCATTGTTGTCACAAGCACTTCTTCAGGCAAAGAAAGAAACTCGGATTCAAAAGAGCCGTAAAGCGCTGTCGGATATTCCACAAGTTGATTGACTTCGTTAAGCAGATCCTCATCAATCGGAATATTCCATTTCTTATCGGCCGCAAGCGCGTCCAGCTGGCTTTGGATCATTTGTTTGCGTACTTTCGGATCAGCAATGACGTGCTGTTCTTTCAGCAGCTCTTCGTATGATGACGGTGCGTCAATAGATACTTCTTCACCGAGAAAGCGGTGTCCCTGTGTGTTCCGTCCCGTCCCTACATTTGTGATCTCAAACGGAATAACGTCTTTTCCGAAGAGAACTGCAATCCATTTGATCGGGCGGATATAGCGCAGGTCTTGTGTGCCCCAGCGCATGTTTTTAGGGAAATGCATTCCGGTAATCAGGTTTTCCAGCTGCGGTAAAAGTGTCTTCGTCTCTTGTCCAGCCTGGAATTTTTGGACGAAGACATATTCCGTGCCGTTTACGTCTTTTATATACAGGTCATCCACTCCGGCACCTTGGCCTTTGGAAAACCCGATAGCGGCTTTGGTCCAGTTCCCGTCAGCATCCAGAGCGATTTTTTTCGCCGGGCCTTTTGCTTCTTCCTGAATATCAGCCTGTTTTTCTGCTACGTCTTTTATATATACTGCCAGACGTCTCGGTGTATTAAAAAGTTTCACTTCGCCGTGAGCGATATTTTTTTCAGCCAGCCAGCCAGTCAGCTTTTCACCGAGCTGCACCATGCTGTCATGTAAAAAACGCGCCGGCATTTCCTCGAGTCCGATCTCTAAAAGCAAGTCTTGTTTACTCATGGGAAGAGCCCTCCTCTTTAAGCATTGGGAACCCTAATTTTTCCCGTTCTTCATAATACGTTTTTGCTACTTTTCTCGCTAAGTTGCGGACACGGCCGATATAACCCGTCCGCTCTGTCACCGAGATCGCGCCTTTTGCATCGAGCAGATTAAATGTGTGAGAGCATTTCAGCACATAATCATAGGCCGGATGCACAAGCCCGTTATCCATTTGTCTGATCGCTTCTTTTTCATACGTGCTGAACAAATGGAATAGCATATCCACATCTGATGTTTCAAAAGTATAAACGGAATGTTCATATTCAGCCATCATAAACAAATCCTTCACTGTAAATCCTGACGTCCATTCAAGATCAAAGACGTTTTCTTTATCCTGAATATAAGACGCAAGACGTTCAATGCCGTACGTGATCTCAACAGACACCGGTTTACATTCAATTCCGCCCACCTGCTGGAAGTACGTAAACTGGGTGATTTCCATCCCGTCAAGCCATACTTCCCAGCCGAGTCCCGCACAGCCTAAAGACGGGTTTTCCCAGTTGTCTTCTACGAAACGAATATCATGCTCGAGTGGGTTAATGCCGAGCGCGCGCAATGAATCTAGGTAAAGCTCTTGGATGTTATCAGGCGACGGCTTGATAATGACTTGGAATTGGTGATGCTGATAAAGCCTGTTCGGGTTTTCTCCGTATCGCCCATCCGCAGGCCGTCTGGACGGCTCAACGTAAGCTACTTTCCACGGCTCCGGCCCGATGCTCCGTAAAAATGTATACGGGCTCATTGTGCCTGCGCCTTTCTCCACATCATACGCCTGCATGAGCACACAGCCTTCACTCGACCAGTGCTTCTGCAAGGTTAAAATCATATCTTGAATGTTCATTTCAAGCACCTCCACTTTCTCCATTCTTTTACAAGTGCGGCGGCAATCAAAAAACTCCCGTCTCTATGCTTGCCAGCCGCAAACATAGGGACGAGAGTTCTCCCGCGGTTCCACCCTAGTTGCTGAGGATGTGAATCACTCAGCCTCTTTTTAAAGGGTTGCTCAAGAATGCCTTTCGTTGCGCGCTCATCCTTAGCTTACACTGTCCTAAGGTCGCTTATATGAGTTGGACGCAAGTACTTCTTTCTGTCACTGCAACATATTTTATAATAAATGATCATATAAAAAGATGGGCAGAATGTCAACTTTTGTTTTCATCCAAAAGGTGCTTCATGCTTTCCATCTGGTCTAAAAACCGTTTAGACTTTAAATAAAGCCCTGAATATTCCTCATAATACAGATCGATAACCCGTTTAAGTTCGTTTTTGGTTTCCTGTTTTAATGAGACGCTGCCGAGCCTTCCGATATCAAAGTAATAAAAAAGCCTTAGCAGCCTTGCCGTTTGCGGCGAAATCGGAACTTTGTACGGATCCTTTCCAAAGCAGCGGTGGCAGATAAAACCATTATCTCTTACCGAAAAATGAAACGTCCCGTCCCGGCTTTTGCAGTGGACACAATGATTCAGCTCCGGATACAGTCCCATGACGCCGAGCATTTTCATCTGAACGATGAAGGTGATCACGTCCGGGTCAGTCCCTTCATTCAGCCTCTTAAAGGATTCGAGAATCAATTCGAATAAATAGGGGTTCGGTTTCTTCTCTTCCGTTCCTTTGTCAGTAAGTTCAGCGATAAAAGCGGCATATGCCGTCAAAAACAAGTCTTCTCTGATCGTTCTCATGCTGAGAATCATTTCACCCTGCTGGAGCGTGCCGAGTCCGGATGTTCTTTGCATTAAAAATGACCCGTACAAAAACGGCTGGCTGACTGCTGACAGCCGGCTGGCTGACTTCCTGGCGCCTCTTGCCATAACGCCGATTTTGCCGTGTTCCCTCGTCAGCAATGTCACGATTTTATTCATCTCTCCGTAGTCATTCGTACGGAGCACGATTCCTTCACATTTTGTCAGCATTTCCGCACCTTCCAACAATGGGAGGGGCCAAGAGGTTTACAAAATTGGAAAATCAATTCGGGCTAGCTCATCTTCCGGTTCTTCGGGTCTTTCCAGGTTCTCTTTTTCCAGTTCTTTAAAAAGAAGGTACGTATCAACACTTCCTGTTTGAGAAAATACGTTCCAGGTAAAATTCAACACAAAAAACCCACCTTTCATCATTAAACTAGCTTGCCAATCCAAATTCTTACCCTTATCTTGACCTGATGTCCTCCTTTTCATGTTAAACAAATTTTGCTAACGAATCCCTGTTTCTGTGAGGTAATCCCACACCTCACGTATGGGCTGAAATCATTTAATATTCATCCTCTTTGAAACCGAAATCACGCAGCTGAGACATTTTATTCCGCCAGTCCTTCTGCACTTTTACCCATAGTTCCAGGTAAACGCGTGAGCCCAGCAGCGCTTCAATATCAGCCCGCGCTCTTTTGCCGATTTCTTTCAGAAGAGCTCCTTTTTTCCCGATGACGATTCCTTTTTGAGAATCCCGCTCGACCACAATGGTGGCGGCGACATGGATGGAGCCGTTTTCCTGTCCTTTAATGGACTCGATAGCGACAGCGATGCTGTGCGGCACTTCTTCCCTTGTAAGATGGAGCACCTTTTCTCTGATCAGTTCAGAAATAATAAACCGCTCTGGATGGTCAGTCACCTGATCACTCGGATAGAACTGAGGCCCTTCCGGTAAATACGCTTCAATCTGTGCGAGCAGGGTCTCGACGTTGTTTCCTTCCAAAGCTGAGATCGGCACGATTTCCTTAAACGGATAGCGCGTACGGTACTCATCAATTAAAAGAAGGAGCTGATCAGGGTGGATCTTATCAATTTTGTTTACGATCAGAAAAACGGGCGTGGACGTCTGTCCGAGCTTTTCAATGATAAACTCGTCGCCCTTTCCGTACCCTTCTTCGGCGTTGATCATAAATAACACCAAGTCAACTTCTTTCAGCGTGTTCTGCGCCACTTTCATCATAAAATCGCCAAGCTTGTGCTTCGGCTTGTGAATACCCGGTGTATCAATAAAAATGGTCTGCGATGTGCCTGTTGTCAGCACCCCTTGGACTTTATTTCTTGTCGTCTGGGGTTTGTCGCTCATGATGGCGATCTTTTGACCGATGACCCTGTTTAAAAAGGTAGACTTTCCTACGTTCGGTCTTCCGATGATAGATACAAATCCTGATTTAAAGCTTTCGTTCGTCATGTAAATCCTCCGATGAAAATGCGCCCGGCAATAATTCTTCCGCAGTCATTTCTTTTATTTGTCCTTGTAAGTTGGTCAGAACAACAAGCATATCCTTTGAACACAGCTCGGAAATCACTTGTCTGCAGGCTCCGCACGGCGAAACCGGTCCCGGAGTGTCCGCAGCCACGGCGAGCATCACAAATTCCGTATCCCCCTCGGAAACAGCTTTGAATATCGCCGTGCGTTCGGCACAGTTGCACATGCTGTATGCCGCATTTTCAATGTTGCAGCCTCTGTACACTTTTCCGTCTTTGGTAAGAAGAGCGGCTCCCACTCTGAAGTTTGAATACGGCACATACGCTGTGTCCCGCGCTTTTAATGCTTCTGCAATCAATTCTTGTCTGTTCATGTGTACTTATTCCTCTCTTACCTTTATCCTGTATGATACCGCTGTCACTTTTATTTTACATAATTATGATTGGTTTTTCACGCCCATTTTTGGCAATGTAAAATAATTGTAAGAATCTTCTGCTAACATATTTTCGGCAAGAAGATGAGTAAACCAATGATACACGAAATCACGGCAAAGACGCAAACGGCTCCGGCGGCCGCGTCTTTTGCCGCTTTTGCGAGCGGATGATACTGATCGGTAACTAAATCAACAACATGCTCTATCGCGGTATTTACAAGCTCCAGAGCAAGCATCCCGCCGATCAGCATCAAAACAACGGCCCATTCGGCCGTGCTGAGCCCGGTGAGAAAACCGCAAAGAATAACGGCGCAGGCCGCGATGATATGAAATTGAAAATTACGCTCTGAACGCGCCGTTTTCCAGATTCCCCTCCATGCATGGACAAAGCTTTTCAGGAACCTGCTCCACTCGTTTTTATGATCTCGTGAGTCCATACTCATCCAGCAAATCCTTTTGCTTTGAAAACATTTCTTCCTCTTCTTCTTTTGTCATGTGATCATAGCCAAGCAAATGCAAAAAGCCGTGGACAGCCAGAAAACCGAGCTCTCTCATAAACGAATGGCCGTACTCTTCGGCCTGCTCTTTCGTTCTGTCTGCGCTGATGATAATATCTCCTAAAACTGGCGGCATGTCGGCGCCCACGATTTCAACCTCGTCTTCGCCTTCTTCCTCAAGCGCAAACGAAATTACGTCAGTCGGAGTGTCTTTTCCCCGGTAGTCTCTGTTGATTTCTCTGATTTCATCATTTGTCACAATCGTAACCGATACTTCAGCCTGATCCTGAACGCCTTCTTTTTCCGCCGCAAATTGGAGCAGCTTCTCCACTTCCTGGAGCGCATCGGCTGAAACGCTGTTTGTTTCATCAACAATATCTATGAGTAAACCCATTTATTTCACCTTCTTCGTAGCCTCCGGATATTCAATCCGGGAGTGGAAAATTCCTTTTAAAGTCGCACATAGTGTTTTTGCGATCGTATCCAGCTCTCGGAATGTGAGATCACATTCTGAGAACTGCCCGTCCTGAAGCTTGTCGGATATAATCCCCCGCACCAGTTTTTCAATACGTTCGGGATTGGGATTATGCATGGAACGGACGGCGGCTTCGACACTGTCGGCCACTGAGATAATAGCCGCTTCTTTTGATTGCGGCTTCGGTCCCGGGTAGCGGAACTCTTTCTCTGTAATCTGGTCGCCTTTTTCTTTCGCTTTATAATAAAAGAATTTTAAAAGGGACGTTCCGTGATGCTGCTCCGCGATATCCACAAGCTCTTTCGGAAACTTGTAGCTTCTGAGCATATTCGCACCGTCTGTCGTATGTGCGATGATGATATTTTTGCTGAGCTGAGGAGACAGCTTATCATGCGGATTATCCATATTCATCTGATTTTCAATAAAATATTGCGGGCGTTTCGTTTTGCCGAGATCGTGATAATACGCTCCGACCCGTGCTAAAAGACCGTTCGCCCCTACAGCTTCACAGGCCGCCTCCGACAGATTTGCCACCATGACGCTGTGATGATATGTACCTGGTGTTTCCGTTAAAATCTTGCGAAGCAGGGGATGGTTCGGATTAGACAGTTCAATCAGCCTCATCGTTGAAAGAATCCCGAATCCCGTCTCAAAAAACGGCATCAGGCCGATAATCAAAACGGATGAAGCAAGCCCCGAGACGACCCCCATCAGCATCAGCGTTCCGATTTCAACAGGTGACAGCGCCGTATTTTGTATTAGCAAAAGCGACAGCACGATAATCATATTAATAAATGATACAAACAGTCCCGCCTGCAATATCTTTGATCTCGCGTTATGTTTTCCCAAAAACAGAATGCCTGAAATGCTGCTTATTAAATAGTAAATACCGATCACATAATTAAACGTTCCCGTCACGCCTTGATTAAACATCATACTGCCGCAAATCGCCAAAATGATGCTTCCTAAAATAGCGAGCCTTTCATTAAGCAGCAGCCTGAATAATATGGCGCCGGCGGCGATCGGAACTAAATAACCGATATTCGTGTATTCGATTTTTTGAAACAGGCTGACGACTTCCATTATGACAAGAATCAGCGTTGTAATAATGGAAAATAACAAAAGTGATTTATTTTTCAGCTTAAGTTCCTGCTGCTGTTTCTCAAAATAGTAGACAAGCGTAGCAATGAACAGACCGATCATCAGAAGGAGACCGCTGATCGGTTTTAACAGGTTGGAATTGTTCAAAAGTCCCGTTAATTCGAGCTTTCTGTATACTTCCCGATCGATCAGGTCATTCTCTTCAACAAGAACCTGTCCTTGTTTGATTTGAACCGGCTGGACACTGTCTGACGCTTCCTGGCGCTTTGCATCAGTCGCTTTCGGATCAAATACGTAATTCGGGATGACCGCATATTTTCCGATTTCAGTTGCCGCTGACAAATACTTTGACGGCACGGAAGCGCTTTTCAGCTCTTTTGCGACTTTTTCCTTCGCTTCCGCTAATTTTTCGGACGGTATCTCACTGCTCATCACCGTATTTACCGCAGTAATGACGGAATCTCTTACAAATGAGAAATCTTCATTGTTCGCATGGAGAAGCGATGTAATAGCATCTTCCGAGATGGATTCATTGACATCCTGTGTCAGCTTGCTTTTCACCGCTTTTACCAGCGATTTTTCCGAAGGTGACTTTTTGTCTTTATCCGCATCTTGTTTCACTTCACCGATGCTGTCAAAAATGGAAGTGATCAGGTCAAGCCGGTTGTCGGTATAGCCTTTTTTCAGAGTGTACTGATCTTCCACCGCATCTTCGGCCGCCTGTTTTTTCGCTTCCGTCGCCTGCTGGTCTTCCACGGTGGCGGGCGCGTAAATCGTCTTATCACTGACTGAAAACAAATCCAAATTAAGTGATTCAGGTTTTACATGAATAAAGAGCAAACCAAACATGATCGCTGAAAGCAGCAGATACAGCAGCACATGGGCTGAGCGGGCATGTCTGAAACTGCGGAACCGTTCCCGGGCGCCTTTACCCTTTCCCTTCTTTTTCAAAACAAGAACCTCCTCCCTGAAACATCAGGAACACATCATATAAAAATGACCCGATAACGGGAGATCGGGTCATTTTGCATTACTTTTGCTTATCATAAGCTTCAATAATTTTTGCAACAAGCGGATGTCTGACCACATCTGTCTGGTCAAGTTCAATCACGGAAATGCCGTTTATGTCCTTCAGCATATCCCTCGCTACTGCAAGTCCCGATGTGACGCCTTTCGGCAGGTCAATTTGGCTTACGTCGCCCGTAATGATCATTTTAGAGCCAAAACCCAATCTCGTCAAAAACATTTTCATTTGAGCGGGGGTGGTATTCTGGGCCTCATCAAGAATCACATACGCGTCGTCAAGCGTCCGCCCTCTCATATAGGCGAGCGGGGCGATTTCGATAACCCCTCTTTCCATAAGACGTTCCGTATGGTCGCTTCCGAGCACATCATGGAGCGCGTCATACAGCGGGCGCAGGTAAGGATCTACTTTTTCCTTTAAATCTCCGGGCAGAAAACCGAGGCTCTCGCCGGCTTCCACAGCGGGTCTTGTTAAAATGATTTTTTTAATGTGGCCGTTTTTTAAAGCATGCACCGCTTTTACGACCGCCAAATATGTTTTGCCGGTTCCCGCCGGCCCGATGCCGAACACCATGTCGTTTTTCTTCATCGCCGCGACATATTCTCTCTGGCCGAGGGTTTTGACACGGATCGGTTTGCCTTTTGCCGTTTTCGTTATTTCTTCTTCATACATGCTTTCAAAATAGTCCAGTTCATCTTTCTTTGCCATTTTCACGGCATACAGCACATCACGTTCCGAAATCTCGATCCCCTTGCGAATTAAAGTAAGGAGCGAGCCCAATAATCTGTCAGCAATCTCAAAAGACTCATCATTGCCGGAAACGTAAATGGTTTCACCGCGTGTGATGATGCTTACGCCCAGATCCTTCTCCATCAAATGTAAAAAGGCGTCTTGGCTGCCGAACAAAGAAAGTGCTTCGTCCGGGCTTTTCAGTTTGTGATTCATCGCAAGTAAATGTTCTGCCATTCTTTAGTCTCCCTGAACAATAGGTGTGGTTTGAACGATATCTTCTATAACTTGGTAGAGAATAATCAACTTTACTTTACCATTCTCAACGGATTGGTGCAAAACTTTTTCACTTTCCACCTCTCCGCTGCCGCTTAATCGCTTTTCTACGTCTTGCCTGCCCATTTTGATGCCGGCCTGAACCGCTTCGTCTTTTTTATAAGTCCGCACGGATGTTTCGCTTTCTCTTATATGTTCTTGGACGTAAGAAACAGGGAGCTTTAACCCCAGAAATTGAAACGGGTGCTTTTCTTCCTCGGTTTTCGGATGTTTCAGCGGCTCTTCATTAAACCCGAAGCCCCAAAAAGGCACGCCCCATGATCCGAAAGACAGCTTGTGCTTCGTCCTTACTTTACCCGTATATAGCGTAAATGATGTTTCAAGAGGCACGGTTACTTCAGACTTGTACCATGTTTCTCCGTAAATTTCCGCTTTTGAGGTGACTTTCTTCTGCTGCTCTTCATTACCGATCAGACCTGAGACAAGGAGCTGGCCTTTGTCAACATGATCGTTCACAAAAGCCATCGGCTGACCCTTTTGCACGAACATTCTTTTGATGACCGCTTTCTTTTTGGCAACAATATGGCGGGGGCTCAAGTATTTTTCTTTTGTCGGTTCATTTTTTTCGACCACTTTCATATGAAGGGCTGTCCCGTTCAATTCCACACCGACCCACGTAATATTTTCGATGCCGTTTGTTAATGATTTTTGAATTTTCTCCGGCGTCATCATTAAAAATTGCAAACGGCCTTTTTTCACACCGATTTCTTCAAGGTGCTTTACCATCTGATGCTCAGTTTCGGGCTTGGCCCCTTTAATATCGATTTCCCAAATCATGTTGGACAAAAGGAACAATATAATGAAAAAAATCACAAACCCCGCGGTAAAGCCTATGTTTAATTTAGATTTGAGAAGCAGAAAGGGCAGGCCCTTTCTTTTTGTAAAGCTTGCTTTGCATTCATGGTTTCTGATGACTCTTCTGAAAGCATGTACATCCTGAAGCTGAATCATAAGCATTACACAGTCTTGCTTTTTTTTCACCGCAAAGATAGCAATTCCGTTTCTTGTACATTCATTAAGCAGCCGTTCAATTCCTTTTCCTTTGACTTCCATTTGGACTTTACCCGAAAAAAATGACAGCCATTTGTTTTTCACATTATTTCCCCCCGGCTTTATGAATCGACATATCGTACGTGATCTATCGTGCCTTCCAAAAGAATTTCCTCAGGAAGGATTGCCTTAATGACCAAGTTTTTTCCTGATATGATACATTGCCCCTGCTTGAGCATCAGCCTGACTTCTTCTTCGCTGAACAGCAAGAGGCCTCTGTGATTCTCTATGTAGATATGAAGTCTGCCGACCATCGTAATACGAGGCAGATCCATCATAACGTCCGGGGGAATTTCCAATGCTCTTGTCAGCCATGCCTTTACACGATTCTTTCTTTGCCCCATAAAAAAAGAACCCCCTTTCATCTCATATGTATGATTAGAAAAGGGGTTCTAACACTTTATTTTTTACGGATGCTCCGCATGGTCCGGTGAGGTTTTTTCGCACGGGGCGGGCCTAAAATCTCACTGAATATGATGCCTTGCACCGCAGTTTCTTTCTTTATTTTGAGGGCTGGTTTCTTCAGAGTCGTATTTCGTTGGCGTGCAGATGTCAGCAGATGTTCAAGCCCATTGAACATCTGCTCTGTCTCCGCAAGCCGCTTTTCAGCTTCCCTTCTTTTTTTCTCAAAAGGGTTCTCTTCTGAAACGGCAGGCATTTCTTCCGCTTCCGGCTTGTGCTCTTTATGCGGCTGTTTGTGCTCCTGCTTTTTTGCCTGATTCTCGGGACGTGTGCCCGGCGGACGTTTTTCATCTTTGTTTTTCTTGCCGAATATTGCCGATATAATGCCGATGACGGCGGCAATGACGAGCGGATTTGTCAGAATCTCGTGCATATAGCGGCTCCCTCCTTAATAGAGAGGTTATTGTTGGTCTTCATCTTGCTGGTCATTCGTCAGCTTGCCGATAGAATCCCTCATGTCCGTGTCAGCGTCGATATTTTTTATGTTCATATAATCCATGACACCGATGTTGCCTTCACGCAATGCTTCAGCCATCGCAAGCGGAACTTCCGCTTCGGCTTCCACGACTTTCGCACGCATTTCTTCTACGCGTGCGCGCATTTCCTGCTCTTGGGCGACGGCCATGGCGCGGCGCTCTTCCGCTTTGGCCTGCGCAATGTTTTTGTCTGCTTCTGCCTGATCTGTCTGAAGAATCGCTCCGATGTTTTTACCGATATCAACGTCGGCGATGTCAATCGAGAGAATTTCAAATGCAGTGCCTGAATCCAGCCCTTTGCCAAGGACGGTCTGTGAAATCATATCAGGGTTTTCAAGCACTTTTTTATGATTATTCGAGGAACCGATTGTCGAGACAATCCCTTCTCCGACACGGGCGACAACCGTCTCTTCTCCCGCTCCCCCGACAAGACGGTCGATATTGGCTCTTACCGTGATTCTGGCTTTTGCTTTTACTTCAATTCCGTCCATGGCGACACCCGCGATAAACGGTGTTTCAATAACCTTCGGATTTACGCTCATCTGTACGGCTTCCAATACGTCGCGCCCGGCCAGGTCAATGGCTGCGCATCGCTCGAATGACAGCTCAATATTGGCGCGCTGTGCCGCAATCAGGGCATTAACCACCCTGTCGACATTACCTCCGGCCAGATAGTGGCTTTCGAGCTGATTTGTTGTAGCGGCTAGGCCTGCTTTATGCGCTTTGATTAACGGATTGACAACGCGGCTTGGTATAACGCGGCGCAGCCTCATCCCGACCAAAGTGAAAATACTGATTCTGACTCCTGCTGCAAGCGCCGAAATCCATAGCATCACCGGTACAAAGGTGAAGAATATGGCTAACACAATAATGGCAGCTGCAACTAATGCTAAAATCGCCAAACTTGACAGTTCCATCTAATTCCTCCTCAAGGTTATCATCTATATTTCTCTCACGACAATGCGTGAGCCTTCCACTTTCACTACTTTCACCTGTCTGTCTTTTTCAGTGAATGACCCTTCCGAAACAACATCCAGACGTTCATCATCAATAATGACGGTGCCTGACGGTCTGAGGGCTGTAGCGGTAACGCCGACTTTCCCCAATAGCTCCGTCCGGTTCTGATTTGAGACATAACCGCTCTCCGTGCTTGTTGAATCAGTTAATATCAATTTCTTAAAGAATTTCATCCGTTTCCCCAACACCCTTGTTAATATGATAAAGGCTGTAATAGACACAGCAAAGGCGATCAAGAGAGAAACCGCCATTACAGTAAAGCTGCCCGCAGCGAGAAAGAGACTTGCGATGACGCCCGCAATCCCGATAAGGCCGATTATACCCCCGGGCAGAAAAATCTCTAAAAGGATAAACACCAAGCCCGCGCAAAATAAGAATATACTGTCATAGCCGGCAAATCCGGCTGCGATATGGCCGGCGAAAAACAGCAGCAAGGCTGTCAGTCCGACGGCACCCGGTATTCCGAGGCCCGGCGAAAACAATTCAATGGTCAAACCAAGCAAAGCAAGCGTTAATAAGACGGGGACAACAAACGGATTCGTCAGCCATCTGCTTAATTTGCCGACAAAACCCTCTTTTGCATGATGAACATCCGATTTATCAAAACCGAGCTTTGTATATAAAGCATCAAGGTTTGAAACCGTACCCTCCGAATATCCGACTTCCTTGGCTTTTTCAGCTGTCAGTGTCAGCAGCTTTCCCTTAGGAGCCCCCGCTTCTTTTGCATTGATGGCGGGGTCTGCCATGGCCAGGGCGTATTTCGGATTTCGGTTGTTTTTAGCCGCTGCGTCCTCCATTTCTGCATGCCACAGCGATTGGGCCTTTTTGTCTGCCGCGTTTCCTTTTCCGTCGATGATGGCTGCGGCACCCATTTTTCCGCCCGGCGCCATATAGATTTCATCTGCCTGAAGCGCTATATAAGCTCCGGCAGAAAGCGCCCGTTTATTCACGTAAGCGGTAACAGGCACATCCGAACCGCCGATGATATCTGCAATATCCAAGGCTGATTGAACGGCTCCTCCCGGTGTATTGATGTCAAGGATAATGTGTGACGCACCGGATTCCTTCGCATCTTTGAAAGAACGCGATAAAAACGAGGCGAGCCCCTGTTCGACATTTTTCTCAACCGGGATGACATACACCGATGGATGATCAGCTTTTGCGTTCAACTGAACCCCTAATAAAGATAATACAAATAAGCCAAATAGAGCAACAGCAATTCCGGTTTTTTTTCGGAACAAGGCAAATATACCCTCCTTCCTGCTTCATTCTTCTTTATATACGTAACAAATGTACTTTAGTTTCATTTTTTTATGTATAAAAAAAGACATCTCTCCAGGAAAGATGTCTTTTTCTTGTCAATTAGGATAATTGACTGCTGACAAGTCTGTTAATCACACTGCCGTCAGCTTTACCTTTTACTTTAGGCATAATAGCACTCATCACTTTGCCCATGTCCGCTTTAGAGCTCGCACCGACTTCAGCGATGGTTTCATTTACGATTGTCTGCAGCTCTTCTTCAGAAAGCTGCTTCGGTAAATAAACTTCTAAAATGTCCAGCTCTTTTTGAACTTTATCTACTAAATCTAAACGATTAGCGTTTGAAAATTCATGGAGGGAGTCTTTACGTTGCTTAAGTTCACGAGATAGGACAGTAAGTTCCTCATCCTCGGTCAAACTGTCTTTCTTAAGCTTAATTGCTTCGTTTTGAAGTGAAGCTTTCACCATTCGAACGACAGTCAGTTTGTCTTTCTCACGGCTTTTCATATACAGCTTCATATCTTGGTTAAGTCGCTCAAGAAGACTCATAAATCCACCCTCTTTTAGAATTTGCGTTTTCTAGCAGCTTCTGACTTTTTCTTGCGCTTTACGCTAGGTTTTTCATAAAATTCGCGCTTTCTTGCTTCTTGCAAAGTACCTGTCTTTGATACACTGCGTTTGAAGCGACGAAGAGCATCTTCAAGCGATTCGTTTTTTCTAACGACCGTTTTTGACATTCTCTTTCCCTCCCTCCGAATACACCAATCGACTACCTTTAAAAAGATACACATATAAACATGTACTTTGACATTATAATATAAGCCATCAGTCAGGTCAACTAAGTGAGTTCACTTTTCCGGCATGAAACAGGTGGCTTGTCTATATAATGACGGAAAGGGGTGTTTCGTTTGCTGATACTGATTCTTTTCACTGCACTTATCCTGATTTTTTTACTCGGAATGAGCCTGCTCAGACAGGGACTGATCGCATTAACGTATTCAAAAATTGAGAAGAGCCTGCTCTTGTTTACCGACCACCCGTTGAAAGCTTTTCTCATTAGCATCGTATTCACGGGTTTTCTTCAGAGCAGCTCAGCCTTTATGGTCATTGTTATCGGCTTTGTCAGTGCAGGCGCTTTACCTTTTAAACGGACGATTCCGATGATTCTCGGCACGAATGTCGGCTCCACATTTACGACGGAATTTTTGGCCATAAAAATGGATGTGCTCATTTGGGTTCTTTTTATCGGCGGCCTTGTGCTGATTCTCATCCGTAAATACCCGTTCAGGCAGATCGGCATAAGCTTCCTCGGTCTCGGCATCATCTTTTTTTGCATCACATGCTTCAGCCGTCTTGCCGTTCCGCTGACAGAAATGAAGGCGGGAGCGGAGGTATTGCGCCATGTAAATGATTCAAGCTGGTCCGCTCTTTTTATCGGCATGATATTGACTGCAATCATTCATTCAAGCTCCGTCTGCATCGGCATTTTAATGAGCTTTATGAACGAAGGGATGATCGGCATTGATCAGGCGGTCAGCGTCGTTTTGGGATCTAATATCGGGACATGCGTCACGGCCGTCATGGCTGCTGTTTCAGGCGGCTATGCCGCCAGACAGACCGCCGGCGCTCACGTTGTCTTTAATATTCTCGGCGTACTCCTCGTGTTTCCCTTCCTGTCCGCAACAGCGGATTTTACGGAGCGGCTGTCTGACGATCCCGCGCAAAAGATCGCGCATTTCAGCCTTTTGTTTAATGTTGTCACCGCCTTATTGTTTCTCCCGTTCACTCATTTGTTTTACCGGCTGATTGACAGGCTGATCCCTGCGAAACCGTAAAAAAACCGATGCGCGAGGGCATCGGTTTTTTTATCTGTTATGAAGACATGCGCATGTTCTGAGTCATTTCTTCCTCAACGACGCGGACGAATTGTCCTTCATTGTACGGATAGCCTGCTTTTTGAATTTTGACTTTAACAAGTTTGCCGATTAAATCTTCCGTGCCTTTGAAGACGACTTTCATGTAATTGTCCGTATAGCCGACGAACATGCCGTCTTCATCAGACTCTTTAAACGTCTCCTCCGGAATGATTTCCAGAACCTCTCCTTCGTAATCAGAGGCATATTCTTTGGCAAGCTGGTCAGACAGGGCAATCAGCTTGTGCACCCGTTCATTTTTCACATTCTCGTCAACCTGGTCTTCCATTCTGGCCGCAGGTGTTCCGGTGCGTTTGCTGTAAGGGAATACATGAAGCTCAGAAAACTTATGTTCTTTAATGAACCGGTATGTTTCCATAAATTCTTCTTCTGTTTCACCCGGGAAACCGACGATAACATCAGAAGTTACGGCAAGACCCGGCAGTGCTTCTTTCAGCTTATTTAAACGGTCAGCGAAAAATTCCATCGTATATTTTCGTCTCATCCGTTTCAGCACGGTGTTTGATCCTGATTGAATCGGGATGTGAAGGTGGCGGACGATTTTATCAGACGCATCCAGCACTTCAATCACTTCATCAGTGATTTGGCTTGCTTCAATAGATGAAATTCTGATCCGTTTCAGTCCCTCTACACGTGTATCCAACTCACGAAGAAGCTTGGCAAAATTATAATCTTTCATATCTTCGCCGTAGCCGCCCGTATGAATCCCAGTCAGAACGATTTCTTTATAACCGGCATCCACCAGTTGCTGCGCCTGTTTAATGACTTCTTCAGGATCGCGGGAACGAAGCAGGCCGCGCGCCCAAGGAATAATGCAGAACGTACAGAAGTTGTTGCAGCCCTCTTGGATTTTCAATGACGCTCTTGTCCGGTCAGTAAAAGCGGGAACATCCAGCTCTTCAAACACGCGTGCTTTCATAATGTTGCCGACACCGTTGATCGGCTGGCGCTCTTCCCTGTACTGCTCAATGTAGCCGAGCATTTTTTCACGATCCTGCGTGCCGACGACAATGTCAACACCCGGGATGGCCATAATTTCTGCCGGAGATGTTTGCGCATAGCACCCTGTTACGCAGATTACGCCGTCAGGATTTTGGCGGATCGCCCTTCTGATGACTTGACGGCTTTTTTTATCTCCCGTGTTTGTTACCGTACATGTATTAATGACATATACATCTGCTGTCTGTTCGAATTCTTTTCGTTCATAACCCGCATCTTTAAACAGCTGCCAGATTGCTTCTGTTTCATAATGATTGACCTTGCAGCCAAGGGTATGAAAAGCAACAGTTGCCATTACTGATCACCTCTTAATAACTCTGTATGATAGGAAACTGCGCTTAACGCGTAAAGCGGCGCAGTTTCAGTCCGTAAAATTCTCGGTCCGAGGCCGCATAAGACGGCGCCTTTTTCTGAAAGCTGCTGAACTTCAGACTCAGTCAGACCGCCTTCAGGGCCGAATACGATTAAAAGAGACGAACCTTGCGGAAGGCTTTTGAGTTCCGCGGCGAAAGCGCCCGTTTCTCCCTGCTTTGATGACTCCTCGTATGCAACGACACATTTATCGACATTCTCCGCCATCTCAAGCAGCTGCCGGAATGTATGAACGGTTTTCACTTCGGGAATTTCATTGCGGTACGATTGCTCCGCCGCTTCCTTCGCGATTTTCGCCCATCTCTCCCGCTTTTTCTTTGCCTTTTTGTCGTCAAGCTTAACGACGGATCGGGCGCCTTGAAAAGGGATGAACATACTTGCCCCGAGCTCGGTCCCTTTTTGGATAATCCACTCAAGCTTATCGCCTTTCGGAAGGCCGCTGGCGATCCTGATCTTTAACGGCAGTTCACGGTTTTCCCCCGTCCATTCAGCGACGCTGCATGATATATGATCTTTAGAAATCTCTTTGAGCAGGCATAGCGCTTCATGGCCGTCTTTCGAACAGCAGATAATCCGGCCTCCCGCACTCATTCTCATGACGTTGGCAATATGGTGGACGTCTTCCCCCGTGATGTGAAAATCGGGGGTTTCGTCCATCTCCTGCTTCGTGAGCTCGATAAAATATCGTTGCATACGCTGTGACACCTACTAACTGTTATTTTTTCGCGATGATGCTGACCCAATCTTCCATAGACAGAATTTCTATGATGGTAAAGCCGGCTTTTTCCAACGCTTCTTTTACTTCCTGTTTTTTCTGGCCGATAATGCCTGAAGTAATAAAATGGCCTCCGTCTTTGAGCAGGTTGTACGCCTGCGATGTAAAGCGGAGAATCACTTCAGCCAAAATATTTGCGACAATGACATCATGTTCGCCCGTGATGCCGTCTAACAAATTATTCTGCTTCACTTCGGCCGTATCGCTCACTTTGTTCAATTTCACATTCAGACGCGCGCTTTCAACAGCGACCGGGTCAAGATCATACGCATGAACCGATTCAGCCTTAAGCATGGCGGCTGCGATGCTCAAAATTCCAGAACCCGTGCCGACATCAATGACACGGTCTCCTTTTTGAACGATACGCTCAAGCGCCTGAATGCACAGAACGGTTGTCGGATGCGTTCCCGTACCGAATGCCATGCCCGGATCCATTTCGATAATCAGTTCATCCGTATGCACCGGTGTATATGTTTCCCATGTGGGAACGATCGTGAACTTTTCAGAAATTTTCACAGGATGGTAATACTTTTTCCAAGCTGTCGCCCATTCCTCTTCATTAACCTCAGAAATGGTGATTTTGTTTCTGCCCAAATCAATATCGTACAGCAGCAGATTATTAATCGTCTCTTTAATGCCGTCGACCGTTTCGCCCAGGAAACTGTTGATCGGCAGATACGCTTTGACAATGACACCCTCATCGGGGTAATCATTGGGGTCGAGCTGGTAGATTTCCCCGTAAACATTCTCACGCTCTTTCATTAAATCAAGCGGATCTTCGATGACAACCCCGCTCGCACCAGCTTCATGCAAAATATTTGAGATGGGTTCGACCGCTTCATGTGTTGTGTGAATGCTGATTTCGGACCATTTCAAAACTACCAACTCCTATCCAATCATTACTCGCCTTTAAATGCGCGTTTTACTTTGTCAAAGAAACTCATTTCTTGTTCATCCAGCAGGTTACCGCTCACTTCAGCAAACTCGCGGATGATGTCTTTTTGTTTATCTGTCAGATTTGTCGGTGTGACGACGCGGACGACAATGTGCTGGTCGCCTTGTCCGTAGCCCCGGACATTCTGCACGCCTTTGCCTCTTAATCTGAATTTTGTGCCGGTTTGTGTGCCGGCAGGAATTTTCAATTTCACTTTTCCGTGAAGCGTCGGCACTTCCACTTCGTCTCCGAGTGCCGCTTGGGCAAACGTTAACGGCATTTCACAGTAAATATCATCTCCGTCACGCTCAAAGAACTCGTGGGCGCGCACATGGAATACGACAAACAGATCTCCCGGAGGACCTCCGTTTACACCCGGTTCACCTTGACCCGGAACGCGCAGCTGCTGTCCGTCGTCCACACCGGCAGGGATCGTAACGTTGATTTTTTTCCGTTTTTTCACTTTGCCCGTGCCGCCGCAGTCCGCACACTTGTTTTTGATGATTTTCCCTGTTCCTTCACAGTGGTGGCAGACTCTTCGGTTAAGCACTTTGCCAAACGGCGTGTTCTGTTCGACATTCAGCTGGCCTGAACCTCCGCAGTGCGAGCACGTTTCCGGCTTTGTTCCCGGCTTTGCGCCAGAGCCTTTACATGTTTCGCAATTCTCTTCGCGGGGAATTTCAATGATCGTCTCTTTTCCGAAAGCCGCATCTTCAAATGACAGTGTCATTGTATACTGCAGATCAGCGCCTTGCCGCGGTGCATTCGGATCACGGCGTCTCGTGCCGCCGCCGAAAATGCTTGAGAAGATGTCATCGAAACCGAAACCGCCGAAGTCTCCCCCGCCGCCGAATCCGCCTCCGAAGCCCTGATTAGGGTCAGTATGGCCGAATTGATCATATTGAGCGCGTTTTTGGTCGTCTGAGAGCGCTTCGTATGCTTCTTTTACCTCTTTGAATTTTTCATCTGCTCCGGATTCTTTATTGATATCAGGATGATATTTTTTTGAAAGCTTCCGATAGGCTTTTTTGATTTCATCCTTTGAAGCGCTCTTACTTACTCCAAGCACTTCATAGTAATCACGCTTACTCATCTCGCTTCACTCTCCCGAATTTCTCACATAAATTAGATTGTATCATTTTGAATTATGTTTTTTCAATTCCTTTTATCCCGGGCAAGAAAAAAAGTCAAAGCCAAGAGATGCCTGACTTTGACTTTCTGTCTGTTGAATCAGAATATGCTGTGTGTTCTTCCGCTTTCTGCGGAAAGAACTTATTTTTTCGCTTCGTCGTCTTTTACTTCTTCGTATTCCGCATCGACAACGTTATCGTCCGCTTTTTTGCCTTCAGCGTTTGCTCCGCCTTCAGCCTGCTGCGCTTTTGCCGCTTCTTCATAAAGCTTCATGGAAAGCTCTTGAACGATTGTTTGAATCTCATCTTTTTTCGCTTTGATCTCTTCAATTTCGTTTTTCTCGATAGCTGCTTTCAGCGCGTCTTTCGCGTCGTTTGCTTTTTTCACTTGCTCTTCGTCCACTTTGCCTTCCAGGTCTTTTAGAGTTTTTTCCGTTTGGAACACAAGCTGGTCAGCTTCGTTGCGGACTTCGATTTCTTCTTTTCTCTTCGCATCAGCGTCAGCGTTTTCTTCCGCTTCTTTTACCATGCGTTCGATTTCGTCATCTGAAAGACCTGAAGAAGATTTGATTGTAATGTTTTGTTCTTTTCCTGTGCCTAAGTCTTTCGCTCTTACGTTTACGATACCGTTTTTGTCAATATCGAAAGAAACTTCGATTTGCGGTACGCCGCGCGGTGCAGGCGGGATATCAGTAAGCTGGAAGCGGCCGAGCGTTTTGTTGTCGGCAGACATCGGGCGCTCACCTTGAAGCACGTGAATGTCAACAGCTGTTTGGTTGTCAGCTGCAGTTGAGAATACTTGAGACTTGCTCGTCGGAATTGTCGTATTGCGGTCGATCAGTTTCGTGAACACGCCGCCCATTGTTTCAATACCGAGAGAAAGCGGTGTAACGTCAAGAAGTACAACGTCTTTTACGTCTCCTGTGATGACGCCGCCTTGAATCGCAGCACCAAGCGCTACAACTTCATCAGGGTTTACGCCTTTATGCGCTTCTTTACCTGTTTCTTTTTTGATTGCTTCCTGTACGGCAGGAATACGTGTAGATCCGCCGACAAGAATAACTTTGTCGATTTCGCTTGCAGAAAGATCCGCATCTTGAAGAGCCTGACGGACAGGAGCCATTGTGCGTTCAACAAGATGAGCGGAAAGCTCTTCAAATTTAGCGCGGGTCAATGTCAGCTCAAGGTGAAGAGGACCTGCTTCTCCCGCTGTGATAAATGGTAAAGAAATTTGCGTAGATGATACGCCGGAAAGGTCTTTTTTCGCTTTCTCAGCTGCATCTTTCAAACGCTGAAGCGCCATTTTGTCTTTTGAAAGATCAATGCCGTTTTCTTTTTTGAATTCTGCTACGAGATGATCAATGATGACTTGGTCAAAGTCGTCCCCGCCAAGACGGTTGTCACCGGCAGTTGAACGGACTTCAAACACGCCGTCGCCAAGTTCAAGAACAGATACGTCAAACGTACCGCCGCCAAGGTCGTATACAAGAATGGTTTGGTCTTCGTCCGTTTTATCAAGTCCGTATGCAAGCGCTGCTGCAGTCGGTTCGTTGATAATACGCTCTACTTCAAGACCGGCGATTTTACCGGCATCTTTTGTCGCTTGACGCTCTGCATCGTTGAAGTATGCCGGAACCGTGATAACAGCTTTTGAAACTGTTTCGCCCAGGTAGCTTTCAGCGTATGCTTTCAGATGCTGAAGGATAATAGCTGACACTTCTTGAGGCGTGTAGTCTTTTCCTTCGATTTCTACTTTATAGTCAGTACCCATATGGCGTTTGACAGACATGATTGTGTTAGGGTTTGTGATTGATTGGCGTTTTGCCACTTCCCCTACTTGGCGCTCGCCGTTTTTAAATGCAACGACTGACGGAGTAGTACGGTTTCCTTCAGCATTGGCGATAACTGTAGGCTCGCCGCCTTCAAGCACTGCCACACATGAGTTTGTCGTACCCAAGTCAATTCCGATTACTTTACTCACTTTGAATTACCTCCTGCTATGTAGTTATTGATTCACTTTTACCATTGAAGGACGGATAACGCGATCCTTCAGTTTGTAGCCTTTTTGCAGTTCTTCGATAACAATATTGCTGCCGAAGTTTTCATCTTCGACCTGCATTACGGCTTGGTGAAGGTTCGGATCAAATTCCTGACCGACAGCTTCGATGGCTTCAACGCCTTCTTTTTCAAGGGCGTCTATCAGCTGGCGGCGGACCATTTCCATACCTTGCAGCAAGCTTTTTGTCTGCTCGCTTTCAGCTTCTACCTGTAAAGCCCGTTCAAAGTTGTCGAGAGCCGGAAGGATTTCCGTTACGACGTTTTGAGAACGGTATTTCTGAGCAGCTTCCATTTCAAGGCGGCTGCGTCGTTTATAGTTTTCAAAGTCTGCTTGAACACGCAAAAGCTTGTTTTCTTTTTCATCAAGCAAACCCTGCAATTCATCAATTTGGTGCTGAAGGTCTTCTTCCTGACCAACGGTTTCTTCATGCTGTTCTTCTGAAGCGGCTTGTTCTGTCATTTCTTCTTGTTCTGCTGCTTCAACCTGTTCTGCGGTTTGTTTTTCTTCTGACATTGTGTTCACCTCCCTCAAATGCTGTAAAAAGATGACTGAAAATGATTGCCAAAATTCCCTTATTCATCATACAAACTTGTGAATGCTTTTGACAAGTCCGAAGTCACGTGCTGCAGCAGGCTGACGACTCTTGAATAATTCATGCGTGTCGGCCCGATGATGGCGATTGATCCGATCTGCTTCGTATCAACAGTATAGGTGGCCGTGATTAAGCTGCAGTTTTCCATTTCTTCGTAGTCATTTTCTTTCCCGATTTTGATTGAAATCCCGGCTTTTGATGACTGAAACAGCTTCAGAACATCCTGCTCTTTTTCAATTAAGGATAAGAGCGAGCGGACCCGTTCAATATCGTGGAACTCCGGCTGATTCAGCATATTGATTTTTCCGCCGAAAAACAATTTCTCAACATGGGTCGCCGGATGGAATGTGGATCGGAGCGATTCGAGAATGCTGTCATAGTTGGCAATATGCTGCCTTAAATATGTGACAACCTCTTTAAAAATACGCTCATTCAGTTCGTCCATCGGCACGCCCGCTAATCGATCGTTTAATATATTGACCAGTTTTTCAATATCGGCCAAATCCACTTTAGCCGGAAAATTGATGGTGCGGTTTTCGACATGACCCGTGTTCGTGACGAGGATGGCGACCGCCTTATCCGGCTGGATCGGAACGATTTGAATCTGTTTAAGATAGTTCTCGCTCAGCGTCGGCCCGAGGACAATCGATGTGTAGTTTGTCAGATCGGACAGGATTTGCGCTGATTTTTGGACTGTTTTTTCCAGCTCGAAGATTTTTTCTTTAAATATCGAGTGAATTAAATCCAGATCGGTTTTTGTCAGCTTGACGGGTGACAGCAAATGATCGACATAATACCTGTACCCTTTTTCCGACGGAATCCGTCCTGAGGATGAATGGGTTTTTTCAATAAAGCCCAATTCCTCCAAGTCAGCCATCTCGTTTCTGATCGTTGCAGAGCTGAATGTAATCTCGTCTTTTTTTGAAAGAGTTCTTGATCCTACAGGCTGCGCTGATTGTATAAAATCATTAATAATCACTTGCAGGATCAACAGCTGACGATTTGTTAACATCATCATCACCCCTGTTAGCACTCAAGGTCAGCGAGTGCTAATTCTATATCAAAAGTAACAAACCAAAAGAAAAATGTCAATTATAACTCACCCAAAAAAGCGCCAAAAACCTCATTTCCTAATAATTTGCCCTCATGCGTTAATGCAACCGATTCTTCCGTGTCACAGATCAGGCCTTTTTCGGTTAAATCTTTGAGAACATCGGGAAACAGTTCGTCAACCGAGCGTCCGAATTTATCGAGAAAAGCTTGCTTTTGTACGCCGGACATTTTTCTGAGACCGAGGAACATTTCTTCTTCAATCTGCTCCTCACGTGTCACCTCGTGCGTGTCACGATAAGGCAGCCCCTTTTCTTCGATGAGCTGAATGTAATGTTTCACAGGCCCGGCGTTGACGGTGCGCGTGCCGCTGATATACCCGTGAGCGCCTGCGCCAAAACCGAAATACGCTTCATTGCTCCAATACGTCAGATTATGCTGCGACTCGTATCCGGGCTTTGCAAAGTTACTGATCTCGTATTGACGGATGCCCGCTTCACTCATCTGCCTCATGACCGTTTCATACATCTCGGCCTCTTGTTCTTGCGCCGGGAGATGCAGACGGCCTTTTTGCATTAAATTATAAAACACCGTTTTCGGCTCTACGATCAGCGAGTAAACGGAATAATGCTCCGCATCAAGAGACAAAGCCGTTTTGACGGAATTGTCAAGGTCGGCCAGCGTCTGACCCGGCAGGCCGAACATCAAATCGAGACTGATGTTGTCGAAGCCGAGAGCCCTCGCTCGTTCAAAGGAAGTGAATACGTCCTTTTGTTTATGCACTCTGCCGATTTTTTGTAAAAGCTCATCTTCAAAGGTTTGAACACCGAAGCTCAGCCTGTTGACACCGGCATTTTTCATGATTTTTAATTTTTCCGGGGACAAATCATCCGGATTCGCTTCCGCGGCAAATTCTATGAGTCCGTCAGAAGGTTTCAGCACACGGTGAATGGAATCCATCAATTTTTCCAGCTGGTCGGGTGAGAGCGATGTCGGCGTGCCTCCCCCGATAAAAATCGTGCGGAGATCGGGGCGTCCCGTCCGTTCTATTGTGTTTATCATTTCCTTTTCGAGTGAGTTTAAGTACTCATCGACAGGCTGGCTCTGAATAAAATATTTATTGAAATCGCAATAGTGGCAGATATGCTCACAAAACGGAATATGAATATAAGCTGATTTCATTTTGAAACACCTTCTTCTTTACAGAAAGAAGCCGCAGCGCGGGACTGCGGCGGCTTCCGTTATTTTTTCGGGCTGTCATCCATTTTAAGAACGGCCATAAACGCTTCCTGCGGCACTTCTACCGAGCCGACCTGCTTCATCCGGCGTTTTCCTTCTTTTTGTTTTTCAAGAAGCTTCCGTTTCCGCGAGATGTCTCCTCCGTAACATTTTGCAAGGACGTTTTTCCGCATGGCCTTAATGGTTGAGCGGGCCACGATTTTCTGTCCGATCGCTGCCTGTACGGGCACTTCGAATTGCTGGCGGGGAATCAATTCTTTCAATTTTTCGACGATGACTTTCCCGCGCTCGTATGCGTAATCGCGGTGCACGATAAATGACAGCGCATCAATTTTTTCTGCATTCAGCATAATGTCCATTTTGACGAGTTTGGACGGTTTGTAGCCGATCAGCTCGTAATCGAAAGAGGCGTACCCTTTCGTGCTGGATTTCAGCTGATCAAAAAATTCATATACGATTTCCGCAAGAGGCATCTCATATACAATGCTGACCCGGTTGGCGTCTAAGTACTGCATATCGATAAAGTTGCCCCGTTTCCCCTGGCAAAGCTCCATAACCGCTCCGACGTAATCGTTCGGAACCATCATCGTCGCTTTGACATAAGGTTCTTCCACCCGCTCTATTTTTTGCGGGTCAGGCATGTTTGACGGGTTATCCACGATGATCTTTTCGCCGTCCGTCATATAAACGTCATAAATAACGCTCGGCGCGGTCGTAATAAGGTCAATTTTAAATTCCCGTTCAATCCGCTCTTGAATGATTTCCATGTGAAGCATTCCTAAAAAACCGCAGCGGAAACCGAAGCCGAGGGCTTGTGACGTCTCCGCCTCGTATTGAAGAGATGAATCGTTCAATTCAAGTTTTTCCAGAGCTTCGCGCAAATCATTATATTTGGCTGTGTCAATCGGATAAAGTCCGCAGTATACCATCGGATTGAGTTTGCGGTAGCCCGGAAGCGCTTCTGCCGCAGGCTTAACCGCGCTCGTGATCGTATCACCGACACGGGTGTCGCCGACGTTTTTGATTGCGGCTGTCAAATAGCCTACGTCACCGACTGTCAATTCGTCAGCCGGCTGCGCTTTCGGCGTAAAGACGCCGACTTCAATGACTTCAAACTCTTTTCCGGTTGCCATCATTTTAATTTTCTGGCCCGGTTTGACCGTTCCTTCTACGACTCTGATATACGCGACGACTCCGCGGTACGCGTCATAAAGCGAGTCAAAGATGAGCGCTTTCAGCGGAGCTTCCGGATCTCCCGCGGGAGCCGGCACTTTTTCTACGATCTGTTCTAAAATGTCTTCGATGCCGATGCCCGCTTTCGCTGAAGCGAGGACGGCGTCTGAAGCGTCAAGGCCGATAACGTCCTCAACCTCTTGACGCACACGTTCTGGCTCTGCGCTCGGAAGATCGATTTTATTAATGACAGGAAGAATCTCAAGATCATTATCAAGCGCCAGATAGACGTTCGCCAATGTCTGCGCTTCTATTCCCTGAGCCGCATCAACAACGAGAATCGCGCCTTCACAGGCAGCCAGGCTTCGCGAAACTTCATATGTAAAGTCGACGTGTCCGGGCGTGTCGATGAGATGGAATATATATTCTTCTCCGTCTTTTGCTTTGTATTTCAGCTGAACGGAATTTAATTTGATGGTAATTCCCCGTTCGCGTTCAAGGTCCATTGAATCAAGCAATTGTTCTTTCATTTCCCGCTGGGTGATCGCCGATGTTTTTTCTAAAATCCGATCCGCCAAGGTCGATTTGCCGTGGTCTATATGGGCGATGATGGAGAAATTCCGGATTCTTGACTGCCTCTCTAAACGCTTTTCTTTATCTGTCACAATCTATCACTCCTACTATTAAACGCAAAATACACTAGCTTAGATTATATCAATAGGATTGTAAACATTCAATTAAAACAAGAAAGAGAAAAGCTTCCTTTAAGGAATCATCCGCTTTTCTCTTCATCAATGCTATCGGTTCAGTTTCGAAACCCACTCGTACATCGCCTGCGCCGAGTCCGTCACGGTATTTGAAAGGGTTTCTCCCGCTTTTGAAAACAGGTTGAAGGTTTCCGCCTGTTCCAGCTGTTTTTGTTTTTCTTCCAGATCTTTCGCCGTAACGGTTTGCCCCAAAATGGAAGCTTCTTTTTCCTGTCCTTCTCCGCCGCCGAGCGTGAATGCTCCTTTTAAGGAGGGATCTTTGTATCCTTTCATATCAAGCATTCCGCTGTTTGCCTGCTGCATGCCGAACAAAACGCCGAAAAACATGACAATGGCGATCAGCAGGCATTTGCCGGTAAAACGGATCATTCGAATCACCTGATTTCTATTGTTTTTTCTTCTCTCCTGATTGCGAGCTGACCTTGTCTGCATCCCAGTACAGTTCGCTGAACACATCGGCCACGGCATCTGATGCGCGCCTCAGTTCTTCAAGATTGTTATCCACGCCCCCGAATTCCAGCAGAAGCGACCTGTCGTTTAAATCCTGGTTGTATACTCCATTATCTCCCGGAGAGCCTTTTGATAAAACACCGACGCTTAAGCCGGGGTATTTTTTCTCCATCAGCTTATGAAGTTCACTTGCGAGTTTATAGTTTTCTTCAAAATTAGCGCTTTTTTTGCCGACCACGATGGCGACTCTGGCATAGCTTTTTCCTTTGATGTCGGCTGTCGTATTTTTCTTGCGGCGGGAATCCCGGTGAATGTCTATGGTATATTGCAGATTTTTATTTTTGGCGAGCGCGCTTTTTACGACCGGCCTTGATTCGTCATAGCTTCGCGCATAATTTAAGCCGTCTTTGTTCAGGCGGGCCTGAATGTCGGTTTTATCTACGGTCGCTCCTACACCTTGCGCTTCAAGCGCTTTTCCGAACATATCTCCGACAAGCGTGACATTGGCCTTCGAATGGCGGGCGTTATCAGGATTTGTTTCCCCCTTTAACAGAGGAAGATAAGATTCGGTATTATGAGTGTGGTAAATAAAAACGACTTTTTTGCTGCCTGTTGAATGTTTCGGCGGCGCCGTTTCTTCTTTTTTCGTTTTGTTTTCGATTTCTGCCAGGTTCACTTCTTTTTCTTTTTCCATCACCTTCGACGGCGGCGGAGATTCAGCAGGCATATTCGTATAATCCGTCCCCTGCCCCGCCAGAAGGATCTCCGTATCGTATTGGGCAAATCCCGGCAGCTCACGTCCCAAGAAACTCCGCGGGTCTTCCATATTAATACTTGTCGCCAGTTTTAAGGAAAGCCGGGACAACTGAAAAGAGTCTTTTTCAGGAAGCTCTGAGGCGAAATAATGATTTTCCATACCGAGGAGGTGTGCAAACGCGTCACCCGGAAGTTCTCCGGCAATTCCGTGAAGAGAATCCGAAGAAAGCCTCAGTTCAGGGCGAAGCGATGTGAGCACACCCGATAATACGAAAATAACGATAAGGCTTGTCATAAACAAAAACATGCCCTTGAGCGCATTTCCACCGTTTACTGCAACGACAATTTGACGGTTTCTGCGTTTTTTTCTCATGATTTGAATCCCTCCAGCGCTTGTCTAGTAATTACTCTATGAACAAGCTAGAGGAGGTAGAACCATTTTAATGATTATAAGAACCTTTGTTATCTTGTGACACTTTTTCATGAAGGGCGGTGTTTAACCCGTTTGCAAGCACGTTCGCCATATCATCAATAAAGGTGTCAATCTCCTTCGGCGTGACCATCAGATTATGGCCGAGCGGAGAGAGCACTTCGTGAATCAGCTGGCGTTTTTCGTTTTCGTCCAGCGTGCCGACAATACCGAGAAAGGATTGGCGTTCTTTTTCTCCGGGAAGATCTTCGTCTGTCAGCACCTTCTTTTTGCCGAAGTTCATTCCGGCGGGCACCAGAGATCTTGACGGGCTGTCATCTTTCATCTCTCTGCCGAAATGCTTTAATATATAATCCACCGTATCGCTCGCGATCGTAACCGCATCAACGACAGTCGGTACCCCGATTGCGATGACGGGGATGCCGAGCGTTTCCTTGCTTAATTCTTTTCTCTTATTGCCGACGCCTGATCCCGGGTGAATGCCCGTATCAGAAAATTGGATGGTCGTGTTCACCCTTTCAACGGCTCTTGCCGCAAGAGCGTCTACCGCAATCACAAAATCCGGCTTTGATTCTTTGATCACACCTTGAATAATATCGCTCGTTTCAATTCCCGTTAATCCCATCACACCGGGAGCAAGCGCGCTGACCGGCCTGTACCCTTCCTGTACGTTTTCCGGCTGAAGCCTGAACAGATGCCTTGTCACAAGAAGGTTTTCGGTCACGAGAGGGCCGAGCGCATCCGGCGTCACATTCCAGTTGCCGAGACCGACGATCAAACAGCTTGCATCCTTTGGAATCTTTAATGCCGACAGATAGGCGGAAAATTCCTCGGCAAACACTTCCGTTACTTTTTCCTGCATGTCAGAGTCGTGTTCCCGAACCCCTTGAGCCTCGATCGTGACATAGCGTCCCTGCTTTTTCCCCGATAGCTCGGCGCCTTCTTTGGTAATATCGACGGTTCTGACTTTAATGCCGCCCTTGTCGCGTTCTTTTTCAATAAACCCGTTTATTTCTTTTGTCTGACCGGCTTGTCCGTCTTTTACCGCCTGTTTCGTTTCTACCGCTAAATCCGTCCGTATCAGAAATTGATTGACATCCAGTTCGTTGTTTTTCACAGGAAAGACCTCCTTCAATCATCGTGGTATATAGTGTGACCATTTACAAAACGAATCATGCGAATTTACCCATCAACGAAAAATACTTTACATTTATATTGCAATCTAAAGTTCTGTTTGATAGAATACAATTTGTTCTATTGTGAAGAAGATTTAACCTTAAGACACTGTGCTACAGGTTGTATCTTAGGAGGTGAAACACATGCCAAACATTAAATCAGCGATTAAACGTACAAAAACAAACAACGAACGCCGCGCTCATAACGCGACAATCAAATCTGCTATGCGTACTGCAATCAAACAAGTTGAAGCTTCTGTTGCTAACAACGAAGCGGATAAAGCGAAAACTGCTCTTTCTGAAGCAGCGAAACGCATTGATAAAGCAGTGAAAACAGGTCTTGTACACAAAAATGCCGCAGCTCGATACAAATCTAGACTTGCGAAACAAGTGAACGGACTTTCTGCATAATACAAAAACGATCCCTTTAACGGGGATCGTTTTTTTCATTCAGTCCCGAGAAGCTCAAGGAGAAAGAGCTCCAGCAAGAGCTGCTTGTCCTTTTTCCCCGTTTTCATTTCATAATCCATCACTGCGAGCCTTTCTATAATACGCCGCAGCTCTTCTTCAGAAAATAGCCTCGCCTGATCCATCGCCAGCTTTACCCGGAAGGGGTGCACCTTTAAGTTGGAAGCGATTTGCTTTTGGCCGTATCCTTGTCCCGCAAAATACTTTGTCTGCATAATCAGACGGAATTGGTTGGCGATCAGCGCCATAATTTTGATCGGTTCTTCGTTTTGTTTTAAAAGATCATAAAATATTTGAAGACTTTCCGTCCGTTTTCGGTTCACGATTTTGTTGATCAGCTCAAAAATATTCTGCTCCAAACTTCTTGCGACAAGCTCCCGGACATCTTCAAGCGTGATCTCATGTCTGTCACCGGTGTAGGCGGAGAGTTTTTGTATTTCCTGATATATGGAAGACAGATGGCCGTTTGCAAGCAGAACCAAATGCTCGGCAGCTTCTGTATCCATCGTTTTATTTTCGGATTTCGCCAGATTAATCGTAAAATCAGTCGTCTCCTTTGCATTCAGCTCCTTAGCTTCAATCATAAGGGCTTTTTGCTTCAGCGCTTTCGTCAGCTTTTTCCGTTCGTCCAGCTTTTCATACGGAGCCACAATCACAAAGACCGTATAAGGCGCAGGCTCCTTCAGGTAAGTCTCCAAAGCGCTTGTATTATGCTCTATTTTTTCTTTCTTTTTTTCCCCTGTTAAAAAAGACGGATTTTTTACGATAACCAGCCGCTTCTCTCCCATAAACGGAAACGTTTCCGCATCGGTTATGGCCTGGTCAAGCGGATCCTCTTCAAGATCAAAAACAGACAGGTTAAAATCTTTAGTCTCCTCATCAACGACAGCTTGTCTGATCCGGCTGACAGTCTCTTGGAGCAGATACGTTTCTTTTCCGTATAAGCAATAAACGGAGCGGACATCCCCTTTTTTCAGGGCTTTCCAAACATCAAATACCATGATCGTATGACTTCCTCTCTTTCTTGATCCCCTTCTATCCTAAATTGAGTTCGGCAAATAGTAAAGAGGAAGCTTTAAAAAGGACAGCTTCCTCATTTATAATAAACGCCTGATTCACAAGCTCCCGGGTCTGCTTGTAAAAAGGCGATAATCACAAGAACAGAAAACGTTACCATCACTTCTAGATTTTTCAAAACAATTCCAGTATACTTAGGGAAGTCAGGAGGGATGAAATTGAATGATTTTGAAAAAAACGTTCAAAGCAAACGAAATGATGCTGTTGACTCAGCTGTCGGTTTTGTCGTGTCCTTCGGATTTTTCGCCTTTTTGTTCGTGATGGCAACAGCCATCCATCTTATCGGCTCTTAGCCGCATTCCGGGCTGCTGTCAATCGGCAGTCTTTTTTACTTCTTGCGCCCTGGTTTCTTCTATATCATATGGAGGGAAGACGGAAAACGTTCCGGCGCCTTTTTCAAATCTGTATTGAATCGTTCCGCTGATATCGGTGCGAAGCACATTGACAGAGTACGCCTTCAAACGATCCAGCACTTCTTCATGCGGATGATGGTATCGATTCTCTTTTCCTGCTGAAATCAGCGCTGCTTCCGGCTGAAGCTGTTTCAAAAAGGCTTCACTCGTTGAGCTTTTGCTGCCGTGATGACCCGCCTTCAATATATCAGCCTTCAGTTTCGGATACGTTTTCAGCACTTCTGTTTCGCCGTCCGATTCTAAATCTCCCGTCAAAAGCCAGCTCACTCCGCCTAAAACCGTCCAAAGCACCAGTGATGAATCATTTTTACTCTTTCCGTCAGATGACTCCGGAGACAGCACCTGAAACTGAAGATCACCCGCTGTAATGGTGTCGCCCCGCTTTGCTTCGGCAACGGGAATGTTGTTTTCTTTCGCCATTTTTAATATGTTCTGATCCTTCGGTTCTTTTACGAATCCCACGGGGACAATTAACCGTTTGACTCTATGATTTTTGATTAACACTCCGGCTTCTCCGATGTGATCCTGATCCGCATGGGTTAAAAACAGCGCATCCAGCTTTTTCACCCCTTTTCCGTTTAAAAACGGAATCAAAACCTTCTCGCCGATAGAATACGGGTGGCGTTTTTCTTTCCATGATTCTCCGGGATAAGCAATCACTCCCCCTGTATCAACCATTACGGTCCCTTTGCGGTGCGGCGCGCTTATAAACAGCGAGTCTCCCTGCCCGATATCAAGCATATCCGCTTCTCCCCATGGACTGAAATACGGACGGCATATTAAATAAGCCAAAACCGCGCAGAAAAAAAGAGCCGATTTCCTGAGTTTTAAAAAACCTCCCTTTTCCAAAGCCGCAAAAAGCGTAAAAACGGAAACCGCAAGCAGAAGAAGGGAAAGAAAGTCAGGCTTTGACACAATCATAGTAAATAAATCAACGGATGCCGCATATGTAATGAAATCATGCACAGGCTTCATCACAAGGTCAAACATATCAAACAAACATTCTCCCATCTGCCTTGAAAGCAAAAGAAGAAGGAAGCCGATGACAGAAACCGGAATGACAAATAACGTATAAAATGGCACCATCACCATGTTCATCGGAAAACTGACAAGTGAAATTTGCTGAAAATGATAGAGAAGAAACGGAAGTGAGCTGAGCTCTGCAATGAATGAGGCCATCGCAAGCCCGGCAAGTCTGCTTTTCCCCGCTTTCTTTAAAATGGAGGATGACAGAATTAAAGAGGCGCTTACCGCAAAGGAAAGCTGGAAGCCCGCCTGCCAAAGGAAGTAAGGATTAAACAGCAGGAGCAGCAGATAAGACAGAGACAATGCAGCAGAGGAATGAATGCCGCGTTTAACAAGAGTTCCGGCGATATAAAATCCCAGCATGAGGGATGCGCGCAATACGGATGGGGCGGCACCGCTCAGCAGCGTATACACCGGCAAAAACAGCAGCAGCAACATCCCCGCCTTTTCTCTTGTCAGCCCGATTCTGATCAGAGCATAAAATAGTCCCGCCGTAATAAGACCGACATGCATTCCGGAAATCGCCATTAAATGAACGACTCCCAAATTTTGATATGCACTCAGTATATCGTCCTCTATAGAAAATCTTTCACCTAAGGTCAGCGCTTCAACAATTCCGGCGGAAGATTCAGGTACGTGATTCCGAATGATTGAAATCAAATTTTTTCTGAAGTTCAGCAGTTTAAACAGCGGCTGTTTGGATTTTTCACACTGCTCAATGGAAGTCACGGAAAATAACCAGTGAATCTGCTGAGAGTAAAGATATTCCTTATAATCAAAACCTCCGGGAATCGTCGCATGTGCAGGCTGTTCCAGAGAGCCTGTAAACGTGCAACGCATCCCCGGTTCAAGCTGTTCAATGAGTCTCTTTTCCTCAAGAGACCGGATTTTATACGAAGCCGCCCATTTTTCCTTGTCATGTGTACGGATAACGGCTGACATTTTCGCTCCGTCAACCTTCGGAATATTAGTGATGACGGCCTGTTCAGTATAACTGCCGGCCTGATACCGCGTTACATTCGCAGCGTCACAAACCGTATAAAGAAAGAAATAAACACAAAAAGAAACGAGGCAGACAACAACCGGAGCAGGCTGCTTTGTTTTTATCATAATAAAGAGAAGATACAGAAGAAAAAGGAGCAGAACCCAGAAGACATGAGCGGCGGCAATTCCCGCAGTTGCAGAAACCGCCGCCAGAGGCAGAAGAAGGTATTTATATTTCATTTATACGTAACTGGTAAACAGCTCATTGGCCTGTTCATGAATTTTTTTCAGTTCATCTGCCTTAACTCCCGCATCAGATAATTGCTGAATCAGACCTGCTACAAAAGACAATTTTTCGCGGTTTTTCAGATCGATGATCATTTCATCAAGTTCGACCTGCTCCACCTTGACTCCGGCTTGGCTGAACAGCTCTTTTGCATAAGGCTGTGTTTTGTAATCTTCGGCATAATAGACCGTTTTGATGCCTGCCTGGATAATTGATTTGCAGCATTGAATACAAGGATAATGCGTCACATAAATTTCGGCGCCCTCCGTCGGAACACCGAACTTAGAACATTGCAGAATCGCATTCATCTCTGCATGTATGGTCCTCTGGCAATGATTATCTATTAAAAGGCATCCTTCATCAGCGCAATGGACGCCGCCGGCAATTGAGCCGTTGTATCCGCCGGCAATCATCCGCTTATCTCTGACTACGGTTGCCCCGACTGACAGTCTCGGACATGTGCTTCTCAGCGCCAGCAAATGGCTTTGCGCCATAAAATATTGATTCCATGAGATTCGTTCCACAAGTGTTCCCTCCAAAAAGTCTTGTTGCTTTTCTAAGTTTACATAGATTTAAGCAGAACCGTCAATTCACTTTACCGTAATGGAAGTTTTTATCCGCTCAAATGACTTTTCTCCAAAGCCTGATACATTCATCAAATCTTCAGCAGTCTGAAACCGTCCGTTTTCTTCTCGGTAGGCGATAATGGCTTCCGCTTTTTTCTGCCCCACCCCGGAAATCGCCTGAAGTTCGTCCAAAGATGCCGTATTGATATTGACAGCTGCATTCTCCTTTTCACCCGCTGCTGTTTTCGGGTGATTCTCTTCTTCGCCTTCACTCGGAATATAAACAATCGTCCCGTCCTGCAGCTGCTCTGCTAAATTAACATTCAATTCATCCGCCTTTTTCTTCAGGCCTCCGGCTTTTTCAATGGCTTGCGTCACTCTGTCTCCCGCTTTCATTTCATACACGCCGGGATTTCGGACCGCACCTTTCACATCAATCATAATCTTATCGTCTGCGGTGTCTTTTTTGTCCGCGACGGAGGCTGAGGCTGTTTGGCCGAGCACGGACTGCTGTTTGACCGGCTCTTCCTTTTCAGAACGAAACAGCCAAATACAGATAAAAACCGCCCCTGCCGCAAGACAAGCGCCCAGAATTTTCAGGTTCCGCCGCAGCCGCTCCGTCATCATCGCTTTCGTCATATTGCATTGCCTCCCCGCATAAGGTTTAGAGGATTAAGGGAAAAAGGAGGGGAATTCATTGAAAATAGGCTTTATCGGCACCGGAAACATGGGAACGATCCTGATTGAATCGTTTATCGAATCAAACGCTGCCGATCCCTCACATATCACCATCACAAACAGAACAATCGAAAAAGCATTAAAACTAAAAGAACGTTTCAGCGGCATCCATGTCATTGAGGATCAGGAAAAGCTCGTACAGGATAATGAAATAATATTCATTTGTGTAAAACCGCTGGATATATATCCTTTGCTGAAAAAACTCACACCGCATTTACGGAAAGATCACATTTTAATCTCCATTACCAGCCCCGTTCAGACGGATCAGATTGAACATACGGTTCCGTGTCAGACGGCCCGCGTCATTCCGAGCATTACGAACCGCGCCTTGGCCGGCGTCTCGCTTGTTACGTTCGGCAAAAGCTGCAGCGAGGCAGCAAAAGCAGATATTCAAACACTGTTCACTCATATTTCAAAACCTGTGGAAATCAGCAGCGGCATTACAAGAGCGGCGTCAGACATTGTCAGCTGCGGGCCCGCTTTTATGAGTTATCTCGTTCAGCGCTTTATTGACGCGGCAGTGGAAGAAACGGACATCACCAAAGAAGAAGCCGTGATTATGTCGACAGAAATGCTTGTCGGTCTCGGAAAGCTTCTTGAAACGGGGCATTACACGCTTCCCGCCTTGCAGGAAAAAGTATGCGTAAAAGGCGGCGTCACCGGAGAAGGACTGAAGGCTCTCGAAAGCGGTGTTCAGGATATGTTCAATCGTGTCTTTCAGCGTACACATGACAAATACGATGAAGATATATCGTTAGTGAAGAAGCAATTTCACGTGTAACTGAGTATGCCATAAAGAGCTTTATCGCGCCAATCGCAAAAAATGCATTTTAAAAACCATCGTTCCGTTTAAACGATGGTTTTTGGTTTGCCTGCCGTAAAGAAAAGACGTTCAGACTCTGTTGAAGGAGGCCGGTCTGTAAAATCAGCCGTCACCTTCTTCAGTTCAAATCCGGTCTCTGCAAGCATTTGTTTATATTCTTCAATGTAAAATGTTTTTTGCTCATGCGTCTCGTCATAGCGGTCATAAGATTGTCCGTTCCATACGAAAAAGGACATATCATGGATGACAGAAAGCTCTTCATCGCCGGCAAAGCTTTGCCAGATATAGCTGATCTGCTCATCCTGATCCGCATGGGTGCTGTCCGGAAAAAGCTCCGTCATTTTATACGGGGAATGGACGTCAAACAGAAGCAGGCCGCCCTCCTTCAAAACTTGAAAAACACTTTTGAAGGTGCTTAAGACATCATTTTTCGTTTTTAAGTAATTTAGGGAATCACAGCAGATGACTACGGCATCAAACTGTTCTTCAAAACCGGAAAGCTTTCTCATATCCTGCTGGAGAAAAAGAATCGGCTTTCCCGTTTTTTTCTGCTGGGCACAGCTCAGCATATCTTCACTCAAATCAATCCCCGTGACTTCGCAGCCTTTTTCAGCAAGCCTGATGGATATTTCTCCGGTTCCGCAGGCAAGATCAAGCACCCTTCCCTTTTCCGGAAGAGACGCTTCGATCCAGCCCGCCCATTCATCATACGGCGCATGTGACATTAACTCGTCATATACACCGGCGAAGCCTTGGTAAATCATGAGTTCAAGCCGAGTTCAAGCTCTGCGAGCGGCGCGTCGCCCCATAGCTTTTCAAGATTATAGTAGCTTCTTTCATCTTTATGGAAAACGTGGACAATGACGTCGCCGAGATCAACTAAAACCCAGCGAGCCTCATCAAACCCTTCCATCTTTTTGACATCAATGCCGTTTTCTTCTGCCTGATCTTTAATTTCACGCGCAATGGCCTGAACCTGTTTATCAGAATTCCCGTGGCAGATTAAAAAGTAATCCGCTACAAGTGAGATTCCTTCCATGTCCAGCGCTAAAATATCTTCTGCACGTTTATCGTCGCATGCTTTTGCCGCGATTTTTAATACGGAAGCTTGATTCATTTTCCATATTCCTCCTGTCATTTTTGAGACACCAGCCAGTTATAGGTTGCAAACGTCTCCGGAAAGACCGGCTGGTTTTTTTTCATCAGAAATATCATTGTATTTTTCATCGCTTGTATGAGCGCTTCGTTCAGATCTGTTTCCGCCAGACGGCGCACCTCTTCCACTCCGGGAAAATGGCGGCCGGGTTCAATGTAATCCGCAACGTAGATGACTTTGTCTAAAAGGGTCATTCCGGGACGCCCTGACGTGTGATAGCGGATTGCATCCAAGATCTCAGGATCAGTGATCCCCGCTTCTTTCTCAGCCAAATACGCTCCCACAGGGGCATGCCACAGCTCGGCATTGTAATCCAAGAGCTCAGCCGGCATTTTTTCCCGCACGATGATCTGCTTCATTTCTTCTTTCGGCCGGAATTTCGCATAATCATGAAAAATAGCCGCCATTTCCGCTTTTTTCGTATCTGCTCCGAACCGGCCTGCGAGAATAACCGCCGTATCTGTCACGCCGATTGTGTGGATGTAGCGATGCTCGGTCAGCTGTTCTTTGACGCAGGCAAGTGCTTCCTCACGATTCATATAAATCATTCTCCTCTATATACTGCCTCACTTTATTCGGCATTAAGTATTGCGTCGGCTTTTTTGCTTTGAGACGTTCTCTCAGCATCGTTGACGAAACGTCAAATTCCGGAACGTCGGCAAAAAGCAGCGGGTACGGTGTCTCAATATGATACCCCGGGCGCCGCACTCCGATAAATTGAATGAGCGTGAGCAGTTCGTCCAGTTTGTACCATTTCGGCAGATATTCAATCATATCCGCCCCGATAATAAAGAAAAGCTTGTCGTTCGGGTGCCGCTCCTTCAGTAAACGGACGGTATCATAGGTATAAGAAGGGCCTTTCCGGTCCATTTCCGCAAGCTCAAGCTTAAAGAAGGAATTAGAGCTGATGGCAAGCTTCAGCATCTCCACCCGGTGCCGGCTGTCTGTAAAGTCTTCATTCTGCTTATGCGGCGGGATTTTATTGGGCATAAACCAAATCTCATCGAGCTCCGCCTGATGAAGGACTTCATTAGCCATCAGAAGATGTCCGTTGTGCGGAGGGTCAAATGTGCCCCCGAATATTCCGATTTTCTTCATGTCAACCACCTTACGGAAGCTCGATTTGTTTATTTTCCTTTGATTCCTTATACAATACGATCGTATTTCCGATCGTCTGCACCAATTGTGAGCGGCTGCCTTTCACAAGCGCTTCTGCGACATCGTTTTTATCGTCTTCGCAGTTTTGAAGCACGCTGACTTTAATCAGCTCTCTTGCTTCTAAAGCCTCGGCAATCTGTTTCACCATGTTTTCGTTGACTCCGCCTTTTCCCACTTGAAAAATAGGCGTTAAATGATGCGCTTTTGAACGCAAAAACCGTTTTTGTTTTCCTGTTAACATTGTGTTCCTCCTAGTTTTCCTTCAACAATTGCTCTCATTAAGCTGCTGTCAGGCTCTTGTTCCGTCCACAGCTTGAAAGACAGTGCAGCCTGTTCCACAAACATGCCGACACCGTCAAGGGTTGTTAAACCTCTTTTTTCAGCTTCTTTTAAGAACGCCGTTTGAATCGGGTTGTATACGATATCACAAACGATGGCGCCCGTTTTGGCCCGTTCCAATGAGAGCGGCACGGCATCCGTTTTCGGATACATGCCGACAGATGTTGTATGAATAATGACGTCATATTGTTCAAGCTGATTTTCAGCTTCTTTTAAAGTAAGGGCGCGTTTCTGCTGAAAAGAGGGAGCAGCAGCAATCAGACTTTCTGCTTTTTCCGGCGTGCGGTTGCAAACGTCAAATTGTTTCGGCTCTCTGCGGACGATCGTCGTAAAAATCGCTCTTGCCGCTCCTCCCGCCCCAATCATGAGGATGGAGAGCTCTGATATCGGTTTGTCCAATACTTTGACTAAGGATTTATAAAACCCATCTCCGTCAGTATTATACCCGATGAGCCTGTCTCCCTCTCTTTTGACGGTATTTACGGCCCCGAGTACTTTCGCGCTTTCATGTATTTCATCCAGATGCTCCATGATCGCGACTTTATGCGGGACTGTGACGTTCACTCCGCAGATGCCAAGCGCCTTGATTCCGTTAACGGCGTCCTTGAGATGACGAGGTTCCACCTGAAACGCAAAATACTGCCCGTTGATGTTCTTATCTTGCAAAGCTGCGTTATGAATATCGGGTGACATTGAATGCCCGATCGGATTTCCGATTACTCCGTACAATTGTTTCATGCTCCCTCTCCCCTTCTCTCTATATTAATGAACGGCGGACAAATACGTGTACGCCTTTCGGAGCATATGCCGTTATTTTTTTATCTGCTTGCTGCACCGTGACCCAGCCGAGTCCGGAAAAAACGATATCCGTCTTTCCTTCTTTAATCGTAAACGTGTGGGCCGTAAGCTCCGGAAATTCATCCAAATGATCTTTTCCGGGCGGGGTAAGCAGTTCTCCCGCATGCTTTTCGTATAAAGCATCAGCATTTTCAAGCTTTGTTCTGTGAATCATCAATTCATTCGGCATATAGCAGACAAACGCCGTTTTATCGCCTGATACATAGTCAAACCGGGCAAGCCCGCCGAAATAAAGCGTTTGTTTTTCATTCAGCTGAAAAGTGCGCGGCTTCAGTTCTTTTTTCGGTGTCAGCACCTTTAAGTCACGCTTGTCCACGTAATGCGCCATCTGGTGATGGTTAATGATTCCCGGCGTATCATAAAGCGCAGATCCGTCATCAAGCGGGATTTCAATTGCATCAAGCGTCGTGCCCGGAAATTGAGAGGTGGTAATAATATTCTCTTCCCCTGAGACCTCTTTAATAATCCGGTTGATAAATGTGGATTTGCCGACATTGGTACAGCCCACCACATACACATCGCGCCCTTCGCGGTAATGTTCAATGGCGTCAATGACTTCCTTCATCCCTTGTCCGCGGGAAGCGCTGATTAAAAAGACATCAAGGGGTTTTAAGCCGTATTCTTTCGCTTCGCGTTTCATCCATTGGACGAGCCGTTCCCGCTTTACGGATTTCGGCAGGATATCGGCCTTATTACCGACAAGAATGATCGGATTACCGCCGACAAAGCGGTTCAGCCCGTTTATCCAGCTTCCGTTAAAATCAAAAATATCAACGACTTTGACAATTAGAGAGTCAGTATCGCCGATTGTGTGCAAGATATTTAAAAAGTCATCATCCGTTAATGAAACATCTTGAATTTCATTGTAATTTTTCAGTCTGAAGCAGCGCTGACAAATGACATTCTCCTTCGTGAGCGATGCCTTTGGCGCGTATCCGAGACCTTTTTTATCCTCGGTCTGGATCGTTACTCCGCAGCCGATGCAAACAACCTTTTCCATTCCTAATCCTCCCACTGAATATGGCCTTTACGTTTCAAAGAACTCAATATTCTCCGTTCAATCCGGCGGTTAAAGCGCGTCATGACTCCGTCAGAGGAAGCGACAGGCACGACGAGGATCGTATGATACCCGTTTCTGTTTCCGCCGAGAACATCAGTAAGCAGCTGATCGCCGATGACCACACAGTCTTCTTTTTTCAGATCCATGCTGCTGACGGCTCTTTTAAAGGCGCGCCCCATCGGTTTTCTTGCCTTATAAATAAACGGTATGCCAAGCGGCTCCGAGAATAATTTCACTCTTCGTTCATTATTATTGGAGACGATCGTGACTTTAATGCCGTGCTCCTTCATTTCTTCAAACCACTCGATTAATCGAGGTGTCGCACTCGGTCTGTCCCACTCCACAAGCGTGTTGTCAAGGTCTGTAATAATCCCTTTCACATTGCGTTCCTTGAGCTTTTCCGGTGTGATATGAAATATATTTTTCACAAATTCGTCAGGTAAAAAAAACTTTTTTAACAAAACCCGCACCCTTCCTTTTCTTTCTATCATCTATATGTCGAAACCTGTCAGATTTAAAAACAAAGTCGGACTCAGTAAAAAAATTTCGACAAAAATTGGGTTTCTTCACCAGTTGTGGATAAAATTACACACATTATCCACTCTTATTACATCCGGATTTATCCAGATTATAAACAAGATACTAACAAGTTATCCACTTACGAGTGTGGATAACAGAACGATTGTTCTTATTTGTATTTCATGGTAGATTAAAGATAACCTCACCATGATTGAAACGCAACCTTCCATCATATGCTTGCGTCTGATGATTGATTACAATTGTAAGGAGGTGCCACTCCCATTAATTGGGTCCCCGGCATGAGAAAGCTTTCTGATGAATTACTAATAGAATCTTATTTCAAAGCCAATGAAATGAATTTGAGCCGTGAATTTATCGAGTTAATTGAAAACGAAATCAAAAGAAGATCGCTCGGACACATTATTTCCGTTTCTTCTTAAACAGAAAAAATTCCCGGGCGAATTTCCTTTTTTTACTCAGATGACTGATATTATATCACTTCGGTTATGCGCATTACTACCACTTTCAACAAAAAACACCCCTAAAATAGAGGTGTTTAAGAGGACGGCTGCTATATATTGAACCAATACAGACCGCCCAGGACGAGAATGACGACGAGCAGCACAACAAAAAATGCGTACCAGTACCCCGCATTCACCCGAGGAGGCGGGCATACAGGATATTGCGGAGGGAAACCGCGGTTCATAGCAATCGCCTCCAAAAGATGTTTTTTCTACAGCCTATGAAGCAGAAGCAAAACGGTTTAGGCAGCTGACGGCGTCAGCGTTCCAAAACCCGCCCATTTTTTATGCCTTCAATTAAGATTCTGGCGCCTTTTGGCGTCATATGATTTCCGGAGGGATCTATCAGTCCGGATTGGATCAGCGCCCGGTCTGTATCTTTGCCGCCGTCCGCGCGTATAAAGTGTTTCCAGTTATCCACCAGCGGCACTTTCAACTCAGCTGCAACCTGCCTCGTAACGCCGTTATAGGAATTATGCCATGTTCTCGCGCCGCCTTTTTCTTTAAAGGCTGAGGCTTTATATCTCGAATAGTAATAGAGATGATGCGTTCCGTTTCCTTCTATAACCGGGATGCACGTCATTAAAATCGGCTTTATGCCGTGATTTCTGCTTTCGTTTATGAAATAAGTCAGGTTTTCTTTAAACCGTTTCTTTGATACTCGCGGCTGATCTCCCGTCAAAATGCCCGCATCATTTGTTCCGAACATGATAAATAAATATTGGGGCTTACGCTCCAGCACATCGCTTTGAAAGCGCAGGCGCGCATCCTCAGTCGTCTGGCCGCCTATTCCCGCATTTATAACCGTAAGACGGCCGCGTTCCGCTGTTTTTAAAATGTTTACCCACTGCTGCGCCTTCGGATAATCACGATAATCCCAGTTGGAACCGCGCGTATTGCTGTCGCCGAACGCGACAACACTTTTCTCTTTGCCCGCAGCGCATCCTGATAACAGACAGGTTATCGTAATAAAAAGAACAGCAAACTTCATTTTCTCTCCCTCCAAACCTTACCTCCTATGGTACACATCTCTTTGGCGGCTTTCAACGCGGCGCTCTCTTTACTGGATATGAAAAGGACCGGAATCCTGTCCGATCAAATCCGAAACCTTAACAAACGTGTAGCCCTGCTTTTTCAGCTGGGGAATGATTTCTTTCAAAGCCTCCACCGTCTGGCGCCGGTTTCCTCCGCCGTCATGCAGAAGAACGATATCTCCATCTCTGGCATGTGAAACAACGTGCCTGACGATTTTTCCTTTTCCGGGCCTTTTCCAGTCCCTCGGATCTTGGTTCCATGACCACATGATGATATGATAGCCCTCTTTTAAGATGCTTTTGAAAGCCGTCTGATTCAACGACCCTCCCGGCGGGCGGAATAACTTGTCCCCTTCCGGCTGCAGCGATCTGATATGATGCGCGGAGCTGTGAAGCTCTTGTAAAATGTCTTTGCGTTTTAAACGGTGAAAATAAACATGGTTCATCGTATGGTTGCCGATTTCATGTCCTTCTTCAACGATGCGTTTTGCCGTTATGGGGTATTTGTCTATACGGCTCCCGATACAAAAAAAGGTTGCTTTAACATTGTGCTGTTTCAGCACGTCTAACACAGCCTCCGTATAGACAGGATGGGGGCCGTCATCGAAGGTTAAAGATAGCTTCTTTTTTTCAGACCTTATATCCCAGTACACGTTTCCCGTCTTCTCCATGTCACTTCTTTTTAAAGATTTCGCATCGGCGGACACGGCAGTGAGACTCGTGAGGACGCATATCATGATGATCAGATGAAAGCATCTCAACGTTTACACCTCCAGTAAACACTACTGTTAACGTGTCCCCTTTTATAAAAAATTATTCTCTGCATCAAATGATGTACATCCCCGCTTCCCGCTTGTTTTTGTCCAAATCCGGGTGCAGCCGTTTCTCATCAAACGGCAAATGCTGATAAACAAGTACGCTTATCGGACAGCTTATTTTAATAGAAGGAGATAGATTTGTGCTGTATACTAATTGAAAAGAGGTGAACGTACAGATGATAAAAAAGGGATTCAGTCTTGCCGTCATCATTGCTGTCGTGATGATCGGCTTTATGCAAAAAGACGTCTGGCTCAGCATGATTCGCGCGGGCGGCATGTACGCCGTGCTTATGAGTATCCTTCTGGTCGCAGCTGACGTATTTTTTCCGATCGTTCCATTCGCCATTATCGCAGCCTTAAACGGAGCGGTTTTCGGGATTGTAAACGGAGTGTGGATTACATTGTCAGGCGCGATGCTCGGAACAATGGCATTGTTTTTTCTCGTCCGGTACGGATTCAGAGACTGGGCCAGAAAAAAGCTGGCGGCTTACCCGGCCGCGGCTCAATATGAAGATTCATTTCATCAGCACGCGTTTACGGCGGTGCTTTTCGGGCGGCTGATTCCGATTATACCGTCGCTTGCCATGAATACCGTCTGCGGGCTGAGTAACATACGATGGCCGATCTTTTTTTCTGCGTCGGTGCTCGGCAAAATTCCGAACATTGTGATCGTGACCGTCGCAGGCGCTTCATTTACAAGCAACAAACTGCTGTCTTTCGGGATTTACGGAATGTATATGCTCGTCTTAATGGCGGTCATTTATAAGAAGTTTCCCGGTCTTTTAAAAACAACGAGAAAATGAAACGCGTACCGCCCCCTATTCCGGCGGTACGGCTCCTCTCATTCTGAGAACTTTTCCGTTACATTCTGAACCGATCACTTCCATGTTTTTCTTTCTGTAAAATGACAGAGCCGCTTCATTGCCCGGCGAAACTCTCAGGTGATATTCCGAAACACCGTTCGCTCTGAAAACTGATTCGCGTATTGATGCAGTTTTGTTCCGCACCCTCTTCCCCTCTGCTGCTCAGTCATATAGTAAAGGTGCACATAACCCGATTTTTTGGCTGCGGTAAAATTTGATGGAAGCTTCAAGCTGTCCGATCGGCTGCCCGTTATGAAGAAGCAGCTTAAAATTGTCGGGTGAGCATTAGATTTGGGATGACAGCCATATGAGATATTCATCCTTATTAAAATGATCCGCCGTGCCAAAGCTGACGAAAAACGAATCCTCACGAAATGAAACGGCCGTCTCTTTATGTTTGTTTAAATTGATCCGCTTGAAATACATCGGGAGTCCTCCTTTTTGAGGCCGCAAATAAGAACGAGCATAAAATGGCTGCCAACGCCAGCATAACAGCAGCCCCTGCGATGACGATGCCGCGGACGGAAGAACTGACAGCCGCCGCTCCGAAAACCGCCGTTACCACTATAATGAAGACGGCTTCGACTAATGAATAAAAGCTCCCCACTCTCCCCATAATGTCCACCGGAACATTTTTTTGATAAAATGTCTGAAATCCCGTATTGGCAAACGCCAGAAAAAAAGCGAGAAGGAAAAATCCGAAAGCAGCCGTCCAAAAAACGTCAGAAAACGCATAAATCATATATCCTGCCGCTGTGAATAAAGAGCCCATTCCCATCAATAAAGAAGCCGGCATTTTTTTATTAAAGAACACATTGACAAGCGCCCCCGCAATAACCCCTGCCCCTGAGACACTGACGAGAAAACCGTAATCGGCATCAGTCAGCTGAAGAACCTCTTTTGCAAAAGCGGCTTCAAGCGAATCAAGCGCGGATGGCATAACGGTCATGACCAGACTGAATAAAAAATAAATGATCATGACGTTTCGCGCCGTTCGGCTGAAGCGATAGACGAGCTTCCAATCTTCTTTGTACACTGCCAAAGAAAGCTTCTGTGCGGGAGAATGTACGTGGGGCTCATTTTCAAGGCTCGGCAGCATCATCGTGATGAAACCGGACAGCACCAAAGCCGCCGCATTCACCCAAATCGCAAAAATCGGCGTGCCGGCGATAAAAAGCAGCCCGGCCGCAGCCGGCCCGAGGAGAAAAGCCCCTGATTCCGACAAAGCCCTTAGTGAATTGAATCGTTTTCTCCTTTCAGCCGGAATAAGCATCGTCACATACGCCATGGAACACGGACGAAACATCGCATTGGCCATTTGAATCAAAAACACGATACAATAAATGGAAAATAAAGACCATACAGTAAACATCAACGGCAGAACGGCAATGAATGCAGCCCGGATGAAATCAAGCGACATCATCATATTCCGTTTGTTACACCGGTCGATGATGCTGCCCGACCACCCATTTGTCATCAATACAGCCGCAGGCCTGATTAAATAAAGGATGGAAACCGCAAAAGCAGACCCCGTTTCTTTTAAGACAATAAGATTAAGAGACAAAAAATAAATCCATTCACCAATATTTGCTATCCCGATTCCGGTTAACAGAAGCATCGGGTACCGCCAAGACTTCAGGTTTTTCATCTTATCCCTCCCTTAGAAATAAAAAACGCCCTCAAGACAATAAAGTCTTGAGGACGGGAAACAGCCCGCTATGCCAGAATCAATTCGGTTTGGTGCCGGCCTAAGCCGGGTACAAAGCTTACTCGGTAACAGAAGTATCCGCCGCATCATCCTCGTTTTTCATGATTCCGATGCGAAGCTAAGAGGTTTGTTTCAACACATCCATTCATACTCCTTCACAGCTCCCGGAGCTCTCTGTCATGAATGATATCTGTCTACTCGTCTCTTCAGCGCTTTTCGTTATATTCTTTTCACCCTTACTTTTTTTAACAATATACCGGCTCAATCAGCAAAAATCAAGAGGCTGTAAGAAATAAAACCTGCCTTTGATTAATTTCCCTGTACAGACACAAACAGCCTGACTGCCACATACAGTTACATATAGGCTTTTGCCTACATAACTTTGTGGAGGTGAGGATGGTGACAGGTGTTTTTGCAGCGCTCGGGTTTATTGTGAAAGAACTCGTGTTTTTAGTATCATACGTGAAAAATAATGCCTTTCCACAACCGCTCTCAAATAGTGAGGAGAAAAAATACTTAGACCTTATGGCCGAAGGAGATGAACACGCCCGCAATATGCTGATCGAACATAATCTCCGTTTAGTCGCCCATATTGTAAAAAAATTCGAAAACACGGGAGAAGACGCAGAAGATCTGATCTCCATCGGTACAATCGGGCTGATCAAAGGAATTGAAAGCTACTCAGCCGGAAAAGGCACGAAGCTTGCCACATATGCCGCACGATGTATTGAGAATGAGATTTTAATGCATCTGCGCGCATTGAAAAAAACGAAAAAAGACGTCTCCCTTCATGACCCGATCGGCCAGGATAAAGAAGGGAATGAAATAAGCCTGATTGATGTTCTCAAGTCGGAAAGCGAAGATGTGATCGACACCATTCAGCTCAACATGGAACTTGAAAAGGTCAAAAAATATATTGATATTTTAGACGACCGCGAAAAAGAAGTCATCGTCGGCCGCTTCGGGCTTGATTTAAAAAAAGAAAAAACGCAGCGCGAGATCGCAAAGGAGCTCGGCATTTCAAGGAGTTATGTGTCGCGGATTGAAAAACGCGCATTGATGAAGATGTTTCATGAGTTTTACCGGGCGGAAAAGGAGAAGCGGAAGAAGAAGGGAAAGTGAGCGAAAAGCCGGATCTGACATCCCGGCTTTTTCTATTTTCTTTTCAATAGAGGAAGAATATTTGAAAAAGAGATGTACCAGTTATGAAAATCATTTTTCTAATTATTGCGGTATGATTGATGGCTCAATGATCTATTTCCGAGAAAGACGGTCAGGATCGTAGCAGATGACTTGACTAATAAGTCCCTTGCTTGCATCCTCCCTCAGGCCATTCAACGCCGGACGTTCTAAAAGCTCCGCAGAAAATCCATCAACGGCATACTGCAGCACATCCTTAGTCCCTGCTTTCTTTATGCAGGCCTCGATCTGGCTGTTAATGCTTGATCACTTGTTCCTCGGTCGATGACACCACATATATTCCCATAAACCCAGATCTTCTTCCTATAAAGTTTTATTAAATAATGATAGAGCAATCGTTAATGCGTTTATCAGCTTGCAGTCCTTCGATGATTATTATCTTTTGTTTAACTACAGTAAATATGAGAGCAAATTAGAAATAGTTTGTTTATATACTCAATATAAATATTCACAGTGGATAATCTTAATCCTTTCTACTACACTAATTACTATGGGTAACAATAGGCTGTTTGGTTAAACCTTTCATGAACCCGCAGATAATTTCACCATTTATATACAAAATCAAATAAATCCTTCAACCTAGGAAATTTCTCTAATTCTTCTCGGTTTTCCATAAGATCATTTATCCTTTTCCAAGTTCGAAAGGGTTTATCTTTTGAAGGAATCTTAGTCCCCTTCTCCCAAAGGAGATTTTCTAGGGTATCTTCAACTAAGAAAATTTGTTCTCCATCAGCTGCAATTCTAATCTGTTCATTAGCCTTATAAGGGTCTATGCCCCTAATAGACTCCAATTCTTCATCTGTCCTATCCTTTCTGTCGCAATCATGTACGATCCTAAATGGAATTTTAAATGCTTTTAGCAATTTTGCAAAAGGCACAATAGTCCATTTTCCTCCACAAGAAACAATTGTTGTAGTATTAAATACTTCCTCAGATATTTCATAATGTTCATGAACCCTTAATCTATGATTAAATAAACTTTTTTCAGTATCGCCCTCAACTAAAACAACTCTTTTTGCAAAGAAAGCTTGATTAACTGTAGGGTGAAAATCTAAAGAAGCTCTTAGAGCATTTTTTTCACTTTCTATATTGATACCCTTTTCAAAAGGATCTTGTTTTAACTGATTGATATATGGGGCTTCACTTGAATTTTTTCTATTTAAAATAGCTAGTGACATTGGATTTTCTACAACATCAATCAAAAAAGGAGAATGAGTGCTGATTAATACTTGCCACTGGGTTTGCTTTGATATATATTTCAATGCATTTTTCAATCTAATCATTAAATGAGGATGAAGGTACAATTCAGGTTCTTCAAAGAGTAAAATTGTAGACCTAGTCATTTCTTCTGAAGTATTCTTTGAAGAATGGTTAGCAAGAACTTCAATTAAGGCAAATATTAAGGCCCTCTGAGAGCCATGTCCCTGTCTTTCAATCGTTGTCTCCACGCCATCGTCCATTAATAGGGTTGTATAATTTCCAACGAATTTATTTGTATCGGGAGTGGACATTGCAAACTTTATCTTAGATTCAATGATTGAAGACATTCTATTTGAAATATCGTTGGTTAATTGACTGATAATCGGTGTCTCTTCTTCTAATTCACCGGATAATTTTTTAGAAAGGAGTTCAACATTTTCCATTAGGTTTCTATATTCGTTCATATTTTGAATAGCAGGTAAGATTATTTGTTTTAAAAGTGTACCAAAAATCGTAGTATTGGTTGGTTTTAGTTCATCTGAAGCATCTTTAACAGCTGGAATTATTACTGCATTAGGCAAAGCCTGCTTTAAAGCTGGGGCAATACTAATATTTTCAGAAGTCCAATCCTCTTCAGAGAGAGTCACTAACTCTGGATTTGTTTGTTTTATCTCCTCTTTAACTCTTTCTCTATTCGCTTTCGTCCTCCATTTTGTTCCGTCAATTCCTAATGAAGTAGCTATTTGTTTGATTGTATGCGAATTCTCGCTCCACTTCTCCTGAAATCCATTAATTTCGTATTGTTTTATGTATGCTTCATAGAAACTTTCCACCTTGCCATCTTTTAAACTAGCTCTTAGCCGAAGTTTTATTTTACCATCATTCACCAACCCCGCAACACCAGGAGTATCCCTTTCCCAGTCTAAGATATGATCAAATACACCTTCTATTATTATTTCTTCATTTTCAAAACCTTTTCTCCACTCATCAATACTAGGTTTAGATTGGTTTAGAAAAATTTCGATTGCTCGTATTATTGAAGATTTTCCACAGTTATTAGGCCCTATTAAACTTGTAAAGTCAAATAAATCAACTTCTATTTTTTCTATACTTCTAAAATTACTGACCCTTAGATATGAAAGATTTATATTTGCCAACCCCTATCCCGATTTTTTTACACATCCATTATAAATTTCTGCAAAAAATGCCATTTTCCTTCAAAGAAAAAAACAGTTATATAGATGTGTTTTTACATCTATAGATACTTCATCTAGTTAATCCAGAGAAAAAGACGATGCGATATAATGCCGATATCTCCTCTCTTTAAATAAAGTGATGCTATGGACAGATTAAATCTTTGATGCACAGGGATTCAGACCGTGTGAAGTTTTGACTACCCAAGCATTTTTCAGTTCGTTTCTTCATTCTTCCATGGTAATATTTCGTTGAAGTTTATCGTATGATTGGTCATGAGTGTTTTCGAAGCAAACAGCCTGCTGGCCACAGCCAAGCAACGCGCGGGTGAATCCAAGAATCTCTGCGGCCAGATAGTCAATTAAGAGAACGTTTCACGGTATGGCTAACCTAGGTGATAATGACTTCTCTGGCCGAAGCGCCGACAACATCGAAGTTTTTTCCAGACTACGCCAGCGATAGACAGCTGGCTTGATCTGATTGATATGAAGATCGCATTTCTTATAAGCCTTTTCTGCACGACTGAGCTGAATACATCCAAATAAAAAAGAAGCCTCTGAGGCTTCAAAATTTTTAATTCTTTTCACACACAAAGTTGTCATGATCTGAATCCATTTTAGATGAATAAACAGGGTGAGTACTTGGTACATCATGCGGATATTTCTTTCTCAACTCTGTACAGTTTGCAAAGTAATCTGTTCCGTCAGTCAAAGAGGAAGCAGCTTGTATAGAGTTAGAAGAGCTACTTGATGCTGAATTATTTGAATATGAACTACTCGAGTTGGGATTTATGTATCTCTGATCGGTGTGTTGTTACTGATTTTTGAACCGGCTTAGATACAGTTACTGATTTTTTCAGTTTAGTTACACAACCATTAAACCCTTTTTCAGTCGCATATCCACTCATACTCCAAATCTTCAAGCCCTTGTCTTTAGCATCTTTCTTATACTTGTCTAAATACTTCATGCGGCACTATACACTACCCCCGCACAAATAGCCACACGATAGATGGCTCTCTATTTCTCCTCTATTGAGTCGTAACTAGCCAACGAACATCGCCCCGTTGACATCAAGTATTGCGCCACAAATGTAAGAGGCATGCTCGCTACACAAAAAACAGATCGTTTCAGCCTGCTCTTGCACAGTAGACGGGCGTCCAATCGGGATCCGCTCTAGGATCGATGCTCGCTTCTCCTCATTGTATTCCGCCCACATTGACTCCACTCGTTCAGTGAGCGTCAGTCCAGGGGCTACGGCGTTCACGGTGATCCCATAGGGGGCCAACTCAAACGCGCATTGTCGCGTAAAACCAATAACAGCTGCTTTGGCAGCGGTGAAGTCTGCTCCACCGAAGAAGGTGTAGGTTCTTCCAGCAACAGCCGTGATGTTGACCACTCGCCCCCAATCACGCTTTTTCATATCAGGAATTGCGGCACGCGTACAATTAAACACGCTTCGTAAATTCAATTCAAACGTTGTGTTCCAGTCGCTATCCTCTATCGTCTCGATTAATTTCGAATGTTGACTTCCACCCACTGCGTTCACCAGAATATCTATCCGCCCAAGTTCTTTGTTTACAGACTGGAATGCCTGATGAACTTGGTCACTGTTAGTGACATCAACCTCGCAACGCATCGAACCATCTTGCGAGCCAAGGCTGTCGATATTCTTGTCTAGTAACGCAACTTGACATCCACTTGTCACTAACTGTGCCGCAACGGCACGTCCGATCCCATGTGCTGCACCAGTAACAATTGCTACGCGCCCTTTCATTTGACCCCCTCCTTATTGGTAAAAAACTTTCAGATCTCAATTCTTTACGTTATTTGGGATATTCTATAGTTGGGAAAACTGGCTCGACCTAAAATTTGTTACAAAACCTCAGGCGATCTCAGTCTTTTATATTCTCCCGCTCCAAGCATGCAACGAGGTATGCCATTTGTAGAATGTCGAACAAGTATACTTCAAAGAGCAATAAGCAATACCCTAATTTGAATTGAGACTATTTAAGCCTTTGATCATATGTTCAATTACCTGCTCGACTTGCCCGTCGTACGCTTCCACGTCCATATCGATCCGTCCTGAAATATATTCAGAGTGCTCATCGAGAGTGATTTCGAAGCCTGCCCTACACGTACCGTTTGGTAGCAGACGGAGATACATCCATTCCGTTTTACCCAGAGAGATTTCGGTTCCATCACGTTGAGAGTTCCATGCGTTGAACAACTGGGGGAAAGGAAGGTCATAATCCACGTTCCGAGGTGAGGTACCTTCGGGATAGAGTGCAGTCGTCTCGATATTCTGGCGTTCAGCTGCTCTAATCACCGCGCGTTGCACTTGATTAAGCACCGCGACTAGCGGTTCCCCCAGCTCATGGTGGGTTGTGATCGGAACTGTGTTCGATAGGGGACCGACCACGGTGTGATCATCAGGATGCCGACGGTTTGCGAATGGGACTCCTAACAACGGTTTTGACTCCACTCACCGCACTTACCGCACGCTGGAAAGCTGCGAATAATAGTACGAATGGTGTAACACGGTAGGCTCTCGCGCAGGTTAAAACCATGCTACGTGGTATAGGAGAGTCGAACCGTACACTTTGTGTATGTCCTACAGTACCGCGCGGAGTGGCGCGAACTGCATCAATGCCGTATGGCCCTGGCACAGGGTAAACATTAACCCGAGTCCGTGAGTCTAATACTTGCTTTACTGTTTGAGTGACCTCCATCTGGGCATACTCCTCCCAGCTCCGTGACGATTTCAAGGACTTGCCAAGGTAGCGATTAGCAATTTCCTCGATTAGTAGGTCGATTGATGCCCCATCGCAAGTATAGGTCCAAAATCCAATCCACACGTGTAACCCATTATCATCCGAAACTGACGCTAGCCTAAGTCCTGGCTCACTAGATTGTCTTGCACGATGCGCAAGAAACGCCTCATTAGTAATACCAGTGTGCTTGGTGCGCATTTGCTCCCTGAGCACTTCACGCAGACTAGACTCTGTGGGGGCATAGCCGACAAGGATGTCACCTTCAATCTGGAAGTGGGCGGCTAGGATTGGATGCCGGGCCAACGTATCAGCTACAGCGTTGAGAGCTTTATCTGATTCGCAACTCGGTGAGAAGTCGAGGCGTAATGCTCCAGCATAGGCGCGGCCCGTTTTGTCAAGCATTGCTCCGACCCATTTTTCACGTAGCCCCGCCGTGCTAGGGACTGTTATGAGCTGGCGTCCTACAGGTGGGACTAGGTATTTCTGCTGCATCTGAATATCCTCCTCTCTCATTAAATATTTTCTTCGTTTTTCTCGCTTTTTCGTAGCCTTTCAGATCAACGCTATCAATCAAATCAAGTCAGACTATTCATCCACCAAAAAATAGCTTTCTTATTGCTGAAACTATCTGTATCGGGCGTTTTGCTACTACAGACTCGGCTGTTACAGATGTCCTCGCATTTCCTCAACTTTTCCATTAGAAGTTGGATCCTTTGCCTTTGACTCACAGATATAAGCCCAAAGGTCATCTTTGACGATGCATCTACTTTACGCCTCGATCAAAAGGCTGTACCTAGGGAAACCCCCTCTGCCCTATGATTCCCTTCCATCGGTTAAGCTCTCCTGGTTGTCTGGAGATGATGCTAGAGCACTCCCTCTAACCAAAATAAGAACTGCCCCGCAGATTATTGCCACAGCGGCTAGCACGAATGAAACAATGAATCCTTTTGGATTGATTATTGTAGATGCGCCAGTACCGTCCGTAATACTAATAGCAACGGCCGCAAGAAGGGTCACTCCCCCTACGTTAAACAGTTGCTGGATCGTTGACGTAATGCCTGAACCGGCTCCTGCATCCACCTCAGAGAGCCCGAAAGTTGCGAGATATTGAGAGACTGGTGAAACACAGCCAAAGCCGACAGACGTCACAATCATTGCTGGCATCATCCCAACCCAGTAGCTTTGTGTAGTTACTCCAACTGCAAACAGTAAGAAACCTAAGGCTGAGACTGTGAGACCAACAAGAGCAGCCGCCCTTGAACTCCACCGTTTTATAATAAACTGAAAAAGGAATAAGCCTGGGAAAAAGCCGAGGCAAAATGGCAGCCAAGCCATACCTGCTTGCATTGGGGTCATGCCAAGGGAATCTTGCAATAGTAGGACACCAAGGTAAAACAAAGCACCAGATGTACCGGCTAAGATTGCAACAATGGCATAACCAATGATCCGCGGCGAACGAGCCATTAGCCGGGCGGGTATAATGCCGTCACCAGACCGTTTGCAACGTTGAAGCACCCCGATGATGCCGAGCATACCCAAGAGAGACAATGTGACGCGGAGCCATAATAGCTGCTCAATGCCTGAACCAATGATGCCCAAAACTATCACAGAAACCGAAAATGCCAATACCAAAGCATTACCAATGTCCAACCGCGCGGTTGCCTGGTTGGATAACTTCGGGACCAACAGCACAACAGTCACATAGAGGATCAAGATGATTGGGATGTTGATCCCAAAGACCCAGCGCCACGACAGATATTCAGTTAGTACACCAGATAGCATAACCCCGACGATTGACCCGAATCCACCGAGAGCCGCCCAGATCGAAAATGCTTTGCCACGTTCAGGGCCTGAAGGGAACAATAAGGATACCATCGCTAAACCAGTTGCAGCAGTGAGAGCCTCACCCACCCCCTGACCAGCGCGTCCTACAATAAGCATGCTCGCGTTAGAGGATAAAGTTGCCACGAGTGAAAATACACCGAAAACTGCGATACCTATTTGGAAGGTACGTCGCAACCCAAAGGCATCACCGATTCGACCACCTAGCAGTAGCAGCGATCCGGCAGCTACGAGGTAAGCATTCACCACCCACGTTAAGGACGCAGCAGTGAATCCTAAATCCTGCTTTATATGCGGTAATGCCACATTAACCACAGTGGCGTCAAGCAATAGTATGAACTGGATGATCGAAATAACAGCAAGGGCCTTCCATCGCACCTCACTTATCACTTCAATTTCGTTTTTTGATGTCTGTATCATTTCTTTTAACTCCAATCTTTTTGGTAATTGCATCATTATATAATCTGAGGTGGATCCCATTGTTTAGACCTGATCCACCGCTATACTCAGTTAGAATAAGCCAACCCTAGGACTATACCTATGTTATTTCCAACAAGAAAGAACTAGAAAAGAATTATTGTCGGTATAATCTGGCCGAAGTAATCAGCTCGACATTAAGCTAGGGTAGTTAGCCAACGCCAGCGAGTTCCGTATCATTGTGATCCCGTGCTCCGTTCCGATACTCTCGGGGTGAAACTGCACACCTTCGATTGGTCTCGTACGATGACGCACCCCCATTACCACGCCATCTTCTTGAGAAAATGCGGATGTAACCAGTTCGTTTTCCGTACCGGGATCGGTGATAGCCAGTGAATGGTACCGGACTACAGTGACGGGCGATGGGACATGGCAAAAGATACCTTGTCCGTCGTGTTGCACCTGAGCTTTCTTGCCGTGCTCGATAGTAGGTGCATTTTTGAGCTTACAGCCAAAAAACTCCCCAATAGCTTGGTGGCCCAAACAGACGCCGAATATAGCTTGATGTTCACCTGCTGCACGAATTATTTCTGGGTATCCATGTTCCTGCGGTGTTCCTGGACCTGGCCCCAGGACTAGAAGTTGAGGCTTCCACCGCTGGTACTGACTTATTGGGTCATCATTCACACGTACCACCTTCGTGTGTGCGCCAACCTTTGCGTAATACTGTGCAATGACGAATACAAAGCTATCAAAGGCATCTACCAATAAAACTCTCATACGCTCCCTCCTATCGCTCTGGCAAACGACCGTATTTTCGCTCCCGCCTCGTCCCATTCAGCCGATGCCTTCGAGTCAGCCACAATACCCGCAGCAGCTCGCAATACGTAGCGACCAGAGTCACCGACGATTGTTCTGATGGTCAGGGCAAGCACACCACTGTTCTCTCCATTGATATACCCAGCGCAACCAGTGAACAACCCTCGTGCAGTATCTTCGAGCTCGGCGATAATCTCCATCGCACGGACTTTGGGTGCACCTGTCATTGTGCCCGCCGGAAAATTTGCTTCAATCAAGTCCCATATGTCGGAATCTGCACGGACCGGAGTCTCAACAGTCGAGACCAAGTGAAAAAGTGGACCGTATGCATCCATCTGCATAAACGAGGTTACATCCACACCTCCTGGGATAGCGCAACGTGCTAAATCATTGCGCGCCAGATCCACAAGCATCAGATGCTCGGCCGCCTCTTTGGGAATGTGGTCCAAGCGACTGCCCCGCTGATCTTCCTGCGCCATTGTTCCCGCGATGGGGCGAACTTGAGCACCACCATCACCACTACGGATCATGAGCTCTGGGCTGGAGGACACCACATGCCGGTCGCCAAGGTCCAAGTAATACATATACGGAGCCGGATTAATTGATGCGAGTCTTTCATAGAGGTCTAATGGGGGAATCCTCGCACTCGATATTGCGCACCGACACAACTGAACCTGATAGATGTCACCAGCACGAATATGTTCTTTGGCACGGTTCACCGCATCGCAGAAGGTGCTCCGCTCCGTTAAACCCTGAATAACTCCTAAATCCCATGGACCACGTGGAGCCAGATCTATTTCGGGATCGGTAAGAGTTGCGATTAAAATTTCGGTATCTGTGACCTCATCGTGTCTACACTTCAATACATCGACTTGGGCACCTCCTTCAGCACCGTTGTAGCGCACGACGTGTCTGTAGACGCGCAATACCACCTCCGGTTCTCCCTTTTCAATAGCTATCCGCGGTAGATGTTCAACAAAACGAGCTGCACTATACCCCAGAACCAACACGAGCGGGAAACCCTCCGGCAACGCAAGGATCTGTGTCACCTTTCTCATGCGCTCCCATAAGGGCTTAGTGTGATCATTAACTACCTCGCTACATTCGCTGGTTTTCATCTCAAAAGGACCACTGCCGAATACTTGCCAAGTGCCATCTACTAGTATGAGCTCAAACAGCAAATCAACCATGAACATTGTTTGTTTACCATCGACAGCTTGAAAACCAGTCCCCGTCTCAAATAAGGCCGATCGAGGGTATAAACTTAATACACGCCGCCGCACTTGTGCTACCGGCGCGGCTTCAGGAACCACACTTTGCTCGACGACCCATGAATCTTTCTGTTCTTGCGTATTCATAGTGTAGGCCTCCAATCTCGGATTCGGGCGTGTTTCCAGGAAATATAAGCTCCAGTCTCCGTCCGCGGATCCAAACAATCTTGCAACACCAACCTTACCGGGACACCAAAATGATCCGCTATCTCCTTTTGAATCTGATCAAAAGACTGATTCCCGACCTCAGCAACCATCGCTACTTCTAATTCGTCAGTGCCATTGTTCGAAATCCTGATATCGACCTGATATCCCCAAACCCTATCGGCTGCCCTTAAAACAGCCGATTCGATTGAAGCAGGAAACATCTGGCAGCCACCGATTGTCATAACGTCGTCGACCCGACCAAATATCCGTATACAGCGGGACGGATTTCCACACCCACAAACACTTGACGGGTATAGGCTTGCTAAATCCCCTGTACGAAATCGGATTAACGGCTTAGCACCAGGGACGAGCATGGTAAGGCACAACTCACCTACATCACCATCAAGCCCATTTATCGGTATAGTCTCAACAATATAGTTCGTTTCAGAAAGATGTAGATTTCCTTCTGAACAACCTGTAGCTACTGCATGTGTCTCTTGCGACCCATACAGACCATGAGTACAATTTGCACCCCAAATCCGAGATATGTTTGAAAGCATCTCAGGAGTGCATAACTCTCCTAACACAAGGATCTGACTCACCGGAGTCTTGCAGGGATCGATTCCAAGGCTCTTATAGAACCGAGCAAGGGCAAGGGCAACAGCAGGTGAGCATATTAATGACTTTACACCAAGACCCGTAATGAGATCAGCAGCTTTTTCAAGACCGACTCGAGGGCTCTCCGGCCATAACCGCACGAATGGAATACCTAGATTCCGACATACTTCACCATACGTATCCCCGAAGGCATATAACTCTGATGGCCCCATGATTGCAGTGAGAGCATGCATCGTACCGAATGTTGATTGGTATACTTCCTTAACAGCATTCTGAACGTATGCCCCGCTAGTCTCGACGTCAATTGAAGCTCGTGGGCACGGCGTTGATTTCCCCGTAGTCCCAGTCGTCTCATAATACGCAGCGATTTCATCCATCGGGACACAACAGACCTCCGTACCAGCAGAACGAAGGTCACTCTTGGTAGTGAAAGGTATTCCATCCAGAACCTTGAACTCACTTGTGAAACCCACTTGGGTACGCAGATGTTCACGGTAGAATGGTGATTGCACCTCAACGTACTCTAATATTTCTTGCCCGCGCAACTCAACCTTCTCGTGTAACCCTTGTAGTTTAGTTTGTCCATTCAGATATGCCTCTACATATTCCGGCCATTCTAGATACAATTGTTTTTTGTTCATAGCTTCATCCTTTCCGCAAGCTCATTGGCAAACTCACCAATCGTCTCAGTCAGCATGATGCTCTCAAGTGAAACTGTTATCGATAATTTGGACTCCAATTCGATTTTGAGATTCATAGCGGTCAGCGAGTCTCCACCTAATTGAATAAAATTGTCCTCTGGTAGTATTACTGGTTGGGCGAGTTGGACCGATATCACGCGTATGACCTCTCGTAGAATGGTTCTTCGATCCCCAGTATTTAACTCTTTTGTGTCGGTCTTTAATAATCTTTCACGCAATGCTCTTACATCCACCTTTCCGTTTTTTGATAGGGGTAGATTCGGTACTTTTTTAATAGTCTTTGGCACCATGTAGTTAGGTAAGCGATGTGTGAGCTCCTTGATTATTGCATCATCGAGATTGGATTCTCCGATATAAGCTAGCCCGATCTGCTTTGGCCTTCCATCTTGGCCAGGCAATGCAACGGCGCACGCTCTCGATACCCCGTCACAGGCTTCGGCCGCTCTCTCGATTTCACCAAGCTCGATCCTGATTCCTTTTATCTTGATCTGGTTGTCGACACGTCCGAGGATCTCTATCTCACCATTGGGAAGGTAACGGCCCAAGTCTCCTGTGCGGTACATCTGGCGTCCGGTCCGAGGGTGATAAACGAATACGCACTGCGTGAGTTCAGGCTTTCCAAGGTACCCACGTGCCAATGATATATCACTTTCTACCAGCATTTCGCCAGGCACCCAGTCAGGGCGGTCAATCCAGTTCTCGCTAACAATGTGATATTTGGAATTCCGCATCGGTGAGCCATAAATGACCGAACGACAGATACTACCTTCGTCTTCGTTGATTTCATGGATTACTGACCAGTTTGTAGTCTCAGTTGGGCCCCCACATGAGTACATCCGAGCAGACGGGAAAACAGACCTAGCTCGCGGTAGTAGGGACAGTGGGATCCAGTCACCAGCCATCACGATATTGGTTACAGACTCAATCGGGTGTACCGTAAGCGCTGTTTCAGCCACGGAGCATACTAGATCCATAACAGCGGGGACACATGCCCAAAATGTCACCCTACATTGGCGATGTAGTCTCAGCCAAGCTTCTGGAGTAGGGCCAGCTGCAGGTTCGGGTACCACAACGGAACCTCCATGCACTAAGGGGCCGAAAACATCGAAGACAGACATATCAAAGTGTAGTGCAGCTGTGGCGAGATGTCGGATAGACTTATCCAGACCGAAGCGTTCAACAACATCGAAAATATGGTTTACCACAGCGGCTTCCGGAATCTCAACGCCCTTCGGTTCGCCAGTTGAGCCTGATGTGAAAATTACATACGGTGAATAGTCTTCTGAGACAGGTTCAATAACAAAGTCAGTATTTTGTTGCATCCAACTACCGGGGCCAGCAGTCACATGTTCGATCTTGTGGACACCAACAGGCACCATAGTATCAGGTGATGCAATCACAATGCGTACTCCTGCCTGTGCGAGTATAGTACGCACCCGCTCTTGAGGTAGATCGATATCTATAGGAACGTAGCCAATCCCAGCCAACAGACAACCATAAACCGCCTCATATTGTGCGACCCCCTTAGGTAGCATGATCCCCACAAACCGATCACTTGAGTTACAAACCCGCTGGATCATCATTTTAACGTGCGTAGCTGCACGACCAATCTCATCCCAGGTGTATTCACCATGGATATCAATGACGGCTGGTTCGTTCGCACTATCTCTGAGGCGCTCTAGTAGCAAATCACGTAAGTGAACTTCGGGAACAGGTTCCTCCGTTGCATTGACCTCGTTTCGTACAGCTATCTGCGACGCTGGTCGAAGATCTAGCCAAGTACGTTTCCAAACTTCGGAATCATCCGTAAGCTGTTGCAGCAGATTACTGAACGCACCAAACATCGCCTCAATCACGTCAGGTCGAATGACTCCAGTTAGGTAGTCCCATTTGAAATACAGTGTGCCCTCTGACTCTCGAACCTGGACATCAAGCGTCACCTGTGGAGTTTGTGAAACCCCGAATACCTCCCGACCCAACAGGGAAACATCGTGTCGACCTGGATGTCCGAGAAGGCTTGTCAATACTACTGGCATCAGTGGTTCACGACCAGAGCGGCGGATTCGAGCCAACTCACGCAATACCTCTACCCCAGTAAAAAGTCGATGGTCAAGTGCCTCCCAAATCGCATCCTGTAACCGTCGGCCACGAGCTTCAAACGTATCTTCGACCTCAGTTTCGTAAGGGACAAGCAATGTATTCGTAAAATCCCCGACCACTAAATCAATGTCATCACTGACCGGCATCCGGTCTGAGACCGGAAAATTCAATGTAAACCAATCTTCTTCGCTCCAGCAACGTAACACTTCACACAAAACTAAAGCCACAACCCCAGAGGGCGATATCCTTCTCTCTTGGGCTTGAGCTTTGAGCCGAGCCCAAGACTCTTGTTCAAGCTTGCCTTCATGTCTTTCGAACCTTACAGGCGCTGTAGTCTCCCCTGGTTCGAGCTGCGGCAACTTTGGAGCAGCTGGCAACTCCTTGATTTTTTCTAACCAATACTCGCGGTGCGCAAGGTATTGTGCACTCTGCCTTAGCTTGTTCCGATACGCGACATAATCGTGGAATGTGGTCTGGAGCTGCGGCAGTTGTGACTTTTCATTAATATAAAAGTCAATCAAATCAGGAATGATTACTTGGAAGATCGACCATGCATCGGCGATCAGCATGTCAATGCACAAATGAATCCTGCTTAAATGCGTGCTAATCCGGCTCACGACAAATCGGAATAGGGGCCACTGCGTTGTCCCGATTTCGTCGTTTGCCATACGTCGACGCAACTGGTTAATCTCGTTGCTAATCTCGACCGGTGAAAGCTCTCTTAGATCTATATACTCAACGGCCTGCCTTCCATCGACTGTATTGATTCTTTGGCGACCAGCATCATCAATTGTCATCCTAAGCATTGGATGGCGGTCTACCAACAAGCCGACCGCGCGCACAAACCGATCATGATCTAAATTCTCCACTTCCCACTCAAAGTATCCTTGACACCCGACACCGCCGTAGTTGAAGTCAGAGCCGCGACCAATCCATAAAGCCTGTTGGCTTTCATTTAGCTCGAAGGGCTCTAATTGTTGATCAGTTGGCAGGTGCTCAAATGCTGGCAAATCGACATTGAGAGAAGCATTAGCCAAGCATATAAGGTTTGATAATACCGGGTTCTCAAGAAAAGGACTCATCTCAATGTGGATACCATACTTGCAAGATAATTCACCCATCATGCGCATAGCCCGCAAAGAGTCTCCACCAGAGTGAAAGAAATTAGACTCAAGAGTTGCCTCATCACATCGAGTCCACTTCAACCAGCAGTCGTGCAAAGCTATCTCGGTTTTCGTAGTCGGGAAAAAGACTGTGTGCGTTGTATCTCGCTCGAACTGATAGTCGCGTAACGCGGTATAGTCTACCTTACCGTTGCGTCCTAGCGGCAACACTATCGTATTGATTTGGCTCGGTTGAGCAGCGGGAGGCAATTGTTCCCTAAGATACTTACGTACCGCACCCTTAACATTCTTAGCATTGGAAGACTGCTCAAGGAAAAGTACCAGTATTTCCCCAGCATCATCGGTGAAGCAAACGGCAGCGGCTTTTGTCACACCTAGAACTTTAAGCGCAGTAATCTCTACTTCAGCTAAGTCAACCCGATGCCCACGAATTTTCACAAGTGCGTCAGATCTGCCAAAAATCTCGACGGTTCCATCCAAACCTATCCGTGCTCGGTCACCGGAAATGTATTGCAGCGGTGAAGTTTCGTCGAATGTGTTCGGACGGAAAGATCTTTTAGTCTCATTGCAATCTATGTAACCCGTCGAAAGCGTTTCACCAGTGATGATTAGTTCCCCGACGCAGCAAGCTGGTAACTCCTGGCCGGCACTATCAACCACGTACATGTTTGCACCAGGCACCGCCCGTCCTACTGTGGGCAACAATGTGCGACGAGGACCAGATAAATCCTCTACTGAGACAACAGCCGCTTCCGCAGAGCCATAGACGTTGAAAACTCGGTAATTCAGATCAGCAGGCGGCCACTGCTTGCACCGCTCACCAGCAATTAACATAGTGTCCAAACCAGTTTGCCATCCATCAGCCCAAAGCGTTTCAGCGATTGATGTCATAACCAATGTGTGCGTAACATTGTTCTTGATGAACCAGTTTGTCAGCATTCGTACATCTTGCAAGACATCAGATGAGGGGATGCAGACCGTTCCGCCTGAACATAGCACCGGTAGCGGATCTACTTCGATCATCCCGTATCCTGGGGACGACAGCCATGAACCTCGAGTGTTTCCCCCTAGCTTGGCAGCGTCGATGATAGCGTCAATTGTAGAGGCCATCCCACGGTAGGATAGACAGGCTGCCTTGGGTCGCCCGGTAGTTCCGGAGGTTCCAGCGATGAAGCACACTTCATTTTTAGTTTCGACCCACTCGCCACCTCCCCACTTGACTAGCGGATTCAGAATTAGCCTATTGTCTAAGTCCAGCACGGGGTATGCACCTAGACAACGTGCCCTGTCTGTCAAGGTGCCTGCAGTAATTACGGCGTCAGGTTTGGATTCGTCTAGTAAAGCTCGTATCCGATCATCGGGATGCGTGGAGTCAATCAGCACGCAGGTACCGCCCATACGTTGGACAGCGATGATAGAGACTAAGTATCTCCAACCTCGTTCCATGAAGAGCGCGAGTCTGAAATGTGACTGATTTGTGGTTACTTGTTCGCTCACCTGCTGAACTATTGCCTCAGATGCATCCCAAAGTTCGGCATAGGTCAAGGTTTGGCCACTCGTGTTATCCACGATCGCTAGGTCCATTGGCTTCGTCTGCTTGTGTATGAAGATGCGTTCGACCAGCGACTTACGCTGACGCTGTTCATGTGTAGTGTGGGTAGGTAAGGCATCAAGCGCGGGAATTGCCTTTGGATCCAAGGCCCTGGCACACGCAAAGGCCGTGATTTTGCATAGATGCATAAACATGGCCTTCTCAATTCGGTCTTCCCGCACTGACAGAACACACCGACCATCTTGAACTAATAACCATACCAGTGACTCCGCAATTGGGTAGCTCTGCCCATCAGTCACCTCAATGTCCATAGGAACTGACACATTATGTCTTGGTAGTTCTGCGGTCTGGCGCAGATCAAAGATGTAAGTGCGAGCGTCATCAGCATCGAGCAGTTTGGTCGCATCGACCTCAAGGCAAGTTGCTGATCCATTGGCGTGTATCCCAACGGTTACCCGACCTTCGGGACTGACCAGCGAGCCCAGTATCGAGGCGACCACAATAAGATCGTCAATCGATGCAGTAAGCCCATCAGGTAAAAAAATCTCCTCTTCCAATCGCTCAGCCATTGTTGACTGGCCGGATGCATAGCGTTCGAATGCGTCCCATATCGACCGATTAATACTTGGAATCTCCTTCATCAATCCACTTTCCAATTGCTGTGTGTTCAGTTTGGAATTTTCCGACATCCGAATGATCACTCCCTAATATAAATTGCAGCGTGTTTCGTTTAAAATTTTCCAACATCCGAATGATTACTCCCCAGTTGTAGGCTCTTCCCCATTCGTTTCGTGGTCATAAATGGCTCCGATTTGGTTTGCCCAGGTCAAGACCGATTCTTGAAGATCTTTTCGTTCCTTACCTACAAAAGATGAGAGATCGAGCGAGATTAAGCGCTTGGAGCCACTTCTCATGATGCGCCAGGTAGTCACCGCCCGGCTACCGATTAACACGACAGGACGCCCATTTCCTGCAGCGTCGTACCCACCAATCTGGTTAAGCCCTAGGCAGTCGCGCTGTCTCGAGCCGGGCGCGTACCCCATCAAAAGCGGATCCCAAGCAGGCAAAAACCGTACGCCTGTAGCTGAGTGCTGACCTGCGTGCAATACGAACTCTTCAAACTTATCCTTTTGATTGGCACTCAGCCAAATTCCTGATCCAATCTCGTATGCTCCGGCCCTTTCCAAGAGCAAGCGCGCTGTCTTCTTTGAAATGGCCATCCACCAAGCAAGGTCATCGACTGATACCGGCCCATAATTTTGAATATAACGGCGAGCGATGTCCAACTGTAGGCGTTCACGGTCAATTGGTGTATCATCGCTTTGAAGCAGACCGTTAGGCGCGGCGGTATACAACCACCGATTGGACCAAGGATTCGACGAGGGAATCCGAATTAATGCTCCATCATATGTCGCTACAGTGGTGCACGCGCGGGTCTGGGGGCCACTCAATCCCAAGGCATCCCCAATATCTTTTAGCCGGACAGGAGAGCCTGTAGTGAGCTCGGTAAGGCTTGGTAGTATTCGCCGATAGTCGGCCAATGTGAGCTTGACATCGCGTAACCGCCACTCGTGGTCGGCAAGAGATAGACGGGTAACACCAAAAACCGTAGCCGCCAGAGACTGGGGAAGTAAGAATTTTGAACGTCGCATTCCTGGTATTCGCACCAAAGCTGGATCAGTTTCCATGGAGAGAACTTCGGTTCGATCAATACTTCGATTGCGGGCTAGGACGGCTAGCCAGCTAGTAGGCCGAGTTGAATAAACTCCGATATATGCCTCCGCGATTTCAGCCAGAGTTGAGTCTTCGAAACGCTCAAAATGTTCTGACACAATCCATTCGGCTAGGAGCTCGTTAGGCAGCTCATCCCAGTACGTTTTGCCGCTCACCATTTTCTCACCTTGGTGTTGAGACAGAACCTGGCAGTTATTTTTGATACTTCCATGCATTAACCTCCTAACAATAGTTTTCACTGACTTTAACGCAATCCTCGTTTTGAGTGGAATCAATCTGTAGGACTGCAACCTAGACAGTCCCGATTGGGAAAAGGGCGCTTAACATACCGCCCTATCAGCCCAAAACGGGCTAGTTCGCACCTACTTCCTTCAAAATCGGTCGAGCACCACGATTTGGGATCAGAACGATGAGCATGCATAAAAACTTGTTTATATTCAGTTCGTTTAATTAGCAGCTTACGTTCAAATTTCCTTACTCCTGAACGCATCACTCCGTATAATCTATAAGCGGATAAATTGAGCACAACGCTTCAATCTCTGAACGAAACTGCTCCCTCAAAGTTGGATCCAATTCGTACTCCTTATCGCCAAGCGGTGTCACTTTGTCTAAGATCCGGCAAACTAAATCAACAATTTGACGGCACCCCTGTTCGTCGACGCGACGTTGCGCCAGGGAACCGGTACCAATGCGCAATCCACTAGTGACGAATGACGACCGGGTCTCTCTTGGAACACGATTTTTATTCACTATAATCGAGCACTGTTCTAGCGCCGACTCAGCGATGGCACCAGTAATGGCACCATGCAAACGAATCAGAATTGTGTGGTTCTCAGTACGTCCTCCTATAACATCATAGCCTTTTTCCTGAAACGCACTTGCTATGGCATTAGCTGTGGTCCGAATTCGCTCTATGTATGCGTCAAACTCCTGTGACATTGCATAGCCGAACGCAGCAGCCTTCGCAGCTATTATGTTGACGGCTGGCGCTCCCTGCATCCAGGGAAATACTGACTGTTGCAAAGCACGGCTGAAGGTTGTCTCCCTGCCAGGAACCTTTTCTTTAGCATCACGTCCGGACATAATCAGACCACCACGTGGTCCTGCGAGTTGCTTATGCGTACACGTTGTAGTTACGTGTGCAGCGTTAATCGGGCTTGGGTGTCGTTTAGTCGCAACAAGTCCGGCGATATGCGAAATGTCAGCGAGCAAGATCGCCCCTATCTCATCGGCAATCTCACGGAACCTCTCGAAATCCACGACCCGCGAATAGGCAGTCGCACCACAGATGATCATGCGCGGGCGATGATCGTGGGCCAGTCTACGCACCTCGTCATAATCAATGACGCCTTCAGGAGTCGTGCCGTATCCAATCGCCCGGTAATACGTGCCTGAAAATGTGACTGGGCTGCCGTGAGTGAGGTGCCCACCGTGATCGAGATTCATTCCGAGCAGAGTATCCCCGGGCTGAAGTAGTGCCGAAAGCACTTGGTAGTTCGCACTCGACGCTGAATGTGGCTGGACGCCTGCGTACTGGGCACCGAACAGTTCACGAGCTCTTTGGATTGCCAGAGACTCGACCAAATCAACGTTCTCACATCCTGCGTGGTACCGTCTACCAGGAGTTCCCTCTGCCGTAACGTTGACCAAGGCAGAAGCTGACGCTGCCAAGGCTCGGGGCGTGACTGCACAGCAGGAGGCGACCAGTGACAGTGTTCGATGCTGACGCCTTACTTCGGCATCCAAGATGCTCTCCAGTTCGGGGTCTTGTATCCCTAGGTCTGTCAAGCCTCGCTGTAGCAGGTGAGCTTGGCTCCCAAGCAGTTTATTTTTAATCGTCATCTCATTTCCCTCCATTCCTGTTATCCGCTGCGAACGACAGAACGATATCAGCGACCTCTTGCGCATGGGTACGTATGAAATAGTGTCCCCCACCAGATAAAATTGCTGACTTAGTGACATCGATAAAACTTCGCCATTTATTCACTACGTCATTGGGCTGAGGTGTAGCCGGGTCTTCGTCACCTAACAACACCAGTGCTGGCATTCCACGTGCTTGAAGGTGTGTCAGCGTTCGATATGCCTCGGTTGCTATCAGGTGGTCCCTCCTGCCTCTGGCTAACATCCCATCGACCTCCTCGTCGGTTAGCCCGGTGAACGCCCCCAAAGACCGTAGATATTGGCCCCATTCATAATCTGAGGTCGTCTCGGCTTCACGCAATGCAGCGTCTGGGTTATCTATTGGCTGCGATGCCGCGACCACTAAGGTGAGGGAACTGACTGTGGGTGCTATAGCCGAGGCGATACAGGCCGCTGTTGCTGCTCCAGCGCAATGCCCATAAATAATGAGTTGGTCTGCATCGATTTTTTCAATCTCGGTTATGAGTTTGTTAATCAATTCAGAAAAGTCCGACGTTTCTTTTACTTCTAAATCACCGAAGTCTACCCCGAAGACACGCACGTCCTGATTTCCGCGAAATATATCTCGGTATGCGGTCGGATCGCCACCACCGAACGGGACGGCAACCACTGCAATCGACCCATCGGCTGTAGACTCGTCGTGTAGCGGGACGAGTCGCACATCACGCCTAATAGAATTATGTAGGATGTACCTAGCTAGTTCCTCTGCGGTTGGGTGCTCAAAGATGGCAACAATCTGCAAATTGCCACCCAGACGCGACATCACGCGGACAGCATCGAAAGAATCGCCACCAAGCTTGAAAAAGTTATCACCTGGGCTTACGTATTCGATACCAAGAACTTCACTGAACGTCGCAGTGATTCGCTCTACTTCCCCCGCAAAAGTTTTCTCATCTAATTCAACTCTGTCTGTCATCTCATTCTCCTTTGTAATAAAATTTGTAATAAATAATCATTGAACCAAAATGTTATTTATTCTTTTCCTTCTTATCCGAGAGGATATCAGCAAGCTCATTGAGTAAGTCGTTAGCAGCAATCTTGCTGCAAAATTGGCCCTCGAACTCGAGTCGGAACTCCGAGGCACTTATTCTCCTAATATCCATACCCACAGGGAATGTCGCGCTTATCACTTGCGACGCAGGGATTCCCCGCGGGGCTGCACCATTGATAAACAGTTCGGACGCTCGGCAGCACTCTAGTGCCTCACGGGCGTCTGAGTTGTGCCGTGCACGGGCCTCCAGGCTTGTCCGAAACTGAGTCGGGGCATTTTGGATCTGCTCGATAGGCATTGCAATGAGGCCGGTCATCATACCGATAGCCCCTGACTCGTGAGGTAAACGCCAACACCGGGACAAGCATACCGTATCGCCCTCCGACACCACGTTTGTGCCGCATAGCAACGCTAGGACTTCGGTGATAGGTAGTTTATCAGCATTCTCAATCCGTACGACTCTGCTCAGGGATACCCGTTTTGCTTGCGCGCTCCACGCAAGCCGCCCAGATTCCGACAGTCTCACGGGCTTCATCGGTTTTCTGCGTAACTCCTTTGACGCAACATCTTCCTTTGCTATCGCGAGCTGACGTTCCACATAACTGTAGTAGGCTTGCCGCCCTTGATTAATGTCGTGCAGCGCTAAGTCTAGCATTCCTACATGCGCCAACTGAACTAAACTGCTAACAACATTGAGGGTCTGCTCATCTGCAAGAGCATGGTGGATTGACAGATAGAAGCGTTGGTTACTACCTGTCCTCACGTTGCAAACTGCGAATAGAGCAGCGCCGGACCTAACTGCTAACTGTACTAGACGGAGGGCTTCGTAGTCCGTTGCACCCCGAGCCTCAATTATCTCAATATATTGGCCAAGCTGCTCACTCCACCCGGCAATCACAAGCTCTCGCAAGAATTCCCGATTGAAGGCTATCCCCTCCTTCAGGTTTATGACGGTGGAGACCTCTGGTGCAATGCCCGTACAATACGTTTGAGCTACCACTGCTTTCGCTTCGGCACTTAGCGGTACATTGGCTAATGCATGTATCACGATTCCTTGTCCTCCTAAAGTTCTTTTTGGGATAATCGCTTTAGTTTAAAGAGGCATATAGTATTAACACGGTGACTTAATATTCAAGTTTTGTATGATGAATATTATTGACCCCCCCAATTTATTGCATTTTAGGACCAATCCATGCATATTTTATCAAAAATCGCCAATCCTCTTTCGTTATTAAAGCACCACTTATTTACATGGTAATCAACTGTTTTTTTGAAAAGTTACCAATCTTTATAATATTTAGGGATTTAAAATATAATTATTATCATTAAATCAAAAATAATCCAATCCTCCTTGTTTTTTTCTTGTCCGAACACGTTAAAATAAGGAGTATGTTTAATGAATTATATAGACTCATTTCAATAGAATAGGGAAAACACAATCGTACAATTCAAGAATATATAAAATTGGTTGTGGCATTGGGAAAATGGGTAGTCGAAAGACTGGTAAAAACTTCGATATGGGTTTCTTACATCTAGGAACCTACATGAATGGGTATCTTTTATAAAAACAAAAATTCCATATAGAGGTGAATTTGTATGCCTAAAATTGATAATATGCTGGCAATTCTATGGATGCTTAGTTCAAGTGAAAAAATTACCGCAAAACAAATTTCAGAAAAGTTAGAGATAAGTATAAGGACTGTGTATCGTTATATTGATACACTTTCAACAAGTGGTGTACCTATAATTTCAGACACAGGACATAACGGTGGATACACTCTATTGAACAATTTTATTGAAGCTCCTCTTATTTTTGATTTAGAGGAGCAAATCTCACTATTTCACGCTGCTGTTTTTGCAGAAGAAGCCGGATATTATGGAGGTGAAGCACTAAATAGGGCTATTTCAAAGCTCAGCAAATATTCAAATCAAGAGCAGGAAACAAAGATAAACCAACATTTAACCAGTCTTGAAGTAATAAGACGATTAAGTTCCCTCTCAATGGAACCTTTATTAAAGGAGTTGGAGCAGGCCGTAACTGATAGATACTCTGTAAAAATTCTATACAATAAAAGTGGTGGAGAGCAATCAAAGGATAGATTGGTTGATCCGTACAGAATTCTTTATTGGAATAATAAGTGGTATGTGATTGGATTTTGTCATCTTAGGAATGATATTCGTAGTTTTAGAGTAGATCGAATTGAAAGTCTAATGCTAACCGAAAATAAGTTTAACCAGCCAGAAAATTTTTCAGCACGTGACTTTTTTATGAAAAACCTCCTTCCAACTATAGAAGATAAGGAAGGGATTATCCCTTTGGTTATTAATGGGGATGCAAGGGCGTTGGGTGATATTTGTAAACATTGGTTTTTAGGACATTATTTACAAGAACGGACTTCAAATCAAGCAGTATTTCTTCTCGAAAAAAATATGATACATACATATGTACCTTATTTACTTTTACCGTATGGTAAATCTATTCAAGTTATTAAGCCAATAAGTCTTAAGAAAAGATTTATTGAAGTTCTGTCTGAATTAATAAAATTTCATCAAGCATGATAACTTCCCTGACGTTATCTGTCAGGGAAGTTATATTATAATACTCTATATTAATTGTGATTGGAGTGTTATTGGATGCAAACAAAAACAGTTTATCTTTATGTATTCAATACAATGTCAGATTGGGAATATGGATATTTAATTGCTGAACTAAACTCGGGAAGATATTTCAAAAAAGATTTAGCACCATTTAAAGTAGTTACAGTAGGAGCTAGTAAAGAAATGATTACAACGATGGGAGGACTGAACATAAAACCAGATATTTCTCTTGATGAATGTACTCTTGAGAGTAAATATCTTTTAATTTTACCTGGAGGGACTACCTGGAGAGAAGAAATTCATCAACCTATCTTGAAAAAAGTTGGCGAAGCTTTAAAGCTTGGCACTATTGTTGCTGCAATTTGTGGTGCAACTGAGGGCCTCGCAAATATTGAATACCTAGATTCTAGAAAGCATACAAGCAATAACTTAGAGTATATTAAAATGGTCTGTCCTAATTATAAAGGAGAAAAATTTCATGAGATGGGACCTGCGGTATCTGATGAGAATTTGATTACTGCATCAGGAGTAGCTCCTCTGGAATTTGCGATGGAAGTACTGAAAAAATTAGATGTATTTGCACCAGAGACATTACATTCATGGTATAACCTAAATAAAACTCATAAATCTGAATACTTCTCCAAGTTAATGAATTCAATAAATAAATGAGCTAAAAAAGTCAACTTAGCAGCTTTATATTAGTTTAAATAATTAACATGCTTTAGACGATGTCAAAGCATGTTTTTTGTAATGTTTATGGAACGTGCGGTCCATTAAATGCATTTTGAAAAAAGACCACCAGTGTCCTGGTAAGAATTTTTCGTCTATAGAATTCGAACGTTTCCGTGAAACATGAGATTAATAATAAAACCTCGCTGACTGCCCTATTGTCAGTGAGGTTTATTTGTATAATTCTTTGTTACTCTTAGTTTTGTCTTTTTTGGGACCTTCATAGACTTCCAATCCTGCCGCTTGTAAAGCTTGGTTCCAGCTGCCAAATCGAAATTGCATTAATGCTGGTTGTTGAACCTCTTTGTATCTTGGAGGGCGTCCATATTTTTTAGCATTTTTTCCTGCAATATCTCAAGTAACTCGTCATTCTCATATTTTGTTTTTTTAGGCTTATTGATTGGAATGCCGGCTTTTCTTAGAGCATTTTCCCAACTTCCAAATCGTATTCGAATAGTAACACGTTGCGGTACCTCTGATGCTAAGGGTGTTCTCCCAAGCTTTTCATATAAATCTCTGAGTATTCTTAATAACTCTTCATCTTTGTATCGACGACGACTAAATGCAACCTCTCCCTCACGACATCGATCTTAATGTTTGGACTGTCTGTTTCACTCATAAATGAATAGTCTACATCGGCGGCCGCAGTATAGTTGATGCTATATATTTTTTGAGAATGAGGTGGTACTGACAGTTTTTTCGGTTTAAATCCTGGTCCATCATCGTTGTTATTAGGATAAATAAAGATGAGCTCTGTATTTTTCCCGTAATTGTTTACTTTTACTGAACAATCCATGTTCAGCTGATCATCCATTGTTTCGTAATTGCAGGAACTTTTGTTTTTTATATATTCAACAGCTTCTGAGCCGGTCGCATTCCGTTTGATAAGAAACATCGATTGCTCAGTACTTCAGCAGGTCTTATCAAAAGCCCCGCCCCCTTTCCTTTTATGTAGATCGACGCAAGGCTCCTTCTGTTAGTGTAGTTGAATGCTTCTCAGGCAAATTCGGGATTTTCTTATTCCTAAAAGCATCCCAGTACCAAAAATTATAATTCTCTAATTTAGAAAAGTGTTTTATTTTTTCATCTCTTCTCGCATGATAATCTTCATCTGAAAGACTCCGGCCGAAAACTTCTATAATTGTTTTTGGTGAAGTATCCAACAATATAGCGTCTGGTTTCATTCCATTCCATTCGGGGTAATTTTTTGTTGAGTATGGTTTTTGGAAAAAACGCTTCTCTTGGCATAACAAGTCGTAAAACTTGATTTCATAAGAACTTTCAGACCATAATCCATGTGAATTGGACGGCACAATAGCTATGTCTATAAATTCTGGAGGGGTGTTTCCTCCTGTATTTTTTACCCATCCTCCAACCCAACAGTGTTGATTCAAATTTTGATTTTCAACAACGATATCCCATCTTTCCTTTGAACAAACAAACTTTTTAATTTCTTTATCTTCGATTGAATCCAAATGAACTAAATAACCATCGAAGCCATCTTCTATTTCTTCGTGGTCGATATATGAAAGGATAACAAACATACAATTTTTATGATCTCTTTCTATGTAATAACTTCTATTTAAACTCCCCATTCGATACAACACATTATGTAGAGATAACCCTCTACCAATTTTTATTTTCTTTGATTTAGAAACCAACGCCTTATAAAAATCTATTTTTGTAGGAAACGGTATATCCTGTTCAAACCTGTATTTGTTTACACCATTCCATGTCTCGGTGATCCAGTGTGTCAAAAAACCAAACATTCCAATTTTATCTTGAATCATTTTCTTTTCTGACTTTCTTCGATTATTTCCACTTTTCCGATTCCTTTTTTGTTTATTCAAGACGAAATCAGTGTTTTTAAATTTTACGCTTAATTCACCTTCTTTTGTAATCCAATTTTGATTGTACAATGATGAATAACTATCCCCATAAAAGTTACAATATGGTGTATGCTTTTCTTTGTCGCCTGGGAAGGTAGAGAAATAATAAAGTTCTTTACCACTGTATCCTTTTCTGTGGTTAATTTGCATTCTAACCTGTTCTAAATGATTACATTTGCATTCTAACGAGACTTTGTTTTGATTATACAATTGATATAATTCTGATAAAAATGCTTTCCTCTTTTCTTCACTGAATTCCTCTAGAACTGTTTCGTAAGAATAAGTCTTAGATTTCCCAGTAAAATATTTTACTTTAAGAAAATAATCCATTCATTCTCCCACCTATATTATACAGATCGCTATAAAAAAGCTTATTGTTTAATATTAAAACGAAACTTAATAGCACTCAAAACCGCTTGGCAGTTTTCGTCATCTAGCTCATCATTAATTCAGGAATTGTAATGTTATCAATTTGAGAATTAAATAATTGAATTCCAAATCGAATCATGGCCATTTCAGATGGTGAGTAGATTTGTATTTGTTGCGCTAATGTATCTAAGTCAATTCCTACATCATCTACCACATGTTTTAAATCTTCATATTTATAAGTTGCTGTAGCTAAGTAACAAAACGAACCGCACTCTCGGTTGTCTTCTATTCGATTAAACCCCAATTGGTTCATAAGCTTAATAGCAGTTTCTTCGTGATTATTTAAAATACACCTATATCCCTCCAAAAATTCTTTCTATTTTCCATTATACAGCAGGAACTTCAATTTGCATGGTTTGATGCAGATATTAAAAAGAAAAATGTAATTATGGTTGGGTTGGAACGCGGATAAACTAAGACTCTGAATATGCCGGCACACGCAGCTGAAGATGAACTGACGAAGGCACCGCTTCGGAAGGCCGCCGGCATTTCCGTGGCTTGGCCCCCCGCCGCGGACAACTGCTGCATGATTCCGGACACCCAATACCAAAAGCTCCTGAGTTACGGCCACTGATTAGAGATCGGTCCTGAAACGGTTACCGGGGCACATCTCCCACACTCTCTTATTACTGAAGTATTCACTCTTAATACAGACAAGTAGCTTATTTCAGCTAATACCCCTCTTTTCTTTTTTTATAAAAAGAAAAAAGGTATAATGGTGAAAAGTGTGTGAAAGGAGTGAATCCAATGATCGAATTAACTCCTCTTCTTTATAAAGGCATTTCTGAAATGCCAGGATTTGATATCATTCAGTCTACACTGAGGGAACAACTAAACGAAGACGATTTTTTATTTGTAAAAAAAGTCTATGAAGTACACTATGAAAATAACATTGCAAAAGATGTTCTGGGCTATACTCGCAGAGATAAGTTTTCTCGTCGAAAAAAACAGTGGAAAATGAAAGCTTTGAAAGGCCTTGAGAAGTACAAAAAGGATAAAACACTTTCACGAGGCGTTTATCGTCATTTAGTTGAAAATTACATAATGATGAAAGAATACGAAGAAAGTAAAAGTTCTTCATCATTTAAAAAAATGTTTAAAGAAAAAGATAGCGATACTGCTATCCAATCATTCGTAGATGATATAGAAGCCTGGTCTAAATCTAAAACAACCAGATTAATTGATTATCCATTTTTCAGTGAGCTAAGCAAATCTCAACAAATCGCATCCCTTGAGTTTGATATCTGTATGATGGTTGGCGAATGGCTTATAAAAAATGTGTCTAAATTAGTTCCAGCGGAAATCAAAGATGGGACTATTCTTTTCAATGAAAAGGAGTATCTCGAATCACAGAGTTTTGTAGAAAGGGCCCCTTCTACAGCCTTGGAAAATCCATATTGGGGTATAGCTAAACGATCTCTTTCTCCTATCAATAAAAAGAGCATCTTTAATCAAGAAGAAAAAGCGCCTTTTTGAAATAGACGATCGGTACAGTTTATTAATCGAATCTGAAGTAATTGATCATTATAATAAGCAAATAAGAACACCAAGCATGGCAGATTGGCGGCTTTTTGTTGATTTGATCAACAGACGCGACAAGAAAAAGAAATGGCGATACACCTAAACTCCTCAACATTTTTTCTCGTTTAGAGAACGGCAAAGGATACCCTTATCTGGAAGAGCTGGCATTGTTAGGAGGCAACCTTAAAGAAAGTGAGTCATATATAGTTAACGTTTCTAATCGTTATCGAGACGGCAGAATGCCAGATAAAGTAATACCGATTGCCGATGACGTGTTTGGCAATGAAATCTGCTTCGATTTTAGAAAAGGCCTCAGTAGTCCTTCTATTGTATTTTGGGATCATGAAATGGCATTTGAAGATCCTGAAAGAGCTTTAAGTCCTGTATGTGATTCTTTTACCGAGTTGGTTAATAAACTATATGAGGAATAAACGGATAAAGCCTTTCCCCTTCTTATTAAGGAGAAAGGCTCTTTTTATTTAATACTAGGGCTAACTTTAAACGTTTTATGACTAGTAGGAGGTTAACAAATGCAAAATATTAAATGGAGAAAAAGAAGTACTTTTCAAGAGGCTACAAATAGTCAAATTGAGTATGTAGAAGAGAAATTAAAAATCAAGTTCCCAACAGATTACAGAGAGTTCATTAAAGACCATAATGGATGCTCTCCTATAGATAAAAAGGTTGTTTCATTCCAAAATTCTCGAGAATCAATAAACAATTTATTAAGTATAGGAGATCCAACTCGACCAATTGATCTCCTCAGTACACTTGATAATGTTAAAGATCGGTTAGTTGATAAGATCATACCTTTTGCTACAGATGCAGGGGGAAACCTCTTTTGTTTTGATTATAGAGTGTCTTCTCAAATACCCGTAATTGTTTTTTGGGATCATGAGATCGCTAATGAAGATAAGGAAAGTTCCATTAGCTATGTTTGTGATTCATTTACAGATTTAATGGACAAGCTTGAAGAACAATATTAAGTTTTTTGACTACTGATCTGAAATTTTCGAACAAACTCTAAGTGTCCTTGGCATTCAAGGTTCTAAAAATAGCAGAGGAATATTGATTAATGTTTGATAATTCTTTTTTAAAACAGAAGGAGTTTAACTATTGATTGATCTTACAAATACCGGTCTAAGTATTATTGCCTCATTATTAACCATCATAACAATAATTATAGGGTTTGCTGCTACCAAAGAAACTCCTACTAAAATAATTCACGAGGCAATAACAACTCTGTGCATATTGGAAAAAAGAAAATCAATATAATAAACATCTTCATGCCTAGTCAAAATCAAATAGATAAAGTCACCAATACAAAAAGGGAGCCCGGCTCAGATAATTATTTTATGATTGTTCTTTTTTATATAGCTATCATTATCTTTGGTGCATTTTATACTAGTTACTATTATTGGTTTGTTGCAATTTTGTTGGCTGTCTTTATAATCCGGTTTATTAAGTGTATTCGTTTTTCAATTGCCATAAAGCTTACATCAAACTTATATGACAAAAGTAAATTCTTCATCAATTTTATCCAGCAAATAATTTTATGTGGCATTCTTCTAAGTCTGCTGTTTTTTTCAGTACCACAGGAATTACAAATAGTTGCTGATCATATAAAAGTATATTTTGAAGGAGGCACCTCCTTTAAAAATTTGGCTTATAGACTTATTTAAATACACATTCAGTATATGGAATACTACTACTTTTTATTTTTTCATTTTTTTAGAAGCGTAGGGATGTTGATTCTTACTCTTTTTGTATTCTATACAACAGGCAAGAATGCATTACCAATTTATAAACACAAGTCTTTCAACAGAAGAAAAGTGTTGTAATGAACTTTCTTCTTATATTTGTGTTATTATTCTTATTTTTTCTCACTCTACCTAAAACATAGCTTAGAACCTTTGTGGAATGAATGGGCACGCAAATAAAAAATGTCAAATTTATTAATGTTAAGGCCCCTATAGAGGGTCTTCTCTTATTTTAATAAAGTTTTAAGTTGCTCTTTCAGTCTATAAATACCATCTCGATAAGCTCGGCATTTCAAGGAGTTATGTGTCGCGGATTGAAAAACGCGCATTGATGAAGATGTTTCATGAGTTTTACCGGGCGGAAAAGGAGAAGCGGAAGAAGAAGGGAAAGTGAGCGAAAAGCCGGATCTGACATTCCGGCTTTTTCTAATTTATCTTTTTCAATCATGACTATGAACAGAATATGCGTAGCGCTCAGTGTGAAGGGACAAATATACAAACTATTTAATCGCGTCAAGGCCTGTGATGAATTCATTTGTGATACGGCCATTTTCAAAATCAATTTTGTAGGTTTGCGAGGTCTCTATAACTTCGCTGTCATCTTCAATATCATCAAATTCAATTTCTGAGGAAAGGGTCATGATAAGATCACTCGTATAACGTTCCTCCATTTATTGATTGAATGAACCATAATAAAAACCGCTCCTAAAGAGCGGTTTTAAAATATAAGAAATAATCTTTCTAAGAAGAAATCGAAAGCGATTTATTTACTGCTTTTTGAGCATGGATTAAAGTCGTATCAAATAATGGCACTTTTGAATCGTCTGCCTTTACTAATAGTCCAATTTCAGTGCATCCAAGAATGATTCCTTCTGCTCCTCTATCTACCAAATTATTTATGATCTTCTTATAAATGTTTTTGGAAGACTGTTTAATTTCACCCAGACACAGTTCTTGATAAATAATATTATTTATTAATTCCCTTTCATCATCATCAGGAACAATGACATTAATATCATGAGACGCAATACGTGATTTATAAAAATCTTGCTCCATCGTATATTTAGTACCAAGCAGTCCTATTGAGCGAATGTCTTGTCTAATAATTTGTTCTGCAGTTGCATCGGCAATATGCAAAATAGGTATAGTGATCATTTCTTGGATATATCCAAGAACTTTATGCATAGTATTTGTACATATTACAATAAAATCTGCACCCGCTTTTTCTAATGATCTTGCAACTTCCCCTAAGGCTTCACCTGCTTTATCCCAAGCACCTACAGATTGATAATGTTCAATTTCCTTAAAATCAACACTGTATAAAAGACATTTTGCCGAGTGAAGCCCTCCTAACTTCTTTTTTATTTCTTCATTGATAATTCGATAATACTCAGCTGAAGATTCCCAACTCATTCCACCAATAAGACCAATAGTTTTCATAACCCACCTCGGATAAAATTTTCAAAATATTATAGTTATTCTAAAGCATAGATTAGGTCTTTACAATTATTTATTTTTTCAGGATTACTATCATTAAATTTTATCGAGAATAAAAAATGATTGTCCGCCTTTTAAGGAGACAACCATCACACTTTCACCAGTATTCAACGCTTCTTCTTCACCGGGCCGCAGCCGCTTTGGAACAACAATCAAATCAGCAGGTATTATTAATTTGTCATTTTCATTAAGCCTTATTTCAACAGGAGAAACGGAAACCACTTCAGCCGGTAGAATATCCACTGGTGACTCAGAATCAATAAAGTCAGAATATAGAAAAAGAGATGTGACAGTTATGAAAATCATTTTTCTCATTCGTTACTGCATTTTGGTATCAAATGACTTGACTTATAAGTCCTTAACTTGCGTCTTCTCTCAAACGATTCAACGCCGGACGCTCTAAAAACTCCTCAGAAAATCTTTCACAGGCATACTTCAGTCCCTGCTTTCTATATGCAGACCTCGATCTGGCTGCCGATGCTTGAGCCCTTGTTCCTCGGTTGATAACCTTACAGCTAATGGCTATCATCCTGAAGTTTGTCCTACTGAGGTGATTTTCAACGGTGGAAAAAAGAAAAACTAGTTACTGATTAGTAACTAGTTTTTATCTTAAAAGATTCAAATATTAGGTTTCAGATTTTCTGGTTTAACCATCTCATCAAATTGTTCTTTCGTTAATAATGTAAGCTGCACGCAGTCTTTTTAGCATTAACCCTTCCTTATGAACAAACTTGGCATTTTCTAATATTTTTCATACCTGATAAGGTTCTAATTCCCTAAGTTGTAGTATCAATATCCTCTGTGTAATCCATGGAATTAACCTTTTAAGTTTATTAAACCTAACTGTTTTATTAGACAAAGCTTACAGATCGAATTTCATGGCGCCTATCGATTTTACAATTTCCGGATCTCGGTGCGACCCGAAAAGACTTTCTCCTTTATCAAGGGTGGAAATCTTTTCGATATCCTCTAAGCTCAACTCAAAATCAAAAATGTCAAAGTTTTCGACAATCCGTTCTTTGCGCACCGATTTTGGAATCGTAACGACTTCACGCTGAACAAGCCAACGCAGCACAACCTGGGCGACAGATTTATTGTGTTTTTCCGCAATGGAAGTCAACACGCCGTTGCTGAACATGTTATTGCGCCCTTCAGCGAACGGTGCCCATGACTCGTGTTGAACTCCCTGCTCTTTCATAAAAGCAGCACTTTCTTTTTGCTGGCAGAATGGATGCGTTTCGACTTGGTTGACGGCTGGCACGATTTCATTATGCATGATCAGATCCATTAGACGGTCGGGATGGAAGTTGCTGACTCCGATTGCCCTGATTTTTCCTTCGCGGTACAGATCCTCCATCGCGCGCCAAGCGCCGTAGTAATCGCCGTATGGCTGGTGAATAAGGTATAAATCAAGATAATCCAGCTGCAGCTTATTTAAAGATTTGGAAAATGCCGCCTTGGCACTTTCATAGCCGGCATCCTGAATCCAGAGCTTAGTCGTAATGAACAGCTCCTCACGCGGTACGCCGCTCCGCTTGATTGCACGTCCGACTGCCTCCTCATTTAGGTAACCGGAAGCAGTGTCAATCAGGCGATAACCGGCCATCAGTGCTTCATATACTGCGTTTTCACAATCTTGAGCATCGGGGACTTGGTATACACCGAAGCCGATAATTGGCATTTTCACTCCGTTGTTTAATGTTACGGTTTGCATTGTAATTCCTCCTATTGTTCAAATGTAGAACGACAAACGGCACACATCCCGAAAATCGGGCACTGCAGAATGAATTCCGCTGCGGCTGGTTTGCGTTATAATAAGCTTATTACCTTCGTGCAACACGAAGGCAAGCACTTTTTTTAAAAATTTTTAAAGGAGGATTATACATGCATACAGTCAAAGAAGCAGCGATGATAACCGGACTCACTGAGCATGCGGTGCGCTTTTACACGGATAAAGGCCTGGTGCCGAGCGTACAGCGCAATAAAAACAATATCCGTTTGTTCGATGAAGAATCAATCAACTGGCTGTTTGGCGTCAAATGCCTCAGGCAATCCGGAATGCCGATTGAAGACATTAAAACGTACGTGAATCTCTGCCTCGAAGGAGATTCGACCATCCCACAACGGTACACACTCATGATGGAGCATAAAGAAGATGCGCTCGCTCAGCTCGAAGAAGCCAAACAGCACATTGCCCATTTGGAACAAAAAACCGCCCTATATCAAGCCATTCTGGAGCACCGCTCTTTTGATACAACCAATCCCGCCAACTGGGAAAAAATACAGCATATGCATAGTGACGTATTTTACTCGCCCACTGTCCGGTAGATGTGAAAGATATTTATGAGCACATCAATAGCTCTTAAACTCCTAAATTGGAATCCATATTGAATAGGCTAAGTTTGATGACATGTTATGAGCGATTAAATTTGTTTATATACGGCTATAAGGCTGCAAGTCCTTAAGGTTACTTTCTATTAATATAAATTGATAGAGGTCGCATCTGTATGCGACTTCTTGTTCGATGTTGTTTTCAAGTGTGTCATAGGTAATGTTAACTTCAGCAATTACTTCTTTTGTGCTTAAGTTAACTGTGCTAATTGATGGAACAGACTTTTGATCCTTAGTCAGCGCAACTCTTAAAATCGTTGGCGTGTCTTGAACCATTCGAATAAAAGTTGAAGCTTGAATAGGCTTGCCATCAAAAGGATCGGCTTCTCGCACGCTTGGTTTTCTGTATTTTCTTTGTTTGAAGGCTCGGAAACTTAGGAGCCATCGCATCACAGTCATTTTTCCATCCAACATCAGACTTACTGAATTTCTTTTTGTGCTTTTCTACTTGTGCCTTTGTCCAGTACACTGTTTTTCGGAAGCCATTTATCAACTCAAAATAAGCTGCATAACCAATTACTACGTCTGAATTCACGCTTTTCAAACTCAATCTCGATCTCCTCAGTCAGCGGATTCCGCTTCTCCAATTCGCCTTCATGAATCGGTATGCAATTGATGGACTTATATTGGCCTGTTCGCAAAGCAAGCTGTATGTACCCTTTGTATCCAAGCTGGAATTGAGCCTTTCCTCCATAAGGAACTATCCAGACATCCCCTAAGTTTTTATCTATAGGCAGGTCGAGTTTCTGCCACCATTGCAGATGAGATGGCACTCATAGGATCTGTTTTCTGTAGCATCTGCTCACTGTTATCAAGGCTTAAGATAGAAGCAGTAAACTGTGCAGCCCTCTTTCCTGACACTTCCTCAAATCGCTTAATAAGGGATGGTGGAAGAAAGCTAGCCTTCCAAATCGCTCCTTGCTGTTTCACAGGAACGCTTTTCATACATCATAATAAAACCTTATTAAAACTTTACAAGACAAGCTGAATTGACTATAGTCTAATTAGACTAAAATATTGATGTAAAGAAGTGAAAAAATTAGATGATAAAGTCTTTTTTAATGTTGGGGCAGTCGAATATGGCGGGCCGTGGATTTTTGAATGAAGTAGACCCTATCTATAATGAAAAAATTAAAATGCTGCGCAATGGACAGTGGCAGATGATGACAGAGCCGATTAATTACGACCGTCCGGTTTCCGGCGTTGGCCTGGCGGCATCTTTTGCAGATGCATGGTCAAAAGCTCATTCCGATGAAGAAATTGGCTTGATCCCGTGTGCGGAAGGCGGCAGTTCATTGAATGACTGGCATCCGGAAGGCATCCTTTTTCAGCATGCTTTGTCCGAAGCCCGCTTCGCCCTCCGTTCCAGTCAAATTTGCGGAATCCTTTGGCACCAAGGTGAGAGTGACAGTTATCGTTCGCTGCATGAAACTTATTACGAGAAATTAACTCTTATCATCGAGACGCTAAGAAACGAGTTGAAACTTGATGAGGTACCGTTGATTATTGGAGGGCTTGGTGACTTTCTTGGGAAGACCGGTTTTGGACAGCACGCGACTGAATTTCGACAGGTTAATGAACAATTGCTGCGTTTTGCTAATGAACAACAGAATTGTTATTTTGTTACTGCAGCAGGTTTGACTGCGAATCCTGATGGCATTCATTTAGACGCAGCTTCACAACGTAAATTCGGTTACCGCTATTTCGAGGCTTTTTCGAAAAAGCACCATATCCTGAAACCCATTTCGGGAGAGGAGCAATCATTGAAAGTGAAGGGTGACTATTCTAAAACAGAACAGATTTACCTTCATAGTATGGATTTGGCTTCGGGTGAAATCACGTACGCGGAATTTGAGGCGCGGATGGCGAAGGTGATGAAACCATAATTCCCTTACTTATCCTTGGCTTGCTCATCCAAAACCCCGGAGCTCACGGCTATGAACTTCTGGCCTTAATGGAAAAACGTCATTACAAATACATTGTTAACTTCACGAAAGGTTCATTTTATTACAATCTGCAGTAACTTGAAGAAAAGTGTTTGATTGAACAGATTCAGCAGAAACCCTCAACCAGCGGGCGTGAGATCCGTAACTTTAAAGTCACAGATTCAGGAAGGGCAGAATTCGAAAAATTAATGATCAAATACGGCACCAAATCGGAATATGTGAACCTGCAATTTTATGGGGCGTTACTCTTTGCCGATGAATTCGACAAAAATAAATTACTGGATCTGATCCAATCACAAATCGATCAGGCTAAAACTCGAATCGAGCTCCTTGATGAATACCTGGCCATCACTCAAGAAATTCCCGGCACAATCAATTACTTTCGCCGTATGAATGAAAATTCCCGTTCACATCACTTGGTTAATTTAGAGTGGTTCGAAAAATTGAAAGCAGAAATAGAGTGAACTATTGCATAATAAAATTTCGCATCGTCGGCATTAAAAAAAAGAGTCCCTATTTTGTTCAAAGGCGTGAATCCTGACATTGCAGCGATGTGGGAAAGTTTAGATGAAGCAGCAATCAATCAATCAACTAAAAGAGCTTTCTAATGCAGCGCTTGCAGGACTCATCAGTGCATCCACGAACTTTTCTGAAGGCCGGACAGAGGAAAACGGAGAGCTTGATCACTATATTGGCGCAGCCACAACGAAACATTGCCCAAATCACCTATCACAGCTTGAAGTCCCTGCCTCAACGTGGGCTGTATTCGAAGCAGCCGGATCATTTCCGGATGCACTGCAGGAAGTATGGGGACGGATTTATTCCGAATGGTTTCCATCGTCCGGATTATGAACAAATTGAAGGCCCAGAAATCCTGTGGAACGAGCATAAAGATGTAACATCGCCATCTTTTAAAAGTGAAATTTGGATACCCATTTCAAAAAAGGAATATATCTGACAATGAAATTAGAGGAATTAAAGGTTTTAAGGAAGGGGTCTTATCCCTTCCTCTTTATGTCACTAACCCGATCTGCGGCAATATTGATGCCACTAATCTTCGAATTGAGTTTTTTAATGAGCAGAGCCGATCTTACTGAAAATATAAATTGAGGTGTATTGCGTTTTGATGATCTGCTTCTCACCTCTTATTTTCCGCCTTAACGTCCGATCATTTCTGCAATTCTTCCCCAAAGTCTGACGTTGATGATTGACCGCCAAGTCTCCCGTTTTGATTCCTGCCTTCACGGTTTCCCGAAGTGAGTTCTCTATTAATTCCGCTGCTTCTTTCCGAGAATAAATCACTTCACAACAGACAAACTGAAGGCGGTATAAAAAAACAGCTCCGTTAAAATGGCCGGAACTGTCTTTCAATTTGCAGTTATCTCCATCCGTTAGTTTAATTAGAATTCAGATAATCCAAGACACGATCAACTCTTTCATTGACTGAGTAATCTCCTTCAATTTTTAACAATGGACAAGATAAATCTGCCATCCAATGTTCGTGTAAAGCTTTGCTTCTAACTTCCATTCCGGCATGATCATATAAAGAAGCCCACTCTAAAAATGTTTTTGATTGTTCATATTTACTGCCGCCGGCTAACACTTCGTTTCCATAACGCTGAAATTCCCTATGCCTTAATCTCTCAAGCCGTATATCCTGCGGAATCCATAAGAAGATGACAAGGTCAAAATAACTTTTTAGATCATCGCCCCAGCGGCACACTGCGCCAGAAAGAATCCATTTCTCATTTATTGTCAAGTCTTTTTCAAGCAACTTTCTTCTTTCAGGGATTTCTCTTTTTTTAGTGAATTTATCTGTCCAATAGTAATCATCAGTATCAAGATGCGTATGCGGCAAATGCTTTGATAATGCAACACCCAATGTTGACGTTCCGACACCAGAGGCTCCCAATATGTGAATCTTATTTTTCATACTTCCCCCTCCTTATGAAGCAACCAAACTCCCTGTTGCATAAGGTACTTACTATTATTTTGACATAAATCCCCAAAAACCTTTACTTTGCCAGGGGAATCCAGATGCGGTTAAAACCATACCGCTTACGAACTTCATGGTCATTTTCAAACAGAATGATTAACTTTCTCTCCGGCCTATTTTAATATCCCTATACACTTTTTCAAAAGTCTCGATTGGCAGTGAAAACTTGGTTGTTTTCTCGTTACGGTGATTGATTACGATCTCAATTTGATTATTTTTTTGTTCAAACTCAATAAGTGCGTTCTCCCATTTATCTCTGATTGAAATGATACAATTTCCATTTTTCTTTTCCTTTTTCTTATAAATGTAATTCACTTTAACGCCCCTTTCATTGATCGGCAAAAGGTTTCGGAATAAGGAAGCTCCTCAAAAAAAGGATCAAAACTTTTATCAAGTTTGATCCTTTTCCCTTTTTAGTCATTTCTTCGCGAACGTTTATAGACATTCACGGTTACCAGCCAGCTCATAATAACGATTCCTGCAAAAAGAATGAGCATATTACTGTACAAATAAGCGGAATGATCAGCGTTAACAGGCAGCAGCCTTTGATTCAGCAAGCGGATCGATAATAAACCGCCTGCAATCGAAATACCCGTTCCCTCTGATAAAAAGCTCGTAAAATTAAGAAGACTCATTCCGGCGCCGGCTTCCTTTTGTTTCAAACTGCCAGACACAATTGTAGATATAACCGTTTTTGTGAAGGAGAGCCCCCCAAAAACAAAAACGATTATAACGGTCATGAGCCAAGGTGCCGCACCTATGAAAAAGGCAGCGATTAAAAAGCTGGAAGACATCAATACAATCCCAATGGTCAGCACATACAAAGAACCTTTCCGATCAACAAGCAATCCTCCAATGTAACCGAAGATGATGACGCTCATCGTCCCGGGGAACATAATCCCGCTTCCAATTGCCGCAGTACTTAAATGGTGAACATCTTTCATCATATAAGGAACCATAGACACAAATCCTGCAGCAGTGCCGAAGATCAGGCCTCCGCAAAGGACGCCCATCATAAACAAAACATTTTTCCCCAGTGCAGGGTCAACAAAGGGATCTTGAGTTTTCCTAATATGTCTCACAAATATCAGGAAAGCTAGAATACTGATGATCAGAAAAGATAGTCTATATGAAGTTGTAAACAGCAGAAAAAATACGATGCCTGCAGACATTAATATAATCCCCGTCATATCAAAGCGCCCGCTGACTCTTTCTTCCTTTTCCAGCAGTTTCATCAGGAATGGAACGGTGATAACTGTTGCTGTCGGAATAAGCAGCAAATATGACCAGTGAATATAATGAGCGATCATTCCGCCAATAGCTGGCCCGACACCTTCCCCCATTGCCACCAGCGACCCGATCAGACCAAATGCTTTACCCCTGTTTTCTTTCGGAATATAGCGTACTACTGCAACCATCACAAGAGCCGGGAATGCGGCTGCACCAGCCCCTTGAATAAATCGGGCCAGAATGAGTACAGGAAAGAAAGAGTGTCCGACAAATCCAATGATCGACCCGAAGCCATTTACCATAATTCCAAATAGGAGCAGCTTTTTGATGCCCAGCTGATCTGATAACTTCCCATACAGAGCAGTTCCGATGGAAAAGGTTAACATAAAGGCCGTGTTCACCCAGTTTGCACTCGCTGGAAGTTTATGAAAATCGTTGGCGATATCAGGTAACGAGACGTTCAAAACCATTTCATTTAATACGCTGAAAAATGACAGAACACAAAGCCAAATGAACACTTGGTTGTGCCGTAAAGCTGTCTGTGAATAAGGCGTATTCACAAATTTCCCTCCATTAATGAGGGCAGACGCAGTTTATAGGGCCATTGATACGCTTCCCTCTTTTAATTGTACCCTGTTCATTTTTTTGCACTTCATACATAACTCCCCCTGCATTGATTGATATACCTTATTATAAATCCTCAAGCCGATGTTTTGAATACTTTGCGGCACACACCCGCAAATGACGAAACATCAAATACTGTTATATTTAAAATTTACAGTACCAAAAAACCGCAATTTCATTTGCTGTTGAAAGATTGGAATAAAGCATTGTATCGACCGCTCCTATGACAAAGTTATTTTTGGCATAAAAATGACAAGCTGAAACATTAATATCTTGTGTTTCAAGCATAAGACCGCATAAATGATTCTCCTTTGCCCACTCAATCGCTTTATGTAATAAAGCCGTCCCGACACCATTTTTTCTATAATCTTTTGCAACGGCAATGTCTTCAATCAGTGCGTATCCATTCCAATTAGAACGAAGCTTACTCCGGCCGACACAGTCGTTCTCTGCGTAATAAAAAAAGACAACTTTATCCTCTTCTTCAATATAACTGACATCAATGTCAGCATCGTCATATTTTTTGACATAAGGTTCAGCAAATTTCTCCTCTGTATATGTCCAAACATTGTTTTCAAATGAAGGGATGATTCTCCCTGAAACAACGAAAGGTTCGTTTGGTTTATTGAAGTCTTTCATATTGAAACGAGTCATTTTAGTTATCATCATAATCACCTTTCTGCATTTATTGAACTCACTTTACATCTTTTGAACTGTTGATTCGTCTGCATGTCACGAAGACTAAAACAAAAAAGATACCAACATCGATTGGTATCATCTATTCATTCGAGCCCTTACAACAACATCCTATCTCGGAGCTTCTAAACCAAATGTTGTCCATTCCTCTTTTGCCGGACCATAAATACCCGGAACAGGTAAACCCGCTTGTCTCATAAGGACAGTCATTTGTCCTCGATGATGGTTTTGATGTTGAATTAAAAACATCAAAAGTGAACCATTTGGCAATTGCTGACCAATAAAGTTGACACATTCTTGAAGTGTATCATCAGTCCATTGCGTTTTTAACGCCTGTACAAATGCATTACTGGCTTGGTGATAACTCTCAGCAATAAACCGCGCCGATGCAGGAACAGGAAAATCTTCAGCAGGAGCATGAAACGTTAAATCTGTGTTTGAGGTAATGATGTGAATGGCCGCAACAGTATGCCATGCAATACGGCCTAAAGTCCAATGTTGTGAAGTGATTTCTTGTTTAAGTGATTCATCAGTCAGATGATTCAGCAGTTTTTGTGTCGCATCGGCTTCGAATTCCCAAGATTTCAAAAAATGGTCTAAGGTTTGAAACATAAAAATCCTCCTTATCCTTTTTGTTTTTCTATGTATCTGCAGTTCAATTATAGTGCTCCGTTTAGTTAAAAAAGAACAAAACGATAGACAGACATGACAATAACAGACAAAATATAAGAACATAACAGATCACTCTATACTTCCTTTTCTTCAATCGGCAAAAAAGGATCGCTGCTCAAACAGGATTCTTCAGTCTAATATTTTCGCTTTGCAAAAGTCCATATCGTCTTAGTGATTGAACCGGAGATAAAACAGCTCCCCGTCATCATAGCCACCCAAATGAAAAATGTCGGCTCGGCACCTATTACAATAAACATAAATATCAAGGACAAAATGAATACAATAACAACCGTCATCCATACTTTTTTGAAGATGAAATATCCTAAAATCCCTAACAGAAAAGAAGCTGCCGGAAGAAAAATGAGAATGATATACGCGGGACTCAACAGCGGGCTAATACAAACACCTCCCAATTTCAAAACGAGGAAGTTCCTACTTTTTGTCTGATATCAAATGATATGAAGTGATTTTTTTCATCTTGATATTACGCCGTTTCATTCATTTTATACATATTATACCAATACAATCGAGTCAAATATAGATATTTATTCATTTTTAACATATTTCCGGAAAATGAGGAGTGAATTAAAGTCTGAGAATAGCCCGCTTTTTCTTTCCCTAGTAAGTCCTGCCGCATTGATTTTAGCCCATCTGCTTTCTCATTGTTTTTGCAGCGCTAATATTCTCATAATCGTGTGCATGACGCTGCTTTCCTCATTTGATTTGATGACAAAGTGCGCCGCATCTTTTATTTCGTCAATGGCGTTCTTAACCGCAAAGCTGTAGGATGCCGCTTCCATCAATTCTTTGTCATTGCGGCCGTCTCCGAATGCCATTGTTTCATCAGCCGAAACCCCTAATAATCGCTGCAGTTCTTGTACTGTTGATCCTTTATGTATTCCGATATTTGATATATCCATCCAGGTATCTTCTGATGCTACGATATATAATTGGTGAAAAAATTCATGCAGCTTTTCTCTCGTTTCCGGACAGTTGGCGTCGGGGTCATGAACCGTAATCTTGATAAAATCGTCTTTTATCTCAGTAAAATCAGTTATTTTCGTTACATGTGCATAAGAGGCATTTACATATTTCATTTCACTTTCAGACAGATTTTCTTTTACGATCGCGCCTTTTTTTGTGCACGCGATAATGGTGTGCCCGCAGCTGATTTTTTCTAAAGCGCCTATAATTGACAGTCCGGCTTTATTGCTGATCAAAGATTCATATACGAACTTGCCGTTCTTTTTTATACGTGCGGCACTGTCTCCTAAAATCCAAAAATCTTTCGCGTCTTCTCCGAATAAGGCTTCCACCCTTTCACACTGCTTCCCGGTGCAGATGGCGAAAGCGACATGCTGTTCCTCCATTACTCTTTTTGTCTTTTCAAATAACGTTCTGTCAAAATCGCCTTGATTATTTAAAAATGTGCCGTCTAAATCCGTAATCACTAATTTAATCATCGTTCAGCACCTCCGCAGTTAAAATGTCTTTTTTCAGACAAAGGGTTTTTCACATTTGAGGATTGAATCAATCGCATTTAAGACCCCTTCCTCATTGTTTGATTGCGTGATATGCGCCGCGGCCTGTTTAATGCTTTCCTGCGCATTATCCATGGCGACTCCGTATTTCACGGCCGACACCATCTCCAAATCATTGCCGCTGTCTCCGAAGGCCGCGCATTCTTCATCATTTATCCCCCATTGTTTCTGGAGAAGCTTAATCCCGCTTGCTTTATGAAGCCCCGGTATGATCAGATCTATGTCACCGTGCCCGCTTGATACAGGCGTGACGAAAGACCCGATTGCGTTTTTTAAATGGCTCAGAAGTGCGGAACAATGTTCGGCGGGAAAGCTGATGGAAAATTTAAAAATGTCATCATCGATGTTTTCAAAATGCGGCACCCTTTTTAACACATAATAATACTTACTGGCATGCAGATATTCATCTTCACTGGCATTTTCATGAATATACGCGCTTTTTTTCCGCAGACAATGACGTTTTTCACCTCATACTGCTCTAAAGCACGGATTACTGCTTTTATAGTGTCTTCAGACATGCTACCTGCGAATACTTCTTCTCCGGCATTCACGACGAAAGCGCCATTCTCGGCAACGAAAGCGATTTCACTTTTGATTTCCGGAAAGAAAGATGTAAGCTGCGCATATTGGTTTCCGCTTGCTACGGCAAATTTAATTCCCCGCGCTTTTAATTCACGATACTGATTCATAAAACGCTCTTCGTTATATGCCATTTCATCATTCAAAAACGTTCCGTCCATATCAACCGCTATCAGTTTGATACTCATATTGTCCTCCTTTTTTCGGCCGCTCTTGTCAGCGACCCTTGAAGAGATCATGCATAAAGCGTATGAACGAATTATATCCGCAGTTGTTTTGCACCGTAAATCATTGGCTGACGTCTTGTTTTGAATGACACAAAAAGTGATTTGTCACATAAATATAACACTATGTTTCTTTTAAAAATGATATGTTACGATGAGATGTACATTCACCATTCTCATAAAAAGGAGAATCCCCCTGCATGTTCACACACGAAATGATTGCTTCATTTAATGAGCTTGAAACTTCTTTATACAACTACATCTCCCAAAACAGCGAGAAAGTCGTCTATATGCGCATCCGTGAATTGGCAAATGAAACCCATGTATCTACGGCTTCTATTTTACGTTTCTGCAAAAAAATAAACTGTGAAGGGTTTTCAGAGTTTAAGGTGAAGCTGAAAATGTATGCGGAGGCAAATAAAAAAACGATTTTAAAGAGTCCCCATCATTCCGTTGCCGAGTTTTTTGAAAGAACAGTAAGCGGAGGCATGGAAGAAAAGCTGAAGGAAGCAGCTGCCCTTGCGGCCGATGCAGAAAGCGTCATTTTTATCGGAGTGGGAAGTTCAGGAATTCTCTCCGAATACGGAGCCAGATATTTTTCGTGCTTAGGGAAACTTTCAATGTATATTAAAGATCCTTACTTTCCGGCCCATTCCCATTTCCGCCATAACAGCATCACGATCGCATTATCGGTTTCAGGTGAAGGAGATTCTACGGTGACTCATCTGAATCAGCTGAAACAAGAAGGAAGCCGGGTCATCAGTATTACAAATCATAAACATTCAACCATTGCCAAAATGTCCGATGTGAATATTTCATATTACGTGACGGAAGAATGGGTTGAAAATGCGAATATCACCACCCAAATCCCCGCGATGTACATACTTGAATCGATGGCTCGGGAGATATACAAATTGAGAGAATAAATTCAGGAACGAACCACGGAAATTTCGGCCTTTTTGTAAAAGTAACGAGAAACCCTTCTCTGATGCCAGAGAAGGGTTTTGAAGATCACAGATGAGACACAATACAATTTGCATGGCCCGCCAGTTTATATTCTCCCAAACCGGAAGGCAGGAGAATATGATCTCCTTTTCTAAAGGAATGTTCATGCCCGCCTGCAATCATTATTCCGTCTCCTTCGATCACGCTGACAAGAAGGAAGGGATGATTCTGGAATAAATTCACTTCACCTTTTACATCCCACTTTTCGACTGAAAAATAAGGACATTCTATTAAAACAGCTGCCAGCAGATCATCTGTTTGTTTATATTGAACGGTCGGCCGTTCACGGACAGATGGAACGTCTGTCACTTCTATACTTTTTTCCAAATGGAGCTCGCGCAGCCTGCCGTCCGCATCTTTTCTTCCGTAATCATACAATCTGTAAGTCGTATCTGAATTTTGCTGCGTCTCTAAAATAAGTGTGCCCTTTCCAATCGCGTGAACGGTGCCGCTTGGGACAAAGAAGAAATCTCCCGGCTTTACCTTAACTCTGTTCAGAAGTCCGTCCCATTCTCCGCGCTCAATCATGGATATCAGTTCTTCTTTTGTTGTTGCGTTGTGGCCGAAAATGATCTCCGCATCTTTTTCACAATCAATGATATACCAGCATTCGGTTTTTCCAAGTTCCCCGTTTTCATGCATTTTGGCAAAGTCATCATTCGGATGCACCTGAACGGACAGATCTTGGTCCGCATCCAAAATTTTTGTAAGAAGAGGAAAACGGTCTCCTTCAAGGTTTCCGAATAAATCTCTGTGATGCTCCCACAATTCACCGAGCGTACATCCTTTATACATGCCGTTTCGAACTGTGCTCTGTCCATTTTGATGAGCGGCAAAGGCCCAGCACTCCCCTGTCCGCTCGGACGGAATATTATAGTGAAAATCACGCAGGGCGGCGCCTCCCCAAATTCTTTCTTTGAAAACCGGATTGAAAAATATCGGTTCAGTTGACATGATCATCCCCCGCTTTATTCGATTTCTTCCAGAAGCTCATACGCCTCTTCTTTTGTCTGAACGGAGAGCAGCCTTTCCCGATAGCTGTCATCCATCAGTTTTCGGGATAACATCTGCAATATTTTCAGATGCTGATTTCCGCCGCTTTCCTTCGGTACGGCAATCATAAAAATCAGTTTTGCATCAGAACCATCAAGGCTGTTCCAGTCAACACCCGAACGTCTTATTCCGAATGCGACACCCGGCGTTCTGACGGCATCAGACTTTCCGTGCGGAATGGCGATATTCATACCTATCGCCGTGGTTCCCTGCTGTTCACGGCTCAAAATGGCCTGCTTAAATCCGCTGTCAGACAGAAGCATACCTTTACGGGACAATTTCTCGATCATTTCATCGATAATGTCATCCCTCGTTTCGCCGGATAAATGCGGTTCAATCAAGTCCGTGCTGATAATGTCAGTCAGTTTTTTGATTTCGGTCATCCCGGCTTTTCGACTGTCAGCCTGAGATGGTTCCTTTGTTTCTTTTGCCGCTGCAGCTTCATTTGGTGCGGCAGACGGCAGCACCTCACCGGGCGCGGGGGATTTCGCCATATCTTTCTTCAGTACATTAACCAACAGAGCGGTGACAAGAGAGCCTGCTGTTACAGCGATAAAAAACATCAATACATGATCTACTGCTCCAAGTACAGCAACGATGGGGCCGCCGTGTGCCACTCTGTCCCCCACATGGCCGATCATCGCTATCACCGAGCCGGTCATAGAACCCGCCATAATACTCGGGATCACACGAAGGGGATCTTGGGCCGCAAATGGAATGGCTCCTTCCGTGATACCGAAAAGGCCCATCGTAAATGACGCTTTTCCCATTTCTCTTTCTGCGGCGGCGAATTTTCTTTTCCCTAAAAACGTCGCAATCCCAAGCCCTATCGGCGGTATACAAATGGAAACGGCAATCGGGCCCATAATTTCATAATTTCCTTCTCCGATCATTGCCGATCCGAATAGAAAGGCCACCTTGTTTACGGGTCCTCCCATATCAAAGGAGATCATCGCTCCTAAAATCAATGCCAGGAGAATTGAGCTCGAGCCTTTCATTCCCGCAAGCCAAACCGTTAATGATGCGAAAATATGAGCGACGGGGGCGCCGATCAGAAATACAAACGCCAAACCGACGATCAGTGAGGCAAACACCGGAATAATAATGATCGGCATAATCGGCTGTATTGCTTTAGGAACTTTACATTTTTTGATTCCAAGCGCCGCATATCCCGCCAAAAATCCCGCAATGATTCCTCCAAGAAATCCTGCGCCGCTCGCACTGTCGTAAAAGCTGCCGGATGCCGCAATATATCCGCCGATCATTCCGGGGACAAGACCCGGCTTATCGGCGATGCTGAACGCGATGTACCCGGCTAAAATCGGGATCATGAATGAAAAAGAAGCGCTGCCGATCTGTTCAATCGTTTTCCAAAAAGACGCATCCGGAATGACTAAGCCCTTTGGTGTTTTTTCTCCTCCAAGCGTCAATGCAACCGCTATCAATAATCCGCCGACGACAATGAAAGGAACCATAAAAGAAACGCCGTTCATTAAATGACGGTAAATCGGGTTTTGTTTTTTGCCCTGCTGACTTGCGGTTTGAGCTTTTGAAGCAGATTGATAGACCGGCACTTCACCGCTAAGCGCTTTTTGAATTAATTCTTCCGGTTTGCGGATGCCTTCCTGAACCCCGACGGCCAGCAGCTTTTTTCCCGCGAATCGGTCTTTGTTCACCGAACGGTCCGCCGCGATAATGATTGCGTCTGCTTCCCGGATTTCCTCTTCGGTCAGCCTATTTTCCACCCCGATTCCGCCCTGGGTTTCCACTTTGATCTCAACGCCTAATCTGCCGGCTGCTTTTTGTAAATTTTCAGCAGCCATATACGTATGGGCAATGCCGTTCGGACATGATGTAATCGCTAACAGTTTCATATAAATCCTCCTTTGCAGTCTGAATTTCAAGATCTTGTCTCAACTTTATACTGAAATCAGCCTGTGATAAGCGCGTTTTTTTACCATAAGTTCCGGAAATAACGGCATTTTTCCCTATAAACAGAAAAAAAGCAGGGAGCCATTCCCTGCTTTTAATAGTTTAAATACGATAAAAACGTCATCACATTTTTTTCTTCCGTCAGTTTTTGAATAAATGCCGGCTGCTCACTAAGATAGGAAAGCTCACTGAATAATTGCTTTACCTTGTTTTGATCTTCGTGTTTGACGGCAAGCATAAATACAAGCGACACCTTTTCCGTCCCCCACTCAATGGGCTCTTTTAAGGTGGCGATTGCAATGGCTGATTGTTTGATATATTTAGAGTTCGCGTGAGGGATGGCAATACCCGCCCCGATATTTGTCGCCGACATTTTTTCTCTCATTACTGCATGAATGCCATACTCTTTTTCTACATAGCCTTTTTCATACAAAGCCTGCGCCAGCTGTTCAATGACCTGATAACGGTGCTCTGTCTCTTGCTGTAAAAAAACGAGAAACGGAGTCGTATCATTCAGCATTTTAAACGTTTTTTGCTCCCGGCGGTATGATGTATCAAGCTGTTGCATAAATGCGCTGAGCTTCTTTTCATCAGCAGGCTCCAAAAGCGGTGATACGACGATATGAGGGATCGTTACATTTCCAAGCTCTATCGTAGAAATGACGAAATCTATATCTTTATGCTTTTTGATATACTCTGTCAGCTCCGCTTTTGCGATACAGTCTTTTATCGTAATGTGATGAAATTTGCGTTCAATTTTAGTCCGCAGCAATTGCGACATGCCAATGCCCATATGGCAGACGATGATCGTCCTTTTAGGGTTATGACTGCTTCGGCGCAGCCGTTCGATCGCTGCCTGAAAATGCAGCGTCAAATAGGCCGCCTCTTCTTCAGGAATATAAAGATCAAATGTTTGATTGATGTCTTCTAAAACGTCAATGATAAGATGAAACAAATAAGGGTACATTTTTTTGATATCGTGGAGCATGGGGTTTGAAACAGAGAGATCATAGCTCAGCCGCTTCAACACCGGATCGAGATGAATGTTCAATCCGTTGATCAATTCCTGGTCTTTGTGAAAATCCAGCATTTTCAGTTCTGAAACACGATTGATCAAATGCCTGACGACTTTGGAAAGCTCAGAATCTTCAAGATCAAGCTTCTTTTCTTGCTGCAATGGATAGCGGACTTTCCCGCCTATTATATGTAAAGTTAAATAGACGGCTTCTTCCTCGGGAAACCGGATGGCAAATACCGGCTCAAGCCGTTTTAAACAAGCCAGTGTCCATTCATATTCTTTCTTCTTTTTTACCGCCTCCAGCTGTCTTGCAGAGATGGCGACCGGCTGTTTCATTTTGATACGGCGGATGGTCAGCAATGTATGCAGCAGCAAACTTTCAAATGTTTCATCCGTAAAATAGATAGAATGGTTTTTTTGTAATAACTTGATTTCTTTTCTCACAAAGTCCGCTTCATGACTTAAAAACTTACTTTTTATAAATTGGCTTGTAAACTCCGCATTATCAATCAAATCTGAAATTCGCGCCAATGCTTTTCTTTTGTTTTTTTCGTCCCCTTCAATCTTTAAGCCGAGCCGCTGTTTAGAAACCAGTATGAGGTCAAATCGCTTCAGCCACTCTTCAACCGCACTAATATCCTTTTTAATGGAAGCTCTGTTTACAAAATGCTGTGCGGCAATTTCTTTTGCGGAAACGGGCTTTGAATTCATTAATAAATCATAAGCGATGTGAAGTATTCTTTCTTCATCGGTCTTGTGCCTGCATGTAAAGTGCTCATTATAAATGTGCCGGCTTAACCGTGACCTTTCCTGTTCAGATATATGTAAATAGACGCCTAATCCCGGTTTGCGGATCAGCTGAGCTTGAGCATGTTCATTCAGGAAATCTTCAATCGTTTTCAAATCATTCCTGATCGTTTTTTCAGAACAGCGGACCCTGTCTGCGAAATCTTGCACAACTAAGTAGTCATCAGGTTCAGATAACAACAGATACAAAATCTTTTTCTGTCTTGAATTCATGTATTTCATCTGTTTTTCTATCCTTCCTGTCCGTTTCTGCTGGAGCAATTATGATAGGTTAAATATACTACGCATACGAAACCGTTTTCATTGTATAGTGAAACAAAAGAGTAAAAAGTTTTGTTTTTTACCGCAGATTCCGGAAAAATCATGTTTTATACTGAGGCTGTTCACCTTTGGTTGACAACAAAACACCAACCGTTTTTAAACGATTGGTGTCGGCAGCGAAAACCTGCTGTTACAGCCAAAATGTTTCGCCAAGCGCTAATGCTTTCAGGTTTTCAGGAGGTAATGCACGCCGGTCCCACTCGCTGTGCAGTCTGCTTAATGCTTCCGGGCCTGTATCATCAGCAAGCCGGAATGCCCCGTAATGCATGGGAATGAAGCTGTCAGCCTTCAGCTCCAAAAACGCTTTCACGGCGTCTTCCGGATTGATATGTGACACTTTCATAAACCATTCGGGTTCGTATGCTCCGATCGGCATCAGGGCCGCCTTAATACGAAACCTCTCTCCGATTTCTTTAAAGCCTTCAAAATAGCCTGTATCTCCTGCAAAATAGATGGACTCGCCGTTTTCGCTTTCTATGACCCAGCCTCCCCAATGAGAGGTATCGGTATCCCAAAGCGTTCTCCGTGTCCAGTGCTGGGCCGGAACAAATGATATATTCACCCCCCGCATCTCAAAACGATCCCACCAATTCATTTCATGAACCTTTTTGCGGCCTTTTTTGATGAACAGCTTTTTCAGTCCCGCAGCCACGTAAAAATCCGGGTTTCCTCTCAGTTTTTTTATACTCGGAAAATCAAGATGGTCATAATGCCCATGTGAGATGAGCACGGCATCAATGTCAGGCAGTTCGCTCAATTCATATCCCGGCTCTGTCAGCCGTTTTTGAAAACCCATCCTCCGCGCCCATACAGGGTCGGTCATTATGTTAAGCCCCTGTATTTGGATCAGAAATGAAGAATGGCCGATCCATGTTATGGCGGTTTCCGTCCGATTGACGGCAACATCACGGACATCCCTTGTGACCGCTTTCGGAATATTCTCGCTTAAATCTTTACTTTTTTCTCTTCGTTCTTTCATCCATTTCCACATGTCCATGAATCCATGTTCATTCTTCACGCCATTCAAGTTTTCATATCTTTTTTTCATTATCATTCTCCCTTGAAACGTGTATTCCATTAGATCCACCGGACATTTATACAATGTCTGTAAATACCGCCCCGCTTGCTTCGGCTAAATCTTGAGGCGCTACTTTAAGCTGCATTCCGATTTTCCCCGCACTGACAATCATAAACCCCAGTGTTTCAGCGGATCTATCAATAAAAGTCGGAAACCTTTTTTTCATTCCGATCGGAGAGCAGCCGCCGCGTATATAGCCGGTCACTCCCAAAAGGTCCTTCATGGCAATCATTTCTATTTTCTTCTCACCTGCCGCCTTCGCAGCCTTTTTCAGATTCAGTTCTTTTGCAACGGGAACGACAAAGACGTAATAACGATCAGTTCCTGCAGATGCCACTAAGGTTTTATAAACATATTCGGCAGAGTATCCGATTTTTTGTGAAACGGAAAGACCGTCTGCGGGCTGTCCCCCTTCTGTTTTGTAACCTAATAGCTCATAGGGAATGTTTTGCTGCTCAATGATACGAACAGCATTTGTTTTCACTGTTTTTTTCGCCATGGTTATCCTCCGTTTTCTGTATTTCTTTCTGCTTTATTTTCAACTTCGATTTTAATAAAATGACCGCTCAGTTGCGTGCTTTGTAATAATCAAGTGCAAACTGTTTAAAACGCTCAGCAGCGGGAGAGAGAGCATGGTTTTTTAACTGGGCTAACGCTATGGTGCGTTCGCATTGGTAATCTGCAACCGGGAGAAAAACGACCGGAAAGTATGAATGCTCCGCGGTTTTCGGCAGCACTGCAGCCCCCAGACCCGCGGCGGTCAGCCCTAATATGGTTGACACTTCCTCTCCTTCAAATGCGAGATGCGGGTGTATATTCAAATCCCGGCACATCAGATCAAACATATACCTCAGCCCGTATCCCGGTTTAAATCCGACAAAATCCTCGTCCTGCATCTCTTTCATTTGAATGCTTTTATTTCCTGCAAGCGGGTGGTTCTCAGGAAGCACCGCATAAAGAGGCTCTTTCTCCAGCACTGTCCATTGTAAAAGCTCGCTGGGAAGCGGCGGGGAGCTGAGACAGATATCCGCATCTCCCGTTTCCACCATTTTGCGAAGCGTTTCATTTGCGCCTTGATAAAGCCGGAAGGTGACGTTTGGGTATAGCTTTTTAAATTCGGCAATCAGCTGAGGCATCAAGCGCAGCCCGAGCGTATGAAGAAAAGATACAGATATTTCGCCGTGCTCCAGGCTCATATTTTTTTTCACTTGTTCAACGCCTTCATTTAAAGCTCGTCTCGCTTGTTTTGCTTTTATTAAGAACTGCTCTCCGTGCCTTGTCAGCCGGACGGCTTTTGTCTCTCTGTAAAATAACGGCGCGCCTAATTCTTCTTCGAGCCTGATAATCGATCGGCTTAATGCCGGCTGAGAAATCATTCTTTCTTTTGCCGCATTTGTGAAATGCTGATGAGTTGCCGCCGCAATGAAGTTGTCAATTTGATGAAGCTCCATTTTCTCCTTCTCCCCTTTACTCATAACCTACACGCATTAATTCTATAGTTATTATAAATTAGACACATTGAAATGAAAAGCGTACGATACATATATAACCAACAGTGAGAAAAGAGGGACATTCATGACGTTTATTCAGCCTCATACAAAGGCTTACAGAAAGGCCAGCTTGGCTCTGTTTATCAGCGGCTTTGTGACATTTGCCACGCTTTACACGACACAGCCGCTTATGCCTTTGTTTTCGGAAGAGTTTCATATTTCCGCTGCGGCTGCCAGCTTAACTTTATCCATCTCAACAGCCGTTTTGGCATTTTCATTATTGGCCGCCGCTTCGTTGTCTGACGGATTCGGCAGAAAAAAATTAATGGTGCTGTCGTTAACAGCTACTTCTGTTTTAGGTCTATTAACAGCGTTCAGTCCGGCTTTTCCGGCGCTTTTGGCGATGAGGGGGCTGCTCGGTATTTTTCTGGCAGGCATTCCTGCTGTCGCTATGACATATGTAGGCGAGGAGTTTGATCCGAAGGGCCTCGGGAAAATGATGGGCCTGTATATCAGCGGCACAAGCATCGGGGGAATGAGCGGCAGGCTGTTAACGGGGCTTCTGACTGATGTATTCGGCTGGCGGCCGGCGCTTGCCATTATCGGCATTCTTTCTATTGTATTAAGCTATTTGTTTTGGCGTTTTCTTCCGGCTCCGCGCCATTCATCTCAGCGGCATGCGGGCGTAAAAGCGGCATGTAAGGAATACGGAGCGGTTCTACACCGCAAACGTCTGCTTTTGTTAATATCTCTGGGATTTATATTAATGGGGAGTTTTGTGACATTGTATAATTATATCGGCTTTCATTTAATGGCGGCTCCTTATCATTTGTCACAGACTGTGATCGGTTTTATTTTTATTGTCTATCTCGCGGGAACGTTCAGCTCTGTCTATATGGGAAAAAAAGCGGACCTTTTCGGAAGTGCAAAAATGATTAAGATTGCGATTTTTGTTATGCTGGCCGGTGCAGCGGTGACACTTTTGCCCCAGCTTGCCCTTAAAATCGCGGGGATTGCCGTCTTTACCTTCGGCTTTTTCGGCGCACATTCGATCGCAAGCGCCTGGGTCGGCCGCGCAGCCGGTGATCAGCGCGCGCAAGCCTCTTCATTATATCTGCTTGCATACTATATCGGGTCAAGCGTGGCCGGGTCTTGCGGCGGTTTCTTTTGGACGCATTTTCATTGGATCGGTATCATTTCATTTATTTCGGTTTTGCTATTGCTGTCTTATCCGGTTTTATTTCTGGCGGAATTCAGAAAAAAGGGACATAGCCGCCTGCATGTAAATCAATAAAAACATTAAAGATTTGTGTCTTTTGTCCGATACTAAAGATAAGGCCGGCACGATACTCCCTATAACTATTCCTTTTGATTCAGTAGATTTCAAATATCGTGCCGGCTTTCTTCAATTAAAACACAATCTTCAATTGCCTTACGCTTCTGTTACACACCTGCCCAAACATCTTTCGCATATCTTCCTTCCGCCTGCAGCTGTTCAAGCCAATTCAAGGAAACTTTTGAATCAGTGTTATGCACCTTTTCATACGCCTGAAGCAGTACATTTTCGACAGCCGGAGCCATTTTGCTTCCGTCTCCGCATATATAGAGATGGCCGCCTTGGTCAAGAAGCGCAATAATCTGTGCAGCCTCGCGAAGCAGGACATCCTGTACGTAAACTTTACAGTCCTGATCTAATCTGGAATACGCCCGATGCACGGTGACAAGGCCGTTTTTCTCCGCATGGTCGAATTCATCTTTGTACAGATCGTCTTCTTCAGGATGTCTGCAGCCGAAGTATAAATGAGCTTCGCCCAGGCTGTTACCGGACATTTTTTCTGCTGCCCGCGCCTGGATAAATCCCCTGAACGGTGCAATTCCGGTGCCTGCTCCGATCATAATGAGAGGCGTTTTCGTATTTTCAGGCAATGCGAAACCCGACTGCGGCGAGCGGATGAAACAGACGGCAGAATCGCCATTTTGTAATCCGGCTAAATAGTTCGAAGCCACGCCCCTGTATTCTCCCCGGCCGCTCCACGCCGGAGCCGTCACAACGCCGACCGTGATACTGAGCTCCCTTTTGTTTGCCTTCGGTGAGCTTGAGATTGAATAATAGCGCGCCTTTAAGGACGGCAGAAGTTCTAAAAAGCGCTCAAACGGCAGTTCACAAGCCGGATAATCTTCCAGCAGGTCCAGCATGGTCATTCGTTTTTTCAGCACGTTTTCTTTATATGCCGCATAGTCAGAATAAAGATGCTCCAATTCTTTTTGGTGCGGCGGGCACACGGTATGGGCGGCAAGTTCGCGAAGCTGGGCTCTCGTTGCCGGTTCCTGCAGCTCTACATAGGACGCCAAAAGCTCCGGCGCATTAACCGGCCGGTCCATCGGCAGATGAGGCAGCTGCCGGCCCTTGATCTTAAAGTGCTGGTTCGGATCAAGACCGAATCGGCGAATGACACGGCTGATCAGTTCCCCGCTGTTTTGCGGAAGCACCCCGAGATGATCTCCTTCCTGATACGTTTCTGTTTCGGGGAGACGCAGCTCAATATGCCGGACTGAGCGCTTGCTGCTTTCGGTATGAAGCTCTTTGTTTGTGGTGACTTCCGCCTCAAATGCTTTGTACGTTTTGGCAATCGGCGTCTCGGCTGCTTCACTTACGTATTCGATTGATAACTGTGATTTGTTTGTCTGTTTTGGAGCGGCCTCTATATGAAAAGCCTTCATGATGTCCTTCCAGAATGAGTCTTCCCAGGCTTCCTGACTGTACTCAAAATCATCGGCATTGTCGCCCTCTCCGATAGAGGTCAGCCGTTTTGCCCCTTTTTCTTCAAGCACTTTGTCTATCAGGCGGGGGATCCTCTGGTAAGTGGCGGCCCAATTGCGGTCTCCGCAGCCGAAGACGGCGTAAGAAACACCCTTTAATTCCTGATCTTCAAGGGTTTCCATCCATTTCACAAAACCCGCCGCATTATCAGGCGGCGCCCCGTTATAAGAAGCCGTCACAATAACGACCGCGCCTTTTACAGGCAGTTTCCCGGCATAATCATCGAGCGGGCCGGTTTCACTTGAAAATCCTTTGCTTCTGCCGATATCAGCCAGCTCTTCCGCGATTCCTTCCGCAGTTCCCAAATTTGATCCGTAAAGAATGAGAAGCGGCGTTCCGTGGGACGGGATTTCTTTCGTTTCTTCTTTGTGACCGCCGCCTTCAGCTTTATGGACTTGTGCGGACTGCTGATTAGACACATCCTTGTTTTTCACACGGATTTTAAAATCACCGGGCTTAATGGTTAAAGCTTCTTTAATCGTAAGCTCATAATCAGTATGATCAATCAGTTCAAAGTGTTTAAGGACAAGGCCGAGCACCATTGTCGCTTCCTGCAGGGCAAACTGCATCCCGATGCATGCGCGCTGTCCGTTTCCGAACGGCTTATACGCATCAGCCGGAATTGCCGCGGGATCGCTGAACCTTTCCGGACGGAATAGCTCGGCATCTTCTCCCCACGCGCTTTTATCCCGGTGAAGCTGCGGAGTCAGAATCGTCACCGGCTGTCCCTTCGCAATCGGATATTTCCCGCCGAGAACCGTATCTTCTTTCGCGTACAGGGAAAATGCCGGGGCAGTCGGATACAGCCGTAAAGTCTCGTTCAGCACCATGCGGATATATGTCAGCTGCTGAATCTGCTTATATTCAGGTGTCTCTCCCGTCAGCACCCGCTCGGCTTCCTGAATGGCTTTTTTCAATTTATCTTTATTTTTCAGCAGGCAGTAAATCGCGAATGAAAGCAGCCCGCTTGTGGTTTCATGCCCCGCGATCAAAAAGGTAATGATTTGATAGCGGATATTTTCATCATCCAGCCTTTCACCCGTTACAGGATCTTTCGCTTCAAGCATCAATGCTAAAAGGTCAGACAGATTCTCATCCGGATTTTCCCTCCGCTCAGCAATAATCCGGTCTACGAGTTCATTCATCACTTCAATATCCTGCTGGAACTGATGTCTCGTTTTGATCATCAGCTTGTCCTGCAGGCTGTGTCTCTGTGATTGGCGCATTGCCTCCTGCAGCGCACGAAGCATACTTGTGATAAAAGGATGCTGTGTGTCGCGGTAAAAGCTGTTAAAGCGGTAATGAAATCCGCACAGGCCGATTGTATCCAGCGTCAGGCGCGTCATATCTTCAGCGACGTCAATTTCTTCATTCGGATTTAACCTGCTCCACTTCTGCACGAGCTGCATGGCAATATCAAGCATCATTGAATGATAGCCTTTCATCGCCTTCTGGCTGAAGCTCGGCAATAAAATCCGATGCGCTTTCTGCCAATTCTTTTCGTGAGTCCAGCTCGTAAATAGTCCGTCACCGCCAAACTCACGGACTTTCAGCAAGGCTTTGCTGAGGTTTTTATCAAATCGCTTTTCATCACAGACTTCTGCCGCGAGCTCGCGGCCTGAGACGAAGACCCCGACAGAGCTCGGAAATTCAAAACGAAAGATCGGGCCGTATTCTTCGGCAATTTTCCAGAGCGATTGTGACAGTTTTTCTTTTTCCAAGTGAGGGAGATTTTTCAGAGGTCCGTATGTTTTCGGCTGCGGTATAGCGCTTAGCTGTTTCATATCGATCTTCCTTCCTTCGGCGAATAGTTAATGAGTTCTGATGGCATCCCAAGAACATTGTTCCAATTCTTTCAGAAACGGTTTTGTTATTTCGACGCTTCCCGTCCGAATAAGCTGATAGAGTTTGAGATATGCCCCGAGCAGCAGCGCCATCAGCACATTGGACGGCAGATTGCGGAGCACACCTTCAGACTTGCCGCGCTGAAAAAAGACGTCAAGCATCTGTGTTATTTCATCAAGAAGCTTACGGCTCGTTTCATTCAGAAAGTAGGCGTCCTTATTCGTTTCAAGAAAAAACAATGCATACTCACTTTCCTTCGTAAAATCAATCAGACAATAAAACAGGTGATGAAACCCTTCTCTTACAGAGATACCCTGAAAGTCCGTTTTGACTTTTTTCATAAAACGCTGCGCACTTTCCTGATACAGTACGTTCACAAGTGTCTCTTTACTGTCAAAGTAACGGTAGATTGTGCCGGTTCCGACATCGGCCTGAGCGGCAATCATCGGAATCGTCGTGGCGTCAAATCCTCTATCTGTAAACAAAGTAAGCGACGCTTTCATAATGAGTTCAACCTTGTTTGAAGCTGTCATTTCATCCCCCTTTCTAAATGCGGAATGAATGTTCATTCCGTTTGTTCAAAATATTTAAAATGTACGGTCATCTGATTACCATTGTATAAGAAAAAAACTTTTTTTAATATAAAATAGATGTGAAATAACCAAAAATAAGGAAATATGCCCAATTTCACAAAAAGAGCTGCAGTGACTTAAGCAGCTCTTTTTATTTCCTAAGAAATATTCTATTTAATGGCAGTAATAAAATGGAATGAATCTCTGCTGACAACTGAAATGTCTCTGAAATGCTGATCATAGAGCACCTGAATCACATCCTTCTCACTCATCCGCGAAGGTTTCAAAACCATATAGAAACATCCGTCAATTTGAAGAACGCGGTACACTTCTTTACATGCTGTCCTGTAATCGCTGACTGTTTCAGCAGTATGTAATGAGAAAACTTTATGAAAGCTGCGATCGCGGAACGGTAAGCTTTCAGGCCTCCCCTGCTGAATGTTTCCGAGCCCGGCTTTTATAACCGAACGGTTTGCGCGCTGTGTTTTCCGTATTTTACGTTTCGATGTTTCTATGCTTTTAAGACTGCCCTTTTCAAGCTGTCCGATGATTTGTTTAAACATTGAGCCGTTTCCGGTCCCGATTTCCAAAATGCGGTCGTATTCCTGTATGTCCATCAAGATTTGCTGAATGACTGACTCTGCCGGTTCTGATGCAGCAAAGTATTTCGCGCGCATTCGTTTTAATGCTGAAGATGTATGTTGCAACATTGTATAACACCCGCTTTTCCATTCCTGTGATTTATTATTCAGAAATAATATTACCTCGTATTAGTATGAGGTACTAACTAGACGCACTTCTCTTCATGAACGTTTCGATTTATTTGAAATTTATATTTGTTTTCATAAAAAAAAGACGGAAAACGTAGGTTTTCCGCCTGCTCTAGTACCAATAATACGGTGCTATATATCTTGTCTGCCGGGAAAGCGCCGCCATTCTCTGCCGGCGATACGGGTTGCCGTAGCCGTGTTTAAATGAATGGGGCATTGACGCATACCCGTGTCCGATGGATGGAATTCTGTTCTGACCGCCTTGCATGCTATCACCCGCTTACCAATTTTTCTTTCTTTACCATGGTATGCAGGCCGTCTGCGACGTGACAGCAACATCCTCGCTAAACCTGGTCCTTCTCCATTGTGTAATGATTCAGCAGTTCAATTCTGAACATGATGATCTCCTCCTTCTCCTCCGTTTTGGCCCTTCGTGTCCGTTCAGTTCATATAAAAGTGTTTCAACTGGCGTTCTTTCGCTTCATTATAAAACTCTTCGACCTGCTGTTCTCGTTCATACTCTTCCGCACTTTTAAAACGCTTTGAAATGGTCAGTGTTAAAAAGAAAAGATTAATGGTCATTATCGCTCACCCCCTTTCAATATCCGCACAAGCGAAAATAACCCGCAGCAAACTTCATATGCGCTGCGGGCAGACTAAATCCGCAGACAAAAGAAGACGGAGCTTCTTTCCCTGCGGGGAGCTGCGAATGTCCTGATACTCCGAAATTAACGTGCTTGACGGGCAGAGGTTAAGGAAGGACACGAACTCTTCCACAGGCTGAATCGGTTCAATTGTAAATTTTGATTGCCGTTTAACGTCGTCATGTGATTCAACCTCCCTTTGCTTTTTTCTTACTTTGTAAGTATATCCATCAGCTTCCATTTTGTAAACATTTTTTTCAAGATTTGGACGGAAAATGTGCTGGCATTCCGCTTCAATTGTCCGTGTTTTCCGGCATCTTTCTTACCTCAGGAAACTCTTTTCATCCCTTGCTTTTTCTGATCTTTTTTTGAATATGCAATAAAATAAATAAGGCCGACAAACACTGCCCCGCCGATTACATTCCCGATAAAGGCCGGAATGAGATTGCCAATCAGATCACCCCACGAAAAAGAGCCTGCAAAAATCGCAGCCGGGATGATAAACATATTGGCTACAACGTGCTGAAAACCAATTGCGACAAACGCCATAATCGGAAACCATATACCCGCGATTTTTCCGGCTCCGTCTTCTGCGCCGAAAGAAAGCCAGACGGCCAAACAGACAAGCCAGTTACAGCCGATCGCCGAAACAATGACTTTTCCAAACGGCATATCCAATTTGCCTTGTGCGACCGCAATCGTTTTTTCCAAGTAAGGTCCTGTTTCGGTTAATCCGACAACATGTCCGAAAAAGTAAGCGACAAACAGTGCGCCGACAAGATTCATCAACGTCACGATCACCCAATTTTTCACTAATGCACCGGCGGATATTCTTCTGGAAAACAGCGCCATGGATACCGACATCATATTTCCCGTAATCAGCTCCGCGCCGGCAAGAACGACGAGCACCAATCCGATGGGAAACACGGACGCCCCGATTAAACTCGACAGGCTTCCCCATTCTTTCGGAAGGTCGCCGATGACACGGATATCAAGCAAATAACCGAGTGCGATAAACGCTCCTCCCAAAAATCCTAATACAATCAGTGCTGAAAGCGGTGACTGCACCTTTTTTACCCCTGATTCGACCGCAAGCTCCGCTATTTCGTCCGGTTTACGAAAAGCCATAATAACCCCTCCATTTATCATTTCAGCCCGCAGTTTCCAAAGACGCCTAACAAAAAAGGCAGCATTCAAACAGCCCGTCTAAAACGGGTTTGAATGCTGCCTAACTTGTATGCATACCCATACAACAATATCAAGCAGAATGAAAATATTAGCTATAGAAAATGTACAGATCATGCACACATTCCATAAAAAAATCGTCCTTAAGCCACTGCTGGCAGTTCATATCATATCAAATGTGACAATTTCGTGTCAATTGAATTTTTTTCAGCTTTTGATTTCTTCACGGCGCTCTTCAATGGTTCGGTCAAAGACAAATACAGACACCGCAATATTCTCTTCGATCTTGATGTCTGAAAACAGATGCACGAGCTTTGCTCCGATGAGCTCTTCCATTCCGTCAGGCGTTTGTTTTGAATACAGTTCCTGAATTAAGCTGGTCCGCGCTGCATGAACCATTTCTCTTCCTTCAGGCGTGCGTGCGATAAACTGCTCACTTGCGCTTAGATTGCCGTAAAGCGTTGATACCGCCATGTTATCCACAAAAACGGTGTGAATTCGTTCCGGCCCCTTTCCAAATAATTCTTTACGCAATTTCCGGATAATATCGTTAAATTCATGAATTTTTTTAGACATATTGTCCCCTCCGATTTCAGCCTATGAAAGACATTCCCGGTTCCCCTTTGTGACATTTCACCTGGTTAAAGTTTTCCTTTCGTATTGTATTATAATAAATATCACCTTATAATAAAAGCAGTGAAGATGGATTTGTAATAGGAAACGTGTTACGAGTCTATCGTTTTATACAAATAGGATTGGTCTGTTAGTAAGACTTGCTAGTGAACTATTCCGCCATGCGTATTTATACCGTTCTCCGGACAGGAGGCCGGTATCTATGTGCATGGCTTTTTTTCGAGTTTAAAAGATGGAGGGGAATTGGAAGTGACAGACGTTCAGTCTATCCGTGTCAAAATTGACGGCACGGAGTATGAAGCACCAGAGGGGTCAAAGATTTTAGATATTTTAAACCATAACGGAATTGAGATTCCGCAAATATGCCATGTACCGGAAGTAGATCCGATTCAAACATGTGACACCTGTATTGTTGAAGTAAACGGGAAATTGCAGCGCTCTTGTTCCACGGCTGCAGAAAACGGGATGTCCATCTCGCTTACGTCGGGAAGGGTAAAAGAGGCTCAGACAGAGGCCATGGACCGCCTGCTCGAGAATCACCTGCTTTACTGTACGGTATGCGATAACAACAACGGCAACTGCACACTGCATAATACAGCGGAAATGATGGGAATTGAGCATCAGAAATATCCGTATACGCCGAAAGATGATTCAAAGTGCGCGGTTGATATGTCTCACCCGTTTTACCGCTATGATCCGAACCAATGCATCGCCTGCGGTCAATGTGTGGAAGTGTGTCAAAACCTTCAGGTGAATGAGACCCTTTCAATTGATTGGGAGCGCGACCGCCCGCGGGTCATTTGGGATGAAGGCGTCGCCATTAATGAATCATCCTGCGTCAGCTGCGGCCAATGTGTCACTGTCTGCCCTTGTAACGCACTGATGGAAAAATCAATGCTCGGCCAAGCCGGATTTATGACAGGAATAAAAGAAGATGTCATGGAACCGATGATTGATTTAGTGAAAAATGTTGAACCCGACTATACAAGCATCTTCGCCGTGTCAGAAGTGGAAGCGGCTATGCGCGATAAACGGACGAAAAAAACAAAAACGGTCTGCACGTTCTGCGGCGTCGGATGCTCTTTTGAAGTATGGACAAAAGGCCGTGACATCCTTAAAATTCAGCCTGTTTCCGATGCTCCGGTTAACGCGATTTCCACTTGTGTGAAAGGGAAATTCGGCTGGGACTTCGTGAATTCGGAAGAACGGATTACAAAACCGCTTATCCGGAAAAACGGCGCATTTGTTGAATCGTCATGGGAAGAAGCTCTTGATCTTGTCGCTTCAAGACTCGGTTCGATCAAGGCCGAACACGGAAATGGTTCTGTCGGTTTTATTTCTTCTTCTAAAATTACGAATGAAGACAACTACGTTATTCAAAAATTAGCGCGTCAAGTATTTGAAACCAACAACGTGGATAACTGTTCACGCTACTGCCAGTCACCGGCAACGGACGGCTTATTCCGCACAGTCGGTATGGGCGGTGACGCCGGCACAATTAAAGATATCGCAAAAGCGGGCCTCGTGCTCATCGTCGGCGCCAATCCGGCAGAAGGACATCCGGTTCTGGCCACACGCGTGAAACGCGCCCATAAGCTTCACGGACAAAAATTAATTGTTGCCGATCTGCGCAGAAATGAAATGGCTGAACGGTCCGACCTCTTTATCAGCCCGAAACAAGGGACTGACCAAGTCTGGCTCATGGCAGTGACAAAATATATGATTGACCAAGGCTGGCACGATCAAGCGTTTATTGATGAGAATGTCAACTACTTTGAAGATTATAAAGAAACGCTGAAAAAGTATACATTAGAATATGCGGAGCGCATCACCGGACTTTCTCAGGATACGATCATCCGCATTGCCGAAATGATTCGTGATGCAGACGGCACTTGTGTTCTTTGGGGCATGGGCGTTACCCAGAATACAGGCGGCTCTGATACATCAGCGGCGATTTCCAATCTGCTGCTTGCCACAGGAAACTACCGCCGTCCGGGCGCCGGAGCCTATCCGCTGCGGGGACATAACAACGTTCAAGGCGCTTGCGATATGGGAACTCTTCCAGGCTGGCTTCCGGGGTATCAGCATATTACCGATGATGAGGCACGCGCTAAATTCGAAAAAGCTTACGGTGTTGAAATTGACGGCAAGCCGGGTCTTGATAATATCGAAATGCTCCATGCGATTGAAGAAGGAAACATGAAAGCCATGTATCTTGTCGGTGAAGATATGGCGCTCGTCGATTCAAACGCCAACCATGTTCATGACATTTTATCCAGCCTTGATTTCTTTGTTGTGCAGGATATTTTCCTTTCAAGAACGGCGCAATACGCGGATGTCATCCTGCCTGCAGTTCCATCTCTTGAAAAAGACGGAACATTTACAAACACAGAGCGGCGTGTGCAAAGATTGTATCAGGCGCTTCCGACGCTTGGTGATGCTAAACCGGACTGGTGGATTATTCAGGAAGTCGCCAATCGTTTAGGCGCTGATTGGAATTACACGCATCCAAGCGATATTTTCTCAGAAATGGCGAGCCTTTCTCCGCTGTTCGGAAAAGCAAGCTACGACGTTCTTAGCGGTTGGAACAGCTTCCTGTGGGGAAGCTTTACGGGAGAGAGCACTCCGCTTCTTTATGAAGACGGCTTTAACTTCCCGGACAAAAAAGCCCGTTTTGCGCTGAGCGATTGGGTGGAGCCTGCCGTATTCCCTGAAGAATATGACCTGCATATTAACAACGGACGGATGCTTGAACATTTCCACGAAGGAAACATGACAAACAAATCGAAGGGCATTCAGTCTAAAGTGCCGGATGTATTTGTTGAAGTATCGCCGGAGCTCGCGGCTGAACGCGGAATTTGCGACGGAACAATGATCCGGCTCGTCTCTCCTTTTGGGGCGGTTAAATTGAATGCGCTTGTGACAGACCGTGTCCGCGCAAATGAGCTTTATCTGCCGATGAACTCTACAGATAAAGATTCTGCGATTAATTTCCTGACCGGGCCTGCGTATGATTCACGGACACATACACCTGCCTATAAACAGACAAAAGTCCGCATGGAAGTGCTCGGCTCCTGTGATACACCGCCGCTTCCGAAAACGAATCCGCGGAACAAAAAACGTCATCCGCAAAACGGTGTGGAAGCTCAGCGAAAATGGAACCGTCCGGGCTATGTGCACCTAACTGATTAAGGAAAGGAGGAAACATTATGGCAAGCCCAATTACTGAAATTCAAAAAGAAACGAAAACAGAGGAACAGCTGAAAGCTGAAAAACTGGAAGAACTGAAGACGCTTCTCGCAGAAAATGAAGAAGCCGTCGCGAAAACGATGTCCATTATGGCAGAGCTGAATGGCTTGGGCATTTTTGATGCCGCCGGCTATATGCTCCAGGCAAAAGAGGAGATTGCCAAAATCGCACTCGGACAGATTTCCCGGGAACCTGTCACCAATCTTCTGAATACGATGATGGCCGCGGGAGGCGCGCTGTCAAAAGCTGATCCCGAATTTATGGGCAGACTTTTAGAAAGCGCCATGGCCGGGACAGATCAGGCGCAAAGATTTTTAAAGGAGGACAGGAAAGTCAGTATGTTTGAACTGATGAAAGCCGTCGGTGATCCTGATATTAACCGCGCGCTCGGCTTCGGGCTTCAGTTTTTAAAAGGAATGGGAAAAGAATTACGCGAAACCCCGTCTGAATAAGAAATGAAAAAGCCATTGTCAAAAGACAATGGCTTTTTTTATTCATCGGCCTCTTCCAGCCTCTTTTTATAAATAAGTGAACGGTCAACGCAGAAATAAGCGCCCGCTAAAAATGCACAATCCGTTACAAACATCAGCATTTTCTGGCCCGCAGTCAGCCCTTGTCCGGGAAGAACCGCGCCGATATAAATGAAGGTGCTGACTGCAAGCAGAATAAATGCGTAATGCTTAAAATCTTCTATTAATGATTTCAGTCTTTTCTTCTCCATATAAGGTCACCTGCCAGTTTTATAGTCTACCAACATTATAATACAAGCTGACAGCCGACAGAGAATGTAAATCTATCCATTCTTTATAAAAGGGAATCAAGCGCCTGTTTCACATCCGCCGTTAAATCCTCAGTATCCTCAATACCGACTGAGATCCGTACGAGCCCGTCGGTAATGCCAAGCGCAAGCCGTCGGTCGCGCGGGATCGAAGCGTGCGTCATTCTGGACGGCACGGAGATTAAGCTTTCAACCGCTCCTAAGCTTTCAGCGATTGTAAACAGGTTCAATTTTTCTAAAAATGCGTCGACGCGTTCACTGCTGCCGATATCAAAGGAAATCATTCCGCCGAAACCGGAGCTTTGCGCTTTTGTCAGCTCATGGCCCGGATGTTTCGCTGATCCCGGATAGTAGAGCGTCTGAACGGCATCATGCGCTTCAAGCAGCTCGGCGATTTTCCCGGCGCTGTGATTGATGGCATCCATTCTGAGTCCCAGTGTTTTAATGCCTCTCATTAAAAGCCATGAATCCTGCGGTCCTAAAACGCCGCCCGTTGAGTTTTGCACGTAATGAAGCTTTTCACCGAGCTCTTTATCAGCCGTCACGACTAAGCCGCCGACGACATCGCTGTGGCCGCCGAGATATTTTGTCGCGCTGTGAAGCACGATGTCCGCGCCGAAGCTGAGCGGCTGCTGGAAATACGGCGTGTAAAACGTATTATCGACGATAAGCAATACGCCCGCTTCTTTTGCGATGTCAGACATCAGTTTGAGGTCAGTCACTTTCAATAGCGGGTTTGTCGGTGTTTCGATATAAATGGCTTTCGTATTCGGGCGAATGGCCTTTTTGACTTTTTCTTCACTGCTCGTATCAACAAAGTCCGCTTCAATACCGAAGCGGTTCAGCACACCTGTCATCACCCGGTAAGTGCCGCCGTATACATCATCCGTCAAAATAACATGATCGCCGCTGTCAAACAGCATCATGACGGCAGTAATCGCAGCCATGCCTGAGCCGAACGCATATCCCGCCGCGCCGCCTTCAAGCTCCGCAATTAAGCTTTCAAGCGCCGTCCGCGTCGGATTGGCCGTTCTTGAATATTCATAACCCGTGTGCTCGCCCGCTTTCGGCTGCCGGTACGTGCTTACTTGATAAATCGGTACGGAAACCGCTCCTGTTTTTTCATCTCCCGTAATTCCTCCGTGTACCATCAGCGTTTTTTTCTTCATCTTACTGACCTCCTTGAAAAATGTTTTTGCTTATATATCGATCGCTGCCGTCAGGGAAAATAGTGACGATATTTGATCCGGCGGGCGCTTTTTTCGCTTCTTCAAGCGCTGCATAAAGAGCCGCCCCTGAAGAGCTTCCGATTAAGAGGCCTTCTTTCTCGGCCGCTTCTCTGACAAGCGAAAACGCCGTATCGTCTTCCACTGTGTAAATGGCGTCAAAATGGTTCTCGTCCATATAATCCGGGATAAACTCCATGCCGATGCCTTCCGTTTTATGGGCATGCGGCTCTCCTCCGTTCAGGATCGAGCCTTCCGGTTCAACGATCACCGTTTTGACGGCAGGATTTTTCTCTTTTAAATAAGCTGCCGTACCGGCAAAGGTGCCGCCGGAACCCGCTCCTGCGACAAAGGTGTGGATATCCCCGCCGAGCGCGTTCCATATTTCAGGTCCGATCGTTTTATAGTAAGTCAATGGATTTACTCGGTTTTTAAATTGCAGAACGGCATAAGAATTATTAATCTCTCTCTCCAGTTCAAGCGCTTTTCGAATGGCTCCCTGCATGCCTTCTTCTCTCGGCGTATGCACGATGTCCGCTCCGAGAGCTTTCATAATTTGCTGCTTTTCTCTGCTGAAATGCTCCGGGACGCAAAAAACGGCGCGAAGCTGATGCTTTCTGGCGCACAGAGCGAGTCCGATCCCGGTGTTTCCGGCAGTCGCTTCGATGATAACACCGCCCGGTTTCACCTTTCCCGTGCGTAGCGCATCTTCAATGAGCATTCCGCCCAGCCTGTCTTTAATGCTTCCGCCCGGATTCATCATCTCAAGTTTAGCATAAACCGCTGTTCCCTCCGGTATATCAAAATGCTTGAGACGGAGCAGCGGTGTATTTCCGATCAGTTCTGTAATATCTGTTATCGCGTTCAATATGTGTCCTCCTGGAAAAGCGGAGGAGAACGAGAATCCCCCGCTTAGTGAATTCGTTTGATGACATTCAGGACAAGCTCAGTTGAATGAACGGCAGCCTGTTCTAAAAATTTATCAAATGAAACGTCAGATTCTTTTCCGGCAATATCAGATAAAGCTCTGATGACAACAAAAGGCGTTTTGAACTGGTGGCACACCTGTGCGACAGCCGCAGCTTCCATTTCAACCGCATACAAATCCGCAAATTTGGCGCGTACGTCTTCAACCCGCTTCGGATCATTCATAAAAGAATCTCCCGTAGCGATTGTGCCTTTGGCGACTTGAATGCCGTTCAGTTCAGAAACCGCTTCCTCAGTAATACTGATCAGCTTTTCATCAGCTTTGTATGCTGCCGGAAGACCCGGCACCTGTCCGTATTCATAGTCAAACGCCGTCACATCCACGTCATGATGGCGGACATCTGTTGAGATGACGACGTCGCCTACATTCAATGTATGATGAAAACCGCCCGCTGAGCCTGTGTTAATCACATAATCAGGTTTGAAACGGTCAAGCAGAAGCGTCGTGCTGATCGCGGCGTTGACTTTTCCGATCCCCGATTTCAGCAAGATAACTTCGACGCCTTCATAGCTGCCCGTCGTAAACTCACAGTGAGCGATCATCTCTTGTTTTGCGTCTTTCAGTTTGCTTCTTAAAATCGTAACTTCCTCTTCCATTGCTCCGATGACTGCCAGTTTCATTTATACACAATCCCTTCGATTTACCGTTTAATCGCCTCCATTATCCAGACAAAGTCATTTTGCTGCGTAAACCGCGCGGCAAATCCCTCTTCTGAAAAGATGTTTTTCATTGTCCCGAGTGTCGGATAATGTTCCGTCTTTAAATCGTCCGCTAATTGATGATAGCCGTTTCGGATTGCTTTTTTAATTGTTTCATCATAAGCTTCATGATCTTTAAAGACGGTATCGGCAAACACTATTTTATCATGCTTCTGAAGGATTGTGCCATACTGCTTTACAGCCGTTCGCTTTTCTTCATCGGTTAAATGATGAAAGGCGTACGAGCTGACGATGGTATCTATTTGAAAAGGCGGAGCGGGAAACTCCAGAAAATCTCCGTCACTGAACACGGCTTTGTCAGAAAGCTTGTCAGCCGCCAGTTTTCTCATTGACGGAGACGGTTCTACACCAAACACCTTTTTGTTCGCGGCGGCTAATTTCGCCGTTAAATTCCCTGTGCCCGGTCCGAACTCTAAAACGTTTGAACCTGAAAGTGCCACGATGCTGTCAAGAATATTGTCATACCCTTTAAAAACATCAGCATATTGTTTGTCTGCCCCGTGCACTGTGGCATCATAAGTCGCTGCCCAATCTTCAAATAATGGAATAAATTCACGGCCCATATTTTTCACTCTCCATAATTTATAATTCCTATGAGTATAGTATGGATTAATCGTGGAACAGTTCCTATCCTATCACAAAAAAGAATGGAAGGGTACTAAAATACTTTGGGATTATTGCGCAATTACGGCAGAAAGGCTTATACTTTCATTGACTCAGAAGAAAAATCAGGAGGATCTGTACTGATGAATTTTCAATTGGATTTAATCAAAGATAAAGTAGAATTTTTCGAAGCGGCATCTTTGCAGGAGCTTGAAAAGAAAATAAACGTTCAGATTGAAAACAACCAGGCGATTATGCTTCGCGTCCGTTCTGTATCCCATCAGGTGACGGCCGTTGACGGCAGAATCCTTTACAGCGCGTCGGTGCATTTTTCAGCTGACGTATGACAGAAAAAAGCAGCTGAATAATCAGCTGCTTTTTTGCGGTTATTTTAACGTTTCTACTTTTGTCGGCTTCCAGCCTTTTTTGTCTTTCCAAGTGATGGTGACCTGATACTTTTTGCCGTTCGTTTTGTCTAAAACTTTACCCTTCGCATCTTGCGGGCTTCCATTGTTTCCGAGCCACAGCACTGTCATGTGATCTTTTGACACGCCTGTTGCGTAAGAGATGGCGTCAAGCATTTCGGACCAGTCTTCAGAGCTTGAGTCATACGTCGCCGCATGTTCTCCCGTCTGCTTTGTTCCGACCGCTTTCCATTTTGGGTTAACAATTGTTTTCTCGACATCGCTTGATGAGCCGCCCTCTGTTATTTTTGCTTCTTTAAAAGGATCGCTTGAATCAGAGTCTTTTTTGCTGCTGTCATCACTTTTCGATGAATCATCGTCTTTTTTGCTGTCAGAGTCTGAAGATGAATCAGATGTGTCCTTATCCTGTTTATCTTTTTTGTCATCGTCTGATGCCTTATCTTTTTTGCTGTCTTTTATGTCTTCATCGGATGTCTGCTTCGTCTTGCCTGATGCAGGTGTTTCCTGCTTCTGGCTCGTGTCCGCTTTTTCGCTCACGTCGCTCGACGGACTGTTGATGAAGAGGCTGACTGCAACGACGACAATAAGAATAGATACGATAGCAATTAAAATGTTAAGCACCATATTTGCTTTTCTGCGCTTATCACGGTTTTCAAAACGAGATTGTTTATTGCTCAATCATTCTGCACTCCTTTATCCCTCTTGCTCAGCATATATTTTAACATGGGCTGAGCGGTTGTTCTATGTCTGATTTGTTTCATTTTCATGTACCTTTTTAACAATATCATAAAACACTGTATTTGTCAGAGCCTTATCCCCCGGCGTGTCCATGTGCAGCACCACGAGAGCGTATTTCGGCTTGTCCGCGGGAAAGTATCCCGCAAACCATTTGTGGTAAAGCGTCTGTTTTTCTTTTGTGAACATTCCCGTCTGGGCCGTTCCCGATTTGCCTGCTATCTCATACGGCAGATCCTGAAACCTTCGGCCGGTTCCTTTCGGTGAGGTGACGACTTCTCTGAGAATTTTTTGAAGCTGCTGCGCCGTATATTTGTCGATGTTTTCCCCTTTTAACGGCTGATCTTTGAATGACGCCATCGTCGTTTTGTTTTTGTATTCAATTTTGTCCGCAATTTTGACTTGTTTTTTTTCACCGCCGCGCGCGATCGCCGCCATCATATTGGCGACTTCAAGAGGCGTGACTTTCACGTTTTTTTGCCCGATCGCCGTCTGTGCGACGGCTTTTTTTACGGTTTTGTCTTTGTCATCTCCCCAAATGACCCCGCTTTTTTCATTATACAGCTGCCTGAATCCGTCTTCCCGGTACAGCTTGCCTTCCCAGCCCGCCCGCTGTGTGAGACCTAGTTTTTCCGCCATGTTTTCAATAACGGAATCATCTTTTTTGATCAATTTTTCCGCAAGACTTGTAAACGTATAATTGCAGCTTTGGGCAAAGCTTTCTCCAAAACTGAGCGTGCCTTTGTCATCCCCCGGCTCTCCGTACAGGTTGAGATTGCAGTTAAAGGATGTGCCCGGCTTCACTTCGTTTTGTTCTATTGCGGCTGCGGCGATCACCGTTTTAAACACTGATCCCGGATAAATCGGCGTCAGCATGTAATTTTGCAGTGTCTGCTGCTTTGACATGTCAGCGTCAGGCTTTGATACCATTCCGAGCACACTGCTTTTTTCAATGTCTAAAAGGACGGCTCCCCCCTTTTTTAACCCGCGGTCTTTCAATACATCTTCCATTGCTTCTTGAATATTGCGGTCGATGGAGGTTTTGACTTGCAGCGGATAAAACGCGTTTGCTTCAGCCGTATATTTGACGTCCATTCCGAATAAAGGGTTTCCCCTTCCGTCGACATGATACAAAAGTTTTGTGTCCTGATCCGCCAGTAAAAACTCATCAAACGACCGCTCCATCCCGCTTGTCCCGATTTTTGCCGTGATCGGCAGTTCCTTCCTCCCGGGGTATTTCTTTTTCAAAAGCTCAGGGTCCTGGTTTGTCGCGCCCAACAGATGAGCGGCTATGTTTGTTTCTTTGCTGTCTTTCATATATACGCCGTAAATGCCGGGATATTTCAAAGAATTGATATTTGCCACGGATTGTTTCGTCAAATGTTTTATTTTTCTGCTGTTCAGGATCACCGGTTTTTTTGCTTCCGTGAGCAGCTGCCTGAGCTCCCCCTGTTTCATTCCGAGAATGTCTGATACCCGGTCAACCGGCCAATCCTGCGTCACGAGAAAGGGAAACAGTATGACGGCAGGCTGCTTTTTTCCGGTCAGCTCTTTGCCGTTCCGATCAAGAAAAGAGCCGCGTCCGTCTGAAATAAGGACTTCTTCCGTCCGCTGCTTGACGCTTTCCTGAATCAGATTAATATTGGATTTTGAAAAAGATTCTGTAAAAAACAGCTGAATTTCAGCCAGCCTAGCAAGCAGAAAGAAAAACACGAGCAGAAAACAAATCACGGCCGTTTTCAGCCTTTTTGATACGATCATAAAAAACACCTCATCCACATTTTGGACGAGGTGTTTCATTGTTAAACGGATCTTATGAAATTTTCACAATTTTCACGAGCATTTCTCCGCCCGGCGTCTGAACTGTCACTTCTTCGTCCACTTTTCTGCCGAGCAGGCTTTTTGCGATTGGCGAGTCGTTTGAGATTTTTCCTTCAAACGGATCAGCTTCAGCGCTTCCGACAATCGTGTAAGATTCTTCTTCACCGTCGGGCAATTCGATGAATGATACGGTTTTTCCCAAACCGACTACATTTGAACCGCCGTCATCCTCGATGATTTTCGCATTGCGGATCATGTTTTCAAGCGTCGTGATGCGCCCTTCCACAAATGCCTGTTCTTCTTTTGCGGAATCATACTCAGAGTTCTCTGACAGATCTCCGAAGCTTCTTGCGATTTTAATGCGTTCTACTACTTCTTTACGTTTAACCGTTTTCAATTGCTCTAATTCTTGTTCAAGTTTTTGTTTTCCTTCGTGAGTCATCGGAAAAACTTTTTCTTGTGCCATGTTCCTTCACTCCTTGGTGGTTGTCCCTCAACAATAACGTGTGATTATGTATGAGAGCATAAACGAAAAAATCAAGAATGAGAACACAGGGCAGTCCTCGTTCTTCTCTCCCATATAGGTACTGTTTATCTTAAACTGAATGTGTGTTTTCTGCAAATGTTTCGGTTTATAAACAGGGAAAGAAGGGAACTGTCTCATTCCCTTCCAGCCTATACATAATATGGTCTGAGTTATTTATGTCTATGCTATGGTATTACAAAATTGCATTTTGTTCAAGGATCGTTTGAATCTTCGTGACCATCAGATCAATTGCGACGTGGTTTTGTCCGCCTTCCGGAATAATGATGTCCGCGTAGCGTTTCGTCGGTTCAACAAACTGATTGTGCATCGGTCTGACGACGGACACATACTGCTCAATGACAGAATCGATTGAACGGCCTCTTTCGTTAATATCTCTCATAATCCGTCTGATGATACGGAGATCCGCGTCCGTGTCGACATAAAGTTTCATATCCATGAGGTCGCGAAGTCTTTTATCTTCGAGGACGAGAATGCCTTCCAGAATAATGACATCCTTCGGCTCAACCGGAATGGTTTCCTCAGAACGCGTATGCAGTTTATAATCATAAATCGGCTTTTCTATCGGCCGGTAATTCAAAAGCTCTTGAATATGCTCGATTAAATAGTCATTATCAAATGCGAGCGGGTGATCATAGTTTGTGTTCAGCCTTTCTTCAAACGGAAGATGGCTTTGGTCTTTATAATAAAGGTCTTGCTGGATCATTAAAATCGAGTGTCCTTTAAACTGTTCATAGATGGAACGGGTGACGCTTGTTTTTCCTGATCCGGACCCTCCTGCGATGCCTATAACTACAGGACTCTTACCCATTGGTGATTACTTCCCCTTTCTCATCATGTTGCTCGGATAAATCTTTTTGTCTACTTTAAATGTAACGATTTGCAGGGGATGGCGGGCAGCATCAAGCTCGTTTCCGTCTTCGTCCCAAATAGTGCCGATTGTGAATGTGAAATTGTCGATTTCAGGACCGAAAAATTCCACTTCGTCACCTTGTTTAAAGAAATTGCGCTGCTGGAGCGTCACCATTTGAGTTTCCTCGTTATACGCGAGCACGAGACCGGCAAAATCAAATGTTGTTTTCTTTCCGTGTTCGCCGAACATCTGCTCTTCATACCCGGGCGTGCCTTCAAAGAAAGCAGGCGCGGTATCCCGGTTTGCACATTTGTCCAGCTCATCCAGCCATTCTTTTTGAATGACAAAGTTTTCAGGATCAGCGCAGTATGCGTCGATGACTTTGCGATACACGCTGACAACCGTCGCAACGTAATGAATCGATTTCATCCGGCCTTCAATTTTCAGGCTGTCGATACCCATCTCGATCATTTGCGGAATGGATTCAATCAATTTTAAATCTTTCGGGCTCATCGCAAACGGAGCGTCTTCTTCGTCATAGAGCGCGACCGCGTTTGCACCGTCTGTCTGATACAGATCATAATCCCAGCGGCAGGACTGACAGCAGCCGCCGCGGTTGGAATCCCGGGCCGTCATGTGATTGCTCAGCACGCATCGTCCTGAATAAGCGATACACATAGCGCCGTGGATAAAGGTTTCAATTTCAATATCCACCTTTTCCTTCATTTCTTTAATTTCCAGTCCGCTCGTTTCACGGGCAAGCACCACGCGGTCAAGCCCTTCTTCTTTCCAGAACTGCACCGCTTTCCAGTTTGAAAGGGACTGCTGTGTGCTGAGGTGAATTTCTACGTCCGGGGCCACTCTCCGGCATGTTTCAATAATCAGCGGATCAGCGACGATAATTCCGGCAACTTTTGCGTCTCCCAACGCTTTTAAGTATTCTTCCAGACCGTCCATATTTTCATTATGGGCGAAAATGTTTGTTGTCACATATATTTTTGCCCCGTATTTTTTGGCAAATTCTACGCCCTCTGCGATTTCTTCTATTGAGAAGTTATCCGCATTTGAGCGGAGTCCGTATTCCTGTCCTCCGATAAAAACCGCGTCCGCTCCGTAATGAACAGCAATTTTTAATTTTTCAAGGTTTCCTGCCGGAGCAAGGAGTTCAGGTTTTTTCGTAATGACGCGTTTTCCGTTTACGACTTTGGAAATGGTTTGATTTACGGCTGTCATCCGTTGCACCCTCCTTTTTAATAGACCGTTTCTTTAAAGAAGAATCCTGTGTCGATGCTTCTGTTCACAGGCTGAATGCTTTCAATCCGCTCTATCCAGCTCTCTTTTTTCTCTTCGTATGTCTCTCGGCTTTCGAAGCACAGATCGATTGCTTCTCTGTACATGCGGGTCACTTCAGTTAAGTATTCAGGAGACTTCAAAACTCCGTCGATTTTGAAAGAATCGATGCCGGCGTCCATCAGGTCCTCTAATTCATCAATCATGCACACATCGTTCGGGCTCATGATGTGCGTGCCGTTTTCATCTTCAAAAATCGGGTATTTATTGCCCCGTTCCTTGTCATGCAGAAACATTCCCGCTTCTTTTTTCTTCTGTTCGATGTCCATGACTTTTCCCTGGTATTCGAAGTAATGGCCCACTAGTGAACGCTTCGATTGGAACATGCACGTCATGCCGTGGATTTGAATTTCAATTTCCACTTCGGCGTTCTCTTTTATGTCAATGATGCTGTCCATATTTAATTCCTTAGCCAGCACTGCCCGCCGTGCGCCTTTGCGTCCCCAGTAATTGCAGGAATAGTAGTTGGTACCCGTTGTTTCCGTGCTCCAGTGCAGTTTGAGATCGGGAGCCGCTTCACGCGCCGCCATTAAAACGGCCGGATCACCGAAAACAGCCGCATCAACGCCGGCCTCCTGCAAAAAGGCAAGATAGCCGTTCAGCTCGTCCACTTTTTCGTTGTGAAAAATAGCATTGACGGCGGCGTACACTTTCGCGCCTTCCTGATGAGCTGTCTTTACGGCTTCTTTTATATCTTCTCTTGAAAATTCACCGGCCAGTCTCAGGCCGTATCTCTGTTCTCCGACTAACAGGGCCGTTGCGCCCGCTTGAATGAGCGGAAGAATATCCTGTACAGAAGTCGGAGTCACCAAAAGTTCAGGTTTTTTCATGATCATTCACCTCTTCTTTTTACTGATGGCGATGCCGTCTCCGACCGGCAGTATGACCGTTTGATAGTCAGGCCGGTTCATCAGCCATTGGTTATATTGATCAATTTTTTCAACAAGCTTCCGTCTTCTTTTCGGCTCAATGTCCGAGTGATTTTGTGCCACCAGTCCTTTAAACAGAACATTGTCCGTAAAAATGACTCCATCCGGCGCAAGCATCGGTTCATAGAGCTCAAAAAAGTTCGTGTACTGGCCTTTGGCCGCGTCGATAAAAATGGCATCATAAGGAGCCGTGACACGGACAGACTCAGAAAGTTCCAGCGCATCCCCGTGCATTACGTGAATCCGTTTGTCCATTTCAAAGTCTTTTATATTGTTCACAGCTTCTTCATAGCGTTTGTCGTCCCGTTCAATCGTGTAAATATTCGCATCCGGAAGCTCAAGCGCCATCCGTATGGCGGAATATCCGATTGCCGCGCCGATTTCCAAAATGTTTTTCGCCTGTTGAATCGACAGCATTTGAAGCAGCACTTCAATGCCCGCTTCTTCCATAATCGGAACATGGTGCTCTTTTGCATAGGCTTCAAGCTTTTTCACTTTATCAGGCCGAGGCTTCAGCATCGCGTTTATATACTCGTTTATTTGTTCATACCGATCATTCACGGCAAACAGCCTCCGTTCTAAAAAGGAGTGCCCCTGACGAATCCGCGGGGACACTCTCTTAAGACACTTCTTTATCCATAAGTAAACAACCCGATATATTTTATCATAAAACCTTTCAGAATGGAATAAAAGGAGAGCTTTTGCCCTCCTTTTATTCGCTGTCTTTTTTGGAAATATACTTTTCCTTCGCTTTATTATGGTCTTTTAATGTTTTGGTGAAAACGACCTCGCCGTTTGATTTTGCAAGGAAATAGAGATAATCCGTTTTGTCAGGGCGGAGAGCCGCTTCCCATGATGAATCGCCGGCATTTGCAATCGGTCCCGGCGGCAGCCCCTTATGTTTATACGTATTAAACGGAGAATCAATTTTCAGGTCTTTGTAGTAGACCCGGCTTTTATGCCTGCCGGCCGCATATAATACCGTCGGGTCAGTCTGCAGCGGCATTTTTTCTGCAAGCCTGTTGTAAAAAACGCTGGCGATTTTGTGACGGTCGGCTTTGGCGGTGGCTTCTTCTTCAATAAGCGATGCCATCGTCAGAGCGTTATGGACGGAAAGTTTCTTTTTTTCCAGTTCAGATTTATACGTTTCGATACGGGTGTTTGTTTCCTGAACCATTGCCGTCAAAATCGTGTCAAGCGATGCATCCGGATCATTAAACGGATATGTGGCCGGATACAGATAGCCTTCGAGCGGATGCTTGAGCTTCTTGTTTGAAAGTGCGTCCGTTATCGTATCAGGAAACTGTTTTTTCAGTTTGCCGATGAATGTTTTGTCATCCAGTTTCGCCATAATCTCTTCTTTTGAATATGATGTTTCTTTTGCGATCGCATCCGCAATCTGTGTAAGCTGTTTTCCTTCAGGAACGGAGATCTGAAAGGCATATCCCGTTGATCCCGCGGTCAGTTTTTTGATAATCGCATCCGCATCCATTCCTTTATTCAGGTGGTAAAATCCCGCCTGAAACCCGGAAGCGCCTTTATACTTCACATACAGCTGAAATGCTTTTTTGCTTTTGATGACATGCTGATCCTCAAGAATTTCAGCGATTGCCGAAACGGAAGAACCGCTCGGAATATTAATATTGACTGCCGTTTTGCTGCCTTTGTCAACCGGAGACAGCAGAGATTTTCCATAGAAAAAAGCACCGCAAATGATGATAAGCAGAGCAATCACGGAGGACAGTATTATCGTTGTTTTTTTGTTTTTACGCGGAAATGAATTTTTAGTCTGATTGATATTCATACAAGTATTTTCCTCCCAACAGCTCTTATACTACATGATTCATGTGCATTCGGCAATTTATTACAAAAAAAAGCCGAAGCACATATGCGCTCCGGCTTTTTCTGTTCATTTTATTCTTCGTCTTCTTCCGCTAAAAACGTGTTCAGCGTTTCTTCGATCATTTCCCACTCTTCATCAGTTTCAATCGGCATCAGTTCGCCGTCTTCACCGTTTTCGTTCGGTTCGAAGCTTGAAGCGTGAATTTCGATTTCATCATCGTCTTGAGCATCAATCGGATAATAAAGTACGTAAGATTTGTTGAATGTGTCGTTTTCAAATGTGAACAGCACTTCGCAAAGCTGTTCGTTGCCTTGATCATCGACAATTGTAATGTGTTTTTCGCCGTGTTCCATTTCTTTCACCTCTTAGTTTAAACTGTCCAGATATCCTTGAAGGATCATGACAGCCGCCATTTTATCAATGACTTTTTTTCGTTTTTGCCTGCTGACGTCAGCCGCGATCAGCATTTTTTCAGCCGCCATCGTCGTCAGACGCTCGTCCCACAGCACAACAGGGACATTGTACGCTGTTTCAAGCAGTTTCGCAAATGTTTGGCTGGCTTCGCCTCTCGGACCGATCGTCCCGTTCATGTTTTTCGGAAAACCGAGCACGATCTTCTCTACATTATAGTCTTTCATCAGCTCGGATAAACGGTCCAGACCGTAATCTCCTTCAGCCTCGTTTATTTTTATCGTCTCAATGCCTTGAGCGGTCCAGCCCATTTCATCGCTTAAAGCTACGCCGAGTGTTTTCGTACCAAGATCAAGTCCCAATATTCTCATGAATGTATTTACGCCTCTTTATGCTGTTCTAGATAGGATTTTACCAATTCCTCGATTAATTCGTCACGTTCCAGTTTGCGAATTAAGTTCCGGGCGTCGCGATGCCTAGGAATGTATGCAGGATCTCCAGACAGCAAGTATCCGACAATCTGGTTGATAGGATTGTACCCCTTTTCCTGAAGCGCATCATATACCGTATTCAGCACTTCTTCGACGTTTGTTTCAGCAGAATCATCGGAGAAATTAAATTTCATCGTTTTATCAAACGAGCTCACCGTTTTGCACCTCTTTCCCAAATTCGCAGGCAAAGTTCAGCCTGAGGTCCTCATCTTATCATCATTCTACACTAGTTGAAAGGATTATAAAACGGATTTTATCCAATCTTCCGCAGATGCGAGCGCCTCTTCCAATTTTTCAGGCTGCTTTCCGCCGGCCTGCGCCATGTCCGGACGGCCTCCGCCTCCGCCTCCGCAGACTTCAGCCGCTTGTTTGACCATTTTGCCGGCGTGAAGGCCTTTTTCGATCAGGTCTTTCGTCACGCCTGCTGAAAGGTTGACTTTCTCGTTTTGCACGGCGCCGAGAATGATGACCGCAGAACCGAGCTTCGCTTTCAGATCATCCACCATAGTGCGAAGGTGGTTCATGTCTTTCGCATTTACTTTTTCAGCCAGCACTTTTACGCCGCCGATGTCTTTTACTTTAGACAGAATGGCTCCGGCTTCCACATTGCCAAGTTTGCTGAGCAATGATTCATTTTCTCTTTGCGCTTCCTTCAGCTCTGCTTGAAGAGACTGAATTCGCTTCGGTACGTCTTTTACGTTTGATTTCAGCTCGTCCGCAGCGTGCTGCAGAAGGCTGAGCTGGCTGTTCATTTCCTGATAAGCGCCTTTTCCTGTTACGGCTTCGATTCTTCGCGTACCTGCGCCGATCCCTGATTCGGATACGATTTTAAACAGACCGATTTCAGCCGTATTCGTGACATGGCATCCGCCGCAAAGCTCAAGGCTGTAATCTCCGACTTGTACGACGCGGACGATATCGCCGTATTTCTCGCCGAACAGGGCCATCGCGCCCATTTCTTTCGCTTCATTGATCGGTTTCAAATCAATCGCTACCGGAATGCTCTCCCAGATTTTTTCGTTGACGATTCCTTCAATGCGTTCAAGTTCTTCTTTTGTCACTTGACCGAAATGAGAGAAGTCAAAACGCAGACGATTTTCGGTAACGAGTGAACCCGCTTGGTTGACATGTGTGCCGAGAACGTCTTTCAGCGCCTGGTGCAGAAGGTGGGTTGCTGTATGGTTTTTCACCACGCCGCTTCTCATTTGATCTTCAACTTCAGCCGTCACGCTTGCGCCTTTTTGAATCGTGCCGCTATCCACCGTGCCTTCGTGTACATGCTGACCGTTCGGAGCTTTTTTCACGTCCTTAATGGTTACGACAGCCTGCTCGCTTCTCAGCACTCCTCTGTCACCGATCTGTCCGCCGCTTTCAGCATAGAAAGGCGTTTTGTCGAGAAGGATTTGGACGGTATCCCCTTCCTGCGCCTCGCTGATTAATTGCCCGTCATGAAGAAGCTCGATCACCTTCGCTTCAGCTTTTACGGCACTGTAGCCGACAAATGTGCTTTCTGCGGTAATGTCGCGCAATGCGCCGCCCTGCACCTGCATGCTTCCTACATCTTGGCGCGCATTTCTCGCCCGTTCACGCTGTTTTTCCATTTCGGCTTCAAAGCCCTTATGGTCAACCTTCATTTGCTCATCTTCCGCGTATTCCTCCGTCAATTCAACCGGGAATCCGTACGTATCGTACAGTTTGAATACGTCTTTTCCGGAGATGATGCCGCTGCCTTTTTCCTTCTCTTTCTTTATCACGTCGGATAAAATGGCCAGACCTTCGTTTAATGTTTCATGGAAGCGCTCTTCCTCCGTTTTGATGACTTTGGCGATAAACTCTTGCTTTTCTTTCACCTCCGGATAGAAAGCGTCCATAATTCCTGCAACAGTCGGAACCAGCTCGTACATAAACGGACGGCTGATACCGATGGTTTTCGCGTATCTCACCGCCCGGCGCAAGAGGCGTCTCAGTACATACCCGCGCCCTTCATTTGACGGCAGAGCTCCGTCGCTTACCGCAAATGCGACCGTTCTGATATGATCGGCGATCACTTTAAAGGCCGTATCCTTCACTGCATCCTTTCCGTAAGCATCTCCGGAAATGCGCTCTGTTGCTTCAATAATCGGCATAAACAAATCAGTGTCAAAGTTTGTCGGGACGTCCTGAATCACGGAGACCATCCGTTCAAGCCCCATGCCCGTATCAATGTTTTTCTTCGGAAGCGGTGTGTACGTGCCGTCCGGGTTGTGGTTGAACTCTGAGAATACCAGGTTCCACACTTCAAGATAGCGGTCATTTTCGCCGCCCGGATACAATTCAGAATCTGACGGATCATTGCCGTATTTCTCGCCGCGGTCATAGAAAATTTCTGTATTCGGTCCGCTCGGGCCTTCGCCGATATCCCAGAAGTTCCCTTCCAGACGGATGATTCTTTCTTCCGGAACGCCGATTTTTTCCGCCCATAGCGTATAAGCTTCTTCATCCTCAGGGTGAACCGTTACAGACAGCAGCTCCGGATCAAAGCCGATCCACTTTTCGCTCGTTAAAAACTCCCAAGCCCACGTGATGGCTTCTTCTTTAAAATAATCACCGATGGAAAAATTTCCGAGCATCTCAAAGAACGTGTGGTGGCGCGCCGTTTTCCCCACATTTTCAATATCATTTGTGCGGATTGATTTTTGCGCGTTTACAATTCTCGGATTCTCCGGCACAACGCGGCCGTCAAAGTATTTTTTCAGCGTCGCAACGCCGCTGTTGATCCATAATAAAGACGGATCTTCATGCGGAACCAATGAGGCGCTCGGTTCAACGGCATGGCCTTTTTCTTTAAAGAAATCTAAAAACATTTGACGCACTTCAGCAGAAGTTAAGTGTTTCATCTATATTCCTCCTTATCACTACCCGAAATTCTCTTTGCGACAGCAAAAAAGCTCTCTCCCTATGCAAACCATGCGTTCACACAGGGACGAGAGCTGTCTCGCGGTACCACCCTGATTACAGGCCGAAAAAGGCCTGTCACCTTTCATCCCGTAACGCAGGATTGCGGCAGCCTTTAACTGCACTCAGGATTAGCTTCGGCCGATCTTCTGCTGAAGCTCCTTTCAGCGTATCGGAGCTTCTCTCTTAAACAGGGCTTCGGCGTACTCATATCCGTCACTCGAGATTCGTATGTATTCTACTCGAAATTATAGACAAGCAGAACCCGAATGTCAATGTTCCGTCCTGATCCGCAAAAAGTGAATGGCCGTCACTTTTAAAACGGCTGCCGCCGGAACAGCGAGAATCATGCCGGGAATGCCCGCGAGCTCCCCTCCGGCAAGAAGCGCAAGCATGATCACGACGGGGTGCATCCTGAGACTTCGTCCGACAATGAGCGGGCTCAAAATGTTTCCTTCTATAAATTGAAGAATAAAAATCGTGACGATTACGATGATCACAGCCTTGGAGGAAATCGCCAGCGAAAGGAGCAGCGCCGGCACAGCGCCGATAAACGGACCGAAATACGGGATGACATTCGTAATCCCGATGGCAAGGCCCAAAATCAGCGGGTAAGGAAGCCCGAACAGCCAAAATGAAACGCCGGCTATGAACCCGAGCAAAAAACAAACGAGAAGCTGACCGCGGATGTAATCACCGAGAGAGTCGTCCACATCCCGCAGAAATTCACTCCCCCTTTTTCTCCAGGATTTCGGCGTCAAATACCAGACCGTCTTTTTCATAACGTCTATATCCTTCACCATATAGAACACGAGAAAAGGAATCGTCGCCGCGATCAGGATATAATCAAGCACGAAACGGATGCTTCTGATCGTGCTTTCAATCGTGCCGGCAAGAAACGTTTCTGTCTGCTGAATCATTTTGTCCATCCGATGGTGCATGCCGTCAGGCCAATGATCCGTGTGATTATGCAGATGCCTCAGCATGCTGTTGTAGTTTTCAGCAAGCCCGGGAATGCTCTCAGACAGATCCTGCAGCTGTTCAATTAAAACAGGAACTCCTTTATAAACCCCCCAGCCGATTCCGCCGAAAAACAGGAAATAAATCAGAAGCAGGCTTAAAGTTCTAGGCATCCCTTTCCCATGAAGCCAGTCAGTAATCGGAAGTAAAAGATAAGCAATAAATACTGCGATGAATATAGGAATAAAGAGAGATTTCATAACAAGCCATATGGGTGCCCATAACATATCGAGCATACAAAAGACATACACTGTTAACAAAACGAGCAGACATACAGCCGTCCACATTAAGAGCTGCAGCGGTTTTTGAAGCATGACGTTTCACCTCTTGCTTTATCTTTTGACAGAAAGCCGGAATTATTCCCGTTTCATAAAGTCCGCCTTATGACGCAGATCTCTTGACGGAATAATTATCTGAAATTTCAAAAAAGTTTGAATATAAATCATAAAAATCTGAATAATTATCATAGCATGAAGTTAATTCGAAAACTTATTAGTCTATATGACATGTTTTTCTTAGGAGGATTGCCATGATCTCATTTCAGGATGTAAATAAGCACTACGGACATTTTCACGTGCTGAAGAACATTAATCTGCACATTAAAAAAGGGGAAGTCGTCGTTATCATCGGACCTTCAGGATCGGGAAAAAGCACGCTTCTCCGCTGCATCAATCAGCTGGAAACAGTTGATGAAGGCGCGTTGACGGTAAATGGCGCCGCCATCCATGACAAGAAAACGGATATGAATAAAGTCCGCCGCAACATCGGTATGGTGTTTCAGCATTTTCATCTGTACCCGCACAAAACCGTTCTGCAAAACATCATGCTCGCACCGATCAAAGTGCTCAAGCAATCAAAAGAAGAAGCAAAAGAAACGGCCTTATATTATTTGAAAAAAGTCGGCATACCGGACAAAGCGGACGCCTATCCTTCACAGCTTTCAGGCGGCCAGCAGCAGCGTGTGGCCATTGCCAGAGGGCTTGCGATGAAGCCCGAGGTGATGCTGTTTGATGAACCGACATCCGCGCTTGATCCGGAAATGATCGGGGAAGTGCTGGATGTCATGAAAACACTCGCAAAAGAAGGCATGACCATGGTAGTCGTCACCCATGAAATGGGATTCGCCAAAGAAGTGGCGGACCGCATCGTATTTATCGACGGGGGATCCATCTTGGAAGAAGCTGCACCGGCTGAGTTTTACGAAAGCCCTCGTGAAGAGAGGGCGCGTTTATTCTTAAGCCGTATTTTAAATCACTGAAAAGAAACGGGGGAACGATTATGTCACGCGTAACAAAATGGTTATCTGTCGGTTTGATATCTCTGCTGGCCGTCTTTATGCTGGCCGCCTGCGGAGGGAAAGAAACGTCCGGCGATTCAAAGGGTACGGGAAAAGACACGTTAGCCTCAATTAAAGACAGAGACAAGATTATCTTCGGCGTCAAAACCGATACAAGATTATTCGGACTGAAAAACCCGAGCTCCGGCGATATTGAAGGCTTTGATATTGATATTGCCAAACAGATCGCAAAAGATATTCTGGGGGATGAGAAAAAAGCGGAGTTTAAGGAAGTGACGTCGAAAACGAGAATTCCGATGCTGCAAAACGGAGATATCGATGCCATCACGGCCACAATGACGATAACGGATGAGCGGAAAAAAGAAGTTGATTTCTCAGACGTTTATTTTGAAGCCGGGCAATCCCTGCTCGTCAAAAAAGGAAGCAGTATCAAAAGCACCGAAGACCTCAAAAAAGGTTCAAAAGTGTTGGCGGTAAAAGGCTCCACTTCCTCACAAAACATCAGAGAAAAAGCGCCTGACGCCTCCGTTCTGGAATTTGAAAATTACGCCGAAGCGTTTACTGCACTCAAGGCGGGACAGGGAGATGCGCTCACAACTGATAATGCGATTTTATACGGCATGGCGGATGAAAATAAACAATATCAGCTGACAGGCGGCACATTCACCGATGAGCCTTACGGAATCGCCGTCAAAAAAGGCCAATCCGGACTCGTCAAGGAAATCAACGCTTCTTTGAAAAAAATGAAAGCCGACGGCAGGTACGGCAAAATCTATAAAAAATGGATCAAAGAAGAACCGGCAAAATAGAACGGACCGCGGGGTGGGCAGGTATGCTCATCCCCGTTTTATAAGGAGTGACATGCTATGAACTTTTCAATTTTAACGGAAAACTTCGATATGTACATGGACGGTTTCCTGCACACATTGCTTGCGAGTTTCATCGCGCTGGCAGGAAGCTTCGCGCTGGGCGTTCTGATCGCAGTCATGAGAATCACGGCTTTCAAACCCATCCAATGGATCGGGACTGCGTATGTGGAATTTATCCGGAACATTCCGCTTCTCCTCATCACCTTCGTATTTTATTTCGGACTTCCGAACGCCGGACTGAGACTGGACGGCTTTCAGGCGGGGACGATTGCGCTGACGATATATACTTCCGCTTTTATCGCAGAAGCCATCAGAGCCGGAATTCAGACTGTCTCCAAGGGCCAAATGGAAGCGGCCAGATCGTCAGGCTTCACCTACAGTCAGGCGATGAGATACGTGATTCTCCCTCAGGCCGTTAAAATCGTGATTCCCCCGCTCGGAAACCAATTTCTCAACCTTGTCAAAAACTCATCAATACTCGGAGTCGTGGCGGGACTGGATTTGATGTATCAGGCGGATCTCGTTTCCTCAAGCACTCTCGTCGTGTTTGATGTCTTTGTCGCGCTTTTTTATTTGATGTTAACTATACCGCTCAGCATCGGAGTTCACTATTTGGAAAGACGCCTCGGGAAAAGTTATTAAAAAAGGAGAGTGAAAAACATGGATTTTAGCGGCGCCTATACACCGGGTCATCTGCTGTTTTTATGGAACGGCTTTTTGATCACACTTTATGTTGCGCTCGTTTCCATTATTCTCAGTTTTATTTTCGGGCTTGCAGCAGGCACTTTGCGCTATGCGAAAATCCCCGCCGTCTCAGGCGTTATAGCCGCCATTGTCGAAACCATCCGTAATCTGCCGCTGTTATTAATCATTTTCTTTACGTTTTTTGCCCTCCCGGAAATCGGCATTAAACTGGAAATTACCGCGGCCGCCATCACGGCGCTAACGATTTTTGAATCGGCCATGCTGTCAGAAATCATCAGAAGCGGTTTGCAATCCGTTGAAAAAGGACAGATTGATGCGGCGCGGTCTTCAGGGCTGACATATACGCAGACTCTTTTTCTCGTCGTGATGCCGCAGGCGCTCAGGCGTATGGTCCCTCCGATTGTGAGCCAGTTTATTTCTTTATTAAAGGATACGTCACTTGCGGTCGTAATCGCTCTGCCCGAACTGATTCATAACGCGCAGATTTTAAACGGACAAAGTGCTGACGGAGGGTATTTTTTTCCGATCTTTCTGCTGGCGGCCCTGATGTATTTCGCGGTCAATTACAGTCTGTCTCTTGCAGCCAGACGGCTGGAAGCGAGACAAACGTAAAAAGGATACTTCCGAAGAAGTATCCTTTTTCACTTAAAACATTTTCATGACTCGTCTTCTCATCCGTTTCATACCTTTTTTATTCAGCATATCGGACTGAGAAGCCATACGATACATAACGGCTCCTGCTCCTAAAGCCAATAGAGAGGTCATTGTTCTGCCCATCGCGCGTATCTCCTTTCAACATTAAAAATTGATACTGCGTTCGTCTTCAGAAAACAAATCATCAAGACTGCTTAACGTGCCGTCTTCCTCTACTTGATGTGTCGCAATTTTGCCTTTGGCCACCGTCAGCTCTATGAAGCAGCCCCAGCAATAGTATTGGTTTACGCCGATTTTGCCGATATCTTTACTTTTGCAGTTCGGACATACAAGCACAGACTACACCTCTTATCCGTTCAGGACGATACCGTCTTTCCCCGCTTCAATAAGCGTATCGGCGGCCCGGCGCACTTGGCGTCTGCCTGCCAGATCTGAAAAGAAACCGTCCGTAAGTTCATATGCTACGATTATGCCCTTGTCCAAACAAAAGTATACATCTTCCAGCAAACCGAACATTTCACCATCAGGCGATTTCACCGGCTGCATCTTAATCTGTTCAAAGGTGAAACAGCTCTTCGGCAAAGGCTGCAAATGAGCTTCGGCGGCAGCTACGGCTTCTTGATCCATCTCTTTTATATCACTGGCTTCTAAAAAAAGATGGCGGTTGTGAAACAGGCGTTTCTGCTCCAGCACAAAACCGAGAAACCGGCCGTCAAGAGAGAAACACACATCCGAAATCATCCCGAGGCTGCGCCGGTTGTGTTCGTCATAAACTGTTCGTCCTTCAGCTGCATGGCATGTTCTCAAAGTGTGATCAACCACCTTTTGTTGAACACGTATAGGTTTTGCCGAGAAGCCGGGCGCCATACTTTGAAATGACTTCCACAATAAAACCCGGCGTATGTGCCGGGTTTTATTTACGCTTTTTCTTCCATAAAGTCAAACGGCGTAATGCCTTCCATTCCGATATTCGCATCATATACACTGAACGGCAGTTCTTTTTGCAGAGCGGCCAGTTCTGCATCCATCTCTTCAGTCTGCTCTGTGAGCCTGTTTTTAAGCGACGTCTGTCTGACGGTGGCATCATTGTTTTTGACGCCCCATTCAAGCGCTTCTTCTTCTCCGCAAAGGATCAGAAATTTCTTGGCCCTTGTAATGGCGGTATAAAGGAGATTTCTCCTAAGCATTCGATAGTAGCCTTTGACAACAGGCAGGACGACAATCGGAAATTCACTTCCCTGAGACTTGTGGATGGAACAGCAGTAAGCATGGGTAAACTGGCTGAAATCCTTTTTCGTAAAGGTGATTTCATTGCCGTCAAACGAGACGACGACCATGTCTTCTTTTTCCGTATTTTCTTTGGCATAAAAAATGGACACGATTTCGCCGATATCACCGTTAAACACATTGTTTTCCGGCTGGTTGACAAGCTGCAATATTTTATCGCCCGTCCTGTAGACGACATCTCCGAATTTCAGCTCCCGCCTTTTTTCTTTCGGCGGATTCATGATGTCTTGAAGAAGCATATTCAGCTCGTTAATTCCCGCTTTTCCCCTGTACATCGGCGCAAGCACTTGAATATCTCTGGAGGTATATCCCTTCTTTAACGCGTTTGAAACGACTTGATCGACGACTTCTTTAATCTGTGCAGAATTACAGCGGATAAATGAGCGGTCTTTTGTCGGCGCGGTCAGTCCTTTTGGAAGCAGCCCTTTTTTCATATCATGGGCAAGTTCGACGATGGATGACCCTTCCGCCTGACGGTAAATATCTGTCAGACGCACGGTCGGCAGCACCTCAGAAGCCAAAAGGTCTCTCAGCACCTGCCCCGGCCCCACGGAAGGAAGCTGGTCTTCATCACCCACGACGATGAGCTGGATGTGCTTAGGGAGCGCCTTAAACAAATGGCTGGCGAGCCAAATATCGAGCATACTCGCTTCGTCTATAATGATCAGTTTCCCTTCAATCGGCTGATCTTCATTGTAGGTAAAGCCTTCAGCGCCATTCCAGCCGAGCAGCCTGTGAATCGTAACAGCAGGCAGACCCGTAGATTCGCTCATCCGTTTTGCGGCTCTTCCGGTCGGCGCGGCAAGCAGCACCGGAAACGCCTCGTCTTTTTTATAATCACCGGGATCAAGCGATACGCCGTGGAGTTCACTGTATAATTCCACGATTCCTTTGATAACGGTCGTTTTTCCCGTACCCGGTCCTCCGGTCAGTAAAAGCATCGGCGAAGACAGCGCTTTTTGAATGGCATCCTTTTGACTCGGAGCGTATTGAACTTTCATCCGTTCTTCCAGTTCGCCGAGCGCAAGCAGAAATTCCGATTCAGGAAATTGATCGGCATACTCCGTCTGAGCCGCAATGTCGAGCACGCGTTTTGCGACATTTTGTTCCGCGTAAAACAAAGACGGAAAATAGCAGCGGTCTCCTTCTATGACGATGTCCTTACTCTCTCCGAGGGCGATGATGCCGTCAGCCGCATCCATTTCCGTGACCCGGCCTCCGTCAGCTGACTGATTCAGAAGCGTTTGCGTATTGATAATCAGCTGCTTTGTGTCTATGTACGTATGACCTTCTGAAAGGCAGGTCGATTCAATCGTATATAAGATCGCCGCTTTGATCCGCTCGGGATGGTTCCCTGACAGACCCATTTTTTCGCCCAGCTCGTCGGCTTTTACAAAGCCGATGCCTTCCACGTCCTTTACAAGCTGATAAGGATTCTCCTGAATTTTCTCAAGGGTTTCCGTTTCGTAAGCCTGATAAATTTTCATGGAAAGCTGAGGTCCGAAACCATATTGGTTAAGAGAAATCATAATCTGCTCCAGCCCCTGATGCCGCTGCAGCTCTCCGGCAAGCTTATCCGCTTTCTTTTTGGACATTTTCGGCACATCGTAAAGCACCGACGCATCAGCCAGAATTTTATTCAGCGCGCCGTCTCCAAGCTTTTTGACGATTTCTTCCGCCGTTTTTTTTCCGATTCCTTCAAACAGATCGCTTGATAAATAGTGAATAATCCCTTCTTTTGTGGTCGGAATTTCTTTTTTAAAGTGTTCAGCCTGGAATTGCAGGCCGAACTTGGGGTGTGTGGCGGTTTTTCCGTAAAATGTGTAAGTCTCATCTTCTTGCAGCAGAGGGAAGTAGCCCGTTACGGATACGACCTTGTCTTCGATCGCCTCAGACGTTTCTGCAACCTTGACCTTCAGCACTGTATACAGGTTGGTGTCATTGTGGTAAATGACCGTATGAATAACGCCTTTTACATACGGTTGTTCCTCGATTTTCAGCTGATCCACGAGCCTTCCCTCCTTCCGTTATGACTGGGTGATAAGCTGTTTTGCATGAAGCGCAAGCATATGATCAGGCTGTATGCCGATTGCGCCTTCAAGCATCTCAAGCGCCTTTTCACGATTTTCTTTGTAGGCGTAAGCGACTCCGGCATTATAAAATGCGTCCGCGTGGCTTGGGTCCTGCTCGATCACCGTCTCAAACTGCGCCAATGCTTCATCCAGCATGTCTTCGTTTGCGAGACACATTCCGAACTGGAACCGCGCTTCCGTATCGTTTTCGTTCAATTCAACGGCCCGCTGCAAATACGGCAGCGCAAGCTTCGGCTGCTCTAATTTAACGAGAACGGTTCCCAGCATATAAAACAAGTCTCCGTTTTCCATACCGGAGCGAAGCGCTTTTTCAAACATATCCTTCGCTTCAGAAAACGATTCCTTCATCACATATACGTTTCCCGCTCCGTAATAAGCGGCTGCCGCTGAATTGTCCAATTCAAGCGCTCTGTTGTAAAAAGCAAGCGCGCGTTCGAGTTCGTTTACAGAAGAAAGCAGGTTCGCAAAGTTGATATACGGCACCGGATCTTGGCCGTTTTCCTCAATCGCTTTCGTAAAAGCCTCTGCCGCTTTTTCAAAATCGCCCTCCTGCATGGCGTCGATTCCGATTTTATTATAATCCATTTTTAACTTCCTTTCGCTAAAAAACCTCAACATGCGAGTTGAGGTTTTTTACATGTGTTATACGTACCACAATTTTGTTCCGTCTTTATAAACGTCATCAATCGTTCCGCCGCCGAGGCACTCTTCTCCGTCATAAAAAACGACGGCTTGTCCCGGCGTTACAGCACGGACCTGCCCGTCAAAAATGATTTCCGCTTCGTCAGCACCCGTCATTTTCACCGTAACTTTGTGATCTTCCTGACGGTAGCGGAATTTCGCCGTGCATGTCATTTCGCCGCCGTCCATCAAACCCGGACGCGTCCAGCTGATATTTGTCGCCGTAATTTTATCAGAATACAGAAGCGGGTTATGGAATCCCTGATCAACATACAGAATGTTTTTTTCAAGATCTTTACCGACGGCGAACCACGGCTCGCCGCTTCCGCCGATTCCAAGACCGTGGCGCTGTCCGATCGTATAATACATCAGTCCGTCATGACGGCCTTTTACTTCCCCGTCCATTGTCATCATATCGCCCGGCTGAGCAGGGAGATATTGGCTGAGAAACGTTTTGAAGTTGCGTTCGCCGATAAAGCAGATTCCCGTGCTGTCTTTTTTCGCCGCTGTCGCAAGTTCTGCTTCTTTGGCAATTTCCCGCACGCGGCTTTTTTGCAGATCACCGATCGGGAACATGACTTTACTGAGCTGTTCCTGATTGAGCTGATTCAGAAAATAAGTCTGATCCTTGTTTTCATCCAGGCCGCGAAGCATGCGCACTGTATCTCCGCTTCGGTCCACGCGGGCGTAATGGCCTGTCGCGAGGTAATCCGCGCCGAGTGATAAAGCATGATCCAAGAAAGCCTTAAACTTAATTTCTTTATTGCACATGACATCCGGATTTGGAGTTCTTCCGGCTTTATATTCATCAAGGAAATATTGAAATACCTTTTCCCAGTATTGCTTTTCAAAATTGACGGCATAATACGGGATTCCGATCTGGTTGCAGACCCGGATGACGTCTTCATAATCTTCCGTCGCCGTGCAAAATCCGTTTTCGTCCGTATCATCCCAGTTTTTCATAAAGATTCCGATTACATCGTAGCCCTGCTCCTTCAGCAGAAGGGCCGCCACGGAAGAGTCCACGCCGCCGGACATGCCGACTACGACTCTTGTATCCTCCGGCCGTTTTTCCATTTGCATTCACTCCATTAAAAACGTAAGTCCGCCGTTTTAAGCAAGCCGTTTGACGACGGCGGCAAGCTTTTCGGCGGCTGTTTCGATTTGTTCCGCCGTATTGCCGAGGCCGAAGCTGAGGCGGATTGACGAGGTCAGCCTGCCGCTCTCACTTCCGAACATGGCCGTAAGAACATGAGACGGAAGAACGGACCCCGCCGTACACGCAGATCCGCTTGAGACGGCAATGCCTTCCATATCAAGATTGACCAGCAGCGATTCCACCGGCACACCGGGAAAGTAAAGGTTTAAAATATGCGGCAGGCAGTTCTCGGCATCTCCGTTCACCTCCGCTGTGACGCCGGCTTTTTCCAGCGTGCTCATGATGATGTTTTTAAACTCCTTAAACATCGCTGTTTTCTCTTCCCGCTCACGGTTTGAAAGAACGACCGCTTCCTTTAAGCCGGCAATGCCCGGTACATTTTCCGTACCCGCGCGCCGCTTTCGTTCCTGCTCGCCCCCGAGAAGAATCGGTGACAGCTTCACCTCTTGATTTACATATAAAAAGCCTGTCCCTTTTGGCCCGTTAAGCTTGTGACCGGAAACAGACAGCATGTCAATTCTGCTTTTTTTCACATCGATCGGTATATAACCGAATGCCTGGACGGCATCTGTGTGAAAATAGGCCTGATGCCCGCTTAACAGCTCTCCGATTTCGTCAATCGGCTGAATGGTTCCGACTTCGTTATTGCCATACATGACGGTAACAAGGATTGTATCATCACGGAGCGCTTCTTTCACCTGATTTGCACTGATCCGTCCTGAAGGGCCCGGGATGAGGTATGTCACCTCAAAACCGTCTTCTTCCAGCTTTTCGCAGGCGTGTAATACGGCATGATGCTCAATAGCGGTCGTGATAATGTGTTTCCCTTCATTCTTCCGGGCGGCAGCCGTGCCGAGAATCGCTAAATTATCAGCCTCCGTGCCGCCGCTTGTGAAAATGATTTCCTGTTCTTTCGCACTGATTTCACGCGCGATGTCCGCTCTCGCTTCGTCGACCCATTTCCGGGACTCTCTTCCGAATGAATGAATGCTTGACGGATTGCCGAAGCTGCCGAAGAAATGAGGCTTCATTTTTTCGAGCACACGCTCATCCATCGGGGAAGTCGCGGCGTGATCTAAATAAATCCGTTCCATTGTCTTTACACCTCTGGTTTAAATATAGAACATATAAGCTTCCTGCTCGCCGTCCGTGTAGCTCGCAAGGTCTTCTAACGTCGTACTGTCCAGCACGTCTTTTACGGCGTCGCGGATGCGGATCCATAACTCCCGCTTGGCAGGCTCTTCATCCTCAAGCACTTCTACCGGGCTGATCGGCCCTTCCAGCACTCTGATAATATCTCCGGCCGTTATCTCTTCAGGCTGGCCGCCGAGCACATAACCGCCGTAAGCGCCTCTGATGCTTTTTACGAGTCCCGCGTTTCTGAGCGGTGATACAAGCTGTTCCAAGTAATGCTCAGAGAGGCTGTTTGTTTGGGCGATGCTTTTGAGCGACGTCGGACCTTCTCCGTGCTTTTTCGCCAATTCAATCATAATGGTGAGCCCGTATCTTCCCTTTGTCGATATTTTCAATATGAACACCCCAGTCAATTCTAATTGTTAATTTATACAAGTAAATGGATATGAATAATCAGTTTAGTATCTTATAGACCAACTGTTATTATAACATAACTTATCCTAATTTTCATTGAAACACGGGGCCCGCCGCAATTCGCTTTTCTAATCGGCCGTTTTCCGTTACCCTGTATATGTAAGGAGAGATGTTCATGAAACCATTGGCGTATCGGATGCGGCCTGCCAATATCGAAGACATTATCGGCCAGGAACATTTGGTCAAAGAAGATAAAATCATCGGCAGAATGGTGCGCGCAAAGCACCTATCATCCATGATCCTGTACGGACCGCCAGGCATCGGAAAAACGTCCATCGCCACAGCGATCGCAGGATCGACAAGCATCGCATTCAGAAAATTGAATGCCGTCATTCATAATAAAAAAGACATGGAAATTGTCGTACAGGAAGCGAAAATGTCAGGTCAGGTCATCTTAATACTTGATGAAGTGCACAGGCTTGATAAGGGGAAGCAGGATTTTCTCCTGCCCTATTTAGAAAACGGCATGATTATTTTAATCGGCGCGACGACCGCCAATCCTTATCATGCCATTAACCCGGCCATCAGAAGCCGTACCCAGATATTCGAACTCGAACCGTTAACACCGGATCTGATCAAGCAGGCATTGAGAAGAGCGCTCACAGATGAACACCGGGGACTCGGTTCCTACAGCGTTTCGGTGGACGACGAAGCGATGGATCATTTCGCGCAAGGGTGTGGAGGAGACGTCCGTTCCGCTTTGAACGCACTGGAGCTTGCCGTGCTTTCCACAAAGGAATCAAGTGACGGCACGATCCGCATTACGCGGGAAACAGCGGAAGAATGTCTGCAGAAAAAAAGCTATACCCATGATAAAGACGGAGATGCGCATTATGACGTCTTATCCGCATTCCAAAAATCAATCCGCGGCTCAGACGCAAACGCCGCACTTCATTATTTAGCCCGACTGATCGAAGCCGGCGATCTTGAAAGCATTTCAAGAAGACTTCTCGTAATCGCCTATGAAGATATCGGCCTTGCAAGCCCGCAGGCAGGCCCCCGGGTGCTGAGCGCGATTCAGACCGCAGAGCGGATCGGCTTTCCCGAAGCGAGAATTCCGCTGGCGAATGCGGTAATCGAATTATGCCTTTCGCCAAAATCAAACTCCGCCATCTCAGCCGTTGATGAAGCGCTCAAAGATATCAGATCGGGTAAAATCGGCGATGTGCCGAAACATTTAAAAGACGCCCACTATAAAGGAGCCCAAGAGCTCGGACGCGGAATCGGCTATCAATATCCTCACGATTTCGAAAACGGATGGGTCGAACAGCAATATTTGCCTGAACCGTTAAAAAACAAACAATACTATAAACCGAAACAAACGGGGAAATTTGAAGCCGCCATAAAGCAAGTGTATGAAAAACTGCTGAAACAGAAAAAATAATCGGACAAGGACACCCAATGTGTTCTTGTCTTTTTTTTATACCGGCCGGCCATTCGTGTGAACGGCGGCTTTATTCAAATAAAAAACAGCCTTTCCTGAAGAAGGCTGTTTTTCTTTTTATTTATCTTTGACCCGTTTAATGTCAATATCCTTTAAGAGCTCCATAATGACATGTCCGCCCATAATCAGACCGGCCACTGACGGAACCCAGGCGTTGGAAGACGGCGGCATTTGCGCTTTGCGGATTTTCGCTTCGTCATTCCCGACTTCTTTTCTGACATCTTCACGGATGACGATCGGGCTTTCATCAGAAAAAATGACCTGAACGCCTTTTTTAATGCCCTCTTTGCGAAGCCTAGTACGGACGACTTTGGCAATCGGATCAGTATGGGTTTTTGAAATATCAGCAATCTGAAAGCGTGTCGGGTCTGTTTTATTCGCCGCTCCCATGCTTGAAATCAGCGGCACATTCCGTTTCAGACATTCTTTCATCAGATGAATTTTATAATGTATCGTATCCGACGCGTCAATGACGTAATCGAGCGGATACTCAAAGAACTGCTCATACGTCTCTTCCGTATAAAACATTTTCAAGGCGACGACGTCACAATCCGGATTTATATCTGCGATCCGCGCTTTCATCAAGTCCGTTTTCGGCTGCCCCACCGTTGACAAGAGAGCATGCAGCTGGCGGTTTACGTTTGTAATGTCAACATCATCTTTATCGACAAGCACGATCCGTCCCACTCCGGACCTCGCCAATGCTTCGGCTGCGAATGAACCGACTCCGCCGACGCCGAGAACGGCCACCGTGCTGTTTTTTAACGTGTCCAGCCCTTCTTTTCCAATCGCTAGCTCATTTCTGGAAAACTGATGTAACAAGAACCTCACTCCACATTCTGGTTTTATAAACTCGGCTTGTCAAAAAGCCGCTGGTTTTAACGCACAAAAAATAAAGTCCCAATTGTGCCGTTGCAGCTTTCCTTCGTTTTGAACCCGCTCTCAGCAGGTGGGTGCCCTTTTTTAAACTTTGTAAGTCCCCTTTACCGAATGAAAAGAGGCATGTACGCCATTTAAAAATACGGGCTCCCAAATCAAAAAAATGTTCGGTCAAAACTAGGTGTACAACTAACACATCAGGACTTTATTTAACTTGTCAAAATCATATCACAGCAGTTTTTGATTTTCAAGAAACAAACTGCTGATCTTTACTGTTTCACTTTTCTTTTGACAGAAAGGTGAAGTTCTTCAAGCTGGGCGTCGCTCACTTCGCCGGGCGCTTCCGTAAGAAGACAGCTTGCGCTTGCCGTTTTCGGGAAAGCGATCGTATCTCTTAAGTTTGTGCGGCCCGCAAGAAGCATAACCAAACGGTCTAAGCCGAGCGCAATTCCGCCGTGCGGAGGAGCGCCGTATTCAAAAGCTTCGAGAAGGTATCCAAACTCCTCCTCCGCTTCTTCTTTTGTAAAGCCGAGAAGCCCGAACATTTTTTCCTGAACGTCTTTCTCAAAAATACGGATTGAGCCTCCGCCGAGTTCATAGCCGTTTAAGACAAGGTCGTAAGCCTGCGCTTTCATATCCTCAGGCGCCGTTTCAATCAGGTCAAGATCTTCACGGACAGGCATTGTAAACGGATGGTGAGCCGCATAGAAACGGCCTTCTTCCTCGTCATGCTCCAGTAACGGCCAGTCCACAACCCACAGGAAGTTGAAGAGGCTTTCGTCAATCAGGCCGCGTTCTTTACCGAGCTTTAAGCGAAGCGCGCCGAGGGATTGGGCCACAACCTCAAACTTATCAGCGCCGAACAGGAGCAGGTCGCCTTCAGAAGCATCAAGCGCTTCTGCCAGTTTTGCCTGCTTCTCATTATCAAAGAATTTCGCGATCGGACCTTTTACGCCGTCAGCTTCAACTTTGACCCAAGCGAGACCTTTCGCGCCGTAATTTCCGGCAAAAACGCCGAGCGCATCAATATCTTTTCTGGAGTAGTCGCCGGCAGCGCCTTTGACATTGATCGCTTTTACAACACCGCCGTTGGCAACGGCTGATGAGAACACTTTAAACTCAGTATCTTTCACAATGTCTGATACGTCCGTCAGCAGCATGCCGAAGCGTGTGTCAGGCTTGTCGGAGCCGTAGCTGTTCATCGCTTCTTCATATGTCATTCGCGGAAGCGGCAGCGATACTTCGACGCCTTTTGTTTCGAGCATGACTTTCGCCATCATCTTTTCGGCCAGAGCCATGATGTCTTCTTGACTCATAAAGGACATTTCGATATCGATCTGCGTAAATTCCGGCTGGCGGTCGGCACGCAGGTCTTCATCGCGGAAACAGCGGGCCACTTGATAATACCGTTCAAAGCCCGACACCATCAGAAGCTGTTTAAAAATCTGCGGCGATTGCGGAAGAGCGTAAAATTCCCCTTCATGCACCCGGCTCGGCACTAAGTAATCACGGGCGCCTTCCGGAGAGCTTTTCGTTAAAATCGGTGTTTCAATATCAAGAAATCCGTTTTCATCCAAGAAATGGCGGATGGATTTTGTGACTTGATGGCGCATTTGCAATGTTTGAAACATCGCCGGGCGGCGCAAATCCAAATAGCGGTGTTTTAACCGGACGTCTTCAGAAACGTCAGCCGCTTGGTCACTGATCGGAAACGGCGGCGTTTTCGCCGTGCTGAGCACCGTCACTGCTTCAGCTTTGATTTCAATTTTACCGGTTTTCAGGTTGGGATTCACCGTGCCTTCTTCACGGGCAGAAACCGTGCCTTCAATATCAAGCACATATTCATTTCTGATTGCTTCTGCCGCGGCAAGGGCTTCTTTCGAGACGTCAGGATTGAACACGACTTGCACAATACCCGAACGGTCGCGCAAATCAATAAAAATCAAGCCGCCGAGATCGCGCCGTTTCTGCACCCATCCTTTCAGTTTGACGGTTTCGCCAATCGCTTTTTCAGTTATTTCGCCACAATAATAGGTTCTTCCAAACATAGCGTTCCTCTCCTTCACTGCTTTTGATCTGCCTTTAACACTTGTATCAGCTCGTCTAACACCACTTCACGCTGCTCTCCTGTTTCCGCATCTTTTACATTGATTTTATTTTGGGCGAGTTCATCTTCCCCTAAAATCGCAATAAAGCGTGCGCCGAGACGGTCAGCCGTTTTGAATTGGCCCTTCATTTTTTTGTTTTCATAATCGATTTCACTTGAGATGCCAGCTTCTCTCAGTTTGTACACGAGAGAAACGGAATAATCCTTCGCTTTTTCTCCGAGCGTCACGATGTAGCAGTCAATCCCCTGATTGACAGGAAGCTCTGTTTTCTCAGCGTCAATGGCTGCCAGCAGACGTTCGATGCTCATCGCAAATCCGATACCCGGCGCTTCCGGTCCGCCGATCTGTTCGACAAGCCCGTCATAGCGGCCGCCTCCGGCAAGGGTTGTAATCGCTCCGAAGCCTTCCGCATTGCTCATGATTTCAAAAGCGGTATGGTTGTAGTAATCAAGCCCTCTCACAAGGTTCGGATCAATTTCAAACGGAATGCCGAGCGCCGTGATGTACTGCTGCACCTTTTGGAAATATGCGGCTGATTCTTCATTTAAGTAATCAAGAATTGACGGAGCCGTTTTCATCAGCTCATGCTCTCTGTCTTTTTTGCAATCAAGAATTCTGAGCGGGTTTGTGTGCAGCCGCGACTGGCAGTCTGAGCAAAATTCTCCGATACGCGGTTCAAAATGTTTGACGAGCGCTTCCCGGTAGGCTTTGCGGCTGTCCTGGTCGCCCAGGCTGTTCAGAACAAGCTTGACATTTTTCAAACCGGCTTTACGGTAAATACTCATTGCAAGCGCGATGACTTCTGCATCCACGGCCGGATCTTTGGAGCCGATCGCTTCAATTCCGAATTGATAGAATTGACGGAAGCGTCCCGTCTGCGGACGTTCGTAACGGAACATCGGTCCGACATAATACAGCTTCGTCGGCTGCACCGGATTTGCAAATAATTTATTTTCATTGAACGCGCGGACTGCAGCGGCCGTTCCTTCCGGCCGAAGCGTCAGGCTTCTCCCTTTACGGTCTTCAAAAGTGTACATTTCTTTCTGTACGATATCTGTAGACTCACCGACGCCTCTTGCGAATAATTCCGTATGTTCGAAGATCGGCGTGCGGATTTCTTTATATTGATAAGTGCGGCACGTCTCTCTCATAATTTGTTCGACGAACTGCCATCTGTCTGATTCACCCGGCAGTATGTCCTGTGTGCCTCTTGGAATGTGATATGCCATGTTACAGGCCTCCTTAATGTCTTTCTTCATTAAAACATGAAATAAAAAAACTCCCGCCCCTACTATACATGTATAGTAGGGACGAGAGTTATACCCGTGGTGCCACCCTAGTTGGAATGCCGAAGCATCCCCGCTCTGACCGTTAACGCAGGTTCACGTCCGCTGCCTAATGACTGATGCCCTTTTCCGGCAAAGCGTTCAGCAGGGAACCTCCGGAGTGTTGTTTCGAGAAAGATGCAGTGCGGATCCGCTTTCAGCCTGGGACGGTTCCTCTCTTCTCCATGCATTCTGACCTACTCTTCTCCATTATCGGTTCAAAATCGTTATCATGACTTATGTACATCAATTTCTATTATAATAATGGGATTGCACGCCCCTGTCAAGTTTTATTCCGTCTGTTTTTCCTTGCGACCGCTTCTTTCGATAAGAGACCGAACTCCGTTGCCGTCTCTTCAAGAAAACCGTCCTTCTCTCTATCGCTCTGATCACTGAAGTGAAGATTTCCTTCCGCATCGTGCAGCGCGCGTCCCATTTTTGGTTGAAATTTCATGATTTGCACACCTTTTCGCTGTATTTATGACTAGTATAAACAAACTATTTTATTTTTATTTAACATTCAGCAAGGAAAATGCGATATTATACAAGAATGTATTTTAGTTAGTTCAGAAAGGAGGACAGCCATGAGTAAGAGAACTCTTGTTCTTATTTTATGCGGCGTCATCATCACAGCGCTTCTTCCGTCATTCCACACCGCAGTCGCCGCAGAGGGAGAAGCGGTCATCGCGACAGACAAGATCAATGTCAGAGGCGGTCCCGGCCTGAGCTACGAAATTAAGGCTGAAGTAAAAAAAGGGGAAAGATACCCCATCCTCAAGGAAGAGGGAGACTGGGTGCAGCTTCAGCTGAGCCCCGGTAAAACCGGATGGGTCGTTTCCTGGCTGATAACAAAAACAGCCGGAGGAGCAGACAATGCATCCGCAAAAAGCGGAACGGTCACTTCCACTGACCCTGACCTCCGCATCAGAAAAGGCCCGGGGACATCATATGAAGTCATCGGCAAGTTTCCGCAAGGCGCACATGCATCCATGCTGGACAAGAACAGCGGGTGGGTGAACATTTCTTATCAAGGCACAACAGGATGGGTTTCTTCCGAATACGTCACCGCGGACAGCGGCGGATCGGATACGATAGCAAATTCGTCCCAAAGCGGTTCAAAGAACGGGACCGTCGGCGTTTCTTCATTGAATGTCAGAAGTGCAGCGTCACATGATTCAGCCATTATGACTAAATTATCACGCGGAACAAAGGTTTCCATCTTAAGCGAAGACCACGGCTGGCTGAAAATTGAAGCAAACGGGCAAAGAGGCTGGGCAGCAAGCCACTACATCATAAAGGATTCTGACTCATCAGACAGCGCATCCGGTTTGGGAGACGGCTCAGACACCTCGAAAAAAGCGTATATCGTTTACGGCGGCACCAACTTAAGGAGCTCGGCCTCGACTTCCGCTTCTATCGTAAAAAGAGCGGATAAAGGCGCAGCCTATCCGATTGTCGGCTCAAGCGGCAAATGGTATGAAGTCCGGCTGGAAAATGGACAAACGGCATATGTGGCAAACTGGGTCGTGCAAACGTCTAAAAGCGGTGAAGAAACAGGAGAAGCACCTTCTCCCAACACGTCAGGCGGCAGCGGCTCACTTAAAAATAAAACGATCGTCGTTGATCCCGGACACGGAGGTAAAGACAGCGGAACGATCGGCTACTCCGGAAAGTTTGAAAAAAACGTAACGATTAAAACCGCTAAGCTGCTGGCCGGGAAATTGAGAGCGGCCGGTGCAAACGTGTATATCACAAGGCAGGATGATACATTTATCAGCCTGCAGGCCAGGGTTTCAACCTCCCATTACAGGATTGCGGATGCCTTTATCAGCATCCACTATGACAGCTATGCCGATACGTCAACAAGAGGAAGCACCGCTTATTATTACAGTCCGTCTAAGGACCGGCAGCTTGCCTCAGACGTCCATTCTGAAGTAGTGAAGCGTTCGCCTATCCCCGATCGCGGCGTTCTGTTTGGAGATTATTACGTCCTGAGAGAAAATAAACGGCCTGCCATGCTGTATGAGCTCGGCTATCTCAGTCAACCGCAAGAAGAAACAATCATACATAGCGGCTCTTACCAGGAAAAAGTGACAGACGGAATTGAAAGCGGATTGGAACATTATTTTCAATCATAAAAAAAGCTGCCAAACGGCAGCTTTTTTTATTGTTTAGAATCCATAATCAATGTAACGGGCCCGGAATTCGTCAGCTGAACATCCATCATGGCCCCGAATATTCCGGTTTCCACTTTGACTCCTTTTTCCCGAAGAAGTTCGTTCCACTTTTCATAAAGGAGCAGAGCCTGATCCGGTTTCGCCGCATTCATAAAATTCGGGCGTCTCCCTTTCTTCGTTTCGCCGTAAAGCGTAAACTGGGAAACTGATAAAATCTCTCCGCCCGTATCCAAAAGCGATAAATTCATCTTGCCGCTCTCGTCATCAAAAATCCGGAGATTCACGATTTTATCGGCCAAGTAGGCGGCATCTTCCTCTGTATCTTCATGAGTGACGCCGACAAGCGCCATAATGCCGGGTCCGATCCGGCCGGCGACAGCGCCGTCAACTGTCACACTTGCATCTGTTACACGCTGAACAACTAATTTCATAGCAAGCTCCTTTTAGTTCATTACCCGGCGGACTGAATATATGTCTCTGATCTGCTTAATCCGCTCGACCACTTTGTGCAGATGATTGATGTTTTGAATAAAAATCGCCATATGAATCGTAGCGACTTTATTGCGGTCGGATTTGCCCGAGACAGACGAGATGTTGGTTTTCGTTTCGTTTACGGCCTGAAGCACTTCATTTAACAGCCCGAGACGGTCATACCCCAGAATCTCAATCTCAACGTTATATTCTTTGCGTCTTTGAACTTGTGATTCATGCTCCCATTCAACAGGGATCAATCGTTCCTGCGCTTCATTCGTTTTTACGTTCGGACAGTCATCACGGTGAACGGATACACCGCGCCCTTTTGTAATAAAACCGACAATATGATCGCCTGGCACCGGGTTGCAGCATTTCGACAAACGGACGAGAAGGTTGTCGATGCCTTTCACGCGCACACCCGCTTCCCGTTTTCTCCCTTGCGGATACTGTTTCGGCTCGGAAGTGACTTCCTGAACGATTTTTTCCTGCTCTTCCTGATCACGCAGCTTCCGTTCTTTTTCGGTGAGCCTGTTTGCCACCTGCAAAGCGGTAATCCCGTTATACCCGACCGCCGCGTACATATCCTCTTCATTTGAGAAATTGAACTTGTCGGCAACCTTTTGAAGGTTTTCGAGCGTTAAAACTTCCTTCACTTCAAAATCAAGATTTTTAATTTCTTTTTCGACCAGCTCACGGCCTTTTTCGACATTTTCTTCACGGCGCTGTTTCTTGAAGAATTGGCGGATTTTGTGTTTCGCCTGTGACGTCTGTGCGAGTTTGATCCAGTCTTGACTCGGACCGTATGAATGCTTGGACGTCACGATTTCGACAATGTCGCCCGTCCGGAGCTTATGGTCAAGCGTCACCATTTTCCCGTTCACTTTCGCTCCGATGGTTTTGTTGCCGATCTCGGAGTGAATCCTGTAGGAAAAATCAATCGGTACAGAGCCTGACGGCAGTTCAATGACATCGCCTTTTGGCGTAAATACGTATACCATGTCAGAAAATAAATCGATTTTCAGCGATTCCATAAATTCTTCCGCATCGGTAGATTCGTTTTGGAATTCCAGAATTTCGCGGAACCAGGACAGTTTTTTCTCAAATGTCGCTTCTTCGTTTGCAGCCTTGCCTTCTTTATATGCCCAGTGTGCAGCCACCCCGTATTCAGCGATCTCATGCATCTCAAACGTTCTGATCTGCACTTCCAGCGGATCGCCTTTAGGCCCGATTACTGTCGTATGCAGGGACTGATACATATTCGGCTTAGGCATCGCAATATAATCTTTGAATCTGCCCGGCATCGGCTTCCAGCACGTATGAATAATGCCGAGTACGGCGTAGCAGTCTTTAATGCTTCCGACAAGAATACGGACGGCGAGCAGATCATATATTTCATTAAACTGTTTATTTTGCAGCGCCATCTTGCGGTAAATGCTGTAGATGTGCTTCGGACGGCCTGAAAAGTCCGCTTTGATATTCACTTCTTCGACGCGTTTTTTCACTTCATTGACAACCTCATCGACATAAAGTTCGCGTTCCGCGCGCTTTTTCTTCATGAGGTTAACGATTCTGTAATATTGCTGAGGATTCAAATAACGGAGAGCGGTGTCTTCAAGCTCCCATTTGATCTTAGAAATCCCGAGCCGATGGGCCAGCGGAGCGAAAATTTCCAGCGTCTCATTTGAAATTCTCCGCTGCTTTTCCTGCGGAAGATGCTTTAACGTCCGCATATTATGAAGGCGATCCGCCAGCTTGATCAATATGACTCTGATATCCTGAGCCATAGCGACAAACATTTTTCGATGGTTTTCCGCCTGCTGCTCCTCTTGAGATTTATACTTAATTTTACCGAGCTTCGTTACACCGTCGACAAGCATCGCCACTTCTTCAGAAAATGCTTCCTTCAGGTCATCGAGGGTGACATCCGTGTCCTCGACCACGTCATGCAGAAATCCGCCCGCAATCGTGGAAGGGTCCATTTCCAGATCGACGAGGATTCCCGCCACCTGAATCGGATGAATGATGTACGGCTCACCTGATTTGCGATACTGTTCGCGATGCGCGTCTTGCGCATACAGATAAGCTTTCTCAACAAACGCAATCTGCTCCTCCGGCAGATAAGTGCGCGCTTTATCTATTACTTGCTCGGCAGTCAATACTTGTTCGTTCGCCATGGAATCACCTTTTTTAAATGTAAACTGTATTAGTTTATTATCAAGAAAAAAACGAGAGATGTAAAGGGCAGAAGTTCAAAACACCTAAAGAATCTGTCAGGATGATGAAATAATAGGAAAAAAGCACCCTGACACGAGTGCTTTTTTCCATATGCGGTTTAATATTTCATTAGTGTTAAAATATCGTAATCGTCAAGCTTTGCTCTGCCGTCAAGGTAAGAAAGCTCAATTAAAAACGCAATACCGGCTACGACGCCGCCAAGCTCTTCCACAAGCTTAATCGTTGCTTCGATCGTTCCGCCTGTTGCCAATAAGTCATCAGTAATCAGAACGCGCTGTCCCGGCAGGATCGCATCTTTATGAATGGTCAGTACGTCTTTGCCGTACTCCAAACCGTAATCGACTTTAATGACCTCACGCGGAAGTTTTCCTTCTTTCCGAACCGGCGCAAAGCCGACTCCGAGCGCATATGCGACCGGACAGCCGATAATGAAGCCGCGCGCTTCGGGCCCGACAACTAAATCAATTTCTTTTTCTTTTGCATATTCAACAATTTGGTCAGTCGCGTAACGGTATACGTCGCCCTTGTCCATCAATGTCGTAATATCTTTAAATTGCACGCCTTCTTTCGGGTAATCGGGCACAATTGTTACGTATTTTTTAAGATCCATCTGTTCTATGTCCTCCTCGTACTTTCATAAGCCTCTGAACCTTGGTTCATCAGCTTATTCAGCCATTCCTTCAGCTCATGGGCTGCGGAATAATTGAGCTTCTGGTCTAATTCCATCAGCTGCTGTTTTACCTGATAGGTTTGCGAATCTGCGAGGTCGCGTTTTTTCGCGCCGCTCACGACAGACAGCACACCATCTTCTATTTTAACAAAACCGAGATCAAAAAACACCTTTGTCATGAAATTGATTGTGTCAATTGACCATCCTCTGTGTCTCGCAAGCTCTGAACCATGCTTGCCTAAGTTAAAAGTGCCCCTTTTCAAGAGAAATGCGTAAAACCACTTGAAGTCATTCCGCGATGGAAATGAGGACAGGAAATGTTCTTCATGATTAATAAAAACAAAATAAATCCGTTCCGGCTTCTTCCCGTCAAGCAAACGCTGGAGGCGGTCCGCTGATGGCGGCACATCCAGAAAAACGGCATACTTTCCGTCAAGCGGAAGAGCTTCTGCTTCGGATTCCGACGTGATCTCAGCCAGCTCACCCGAAAGCTCGGCACGGAGCTTTCGGGCGGTTTTTTCGTTAAAGCTGATGAGCACCCGTTTTTCCTTAGGCAGCGCAGTGACCGTATCTTCCCACATCCGCTTGCCCCTGATATCAAAAAGCTGCCATTCCGGCACCGCAGCATCTTTAATCATCAGCTGGGGTTTCTTTCTGTTGTTCCATTCATTAATAGACATCTCGCCGACAATGGAAATCGTTGATCCGGGAACAATCCCGGCTTCAAGCTCTCCTTTGTTAAAGCCGACGCAGTCGAGAGCGGCGGAATCATTTTTCACCGTCATTTTCACGTGATTTTTATTTGCTCCGATCAGGCGCACCTCATCAAGCACGGCGTTTTCCACCATCACATGAGGTTTAGGGTTTAGCATGCCGAACGGCGACAGCATATTCAATTCTGTAATGCTTTCAACGGTGATGTCTTCGACGCCGCAGACAAGATCAACCTCCTGAACGGGGATAAAATCCTCTTCGGTAAGGGTTTCTTCAGCCATTTGATTCAGCCGATCCCTTAAATCCGCCACATCTTCAGCCTTCAAAGTCATTCCTGCGGCCATCGGATGTCCGCCGAAATGAGGAAGAATGTCTCTGCACTGTGACAGGCTCGTAAAAAGGTTAAAGCCTCTGATGCTTCGCGCCGACCCTTTGGCGATTCCCTGCTCCTCATCCATCCCCAGCACAACAGCGGGCCGGTAAAAGCGTTCAGCCAGCTTCGATGCGACAATACCGACAACTCCCGGATTCCAGCCGGCTTTTGCCACGACAATGGCAGAAGGGTTTCCGCCTTGCTGCTGAACCATTTCAACAGCCTCTTCGGTCATGGTTTTCACCATTTTCTGCCGCTCTTTATTCAGCCGGTCAATATCCGAAGCCAGCTCCTCCGCTTCAAACTGGTCATCGGTCATCAACAGGTGCACCGCGGGATCAGCCTGTTCTATTCTTCCGACGGCATTCAGCCTCGGTGCGACCTGAAACCCGATCGTTTCCTCATCGGCTTGTCCGATATCTCCGCCGGAAAGCTTAATCAGAGCTTTGAGACCCGGCCGATTTGTCGTCCGAAGCCTTTCGATTCCAAGCGACGCTATTAATCTGTTTTCATCATGCAGCGGCACCAGATCAGCAACCGTACCGATCGCCGCCAAGTCCAGCATAGCTTCCGGCAAAGAACCCGTAAGCGCGTGGGCAAGCTTAAACGCCACACCGACGCCGGCCAATTCTTTAAACGGATAGCTGCAGCCCGGCTGCTTCGGGTGGATAATCGCAAATACGTCAGGAAGCTCGGGTCCCGGCTCATGGTGGTCGGTAATAATGACGTCTAAACCGAGCTCTTTTGCGACTTCGGCTTCATGAACGGCGGCGATACCCGTATCCACTGTAATGATGAGCGAAAATCCCCGCTCTTTTATGGAGCGGAAAGCTTGTTCATTCGGGCCGTAGCCTTCTGTGAAACGGTCGGGAATATAAAAGTCAACGTTCGCTGACAGCTGTCTGAGCGCCGTCAGCATCACTGACGTGCTTGTAACGCCGTCTGCATCGTAATCTCCGTAAATCATAATCGGTTCCCCGCGGGAAACCGCCAGCTTTATCCGATCAACTGCTTCCCGCATTCCCTTTAATTCATACGGGTCATAAAAGTCTGCATCCTTTGTATGTAAAAACAGCCTTGCACTTTCGGCAGTATCAAAACCTCTTTTTACAAGCAGCGATGCCACAAGAGGTGTTATGTCCAATTGTTCTGTGAGTGATTTGACCTTTTCCTTATCCGGCTGCTGGATTTCCCAGCGCATTTTTGACGCTAACATAAATTCACCCCTCAACCACCCTATTATACTAGAGCGGACTGAGGGGTTTCAAATGTTATTCTGATCCTTTTTTCTCTTCCAGCATTTCTTCCGGCGGAGCGGCTGGTTTTCTGACGTCCGGATCAGCCGGCAATTCAGCAGCGGATCTGTTTTCTTTCCGCAGCATTTTAATTTCACGCTTCAGCTTCATCACTTGAAATATACCGGCTGAAAACACGATCAGCGCCCCCATTAACACAGAGCCTAAAATGACTAAAATCAGCGGCCATTCAGCGGTTCCGAACAGATAATCAACCTCAACCGCCCGCACGTTAATGACAGCAAAAATGGCGACAATCAGAGTAAATAATAAAGCGAATATAATAGTCCATTGTTTATTCATGCGTCAGCCCCCAATTATTAATTCTTATCTTTTCCCTCATTTTCCTGCGGGTAAACCCCGGGCTCAGGACATCCGGGCCGTTAACTGCTCACGAACCAGCTTTTTCAATCCGCTTCTTTCCCCAGATAAGACGAGGGTGTCCCCTTCTTCAATCACGGTATCAAAGGCGGGAGTCAGCTGTTTTTGCCGGTTTTTCTTCACGATCGCAATTACCTGAACGCCGTATTGTTCCTTGATATCCAAATCTCCGATTGTGCGGCTGACAGCCGGCGCATGAGATTCGGCTTTAAACCACTCAATGACGAGGTCGTCAAGCGCAACTTCCACAGATTCCAGCGCTTTCGGTTTATACGTCATCCCCCCTAAAATAGCGGAGATCTGCCTCGCCTCTTCATCGTTAAATTCAACGGATGCCAAGCACTCGTCATGATCATCCTCATCGAAGTAATAGAGCTCTCTTCTGCCGTCATCATGAAGAATAATACTGATTTTATCGCGATTTTTCGTAATGACTTCGACTTTCTGGCCGATGCCCGGAAGCTCCGACTCACGAACGTTCATAAGAACCCTCCTACATGTTTTTACAGTGATGATTGATTATGTAAGCGTATGTCATTATAGCAAATGCAGGTTTTAAGTTCAATGCAGCTTGAAAAAACAGGCTGTCTTCTGCAAGACAGCCTGTTTCCCATTACTCTTCGATTGATTTTTTCGATTTAAATTCTTTTCCTTTCCATACAAGCCACATCTGTGCGGCGATGTAAAGAGAAGAATAAACACCCGTCAATAAACCTATCAATAAGGCGACGGAGAAGTTTGTAATTGACGATGACCCTAAAATGAGCAGCACGACGACAACAATCACTACGGTTAAGACCGTATTAATCGAGCGTGTAAAGGTTTGCTGCAAGCTCAGATTCACGATGTGTTCCAGATCGGCAAATGACTTCGGCTTGCGCTTTTTCATCTGCTCGCGTATCCGGTCAAATGTAACGATCGTATCATTTATCGAGTAACCGATAATGGTGAGCACAGCGGCGATAAAGGTGACGTCGACCTCCAGCCTTGTAATGCTGAAAAACGCGACGATAAAGAAAGCGTCATACAGCAGGGATACAATTGCGGCGACAGCCATTCTGTACTCAAAACGTATTGACACGTAAATAATGATGCCGATTGATGCAATTGCCACGGCATATAAGGCATTACGGGCCAGCTCTTTTCCGACTGTCGGCGATACCGTGCTGACATTCGGTTCAGCTCCGTATTTGTCCTTAAAGTACGTTTTGATTTCAGCGATCTTTTCTTTAGATGGCTCTCCGACAAACCGGGCCGCGGCGACATGGTTCTCTTTACCTGAGAGCACTACGTTTTCCGGGTCCATGCCGAGAGAGTCAAAGTCTTTTTCAACCTGCTGCGCCGTCAAGGCATGATTGCTCTGCACGTCAATCCGCGCGCCGCTTGCAAAATCGATTCCCAGGTTGAGTTTAAAGATCAGTAAGATGATAATTCCCGCAATAGTCACAGCACTTGAGAAAATAAAGAAGTATTTTCGTTTGCTCGTGAAATCCCATTTTTGGAACGCCGTATGCGGTTCAGTATTTTCATCTGTTTTCTGGATGTCCATAATATGTTTTTTCTTGACGCCGAACCAGCCTTTTTTCCGGTCAAGCCATCTGCTTTCCACAAGAAGGGAGAGCAGGAATCTTGAAAGGAAGACAGCTGTAATAAAGCTTGTCAGAATTGACAAAATCAGCATCGTCGCAAACCCTTTTACAGAGCTTGTCCCGAAAATAAAGAGCACGACCGCTGCGATGATCGTTGTGATATTCGCATCGAAAATCGTCGCAAATGACCGTCTGTTCCCTGAACGGAAAGCCGAGCGGACGGATTTTCCGAGTTTCAGCTCTTCTTTTATCCGTTCATAGGTGATGATATTGGCGTCAACCGCCATCCCTACACCCAAAATGAGGGCCGCGATACCCGGAAGTGTCAGCACCGCCTGCATCCAGTCAAACACTTGAAGCGTAATATACACATATACAGAAAGCGTGATAACCGCAATGAGACCCGGCAGTCTGTAATAAAGCAGCATAAATAAGAAAACAAGTGCAATCCCGATGATGCCGGCCTCTACCGTATCATGTAAAGCCTGCTGTCCGAATTGCGCCCCTACTGAAGTAGAGTATTTTTCGGTCAGTTTCACAGGCAGCGCGCCCGCGTTTAAAATATTGGCCAAGTCCTTTGCTTTTTGAACGGTGAACTGGCCTTCAATTGTGACATCCTTCGTATTTAATTCCTGGCTCACATTCGGAGCGGATACATATTTCGGATGTTTTTTGCCGACTTCTTTTTTAAATGAATCGCCTTTTTGATAATCAAGCCAGATGACGAGCTGATTATTAGGCGCCATTTTCTTGACTTTTTTCGTCACTTCTCCGAACTTGTCCGCATCCTTCAGCTTCACGCTGACAATCGGTTCGTTCGTCGTCGGATCGAAAGTTTGCTTCGCGCCGTTTTCAACGAGATCAGAGCCGTTTAAGAGCTCTTTATCATTCGTGTCCCTGAACGAGAGCTGCGCTTCCGTTGACAGAATTTCGCGCGCCCTGTTCTGATTCGTGACGCCCGCCAGCTGTACGCGGATGCGGTTGTTCCCTTCAATCTGAATGTTCGGCTCGCTTACGCCGAGAACGTTAGCCCGGCGGTTCAGCGCCTGCACCGTGCTGACAAGCACGTCTTTTGTGATTTTATCGCCTTTTTTGACGGGCTGCACATCGTACAGAACTTCAAACCCGCCGCGTAAATCCAATCCTAACGTAATATTTTTGGCAGCCGGCTTTGTAAAATACCCCAGCCCTGTGCCGATCAATAATACGATCAGGAAAAACGCAATCAAGCGTCCTTTTTTCATTATGTATTTCCTCCTTAAACCTATGCCGTCAAATCATTATCTCAGCAGTTCATCCAAAGCTTCCTGACCTTCATCGCTTTCCAGCCAATTAGACGACTTAAAAGCTTCGACGGTTGCATAGTTCATAAAATCGCCAATTTTAACTGATAAAATATCGCCGGCCAATTTATACAGCGGCAGTTCCGTTTTCTGTTTCCACTTTTTATGTATGAGGTATGACCATAAACTCTCATGTTCAACATCATCGTATCCGAGGATTTTGAACTCTTCAAGTTTACTGTACAAAAAAGGCCGCAAATGATCTTTATACATTTCGGCGGGATGTTTCTCCACTGGGCGCTCGCTCCTTTTTCCCTTTTTCTCGAAGACTTGTCATGCTCGGACGACATCGGCGCATATCCTTATTGTATATGATTCCAGGTAGTTTGAGAAGGCAGGGGTTGTAAAATGGCAAAACAGACTTTTTTAAGGGGCACTCTTATTCTCATCACAGCCGGGATGATTACAAGAATGCTCGGCTTTGTCAACCGGGTGGTCATCGCCCGGTTTATCGGTGAAGAAGGGGTCGGATTGTACATGATGGCTGCCCCGACATTTTTCTTGGCCACCACTTTGACCCAATTCGGCCTCCCTGTTGCCATCAGCAAGCTTGTCGCTGAAGCAAGCGCCCGGGGGGACCGGGAAAAAATGAAACATATTTTAGTGATGTCGCTTACCATCACCGGGATATTAAGTCTCATCTTTACGCCGCTGTTTTTATGCTTTGCGCCGATTATGGCCGAAACGATGCTGACTGATCAACGCACGGTTTACCCGCTTTTGGCGATTACGCCCGTCGTGCCGATTATCGCAATCTCCAGCGTGCTGCGCGGTTATTTTCAAGGCAGGCAGAATATGAACCCGCTGGCGTTTTCCCAAGTGCTTGAACAAATTGTGCGGATTTCACTTGTCGCGGTCTGCACGACGGTGTTTCTGCCGTACGGAATTGAATATGCCGCGGCCGGAGCCATGATTTCGTCTGTCATCGGGGAGCTCGCCTCTCTTATTTATTTATTCATTTGTTTCAAGGCCAAAAAAACAATCAGAATCAGAAAACAATTTTTCAAGTCGATTGCAAATGGAAAAGAAACCTTCCGCCAGCTGATGAGCGTGTCGCTTCCGACAACCGGAAGCCGCTTCATCGGAAACTTGTCTTGGTTTTTTGAACCTATTGTCGTCGCGCAGAGCCTTGCGATTGCAGGAGTGGCCACCGCTGCTGCCACCAGCCAGTACGGGGAGCTGACCGGTTTTGCCATGACGGTTTTGACGCTGCCCAGCTTTATAACCTATTCTCTGTCAACAGCGCTTGTTCCTGCGATCAGTGAAGGAATGGAGCAAAAAAAGCTGCAAGTTGTCGAATACCGTCTGGAACAGGCGATGAGGCTGTGTCTTTTAAGCGGGGGCATTTCAGTGGTTATTTTATTCTCTTTCGCTGATGAGCTGATGTCCGTCATGTACGGATCAACGAATGCAGCGGTATTTATTAAAGTGATGGCGCCGTTTTTTCTGCTTTATTATTTTCAGGGGCCCCTTCAAGCGGTGCTGCAGGCGCTTAATTTAGCCGGGGCCGCCATGATGAACAGTTTTATCGGCGCCGCTGTTAAAACAGGCCTTATTTTTGTGCTGGCGACCAGGCCTTCGCTCGGCATTATGGGCGCGGCATTGGCGATTGTGACGGGAATGGTCCTCGTCACCCTGCTGCATGCGGCCACTGTAAGCAAAGTGCTCCCGATCAGCATTAAAATAAAAGAATACGCGCTCTGCTTTGCCGTCATATTCATTTGCGGCTATGTGAGCCGCATTATAAAGCACGCCGTTCATTTTTCAGGGTCAGAGGCTGTTAATCTCACAGGATGGATTGCAATGACCGTGATACTGTACATTGTGCTTCTGCTGATATTCAGGCTGATTAAAAGGGAGGAGCTGATCCGGATTCCGGTCATCGGCCGGTTTGTGATGCGGTGAGTCCGGTTTAAGGCTCCCCTTTTTCATTTTTGATATCAATAAAAAAAGCCCCGTCTGTAAACGTGCAGAATGATATTTCCGAAAGATCGCGATATCCTCTTTTTGCTAAATTTTTTTCGAGCCAGTGTTTGTCTTTCCCGATTCTGTCTAAATGCTCGTTTTGAACGACTCCATCGACAATGAGCGGGGTTTCCAGCTGCTTATCCTTATTGTTTTTCTTTTTGACGATTGACAGTTTTCCTGATGACTCTAAAACGGCGTATGACACGTCAGAAATTCTTTCGATGTTATTTTCCCTCAGCTGCATCAGAAGGTCGTCAAAATTGTAGCGCTGTGATCTCATCGCCCGTTCGTCGATTTTTCCCTGTTTAATGATAGTGGTTGGCTTGCCGTCAAGCAGCTGCCGTATTTTTTGGCTTTTGAGCGAGACAAAAGCAAGGCTTACCTGAATAATCATTAAAATGACAATCGGCACAATGGTATGCAAAAGCTGATCCTCTACATTTTCAATTGCCAAAACCGCTATTTCAGCAATCATAATGGAAACGACAAAATCCAAAATGCTCAGCTCTCCGATTTCCCGCTTTCCCATCAGCCTGAAAATCACAAGAATGATGATGTAAAGCACTATTGTACGAAACGTAATAATGAAAATATCTCCCATATCGCACCTCCAACGGTCATAGCATTTGCCATCCGCTCTGTTTTATGTAAGAAATGAGCTGAACATGATGCTTTTACGTCTAATCCGAACATTCAGAGAATACATTTAGAAAAAGACAGGCTCCGGCTTGTCATATGTCAGGCCGCAGGGCGGGGAGGAGATAAAAATGGAAGAAACAAAACAAGTGGGAAAAGGCGTCTTGTACGGCTTAGTAGCTATCTTTGCAGTGATGCTGCTGACGAGTTTGGCGATTTCACTGTTACTGACGGTCACCTCAATGGAAGAGTCATCTTTCAGCTGGCTGATCACCGCGCTTTCTTTTCTATCTTTATTTGCGGGCGGTTTTATTTCCGGCGGCAAAGCGAAAGAAAAAGGCTGGATGATCGGAGCGTTAACCGCCGTTTGTTTCTCGTTAATCATCTTGCTGTTTCAATATTTAGGGTTCGGAAAAACGTTTACATCCGGGCAGCTTTTGTTTCACCTCGGCTTTTTGGGAGTCAGTATGCTGGGCGGGATTTTCGGAGTGAATTTGAAAGGAAGCAGATCAGCGTAATAAAAAAAAGAGCGGATTCTCCGCTCTTTTTTAGTATGTATGAGCTTCGCTGTTACTCAGCGGAAGCTTCTCTGATTGCGCGGCGGTCAAAAGTTAAACGGGTGTTATCACCTGTTTTAATGACGACCTTGCTCTCATCAATTGAATCAACAGTGCCGTGCAATCCTCCGATTGTCACCACTGAATCTCCTTTTTTCAGCTCTTCCTGCATCTGGCGTACAGCCTTCTGCTGCTTTTGTTGCGGACGGATGAGCAGGAAATAAAGCACTGCAAACATTAAAATAATAGGAACGATTGTACCTAAAGTACCCATCTGTTTCCCTCCTTTCAAAAATGGTTTTTATTTAGAAGCTTTTCGCATTTGGCTTATTATAGCCGTAACGCTCAAAGAACTCTTCTCGGAAATCACCAAGACGATCCTCCCGGATAGCTTGTCTGACCTGCTCCATTAAGTGTAACAGAAAATGAAGGTTATGGTAAGTTGTTAATCGAATTCCAAACGTTTCATTACAGCGGATCAAATGTCTGATGTAAGCGCGGGAGTAATTTTTGCATGTATGGCAGCTGCACTCTTCGTCAATCGGACGGAAATCGCGCTCATATTTGGCATTTTTCATATTCAGGCGCCCTTCACTCGTGAACACCGTGCCGTTTCGGGCAATCCGGGTCGGCAGCACGCAGTCAAACATATCAACGCCGCGGATGGCGCCGTCAATTAAGGCATCCGGTGAACCCACACCCATTAAATATCTCGGCTTGTCCTTCGGTAAAAGCGGAGTTGTAAACTCAAGCACTCTGTTCATGACGTGCTTCGGCTCGCCGACAGATAATCCGCCTATGGCATAGCCCGGAAAATCAAGCGAAACCAAGTCTTTGGCACTTTGTGTCCGCAAGTCTTCGTACTCTCCGCCCTGTACGATTCCGAACAGCCCCTGCTCATCAGAGCGTCCGTGCGCCTTCAGGCAGCGTTCGGCCCAGCGGCTGGTCCGTTCCACAGAGCGCTTCATGTAATCATACTCTGCCGGGTACGGAGGGCATTCATCAAACGCCATCATGATATCGGAACCGAGGGCGTTTTGAATTTCCATCGCTTTTTCCGGAGATAAAAACAGCTTGTCTCCGTTTAAGTGATTGCGGAAATGAACGCCTTCTTCTTCTATATTACAAAACTTACTTAATGAAAAGACCTGAAAACCGCCGGAATCCGTTAAAATCGCGCGGTCCCAGTTCATAAACTGATGAAGCCCGCCTGCTTCTTTTACGATGTCATGTCCCGGGCGGAGCCATAAATGGTACGTATTGCTTAAAATAATACCCGCATCCATAGATTTCAGCTCGTCCGGAGACATCGTCTTCACCGTAGCAAGCGTGCCGACCGGCATAAATACAGGCGTCTCAAAGGAGCCGTGGGGCGTATGAACTCTGCCCAGACGCGCTCCCGTTTGTTTGCATTCCTTTATAAATTCATAACGTATCGGTTGTTCAGCCATTTTGTATGAGGCCTCCTGTCATTCAAATTAGATAATCAGCATGGCGTCGCCAAAGCTGAAGAAACGATATTCCTCTTCTACCGCATGACGGTAGGCGGAAAGCACATGCTCTCTGCCGGCAAGCGCAGAAACAAGCATGATAAGCGAGGATTTCGGCAGATGAAAATTAGTGATCATGCCGTCAATCGCTTTAAATTCATATCCCGGATAAATGAAGATGGACGTCCAGCCGCTTGAAGCGGTGAATACGCCGTCATGCTCGCCGGCAATGGTTTCAAGGGTGCGCGTTGATGTCGTTCCGACCGACACGATGCGTCCGCCCGCCTTTCTGACCTCATTTAAAGAGGCGGCGGTTTCTTCCGTCATTTCATAAAATTCCGCATGCATGTTATGCTCTTCCACATCATCCGCACTGACTGGGCGGAAAGTGCCGAGCCCCACGTGAAGGGTGATAAATTCAATCCGCACGCCCTTTTGCTTCAGCTCGTCCAGGATCTCTTCCGTAAAATGAAGTCCGGCCGTCGGGGCGGCGGCAGAACCGATTTCTTTTGAAAAGACGGTCTGATACCGCTCTTTATCATCAAGCTGCTCTTTAATATAAGGAGGCAGCGGCATTTCACCGAGAGATTCAAGCACTTCATAAAAAATCCCGTCGTACCGGAATTTTATTTTTCGGCCGCCATGATCAAGCTCCTCCGTACAGACCGCTGTCAGCCGGCCGTCGCCAAATGTCAGAATCGTACCTTTTCTTACGCGTTTCGCCGGCTTTACGAGCGTTTCCCATGTATCGTTTTCTTCCTGTTTTAATAAAAGGAGCTCCACTTTCGCTCCCGTATCTTCTTTTGTGCCGAATAATCTGGCGGGCAGCACACGGGTATTGTTCAAAACGAGACAATCCCCTTCTTTAAAAAAGCTGACAATCTCTTTAAATGAACTGTCCGTCAGTCCGCCCGTCTGTTTGTCAAGCACCATCAGCCGCGATGCGTCACGCTCTTTCAGCGGCACTTGGGCAATGAGGCGTTCAGGCAGTTCAAAATCAAATAAATCGACTTTCATCATTTCACCTTTATTCTGTCTATTGTTATTTCATTCTGCCGAAAAAATTGAGCAGAATGGATAGTATCACACTGATCACAATACAAGTGACAACGGGAAAGAAAAATGTGACATTTCCCTTCTTAACGAAAATATCTCCGGGCAGCCTTCCGACAAAGTGCCAGACTGCGCCGACAATAAGCAAAACAGCACCGAGAACCATGAGAATCTTCGGAAATTCAGTCACAGGCGGGTGCCTCCAATCGAAAATGCTCATACACAGCCGGGGTCACGACCCGTCCTCTCGGCGTCCTTTGGAGAAATCCGATCTGAAGCAGATACGGTTCGTACACATCCTCTATTGTATGCGGTTCTTCACCGATTGTCGCGGAAATCGTATCAAGGCCGACGGGACCGCCGCTGAATTTTTCAATCATGCCCATCAGCAGCTTATGGTCAATATGGTCAAGGCCGAGTGCGTCGACTTGAAGACGTTCGAGCGCGTCGTGAGCGATTTCTTCCGTGATGCGGCTGTCACCTAGCACTTGGGCAAAATCTCTCACCCTTCTGAGAAGCCGGTTTGCAACCCGCGGCGTTCCCCTTGACCGTCTGGCGATTTCCAAAGCCGGGGCTTCTTCGATTTCAACTTCGAATACTTCAGCCGTTCTTGACACGATATCTGTCAGTTCTTCCTGCGTATAGTATTCAAGGCGGGACAGCACCCCGAACCGGTCTCTGAGCGGCGCGGTCAATAAGCCGACCCTGGTCGTCGCTCCTACCAGCGTAAAAGGCGGAAGGTCAAGGCGGACGGAGCGGGCGGACGGGCCTTTTCCAATAACGATATCAAGGCAGAAGTCCTCCATCGCCGGGTACAGCACTTCTTCGATTGACCGGTTCAGTCTGTGAATTTCGTCTATAAACAGCACATCCCCGGGTTCGAGCGCCGTCAGAATGGCTGCCAAGTCTCCCGGTCTTTCGATAGCGGGGCCTGACGTCGTCCGCATCTCCACACCCATCTCATTGGCCACGATAGACGCGAGCGTTGTTTTTCCGAGACCCGGAGGCCCGTATAAAAGAACGTGGTCAAGCGTTTCCTGCCTCATTTTCGCCGCATCGATAAACACGCGCAGATTTTCTTTTACCTTCTGCTGCCCGATGTACTGGGCGAGGTTCTGCGGCCTGAGGCTTTGCTCGATTATTGATTCATGGCTGTCTGCTTCACTTGAAACGAGCCGTTCATCCATGAACATCACCTTACTTTAATAATTTTTGCAATGCTTTTTTCACATATTGGTCTGTTGAAAGCGCCGTTTCCTCTTTTAAGTGAGGAAGCACTTTTTTAATTTCTTTTTCGGCGTAGCCGAGTACCCTGAGCGCTTCAAGCGCCTCATCAAGCGCCGTTTCAGCCTCTTGTTTTTCAATGCGCGCTTCATGATTGAACAGGTTGTCAATCATTTCAGGCACGACATCGGCCAGTTTGCCTTTCAAATCAAGAATAATCTGCCGTGCCGTTTTTTTGCCCACACCAGGAAATTTCACCAAAAAGGCTTCATCTTCCTGTTCGATCGCTTCGATGACGGCTCCCGGATCACCGGAACCGAGAATGGCGAGCGCCCCTTTCGGACCGATGCCGGTGACATTCAGCAGCTTTGTGAAAAGCGCTTTTTCTTCCCGGGTTGAAAAGCCATACAAAGAAAAGGCGTCTTCTTTTATATGATGATACGTAAAAATGGTCTCTTGATTGCTTACCTTATAAATAAACGGATTCGGAGTGAAGACCTGATAGCCGATCCCGCCGTTTTCAATCACGATGTATTGGGGCGATACGTAATCAATCGTCCCCTTCACGAATTCAATCACACCTATTCACCTCTTTGACTGCTTATCATTGTAACACAAAAACAGCCAAAGTCTTATAGAAAAGTTAACGTATGTTCGCTTTGACACTTTTCATTCAGAAAAAAAAGACATGTGTAACATGTCTTGCGTCAAAGTCAGCCGCTGTAAGTCTTAATATGATCGATCACGCTCTCAAACTCCGCTTTTGTCCTGTACGGTATACCGTGTTCCAAGTGCTTTTGCAATCGGCTTTCCAGCCGCTCTAAATCAATCTGAAAGAAAGACTGGATCGGTTCCGCCAGCGATCCGGGACGGCCGTGAAAAGTGGAAATGACGCCCCCGTCTGTGACACCGATATAACCGTTTACTTTACTGAGCGGAGAAATATCATCAACATGCTTACGGAAAAGGACGAAGCCTTTTTTTTGCTCAACGAGCGTCCAGCCGGCATATGCGGCCCAAAAGTCCTCCATCGCCAAAACGGTTTCATCCGTATGCTCAATGCCGACATCACCATCCAGATAGACCTTCTCCAGCTGGACATGCACCCGAAGCGGCCCGTAATGCTCAACCTCTGCCCCGTATGCGGCGTTTCCTCCGCAAATCAGGACTGCTGCTGATAAGATAAGCATAAACAAAAGACGCACACCGCAAATTCGTTTCACCAATAACACCTCTTTATTCAATCAAACTCTTGATGCTAGTTTGACCAAAGATGCCGGTGCTTAATCGTTTTCTTTCTATTGTCCGTTTCAGCCGAAAAAAACAGCCCTCCAAACGGAAGGCTGCCCCGATGATTAAGCCCGGCTGGCTGAAATCAGTTTCATTTGTCCGGGCGTCAGTTTGAGGCGGTATCCTCTTACAGTCAGATACACAGTTTTTGTCCCGCTGCTATTGTCATGCTCTGTTTTTTTCATCCCGGCCCCTCCGTTACGTTTTATATTGCTTTTATGATAACAGCGCAATATAAAGAGCGTTTTAAAAATATGTAAAGAAATGATGAAAAAATACTGCCGGATGGAATCATCCGGGCAGTCTAAGTCTAACGGCTGTTTTTGTTCATGTCTTGAAGCTTTGTAAAAGTCGCGTTATCGGTAAACACTTGAATTGTGCGGCCGTCCGCGAATTTTTTGGCTGCATGCTTGACATGTTTATCATCATTTTTTGTAAATGGATGATTTGTTCTGACAGCAATGACGACTCTCGTGTCAGTCACGATGACCTGACTGTCCTGTACGCCTTTTACTTTCTTCACGCGGTTTGCAATTTTTGCCGCCATTCTGATGTTTTCGGCATTGTCATACCCATTATAAGACATCGCGGCCGGCGGCGTATTGACGTTGCGGCCGTTGTATGTGCCGTCCGTTGTTAACGGAACCCCGTTATTCGGCGTATTTTGGTAAGACACGTTTGTCGTATTTCGGCGGCCGTTTCGGTTTTCCATCATTTCAGAAACAGGTCCTTGATGGTCCATGCCGTACTGGCGTCTGCCGTTATCATTATCATTTGATTGTAGCGTCCGTCATTCATGGCATTATTTGCTCCGCATGCCGTTAAGCTTGCCGTCACGGCTAAAACGCCTGCGATCGTCATCAATTTTTTGCCCAATGGAAAAACCCCCCGTGGATTCATCGCTGTGTGAGCGTTTTTTCGCTCATGTTTAGGATGTGCGGCCGACGGCGGGTTTAAGCTTGTCAGTTATGACCATTCCACATTTGGACATAAAAAAGGGAACGACATACATCGTTCCGAAACATCAATCTTCTTCTTCCTCCGGCCGTCCGAATACTTGATTTGGACTCGGCTGATTAGGCGAGACATTGGGATTTGCTCCGCCGTAAGGCATAAAATATCCGGCATTTGCCCCCACATTCGGATATGGCTGCACAGGCATATTTGCATAATGATGATGAGACCCGTGGTGATGATGGTGATGATGTGAATTATCATGACAGCCGCAATCATCATCCTTATATTTTCCATCGTGATGAGGCGCGTTTGCGTGATGTGACGGATATCCGCCGTAATACGGCATGTGAGCGTACGAAGCACCTCCGAAACCGCCATAATGCTCTGCGTTTTCATGAGCCTGGTTTTCAAATTCACCATAACCGCCAAATCCCGGGTGGAATCCGTACGAATATGGCATCGGCATTACCGGAAAGCCTCCAAAACCGCCGAAACCTCCGCCTACCGGGAAGAACGGGTGGCATAATCCCGAACCCGGCAGCATCGGCGTCACCGGAACCGGACAAGGACAAGGCATGCACGGCATCGGGTAATGCATAAACGGTTCAACGGCCGGCATATTCGGAAACGGGACATTCGGAATGTTTGGCATATTCGGCAGATGATAAGCGGCGTTTTCTTCTTCCATCTTTCCGACTTCAGGCGCCTTTGGCATATTCGGGTAATTCGCGTTTTCCATGTTGATCATTGCCTCCTGTTGTGGAATGTTATTGTCATACTCCTTCTCTTTCGGCTCGACAAAATGTGTCACCGGTTCCTCCGGCTTAGGAGGCGACCACGGCTGAAACAGCTGATTGGACGGATAATGTTGATTCATATCAGCTTCCGGCAGCACATTTTCATGTTTTTCAGGGATCGGCGGCACATACGGAATTGACGGCTTTGGTTCTTCCGCTATGGTGTCTTCGATGTCCACAACTGATTTCGGTTTTTCTTTAGCATATGGATGCTCATGCTTATGCGCAGACGTTCCGAAGTTTGCCTTTGGCTCTTTTCTGACCGGAACGGCTTCTGAAGGCACCTTTATCTTCATTCCAGGCATAATTAAGTCTGGATTGCTAAGCTGATTATTCAATTTTTTTAATTCTTCAAAATCAACTCCGTATTTTTCAGCTATTTTCCAGAGCGAATCGCCTTTTTGAACGATATGAATTTTCAACGTTTTCCCCTCCTATGCACAAAACGTGAACGGTACATTTGTCATTACAATACGTTTCTTCACACTATATGCAGGCGAGCTGGGCATGATGATAAAAAATTTGGAAAGGAGGGGAGTTTTTTATTTTTACGTATGGCTCAGCATTCTGTTCAAAGCACGAAGCGCTTCTGTCCGAACCGCTTTTGGCACCTTAATGACACCTTTCGGCTCGCCTTTTTCAAGCTGCTCAAGCGACCACAATAAATGCGGAAGGTCGATTCTGTTCATTGTCAGACACGGACACATATCCGGATTCAGTGATTCAATCTGTTTATCCGGATGCGAGTGAATGAGGCGCTGAACAAGATTCATTTCCGTGCCGATTGCCCACTTGCTTCCCGGTTTAGCCTGTTCAATCGTATCAATAATGTATTTGGTAGATCCGCTGTCGTCACTGAGCGAGACCACTTCCCGCGAACATTCCGGATGAACGATAATGCGGATGTCAGAATCCCGCTGCCGCAGCTGAGAGATATTTTCCGCTGTAAACTTTTCATGTACGGAGCAATGTCCTTTCCAAAGGATGACCTTAATGCTTTCCGGGTGATCAGTAAGCAATCGGTTTTGCGCCGGGTCCCATACAGCCATTTCTGTCAGCAGAATGCCGAGGTCATAAGCTGTATTTCTGCCTAAATGCTGATCCGGCAAAAATAAAATTCTTTCTTTTTGTTTAAAAGCCCATTTCAGCACGCTCCGGGCATTCGAAGAGGTGACGGTCGCCCCGCCGTGCCGTCCGACGAACGCTTTAATTTCCGCCGTCGAGTTAACATATGTTAACGGAATGATGGTGTTACCGTACAGCTCTTGAAGCTCTTGCCATGCTTTGTCCGTCTGCTGTATATCTGCCATATCAGCCATCGAGCATCCGGCGCGCATGTCGGGCAAAATCACGGTTTGGTTATCATCGGTCAGCATATCAGCCGTTTCCGCCATAAAATGCACGCCGCAAAACACAATGTATTCCGCATCTTTATTTTTTTCGGCCACTTGGGCAAGCTGCAGGGAGTCACCAGCCGTATCGGCGAATTGTATGACTTCATCTTTTTGATAGTGATGTCCCGGAATGAACAGGCGCTTTCCGAAAGACCGTTTAATTTCGGCGACCCGCTTCTCCATTTCACGGATACTCATGTTTTTATAATGGCTCGGCATCATTTCATCTGATGCAGTTAACACGTCAAAAATAGACATTATGAAAAATCCCCCTGTTCTGTCGCGACATCCATGCTGATATCGGCGCTTTTTACTGAATGAGTCAGAAATCCCAGTGAAATATAGTGTACGCCTGTTCCTCTATAACCAGGCAATGTGTCCAGCGTTATGCCGCCGGATGCTTCCGTTTTGATATGGCCCGGTGTCATGCCTGCAAAACGCCGGACGGTCTCTGGCGGGCAGTTGTCAAACATAATAATGTCTGCGCCTGCATCTATTGCCTCCAGCAGCTGTTGTTCGGTTTCGATTTCGACTTCTGCCGCAAGCATCTGCCCCGCCGCTTTTCGCGCCCGCTCCATCGCCGCTTTTATCGATCCGCAAGCGGCAATATGATTATCTTTAATCATGATGCCGTCATATAAGCCGAAGCGATGATTACAGCCGCCTCCGATTCGGACCGCGTATTTTTCCAGCATTCTGAGTCCGGGTGTCGTTTTTCTCGTATCGCAAAGCTTAATGGACGGATCATCAAGACGCCTTTTGGCCTCATCCGTCATTGTCGCAATGCCTGACATTCTTTGGATAAGATTCAGAATGACCCGTTCTCCCGTTAGAAGAGCTGCCGCCGGGCCTTCCATTTCAGCGAGCACGTCTTCTTTTTTCATCCGCTCTCCGTCTTTTTTCAGGGAACGGATGCGGATGTCATTGTGTAAAAGCCCAAATCCTTCACGGATAACGGTTTCCCCGGCAAACACGCCGTCCGTTTTTGCGATGATCTTCGCCTTACAATGCTCATCAGAAAAAATCGCTTGTGACGTCACATCACCCGTTCCGATATCTTCCTGAAAAAAACGTGTCAGCATTTGTTTCAGCTGCAGAATGTCCATATTTCCCCAATCCCTTCGTTTTTTCTGATAACTGTTCCTGATGTTGAATGAATGATTTGTTTTCCGTGCCACTTTTTCTCTGCCCAGGGAAAATCAGCGCGATAATGAGCGCCTCTGCTTTCTTCCCGGATAAGAGCAGAGGACACGACGAGTTGTGCAGTCTGGCATAAGCAGGATAGCTCGGCTTGTTCTATTGTGATATCCTTCACATTTATATGATGCACAGATACTTTGTTCAGCCAGGATGCCAGCGCCTGCATGTTTTCTTTCTCCCTGATGATGCCGGCTCCGTTTGTCATTTTGGCTTGGAGCATGTGAAGCGTCGTATCCGGCACTTGTAAGATGACGTCAGATTTCTTCGAAGCTTTTTGATATCGGCCATTTAATGGCGTTTTCGTGATATGTTCAGCACATCTTTGTCCGCTTGCCAGCGCTTCCAGAAGTGAGTTGCTCGCCAGGCGGTTTGCCCCGTGCAAGCCTGTACAGGCGGTCTCGCCAATGGCATAAAGATCAGGCACAGACGTTTTTCCCCATGTATCGGCTCTTACTCCGCCCATTAAAAAATGCATTCCCGGAGCTACGGGAATCCCGCTTTCAAAATCAACACCCGCTGATTTACAAATGCCTGATATGGTCGGAAAGCGTTTGTTAAAGTCAGATATGCGGCTGCAATTCATAAAAACGGGGTTTTCTTTCATTATTTCTTCAAAAATCGCCCGTGACACGACATCCCGCGGCGCCAAATCTTCAAGTGCGTGTCTGCCCGCCATGATCCTGCGGCCGGAGCGATCCGTTAAATATCCGCCTTCTCCCCTCACTGCTTCAGAAATCAGCCCGTACGCAGTCCCGCTTTTCACAAGGAGGGTCGGGTGAAATTGGGTGAACTCCATATCTGTGATCTCGGCTCCCGCACGAAAGGCAAGAGTGATGCCGTCGCCCGTTATGGAGGAATCATTTGTGTGATACTGATACAGACTGCCGCAGCCGCCTGATGCCAGCACTACACAATCTGCTCTTCTGTAAGAAACTGAACCTGAAGCATCCTTTACGGCAACGCCTGCGCACCGTCCGTGTTCAATCAAAAGATCAACCGCCGTTTCGTGTTCAATGATCCGGATTCCGTCCCTCAGCTGCTGAAGCAGAAACCCGACCAAAATCCGCCCGGTTGCGTCTCCCCCGGCGTGAAGAATCCTTCTTTTGGAATGAGCGCCTTCCCTGCCGAGACAAAACGTTCCGTCTGATTTCATATCAAATGGAAATTGATCTTCTATCAGCCTGTTTATCATACTTTGTCCGCTTTGCAGCAAATGCCGCACGGCTGTCACGTCATTGTGCCCGCATCCCGCATACAGTGTATCGTTTACATGGGATTCAATGGAGTCATCTGTTGCGTATGAAACGGCAATCCCGCCTTGAGCATAATGCGAATTGCTGTTCGTTACGTTTCTTTTCGTAATGACGGTCACTTGGTATGACGGAGGAAATGAAGAAGCACAGGCGAGGGCCGCCGTCCCCGAACCAATGATGATAATTGTTTTTTCAGACATACATCACCCTCCTGTTTTATTTACACCTGTCTTGACACCTATATTTACACAACGATAAAATAAACTCAAGCTTTTTTTAACAGAAACGGATAGGAGACGGCCTGTATGATTTATCTTGATTACGCGGCGGGAACGCCATTAAGCAAAGAAGCCGCTGAAGTCTTTCAGCAGCTCAGTACAGAGGTATACGGAAATGCAAGCAGCCTTCATGACGCCGGGGGAAGAGCGGCGGATGTGCTGGAATATTGCAGACAGTCTGCAGGAAGATTGATCGGCGGTGCGGCAGACGGCATTTATTTTACAAGCGGCGGCACGGAAGCGAACATTCTGGCCGTCCAATCATTGCTGCATGGTCTCCCCGCAGGCAAAAAACATTTTATTACGACCGCAATGGAGCACCATTCGATCCATAATGCCGCGGCGTTTTTAGCTGATCAGGGCATTGACGTCACTGTCATTTATCCCGACAAAAACGGCCTTATAACCGAGGACATTCTTGCGGCTCATGTGCGTCCTGACACGGGGCTCGTTTCCATACAGCACGCCAATTCAGAAACCGGCCTCATCCAGCCTGTGGAACGTCTGGCCGCTTTTCTCCATCAGAGAAACATTTTTCTTCATTGCGATTGTGTTCAAAGTTTCGGCAAACTGCCGATTGATGCGGATCAGGCGGGAATCGACGCCCTTTCCGTCTCCGGCCATAAAGTATACGGCCCGAAAGGCACCGGGGCTGTTTACATTCGGCCCGGCATCAGCTGGAAGCCGGTTTATCCGCATACCGTGCATGAAAACGGGTTCAGGCCCGGTACGGTGAATGTGCCGGCTATCGGCGCTTTTACCGCGGCTGCGGAGTATGCGGTGAAACACATGGAGAAACACCGTGAGCACGCTGACAGGCTGAGGAATTATTTTTATGAACAAATTCGGCTGCAGGGCCTTCCCATTTCATTTTCGGAGGAAGAAACCGGCGGTGAATGCCTGCCCCACATCATCGGGTGTTTTTTTCACTCCTTTGAAGGACAATATGTTATGTTAGAATGTAATCGTAACGATATTTGCATCTCAACCGGGAGCGCATGTTCCGCAGGCAGTCAAGGCCCTTCTTCAGCTATGAAGGCGCTGAGGAAAACCGAACGGGAAGCGCGGCAGTTTTTCCGGATCTCATTCGGAAATGAAACAACATGTGAACAGCTTGATATGCTGATACATACATTAACGGCGCTATGGGAGCAAAAGAAAGGAGAATCAGCAATTTGACAGAAGGAACGAAGCTCACGGGGGCGAAAAGACGCGACATGCTGCTTCTTTGGCTGAAAGAAGCCGGCTCACCATTAACAGGGGGCGAATTGGCCAAAAAAGCAAATGTCTCAAGACAGGTGATCGTGCAGGACATATCACTCTTGAAAGCAAAAAACGAGCCGATTATCGCAACAAGCCAAGGCTATTTATACATCAGCATGAACGCCGGCAGCGAAAATCATGTTGAACGGATTGTTGCCTGTCTGCATGGCCCGGAGCGAACGGAAGAAGAGCTTGAACTCATTGTCGATGAAGGTGTCACCATAAAGGACGTCATCATTGAACACCCCGTATACGGCGATTTAACCGCCGCCATAAGAGTGAGCACACGGAAAGAAGTCAAACAATTCATGAACCACATTAACTCGACAAATGCCGCGTACCTTTCACAACTGACCGAAGGCGTGCATCTCCATACGTTAAGCGCACCGACAAAAGAGCGGATTGACCAAGCATGCCAAGCGCTGGATGAGGCAGGGATATTAATAAAAGATTAAAAAAAAGCCCTCTGAAAGGGCTTTTTTTATATGGAATAGGATTGATATGTTCCCAGAAGCTTGACCCGGCAGCCGAGGGCTTCCATCTCTTGAACGGCACCGGGAATCAGCACCTGATCCATCGCCTGTTCAATATCAATAATAAAGAAATAGTTGCCGAGACCCGTTTTTGTCGGGCGCGATTCGATCTTTGATAAATTAAGGTTTCTCCATGAAAAAGCGGACAGCACCCTGTGCAGCGCGCCTGATTGGTCATCTTGGGGAAGCGTCACCATCATCGTCGTTTTCGGCCGTGAAGACAGTTTCGCACTCACTTCAAATGATACGTCTTTTTCAGGTGAAAGAATGACAAATCTCGTGTGGTTATCCTGATAATCCTGAATGTCCCGCCTCACGATGCTCAATCCGTATGTAGCGGCCGCCATTTCATTTGCAATCACGCCGATCGGAAGTTCCGGGTGCTCACTCACATACTTAGCAGCCGCACCGGTTGACTTCGCATACTCATAAGGAACGGCCGAAAAATGCCGGTGAAGAAATTTGTGGCATTGCGCAATCGCATGTGAATGAGAATAAATTTTCTCAAGCTGTTTCCACTCATTTTCTTTCGAAGGGTGAACGAGCAGGTGCTGGTGGATCGGCAGCGTCATTTCCCCCACGATCGCAAGGGGCTGCTCATGAATTAAGTAGTCAATCGTTAAGTTAACAGAGCCCTCCAGCGCGTTTTCCAAGGGAACAAACGCAAGATCAACTTCTCCCGCGACCGCCGCATCCATGCATGCCGGTATTGTATGATAAGGTGCTTGTGTCACGCTGTTTTGAAAGCAGGAACTGACTGCTAGATGTGTAAATGTGGCTTCTGGCCCTAAATAACCGACTTTCATGTTTCTCTTCTCTCCTTACGCGCCTGACCCTAAGATCTCAACTTTTTCTATAAAATCAAATTTTCTCAGTTTATTCATTAACGTATGAATGTTTTCTTCCATTGCGGACGTGCTGATTGAGAGCGTGACATTTGCCCTGCCCTGAAGCGGAATCGTCTGGTGAATGGAAAGCACGTTGCTTCCTGAGTCAGCTACCGCCTGCAAAAGCTGTGATAATGCGCCTGACCGATCCTCCAAATGAAAGAAAAGTGTGATTATTTGTTCTTTAACCATGGTGTAAAAAGGGAAAACCGCATCTCGGTATTTGTAAAAAGCGCTTCTGCTTAAATCGACTTTCTGCACGGCATCTGCAACTGATTCAGCCTTTTTTCTGTCCAGCAGCTTTTTGACTTCAAGGGTTTTCCGCATCGCATCAGGCAGAACGTCTTCACGCACTAAATAAAATGTCTCTTCTTTCACCTGCACCCCTCCCTCTTACATCAGAGAGCCTGCATCGCAAGCTCTCCGTCTTTTTAATCAATAAATTCAAATTCAAATTCAAGAAGCCGGATGATATCGCCATCTTTAGCACCGCGTTCTCTGAGCGCTTCATCAACGCCCATTCCGCGCATCTGTCTTGCAAAACGCTTGACGGATTCGTCACGGGAGAAGTCAGTCATTTTAAAGAGGCGTTCCAGGCTGTCACCTGAAAGCACAAATGCACCGTCCGGATCACGGGTAATGTTAAATGGAATTTCTTCGTCTTCCATCGTGTACATCACGCGGTTTTCCGCCAGCTCTTCTTCATCATAGAGCGGGAATTCAGGCGTTGTTTCCAGCTGGTTGGCGACTTCAAACAGAAGATCGCGAAGCCCTTCTCTTGTCACCGCGCTGATCGGGAAGACTGGGTGGTCATCCTGAAGCTTTTCTTTAAACGCTTTAAGATTTTCAGTCGCCTCAGGCATGTCCATTTTATTCGCAACGATAATTTGCGGACGCTCCGTCAGCCGCAGGTTATATTCACTGAGCTCCTGATTAATGGTCACATAATCCTCATACGGATCACGGCCTTCCATCGCTGACATGTCAATGACGTGAACGATGACACGCGTCCGTTCGATATGACGGAGAAATTGGTGGCCTAAGCCGACCCCTTCGTGCGCCCCTTCAATCAGGCCGGGCAGATCCGCCATGACGAAGCTTCTTCCGTCATCTGTTTCCACCATGCCCAGATTCGGAACAAGCGTTGTAAAATGATAATCGGCGATTTTCGGCTTTGCTGATGAAACGACAGACAGAAGCGTAGATTTTCCGACGCTCGGGAAGCCGACGAGACCTACGTCTGCAAGCACCTTCAGTTCAAGCACGATATAGCGCTCTTTTCCGGGCTCTCCGTGCTCTGACAGCTGCGGTGCCGGGTTGGCCGGTGTCGCAAAGCGGGTATTCCCGCGTCCGCCGCGTCCGCCTTTTGCGATGACGGCGCGCTGTCCGTGTTCAGTCAGATCGGCAATGACCTGTTTTGTGTCGTCATCTGTCACGACTGTACCGGGCGGAACTTTAACAACCATATCTTCCGCGTTTCTGCCGTGCTGATTTTTAGACATGCCGTGCTCGCCGCGTATCGCTTTGAAATGCCGCTGATACCGGAAGTCCATAAGCGTGCGCAGTCCTTCGTCCACCTCAAAAATGACGTCGCCTCCATTGCCTCCGTCACCGCCGGCAGGACCGCCTTTCGGCACGTATTTTTCACGGCGGAACGCAACCATTCCGTTACCGCCGTCGCCGCCTTTTACATATACTTTCACCTGATCTACAAACATAATATCCTCCGTTCTAAACCGTAAAAAACCGCTAGTTCATTCCAATTTCGGCCACACATTCATGGCCGGTCAGCTCAAATTGCATGACATCAAAGTCCTCATACCGCGATTTGCGAAATTCATCAAACACATCTGCATTAGCAATCGTTCCATGAAAATCGAGATATACAATAAGCTGTCTGTCAGGGTGATCCGTCTGCAGCGATACGGTCAGATGATTTTCACTTTCATTGCTTACCGCCAGCCCGAACAGATGAAACAGTTTTCTCATCAGGTTCGACAGCTTTTGATCATATGCCGATAAATCTTTTATTTCTCCGAGCACTTCGTATTCGAGCCTCATATAACGGGACTTCCAATTAAATGTCAAAAAGTCAAACGCCAAGTGCGGGGTTTTCAGGTTTGAGAGCTTTGATTCGTGTTTTGCATCTATGACCATTTCGTCAATTATTTCAACGACCCTGTCATACTTCTGCAAACTTAAGTTTCCTTTTATCAGCTGCAGCTTATTCATCCAATCATGACGGAAATGACCCATTAATTGGATCAGCTCATTGATCAGAGCCGCCTCGCTTACAGGTTCTTCTTGTTTCTTCGATACATCCTTCATTTTCGCACTCCCAATCGTTTAATTTCTTTTTAGGAGTCTTGATAAGTGTGTACTATGAATTATAACAGAGAAGGCTTTGTTAGAAAAACACTTGTTTTTCCTGGTTCATCATGTTCCTTTTTCGGATCGCATGCATGCGGATGCCAGGCAGAAACATTTTTGGTATCACTGCTTGGGGAACATATCCAGTGGGTATGAGAAGCTGATGTCCTCATTCAAGGCGGGGTTCACTCACGCGTCCTCTGCTTTTCATTCTTGATGTTACTCCGCTTACTGCAAAAAAAACTCCAGTCAACGACCGGAGTTTTTTGTGTCATTATTGAGCTACAGGATATACGCTCACTTTTTTGCGGTCACGTCCGAAACGTTCGAATTTAACAGTTCCGTCGATTTTAGCAAAAAGAGTGTCATCTCCTCCGCGGCCCACGTTTTCACCTGGGTAGATTTTCGTTCCGCGTTGACGGTAAAGGATAGATCCGCCTGTTACGAATTGACCGTCTGCACGTTTAGCGCCTAAACGTTTAGATTCAGAGTCACGTCCGTTCTTTGTAGAACCTACACCTTTTTTAGAAGCGAAAAACTGAAGATCTAATCTAAGCATGTAACTCACCTCCTATATTTGGTTTGCAGTCAACCGTAAGTGTTCACTGTAATCCCGTTCGATCGTTTCAAGAGAAACAATCATGCCTTCAATCAGCAGCTGCGCTTTTTGCAAAGCTTCCTGATCAGCGGATTCAGGGAATTCAAAGTAGAAATAACCCCCGTCCTCGCCTATATCAAGAATCGGTTCGAGAGGAGCCAGCGCGATAACCGCATTGACCGCTCCGAAAACGACAGCCGTGACCCCGGCGCATACGAGATCTCGTCCATGTTCAGCAAAATCGGCATGTCCCGTCATTTCAAAGGACAAAATGCCCCCGTCATTCCGGGATCTTCGAATTGTTGCCTCAATCATGCTTACGCGTTGATTTTTTCGATTGTCAATTTAGTATAAGGCTGACGATGACCTTGTTTTTTATGAACATTTTTCTTTGGCTTGTAACGGAAAACGGTGATTTTTTTCGCACGGCCTTGTTTTTCAACTTTAGCTGTAACTGTCGCGCCTGCAACTGTTGGGTTGCCGACTTTCACGCTGTCTCCGCCAACAAACAATACGTCTTCAAACGTCACTGTTTCACCTGCTTCAGCAGCAAGTTTTTCGATGTAAACAGTTTGACCTTCTTCAACTTTGATTTGTTTTCCGCCTGTTTTAATGATTGCGTACATTCTCTGCACCTCCTATTAGACTAAGACTCGCCAGCAACAGGGGGCTTTAAAGCTCTTATCACCTGTCCCGAGCGGTTGTAGCATTGGTGCTACATCCATAACATTAAAAAATATATCAGAACCAAAAGGATATGTCAATCTATTTCTAGTAAGGCAGCAGCAGGTCTTCCATGGAGGAATCTGTCCGTTTATCGGCAAAATATGCATGAAGCACTTCATTTTCATCAAGCTGGCTGAGCTTCTCGCCGGCTTTTTCAATGATAATGGGATGTTTGCAGCCCCGTTTGAATTCAGCCATGACATGCTTTACTTTGGCATCGGCCGCGACCGTCAAAGGATGCAGCATGGCGACATCGCGGTTTTTGCCGTAATATCTCTCTAAAAGAAACCTCAGCTGAATATAATGCCGCTTTCGGTATTCATCCCATAAGGAAGCCGCGAGAAAGACGAACAGCACCCATGCACTGACCTGCAGGGGGACGGCCAGTACAATCCAGCCGCAGAGCAAAAGCGCGGAAACGGCCGAAGTCTGCAGGCTGAGGAGATGCGCTTTTTGAAAAGCCATTTGTTTAGAAAAGTATAAGAACACGAACTTTCCGCCGTCAAGCGGCCAGATCGGCAACAGATTGATCAAAAGAATGGAGAGATTATAAAAGGTAAACATCTCAAATGTCTGCTGACTTGCAAAGCCGGAGATGAAAAGGAGCCAGGCTGCCGCCTGAAGCCACACGTGCTGAAGCGGGCCCGCCAGAATGACAGCAAATTCTTCTTTCAGCGGCCGGTTTCCGTGCTCTTCCACCTCAACCGTCCCGCCGAAAGGGAGCAAAAAGACGCGTTTAATGCGCCACGAAAAAAACACAGCCAGAGCAGCATGCCCCAGCTCATGAACGGATACGACCAGCAAAAGACACAAGAGCGCTTTGATGTGCCCCGTCAGAAAACCAAGCCCCATGATAATCCAAAGAAAAGGATGGACATGAATTTTGAAAAGAAGGCTGAGCCATTTATTCATCAAATGTGATCACCTGGATCGGATCTATGAATTTATCGCCATCCTGAATCGCGAAATAGTACTGGCCTTTACCTTTATCGCTGAGCTTGATCGAACCGATCTTTTTCCCTTTATCGATAAAGTCATACAATGATACGTTAACATCTTTGAGCCGGCCGTAAATGCTGCTGGTATTGTCGGCATGCTGCACCTTAACCGTCAGCCCTGTTTTTTTATCTTTGCTCACTTCCATAATGTACCCTTCTTTTACGCTGTCAATGGCTTCACTGGCCGTTTCGACAACGACGCCTTCTCCGTTATTTTGAAAGTTCTGCTGGATTTTCCCCGCGGCAGGAACGGCCATCTCCTGGCTGACCGCCACCTGACCGTCTTTCTTTTTTGTTCCCGGAGTGAGAAATGCGAGCGGGTTTCCGAAGGAGGATACAAACCAATTGTTTACGGCAGCAAACTGAAATTCTTTTTGAAAAGTCTGTGCGATCGCCGGTTTGATCTGACTCAGCGGCTGTTTGTCAGTTTTATAGGCGATAGCGGAAACCAGCACGAGACAGGCGGCCAGCAGGCATTTTAAAATAATAGAATTAGCGCTGATCAATGGATGCCGTCCGTTGAATTCGGGCGGATGTTCCGTTTGATATTCATAGTTCGGAAGAAGCCCGTGCTTTTCCTGCTCCTTGGACGTCTGCCATGCGGGAGGCTTCTGCGTCTGGGCGTTATGCACGAAAGTCCGTTTTGATTCTGGGCGCGGTTTTCTCCTTTTGGCCAGTCTTTTTCTAATTTCATCAGCTCTGTGACTCATCGCTATCATCCTTTGCAATCGTTGGGTTTGTACATCCTATGCCTTGTCCATTGCAAATATGCGCCCTGTTGAAAAACAAAAAAGACCTGATAAGCTGGGCTTCATCAGATCTTTGTATTCTAGTATATTTATGATCGCACGCCGAAAAATGACTTAATTTTCGCCATCATCCCTTTTTGCTGCTCTTCAAGCACCTGCAAAGGAACGGATTCTCCTAAAATGCGCCGGGCGATATTGCGGTAAGCAATGCTGGCGCGGTTTTTGGAATTCATGGCAATCGGTTCGCCGATATTTGAAGCTCTGATCACTTCATCATCGTCAGCAACGATCCCGAGGAGATCAATAGACAGATGATGAACAACCTCATCCACATCCATCGTATCACCGTTTTTCACCAGGTGATTTCTGATGCGGTTGACGATGAGGCGCGGCGGTTCGATATCTTCCTGCTCCAAAAGTCCGATAATGCGGTCAGCGTCCCGCACTGCTGATATTTCCGGCGTCGTCACCACAATCGCCTTATCAGCTCCGGAAACGGCATTTTTATAGCCTTGTTCAATTCCGGCCGGACAATCAATAATGACGTAATCAAATTCCTGCTTAAGCTCCTGCACAAGCGATTTGATCTGCTCAGGGACAACAGCCGTTTTGTCGCTTGTCTGGGCAGCCGGCATTAAATGAAGCAGATCATCAAAACGTTTGTCTTTGACAAGCGCCTGATGCGTCTTGCATCTGCCTTCAATTACATCTACTAAGTCGTAAATAATTCTGTTTTCAAGACCCATTACGACATCAAGGTTGCGCAGTCCGATATCTGTGTCTACCAAACAGACGCGCTTCCCTAAAATGGCTAAGGCGGTACCGAGGTTTGCAGATGTTGTTGTTTTACCTACTCCGCCTTTTCCCGAAGTTATTACGATAGCCTCACCCAATTTCACATTCCTCCCTCAAGCCTTGTTAGATCAGGTCTTAAATGAGCCAATTGCTGAAGGCGTTCAATGACCATATTTCCGTCAGTATCTAAATAAGCACATTCCATGTCGTTCCCTTTTTGAATGTGGTCTGGGGAGCGATTTAACACGTGATTGATCCTCAATTGTGTCGGCATCATTTCGGATGCGGCGATCACAGCCCGGTTATTTCCGTTATAACCCGCATGGGCAATCCCTTTTAATGAACCGAGAACAAATATATTTCCTCCGGCTCTGATCGTACCGCCGGGATTCACATCTCCGATTAAAAGCAAATCTCCCGTGACATGAAGCACCTGACCTGAACGGACAATTTTAGAAACAGAAACAATTTCCTGCTCCTCTTTCATCCGCTTCGCTTCTTCTTTGGCGATGACTTCACTGTCAATTGAATGCACGACTAAATCTTTCTTTGACGCGATCAGTTCAGTAAGCTGCTCTGCCTGTTCCTGATACAGATACCGATGCCCGAGTTTAATATGAACACTGATTTTTTGGCCTTTGCCATCAGTATATTGTTCAATTGACAGCATATTTTGAAGACCATCAAGTAGCTCATCAAAAGAACACGCATCATCAAGATGTAATGTTAAGCCGTTTTTTGTTCCTTTTATTGTTACATATTGCTGCTTTTTGGTCTTCATCAATGTTCACCTCAACAACATACTCTTTTCGTCAAAAAAAGATAAAATCCTTTTTACTCATCTCTTAATTCTTTCTTCAGACTTATATAAAACAGCCTAAAGGGCAGGACTAATATAATGGCTCCCGCAATATTCAGCACAGCAGTCGGCAAAAACCGCTGAATGACAAAATCGTTAAACGTCATTGTACCGCTGCGGATTAACGTCTGAATGCCGTAGACGTAAAATTCAAGCACACATACGCTCAGCACAGCGACCAGAATGACCATCAGGGCGTTTGTCTGCAACACCTTAAACGCTTTGGCCGCCAGGTAGCATAAACCGGCAAAACCAAACATATAAACGCCTAAAACACCCGTATAATTGATGTCATAAAGGAGTCCGAAAATGAAACCGTAGATCACCGCATGCTTTTGGTTGATATAAGCGGACATAAAAATCAGCGCGAGCAAAAGAAAGTGCGGAACGACCTGCTGCTCGTCGGAAACGAACGGAAAATGCACCAGATCTGTATAGATGCTTTCCGCACAAAAGACCACAATCATAATCAAAGGGAGAAGGAAACGTTTCACGATCCTTCCTCCCCTGTTGCTACGCTTCGGTTCACGACGATGACATGGTCGAGATCATACAGATCCGCAGCCGGTTTAACGTAAGCGATTTTCGTCAGGCCGTACGCATCCGATTCTACATCTGTTACTTCACCGACCGTCAGCCCTTGAGGAAATACGCCGCCCGTTCCGGAGGTTTCCACAAGGTCGCCTTTTTTCACTTCACGTTTGTCATCCGGTTCAAGGATGGTCATTTTGAGAGTCTGCTTCTTTTTGTCATACCCCTCAATTAAACCGTAGCCTTTGCTTCCCTTTTTGCCGGAGATTTTGGTGGCCACTCTGTTATTGCGGTCAACATCGCTCAGCAGCTGAACGGCGGATGTGAAACTGTTGAGTCCGCTGCTTTTGATCTTCCCGACAAGCGCACCCTTTTCGTTTGTGACAGCCATGTCCTTGGCCACTTTCTGCTTCGTTCCCTTATTGATCATGATCTGCTTGTACCATTGATCAGGATTTCTGGCGATAACGGTCGCTAAAATCGGTTCATAGTCGGAAATCGACTTGACATGCCCGAGTTCATCACGCAGCTTCTTGTTTTCATCTTTGAGTTCTTGGAGCTTCGCTTCATATTGCGTCTGTCCGTCCAGCTTTTGTCTTAAGCGTTCGTTTTCTTTGTACGTGTTTTTCAGGTCTTTTATGTCCCCGAAGAACCCTGCAAAATATTCGGCAGGCGTGTGAAAAATATTTTGAAATACTCCCGTCGTATCACCGATCAGCTTTTCAGGCCAGGTGGTATTACGGCCGTTCTTCAGCGAGAATCCAATCATAGCCACCAATATGATAATACACAGAAGTAATAGCATTAACCGTTTATTCGGCATCGTGATACACCTCTTCTATTTAACTCCTGATTATCTTGTTTTTCCTTTGAAAAGATGGATGTGCTCCAGTGCTTTTCCCGTGCCGATCGCAACACAATCCAGCGGATCTTCAGCGATAAGAACAGGCATTTTCGTTTCGTCGCTGATGACCTTGTCGAGATTGCGGAGCAGGGCGCCTCCCCCTGTTAACACAATACCTCTGTCCATAATGTCAGCGGCCAGCTCAGGCGGTGTTTTTTCAAGCGTGCTCTTCACCGCGTCAACAATTGAGAGAACTGTATCACGCAGCGCATTTGCAATTTCAGTTGCCGTAATTTCGATCGTTTTCGGCAGACCTGTCAGGAGATCGCGGCCGCGGATTTCCATTGACGTATTTTCTTCACCGGTTTCCGCTGAGCCGATTTCCATTTTAATGGCTTCCGCAGTACGGTCACCGATCATCAGATTATATGTTTTTCTGATATAGCTGATGATTGAGTCGTCCATTTCGTCACCGGCTACGCGGATTGACTGAGACGTGACAATGCCTCCTAAAGAAATGATCGCCACTTCAGTTGTTCCGCCGCCGATATCAACGACCATGCTGCCCGTCGGCTCCCATACCGGAAGATTCGCGCCGATTGCTGCCGCAAACGGTTCTTCAATCGGATAAGCGTCACGTGCGCCAGCTTGTCTTGTCGCGTCGATAACCGCCCGTTCTTCAACGGCAGTAATACCTGACGGCACACACACCATAACGTACGGCTTTCTCGCAAACAATCCTTTATTTTTCACAGCCTGATTAATGTAGTATTTCATCATTGTCGCAGTTGTTTCATAATCAGCGATAACGCCGTCTTTCATCGGACGGAGCGCAACCACGTTGCCCGGAGTTCTTCCGATCATGTTTTTAGCATCGTTACCGACCGCAACGATTGATTTCGTATCCGTTTGCAGAGCAACCACTGACGGCTCTCTCACTACGATTCCTTTACCTTTAACAAACACAAGCGTATTCGCAGTTCCCAAATCTATACCAAGGTCTCTTGTACCAATTCCGAACATATGTATGTATCTTCCTTTCTTAAAGCAAAAATACCCTAAAGGGAAAAACTCATAAAATCTATTATATCTTAAATCAACGAAAAAAAAAGTGTTACAAATATCCTTTTTCCTTTAAACTCACAAATTTTTTGTCACCAATGACCAAATGATCCAGCAACTCGATGCCGATTAAATTTCCGCACTCAAAAAGCCGTCTAGTTACTTCTATATCTTCCCTGCTCGGTGTGGGATCTCCTGAAGGATGATTGTGAACGCAAATGAAGGACGCGGCGGATCGTTTGAAAGCTTCTTTAAACACCTCCCGCGGGTGGACAATAGATGAATTCAGACTTCCGATAAAAATGGTGCGTTTATGAATGACTTGATTTTTGGTATTTAAATATAAACAGACAAAATGCTCTTGGGATAAAAAGCGCATATCCTCCATCACATACTTCGCCCCGTCTTCGGGAGAACGGATGACGCAATGCTCTCCGGCGGATGTCTTATGAATACGGCTCCCCAGCTCAATTGCAGCAAGGATCTGAACGGCTTTCACCGTGCCGATTCCGGGGATGCTGGAAAGCTCCTGGGCAGAAGCGCCTTTTAACAGGCGCAGCCCGTCAAACGTCCGCAGCAGCCGGTGAGAGAGATTCATGACGGACTCATGTTTCGTTCCCGTCCTCAGCAGAATGGCGAGCAATTCATTGTTAGAAAGATGTTCGGCCCCGCAATGCAGAAGCCGCTCTCTCGGTTTTTCTTTTTCGGGGAAATCTCTTAATTTTAACGGCAGATCACGGATGATCAACCCCTCCTTGTTCCCCTTCCCGGTTTGAACATCAAGCTTTTATATTAAATTCTTTCAGGGCTCTCATTGTTTTAGCGACAGGCAGCCCGACGACAGAATAGAAATCACCGTCTATTTTTTTCACTAAAAGCGCGCCTTTTCCTTGGATGCCGTATGCACCTGCTTTATCCATCGGTTCTTTTGTTTCAATGTAGAGCTGTATTTCGTCTTCACTGAGCGGCCAAAATGTCACTTCCGTCTTGTCACAGAACGTTTCTTTCCGGTCATGCGTCTGAATGCTGACCGCCGTAATGACTTGATGGCTTCGGCCGGAAAGCCTCCGCAGCATGTGTGCCGCTTCTTCTCTGTCACGCGGTTTGCCGAGGCATTCACCGTCTATGCACACCATCGTGTCAGCCCCGATAACGACTGCATCGGGATTTTCGGCCAATACAGCACCGGCTTTTTGCTCGGCCAAACATTGGACGTTTTCTTCCGGCGAAAGGTTTCGATTTAATTTTTCATCTGTGCGGCTCGCAATAATGCTGTAAGGAATCTGAAGAAGATTAAGGAGTTCTTTTCTTCGCGGAGATTGTGATGCGAGTATTAAGCGTTTTGTCATGATTGTCATCCTTTCAGGGTTTGCTTAAGAAAAAAAGATACTCGTCTATCCTACCAAATCAAGCGGACAACCACAATTTCAGAAAAATAACTTTTTGATGACAAAATAAAAAATCCCGCCGCATGACGGGAGAAAGAAATATTATTTTACAATGCTTAAAAGCTCTTTCTGGGCTTTCCAGCCGGATTCGGAACCGGACGTTTCCAGTTCTTTCAGCGCTTGAAGGACGGCCTCTTTCTGCTTTTTGTCAGCGGCGGCTGCGCCGTCTGCCGCTTTGGCTGCTTCAGCCACATCTGATTTTGAAATATCTTTGCCGGTAATTGCTTTGGCCGAGAGCTCAGATGCTAGTTTAAAAGAGTCTTCCAAGCCTGAATCGACCGCAAAGCTGAGCTCTTTTCCGCCCCATGCCTCAAAATCATGGTCTATCAGCGCCTGACCCAATTGCTGTGATAAGCTTTTTTCCGCTGCAAGACCGGCGATCACGTATGTGTATCCGTCTTCTTTTGCCAGAGAGACGGCCGAGTAACCTTTTTCAGTCAGCTGGTCAACGAGCGTTTGCGCTCCTTTTTCTGATGAAAATTTACCGGCCTGCACCGCATATGTTTTATAGTTTCCCTCTGACTCTTCCGCATTTCCTGTGGCGCTTGTTTCTTGCTTGTCTTTTGATACATCTCCCGCTTTCACCGTCTGCCCTTGTGAACCTTTGTCGGCGGAAGCTGGAGCAGCGGCTTCTTTACTTCCCGACATATTTAAGGCGACGAGGCCGAGCCCGGTGCCTAAAACAGCCGCAACGGCAATTGTCGTGACCGCTTTTTTTACGGGAGAAGACGGCTGCTTCTTTTTCGGAAAATGAGGGCCTGTGTTTTTCTTTTGATATGGCGGGACGACTTTCGGGTCATCTTCAAATACCTCCTGATTCTTCTCATCATCCCAATTGAAATCTTCTTCCTTCGGATCTTCATGGGAAGCTGCGATCTCCTGCTCCGCCTTCTTTGTTTCTTCCCAATTTGAAAATGTGACGGTTTTCTCCCCGCCTTCATTCACATCTTCTTGTCCATACATCGTTTCTTCTTTTCCGTTAATCGTTACTTTAAGGGCATTGTTTTTGGCTTTGCTGTTCTTTTTGCTCTTCCTTTTTTTCAACGTCTCTTCCCCCTTGCATTCGTCTTGGCCGTACCTTGAACTGATCATGGTTCACACTTTAGCATAGGCGAAAAAAAAAAGAACAAGACTTTTGTCGTCTTGTCCAAAAAACGTTCGCCAAATTTTTCAAGCTCCTCCGGAAGCGAGTTTGATGTAAAACGAAAACAGTTCTTCACCGTATAAATAACTCACAGCGCTCCCGGCCGCGATGGCGGGCGCAAACGGGAAAGGCTGCTTTTTACCAAGCCTGCCGCCCGCTGCGGCGCACATCCCGTATACGGCTCCGATTATAACGGAAAGAAAGAATGCAATGAGTACGAGCTTCACGCCGAGCGCAAGGCCGATGACCCCAAACAGTTTCACATCACCTGCACCGATGCCTCCTTTACTGACAAACATAATAAAAATAAGCAGAAAAAATCCGCAAACGGCTCCGGCAAACCCCGCATACCATGAATCCAGCGGAGAAAAAATACGGCCGACGATGAGAAGCGGCAGAAAAAACAGCAGAACCTTGTCAGGAATCAGCATATATTGCAGATCTGTCACGGTAACAATCATTAATAGAGACAGAAATAACAGCGCGACTAACAGTTCTCTTGAGAAACCGAAATGAATACCGGCAGCCGTAAATAAACATGCCGTCCAGCATTCCGCCGCCGGATACATAATCGACAGCTTCCCACGGCAGTTTCTGCATCTCCCTTTTTGCAGGACATAAGAAACGACGGGCACCAGCTCACCCCAGGAGAGCGGCAGGCCGCAAAAGGAACAGGATGAGCGCGGCGAAATAACCGAGATCCGAAGCGGGATACGGCACGCTGCTGTATAAAAAAAAGAACCGAAAATCAAACCGAGCAAAAACAGAATCAAAAGCACTCAGACCACACCTTTTCTATCAATCTGGCTCAGATTGTAGCATAGAAAAACATCATGCCTGAAATGGCTGAAACTATATTTTCCTCATAAAAACACCCGGCAAAACCGTAAAATGGTTTGCCGGGTATCCGAAGAGCTGTCAGATAAGCCGCTTTCTCATTTCTGAAATAAAATATAAGGATCCGGTAATGATGATGACATCATCCGTTCCGTCTTTTTGCTTAATCCATTCTGTCACACTGTCCGGGTTTTCATCGAAGCTTTTGTTCGCAAGACTGCTTGCATTGTAAAGGTCTTTTGCGCTTGAAGCACGCGGAAAATCAAATGATACAAAATGAATGGAGTCTGCTTCGGTTTCAAGCTTTTTAATCATTTCCTGATACGGTTTGTCTTTTAATGCGCTGAATACGACATGGATGTTTTTATCAGCAAAGCGCTGCCTGATCGTTTCTGTCAGCGTTTCAACGCCCTCTTCGTTATGCGCACCGTCTGCAAATACTAAAGGGCGGCTTTGAAGCCGTTCAAATCGGCCCGGCCACGAAGCCTTTTTCAGACCGTTTCGCAATGCTTCTTCAGAAATGGCGGCGACTGTCAGGCGATTCAGCCATTCAGCGGCCAATATCGCCAATGCCGCATTCTGCCTCTGATGAATGCCGATCAGCGACGTTTGAATGTTATCATAGCAGTTCGTTTCCGTTTCCAGCGAAAAGCTTTCACCGTACGGAAGCGCCGCTTCATTAAAAAGTCTGCACGTTTTATATAGCGGCTGGCACGGAGCCTGCTTCTTTTCGGCTTCCGCTTCAATAACGCCGAGTGCTTCCGGCTGATTGACGCCCGTTATGACAGGAATGGCTTTTTTGATAATACCGGCTTTCTGCCCGGCGATCTCCTCGATGGTATTGCCTAAAATCGCCATATGATCATGCCCGATACTTGTAATGACCGACAAGAGCGGTTTCACTATATTGGTTGAATCAAATGTGCCGCCCAGCCCCGCTTCAAAAATGACAAAATCGATATCATCCCGCTTCGCAAAATATAAAAATGCACACGCTGTAATGATTTCAAATTCTGTCACCGTTCCGGCATCGGTCTTATCGAGCTCATCGACTATCGGTTTTATTTCATTAACGAGCGCTCTCCATTCCTCATCAGAAATCGGCGTGCCGTTAACGCTGATACGCTCATTGAACGTAATGATGTAAGGAGATGTGAATGTGCCGACCGTATAACCGGCTTCCTGAAGCACGGATCGGATAAAAGAGACGGTTGATCCTTTACCGTTTGTGCCCGCCACATGAATGGCGCGGATGTTCTTTTCCGGGTGTTCCAATTTTTCCATCAGCCTTTCCATACGGAGAAGGCCCGGCTTAACGCCGAACTTGAGTCTGCCGTGAATCCAGCTGATCGCTTCTTTGTACGTCTTAAACAATGAAATCCCCTCTTTTATACGACAAGGCGGTTTCTTAGGAAACCGCCCCGCTGGTTTATCAGCCTTTCAGCTCTGCAATCCGCTGCCGGACAGCTTCGCGTTTCGCCGTGTAGTCTTTCTCTTTTGCGCGTTCTTCTTCAATGACATGCTCAGGAGCTTTTTTAATGAATCCTTCGTTGCCGAGTTTTTTCTGAACGCGTTCGACTTCTTTTGTCAGCTTGTCGAATTCTTTTTGCAGACGGGCGATTTCCTCATCAATGTTAATCAGCCCTTCAAGCGGCAGAATGACTTCCGCTCCGGTAACGACTGCTGTCATCGCTTTGTCTGCCGCAGTGATATCCGTCCCGATTTTCAGCGTGCTCGGATTCGTGAAACGCTCAACGTAAGAACGGTTCTTCTCAAGGCGGCCGGCAATGTCTTCCGTAGATGTTTTAATGTAAAGCTCAACCTGCTTGCTCATCGGGGTGTTGACTTCGCTCCGGATATTGCGGACAGAACGGATTAATTCAACAAGCAGTTTCATATCAGCAGCCGCCTCTTGATCCGTATGTTCCGGCACCGGAACCGGCCAAGAGCTGATCGTGATTGACTCGCCTTCATGAGGAAGGTGCTGCCAAATTTCCTCCGTTAAGAACGGCATAAACGGGTGAAGAAGGCGCATCGTTTGGTCAAGCACGTACGCCAGGACAGAGCGGGTTGTTTTCTTCGCCGCTTCATCTTCACCGTACAGCGGAAGCTTCGCCATTTCAATATACCAGTCGCACACATCGTCCCAGATAAAGTTATACAGGTGGCGTCCGACTTCTCCGAATTCATAACGGTCCGCAAGCTGGGTTACATCTTCAATCGTTTCATTCAGTCTTGTGAGAATCCACTTATCAGCAACTGATTTCTCACCGGACAGATCAAGCTCGTCATACGTCATGCCGTCCATGTTCATTAAGGCAAAACGGGAGGCGTTCCAAATTTTATTTGCGAAATTCCATGTAGATTCCACTTTTTCATAGCTGAAACGGAGATCCTGCCCCGGTGAACTTCCGGTTGCCAGGAAATAGCGGAGGGAATCCGCTCCGTACTTGTCGATGACATCCATCGGATCAACACCGTTCCCAAGGGATTTACTCATTTTTCTGCCCTGCTCGTCACGGATTAAGCCGTGAATCAGCACGTCTTTGAACGGGCGCTCACCGGTAAACTCAAGACCTTGGAAAATCATCCGGGATACCCAGAAGAAGATGATGTCATACCCTGTCACAAGAACATCGGTTGAGTAATACCGCTTAAAGTCTTCAGCGTTTTCATCAGGCCAGCCCATTGTAGAAAACGGCCAAAGCGCGGAGCTGAACCATGTATCAAGCACGTCTGAATCCTGTTCCCAATTTTCGCTGTCTTCAGGCGCCTCAAGGCCGACATACACTTCTTTGGTTTCTTTATGATACCAAGCCGGGATGCGGTGGCCCCACCACAGCTGACGGGAAATACACCAATCACGGATGTTTTCCATCCAGTGGAGATACGTTTTCTCGAAACGGTCAGGAACAAAGTGAACTTTCTCTTCTTTTGACTGAAGGTCAACCGCCGCATCTGCCAGCGGCTGCATTTTGACAAACCATTGTGTGGACAGGTACGGCTCAACAACGGCGCCGCTTCTCTCACTGTGGCCGACAGAATGCATATGGTCTTCGATTTTAAAGAGAACGCCTGTCTCCTGGAGATCTTTGACGAGTTTTTTGCGGCATTCAAACCGGTCCATGCCGTTATATTCGAGCGCTTTTTCATTCATTGTTCCGTCTTCATTCATGACAAGAATCCGCTCTAAATTGTGTCGGTTTCCGAGTTCAAAATCATTCGGGTCATGGGCTGGCGTGATTTTAACGGCTCCAGATCCGAATTCCATATCAACATAATCATCGCCGACGATCGGAATTTCGCGGTTTGTAATCGGCAGAATCACCGTTTTACCGATCAAGTGCTTGTAGCGCTCATCTTCAGGATGAACCGCGACAGCCGTGTCGCCAAGCATCGTTTCCGGACGGGTGGTCGCGATTTCAATTGAGCCTGAACCGTCTGCTAACGGATAGCGCAAATGATAAAACGCGCCCTGTACGTCTTTGTAAATCACTTCAATATCGGATAAAGCCGTTTTTGTGGCAGGGTCCCAGTTGATGATATATTCGCCTCTGTAAATCAAGCCTTTTTCGTACAATTTGACGAATACTTCACGCACGGCTTTGTTCAGCCCTTCATCAAGAGTGAAACGTTCGCGCGAATAATCGAGTCCAAGTCCCATTTTGGCCCATTGGCTGCGAATGAAATCAGCATACTCTTCCTTCCACTTCCATGTTTCTTCAAGAAATTTTTCGCGTCCAAGGTCATAGCGGCTCGTGCCCTGTTCGCGGAGTTTCGCTTCGACTTTTGCCTGAGTGGCGATGCCGGCATGGTCCATCCCCGGAAGCCAGAGCACGTCATAGCCCTGCATGCGTTTCATACGCGTAACGATATCTTGCAGCGTCGTATCCCACGCATGACCGAGGTGAAGCCTGCCCGTCACGTTCGGCGGCGGAATGACGACAGAATACGGCTGTTTCGTTTGATCGCCGCCCGCTTCGAAATATTTTCCTTTCAGCCAAAAATCATAGCGGCCTTTTTCTATCGCAGACGGATCATATTTTGTCGGCATTGTTTGTTCGTTTGTATCCATAATAACCCTCCAGCATGTTTAGAAATGGCTGAGCAACTAAAAAAGAGCCTTCATCCTGATAAAGGACGAAAAGCTCTTTCGCGGTACCACCTTTTTTCATGAACAGATCTGTTCATGCACTTAAACGGATAACGGGTGCGGCCCGAATTTCTCTACTGTATGTTCAAGAAATTATGCTCCCGGGCGACCTTCCAATGAGACGGCATAAGAAGCCTTTCAGCACAGTAGCTTCTCTCTCTTCATGCGTCTTTCTTGTACTCTTCCCGTTCAAAGCAGGTGTATTCTATCAGCTCATGATCTTATTTATTATGTTCTTTATTATAGTAAAAGTGTTTTTGATTCGTCAATCATCTTTTCCAAAAACCGCTGCCGTCATACATAAATGGGCATGCACCCCGCCCTTTTCCGCACATACGATACAAAGAAAGGCGAATGTGAGGAGGAATTGCCGTGAAAAAAAGATTCAATTCTTATTCGCTCCCCCAGTGGGCCAGACAGGTCCGCCTTGTATCCGCGCAAGTCATTATACCGATTACGATCTTTCAGGGAATCAGGACGATTTTCTTTCCGACGACTTTTGATGTCCTTCTGCTTGCCATCCTGCTGTTTTTAGCGTGCGCCCTGCATTTGGAATGGATATAAAAAAACGAGTCCCGTTATGAAGAGGACTCGTTTTCCGCCTTTATTTTTTTCTCCTGCTCAATCTGATACACCTTCATGAGAAATGGTTCAACATTTTTCATCTGCCAAAACGCCCTTAATAATTGCGAGCACTCTTCTTTTTCAGAGCCCCTTTGAGCGGTCTGATACCGTTTCAGCACTTTGTACATGCCGGACGGATAAGCCATATAGCTGAGAAACAGGCTGATTTCCGCTTCACGGAGCGGAAATGATTTATGATACGTATAAAACCAGTCAAGACACTCCGGACACGCTTTCGGATAGCTTCTGAACAATCTGGAATAAAAGCCGAGCAGATCATTTTGCGGAGGGCCCAGCGCAGCTTTCTCGAAATTGGTGAAAAAGCCCGCTCCCACGTCATTATATAGAAAATGGCGGCTCGATAAGCTGCCGTGATTGATCACCGCTCTCGTCTTATCAAGATCCTTTGCCGCTTCGAACCACTCCTCCAGACGCTCCAGAGCAAAATTGACGGCGGACACCGTTTCTGTAAGATACGTAACGGCCTGCAGTTCAAAAGGAGAAAGGTACCACTCTTTTTCCGCCCGGTCGGCAAATTGTTCATAGACGAGCTTATCATTTTCCCAATCTCTTTTCGTTACTTCATAAAAGCCGCTGATATCTTCAGTACTGATTTGGATGTCCCGCACGGTCGCGGAGTGGAGCTTCGCAACCTCTTTAAAAAGGTAAACATGCTTTTGATCCAGTTCTTCTTCCTGATCGTACTGAAGCCAAGGCATTAAATAATAAGAATCCTCCGTCTGGCTTCCGGCAAAAAAATCGCCTGCATGCGTGCGGTAGATCGGAACAAATGAACGGTAGCCTTTCTCCTCAATCTCAATCATATGATCCGTAAAATCATTGCTGCGGGCCGGCTTGAGCTGTTTCAAAGCAAAAATGCCGTGGTTTGAGTAGACTTTCCATACATGCGGGCTGACAGGCTCAATATACTCAGCCGCCAGCCCGTATTCCTGAAGCACTGATTGGACTGCTTCCATTCCATTCACCACATTTTTACGGCCTCTTTGTGCTTACGCATGGCTGTTATTATATTCAGGTATATACAGAAGCTGACCTTCTTCAAGCTCGTCATCAAACGATAAAGAATTCGTTCTGATAAGCTGCTGGGATGTGATGTCATATCGTTCGCACACCCGATCGATTGTATCTTGCTGCTGTACAATGCAAATTTTCATTCTCGAAAACTTTTCTTCTTCTCTTGTAAATAATTTTGTCAAATAATGAGAGTTGTCATTTTCCTTCTGATCCGTTTTCGGTGCCGGTTCTTCATTCTCTCTTTCGGACTTAAGCGGCTCAGGCCGTTCAGATGCCGCCGGTTCTTCAGGCGGCAGTTTGGAAAACTGAAAAGACAAATCAAGAGGTTCCCCGGTTTCCTCCTCCGGCTGCGCCATCTTCCTTACCTCAATTTCAAACCCTTCATCAGCCTGGGTTTCTTCCTCAAGAAACTTAGGAGCGCTGTAAAATTCCTCTTCCCGCGGTTCCGGAACGAACTCGCGATAAGCGGGCTCCTGTTCTTCTTCAAAAACCGCAGGCTCCTCTTCGTCTTCTGTCTCCTCTTGATCACTCTGACGGAGAAGCGGTTCGGCCTCTGGCTGCTCTTCTATTTCAAGGGCGGGCTGTTCCTCAACCTCTGTTTTTTCTGCATGCGGGGTCAGAGTAAAAGCAGGGGAAACCGGTTCAACATCATCCTTTGGCTCTTCCAGCACTTCCGCTGCATCATCCTCAGATACAGGCTCATTCCTTTCAGCCGACATGATTGCAGGCTCCTCAGCTTCTTCCGGCTCTTCTTCGTCTTGGACGGCAGCGGGAGGAGGAGGCTCAGTAATTGAAACAGGTTCCGGCACCTCTTCCAGCCTCAGAACAGGGGCGGTTTCCTCATCCTCCTCTTTTTCTTCTTCCTCTTCCTGCCTGAGTATAGGCGGAGTCTCTTCCTCATTCTCCACGGTTTCTTGTATTGCTTCTTCTTCCGATACACTCAGCGGCTCTTCAGGAATCTGACGTATCATTAATTCTGGTTCATTTTCTTCCTCGGAACGATGTTCAGCAAGATTGATCATTTCTTCTCTGGAAAATTCAGGCGCCACATACAGAGGGATTTCCGGCTCTTTTGGCTCGGTTTCCTCAAGCAGTCCTTCAATTGCCAAATCAGCCTGAATGGTTAAGATTCTTGAATCCGTCAACTGATAATCAAAGGCATCAATAAAAACGAAAACATCATTGAGGTGGCTCACTTTATTTTTCGGAATCGTGATGTCTACCGGGAAACAATGAAGGAGCTCTGCAGTGCCATCCTCCCTTGCCCTCACTTCCTCTACATGTCTCAGCTCTCTATCAAGCTCTTCGAAATGACTGCTGTGATCTATGTTGTACTCGCCAGTAAGTTCTAATGATCCTTTAATTGAGACATAATCATTTACTTCCTGCACCCTGATATCAGGGTCTAATGAAATCGAAAGTAATTCAGAAACTTCCTGTCCTTTTTGGAAACAGATTGATTCTTCAACAGAAAATTGCAACCGGTGATTATGCGGCAAGTTCATATCCTCCTTTCATCTAATCCATACAATTAGATGTCACTAAAGGTGTATGCCGCAATCCGGATAAATATGATAAAGGAGGCATTGAAAAAAGCCGATACAAGACTTGCTTGCATCGGCTTTTCGGTATCAGCGGCTGATAGTCTGGAACACTTTCTCAGCGGCTTGAATGGTTTTTTCAATATCCTCCATTGTATGCGCAGTGGAGAGAAACAATCCTTCAAATTGAGACGGCGGAAGAAATACGCCTGCGTCAGCCATCCCTTTATAATATTTGGCGAACAGCTTTAAATCAGATGATTTAGCTGTTTCATAGTTAATGACAGGCTCATTTGTGAAAAAGAATCCGATCATTGAGCCCGCACGGTTAAACGTGTGCGGAATGCCATGTGCTTCAGCGGCTTTGGAAATGCCTTCTTCAAGCATATCGCCTTTTTTCACAAATTCTTGGTAAGATTCAGGTGTGAGCTGCTGTAACGTCTCAAGTCCCGCTGTCATGGCAAGCGGATTTCCCGACAATGTTCCCGCCTGATAGATCGGACCGCTCGGAGCGATTCGTTCCATGATTTCGGCTTTGCCGCCATACGCACCGACAGGAAGACCGCCGCCGATGACTTTGCCGAGACACGTTAAGTCAGGCGTCACGCCGAAATATCCTTGCGCACAGTTATAGTCCACGCGAAAACCGGTCATGACTTCATCAAAAATTAACAGCGCGCCATTTTGTTCCGTGATGTCACGAAGCCCTTGCAAAAAGCCTTCCTGCGGCGGAACAACGCCCATATTGCCGGCTACCGGCTCAACAATGACCCCGGCGATATCTTCACCGTACTCACGGAATGCGAGTGCAACGCTTTCCAAGTCGTTATACGGAACGGTAATCGTATTCATCGCGATTCCTTCAGGCACACCCGGGCTGTCAGGAAGGCCGAGTGTCGCCACCCCGGATCCCGCTTTGATCAGCAGCGAATCACCGTGGCCGTGATAACACCCTTCGAATTTCAAAATTTTATTGCGGCCGGTATATCCTCTTGCCAGACGAAGAGCGCTCATTGTCGCCTCTGTTCCGGAGCTGACCATCCGTACGATTTCAACAGACGGCACACGGTCAATGACCAATTTGGCCAGTTCGTTTTCCACTTCAGTAGAAGCTCCGAAACTTGTTCCGTTTTCCGCGACCTTTTTCAGGCTTTCAACGACGCGGTCGTTGGTGTGGCCCAAAATGAGCGGACCCCAGCTCAGCACATAGTCGATATATTCATTGCCGTCAATATCAAAAATTTTCGATCCTTTGCCGCGCTGCATAAAAATCGGGTCCATATCAACTGATTTAAATGCGCGCACCGGGCTGTTCACTCCGCCCGGCATCAGTTTCTGTGCTTCTTTAAAAGCGGATTTTGATTTTTCATAGTTTCTCATCTGCCTCAGCTCCCGTCAAATGAAATTCTTATTCAGCAAGCCATTTTGCTGCGTCTTTTGCATGATACGTCATAATGAGGTCGGCACCTGCACGTTTCATGCTCGTTAAAATTTCAAGCACCATTTCTTTTTCTTTAATCCAGCCGTTTTGGGCTGCAGCTTTCACCATAGAATACTCCCCGCTTACATTATAAGCGACCAGCGGCAGGTGATGGCGGTTTTTCACATCACGCATAATATCTAAGTATGACATAGACGGTTTGACGATTAAAAAGTCAGCGCCTTCTGCAGCGTCTGATTCAGCCTCACGGAGCGCTTCCAAGCGGTTGGCCGGATCCATCTGATATGTTTTTCGGTCGCCGAACTGCGGTGTGCTGTCAGCCGCGTCGCGGAACGGACCGTAAAATTCACTTGAATATTTCACGGCATAGGACATGATCGGAATATTTGTGAATCCTTCTTTGTCAAGCGCTTCTCTGATCACTGTGACAAAACCGTCCATCATGTTTGAAGGAGCGATGATATCAGCGCCGGCTTTAGCCTGGCTGACGGCTGTCTGCGCCAGCAGTTCAAGCGACTCGTCATTCAGGATTACTCCGTCTTTCACAACGCCGCAATGGCCGTGATCCGTATATTCACAGAGGCATGTATCAGCGATTACGATCATTTCAGGATAATGCTTTTTAATTTCAGCAATCCCTTTTTGCACAATGCCGTGATCGTGAAAAGCCTGAGTTCCGCAGTCGTCTTTTTCTTCCGGCACGCCGAAAACGATGACCGACTTAATGTCGAGTGATATGAGCTCAGCCATTTCATCCTTTAATAAATCGAGTGACACATGATAAACCCCCGGCATGGAAGGAACTTCTTTTTTTCCTTCAAGCCCTTCAACGACAAATAAAGGGTAAATAAAATCTGAAGGGTGAAGGCGTGTTTCTCTTACTAAATCTCTCATCGCAGCGTTCGCGCGCAAACGGCGGTGTCTGTTAAATGTTTGATTCATCATTATCTATCCTTTCCCGACATGCTGCACATGACGTCCAGCATGCCTTCAATCGTATAGGTGTCAGGCACATGGGATGAGATCCCGTATTCCAATAGCGCTTTTTCCGTCAAAGGGCCGATGCTGATATAGCTCGCACCGCTGTTTTCCAAAGTTTTTTTTTCGTCTCCGACCGCATGCATAAACGTATGCACCGCCGAAGAACTGGTAAACGTAATAAAATCAAAATGAGAGCGGGATGCAGCCTGTCTCAGCTCGTCCATTCCTTTTTCATCCTGAATGGTATTGTACAGCACCCATTCCCTTATTTGATAGCCAAGCGGCTCAAGCTCCGCTTTTATGACATCGCGTGATAAATTGCCCTTTATCACTGAAATGGGTTCGGCAGCTGATGCGTGCCGCTTTAATGTATCAGCCAGACATTCAGCCACATACTCATCAGGCATCGCATCCGTCCCGGCTCCCCGCTCTTTAAGGGCGCGCGCAGTCTTTTCACCGACGGCTGCGATTTTTTTCCGTCCCGAAAGCGCAAGGCCGTGCTCATCGAGGTAGGAAAAAAAGAACCGGACACCGTTTACGCTTGTAAAAACAAGCCACCCCGGCTCAGAAAGGTCTTCCCGGAGACTGTCCGCACATTCACCCGGGAGCGCTTCCTGAAAAGCGATCAGCGAAGCGGAAACAGCCGTTCCGCCGAGCGCCTCCACTTTTTTTCGGAACGGGGCGGCCTGTCTTTTGTTCCGGGTGACAAGCACGGTCTTTCCTTGTAAAGGAAGGTCATTTGCCATCCTGATCGAGCTCCTGTTTTACGCTGTCGATTAATGCTTTGGCTCCTTTTTCAGACATCATCGCCGCACAGCGTTTCCCGATTTCTTCCGGATCATGTCCCGCCGCTGTTTCTTTATAAATCGTCTTACCGTCCGGAGACGCAACAAGACCGACCAATTCAACCTCATCCCGGTCATTGACGGACGCATACCCGGCAATCGGCACTTGGCAGCCGCCTTCCATCGCGTGCAAGAAAGCCCGTTCGGCTGCCACCGTGCGTTTCGTATACTCATCGGTGAATTGCGCAAACAGCTTCAAAAGCTCCTCATCCGACTCTCTGCATTCAATGGCAAGAGCGCCTTGGCCTACCGCAGGCAGACAGCGGTCCGGTTCGAGGAATTCAGATACGACATCATCTTTCCAGCCCATTCTTGAAAGACCCGCAGCAGCTAAAATAATAGCATCATAATCTTCCGTCTCAAGCTTTTGAAGTCTCGTATCTATGTTGCCTCTGATCCATTTAATAGTAAGATCAGGGCGCTCAGCAAGAATCTGGGCGCTTCTTCTTAAACTGCTCGTGCCGATGATGCCGCCTTCTTTTATGTCGTCCAGCTTTTGATGCCCCTTGGAAATCAGCGCATCACGCGGGTCCTCACGTTTCGGTATGCAGCCGATGACCAGACCTTCAGGCAAAACAGCAGGCATGTCTTTCATGCTGTGGACCGCCATATCAATCTCCTGATGTAACAGCGCCTGTTCAATCTCTTTGACAAACAGACCTTTGCCGCCCACTTTTGACAGTGTGACATCAAGGATGCGGTCGCCTTTTGTGACAATCTCCTGAATTTCAAAGTTATACGAAGGATTCAATTCCTTTAGTTTGTTAATCACCCATTTTGTCTGGGTCATAGCCAGTTTGCTCCGTCTGGAACCTACCTTAATCGTTCTCATTTTCTTTCCTCCCGAATCTGTTTGGCGCGTGACGTTAACTGAACCAATGGAATTGCGATAGGCTTCCGAGCAGGAAGTAATTAATCATCAGCACGAGAAAACATGCTGAATTCCATAACGCCGCCACTTTTCCCTGCAGTTCCTTAATCATTCTGATATATAAATAGTAGCTGTATAAAAGCAGCACAATAAACGAGCCGAGCACTTTTGAATCAAACCAGTACAGCGTTTCCAGAGACACATACGCCCAGATTACGCCTAAGATCAAACTTAACAGCAGCATCGGAACTCCGATGACATTCAAAACGTAAGCCATATAATCAAGTTTTGACAAATCTTCAATTCTCAACAGCCATTTTCCCCATTTTTTCTTCTTTAATAAAGAATATTGAAATTGATAAAGAAGCGAAAAGACAAAAGAAAGGGAAAAGGCGCCGTATGAGAGAATCGCCATTGTGATATGAATGACCAAAAGCTCTGAGACCAGCTGGCCGGAAAAAGCTGCCGAATGCTGATCAGTCGGTGAAAACGTGTGGATCGCGATCATCGAGAAACCGATGACATTCGTGAAAAACACGATAAAATCAACCCGCAGAATCTGCGTGACAACAAGTGAGAGCGTAACAAGCACCCACGCATAAAAGTAAAGGGCCTCTGTAATATTTAAGACCGGAAATCTCCCCGTCTGCCACATAAAATAAGAAAGATAGACGGTTTGCAGAGTCCAGACAATAGAAAGCAACCAGAAGGCCATTTTCCCAGCCTTCCGGTTGTGTTGAAGAAAATCTATAAAGTAAAAAAGGACGCTTACTGCATAAATAACAATTGTCGCTTCATTAAGTCTTGCCATTGCTGTATCAATCATACAGCGCTCACTCACTTACAAGCGGACGTAAGCCCGTTTTTGCTTCTGCCTTTTGAAACGAATGAACCGTCTGGCGGTTATCCAGGCTTTTGTCCAGCTGGCGGCCGGCTTCATCCTCAATATCGAAAATCTGCATAAACAGCTTCAGCTTTTCCTCGGAATCCGCTTCAGCCGCAAGCTCTTTCGCTTTCAGAATCGGGTCGCGCAGCATCTGGTTAATGATGCTTTTCGTATGTTTGCTGAGCAGTTTTTTCTCTCTTACCGTCAGATTAGGCAGCTTGCGCTCAATGCTCTGCATCGTATCGGACTGGATGGACAGCGCCTTTTCACGCAGCGCCGAAATGACCGGCACGACGCCGAGCGTATTAAGCCACTGCTTAAATTCAACAATTGCCGCTTCAATGAACAGCTCGACTTTTTCAGCGGTTTCACGGCGTTCTTTTAAGTTGGCTTCAACGATTCCTTCAAGGTCATCAATATCGTACAGGAAAACACCTTCAAGATCGTTCAGCGCAGGATCAAGGTCTCTCGGCACAGCGATGTCCACCATAAATAACGGGCGGCCCTTCCGCTGTCTGCCCGCTCTCTCCATCATATCTTTAGACACGACAAAATCACTCGCGCCTGTCGAGCTGATTAAAATATCAGCTTCAGCAAGTGCATGTTCAAGCTGGTTTAAGCTGCGAGCTTCTCCGGAGAAACGGTCAGCAAGCTCTTTTGCCTTCAAAAACGTTCTGTTGATGACCGTTACTTTGCCGATGCCCTGTCCGTGCAGGTTTTCTGCGGCGAGCTCGCCCATTTTCCCCGCACCGAGAATCAAAATGTGCTTATTTGACAGAGAGCCGAAGATTTTTTTCGCGAGTTCAACGGCCGCGTAACTGACGGAAACGGCATTGGCGCCGATATCGGTTTCAGCATGCGTGCGTTTGCCGACAGTCACCGCCTGTTTAAAGAGCTCATTGAAAATGGTGCCGATTGTCTTTTCTGTCTGCGCCGTTTTAAAGCTCGAACGGACCTGGCCGAGTATTTGTGTTTCTCCGATGACCATGGAATCCAAACCGCACGCCACACGGAATAAATGCTCGATCGCCGCATCGCTCTCATAAAATTTCAGAAACGGAGACAGCTCTTCTTTCGGCAGCGAGAACCATTCGGATAAAAATGTCTTTATATAATAACGGCCGGTATGAAGCTGGTCGACCACCGCATATATTTCAGTTCGGTTGCAGGTTGACACGATAATGTTTTCAAGAACACTTTTTTCTTCTTTTAAACGGAGCATCGCTTCTGCAAGCTCATCCGGCTGAAAACTTATTTTTTCACGTATTTCAATGGGGGCGGATTTATAATCTACTCCCACTACAAGAATATGCATAGCCGTTCATGCACCCCCGTACATCGCAATTTATTTATAATCATTCTAACATAGAATTTATTATTTATAATAATTATAACATAGTTTCTTCGTGAAAATGTGAACAGATTTCAAAAATGTTATGCTATAGTATAAAAAGCTTCGTTTCCTCTGTAATCATCATACTAAAAATCCTTTACTGCGGGTAGGTGACAGGATGAAAAAAACATCAATTTTATTACCAGGACTTCTGCTTGCCGCTTCATTATTCGCATGGCTTCAGAGCGGACAGGTCCGCCTCTTTGCGAATCAGGGAGAATGGCCGGTGCTCCTTATGCTTTTGGGTGCCGTGTTCTTGTATCAGGGCAAAAAGGAAGCGGCTGGGCCTCACGTCCTTATCGGTATGCTTCTGTTCGGAATAGGTTTACACTTTTTCGCCAAACCAGAGCTCTCTTGGTGGCCGGGAGATTTCGAAATGCTGCTCTTCGTACTCGGTTTCTCCTTATTTGCGGCCGCCAGAAAAGAATATGTATACGAAGCGGTTGCCATGATTGGTTTTTCCCTCTTTTTATACTTCTTTAAACAAATTACGGCGTGGATGGAATCCGTGAATATTCCGACGGAGCATTTCAAAACATACTGGCCGTATGTTTTCGTCGGAATCAGCCTTTTCTTATTGTTTATCAAGCGGAACAAAACTATACGATAAAACCCAAAACGCACTGCGTTTTGGGTTTTTCATTACCTGCTGATCATTTTTTTAATGGCTCCCCATGCTTCATCTTTTCCTTTTTTTGTTTCAGAGGAGAATAAAATCAGCTCATCTTCAGGGTCCATATCAAGCGTCTGTTTGACAACCTTTAAGTGCTTGTCCCATTTTCCTTTTGGAATCTTATCCGCTTTTGTCGCAATGACGATAACGGGAATGCCGTAATATTTCAAGAATTCATACATGTTCACGTCATCAGCAGACGGCGCGTGTCTGAGGTCGACAATCTGCACGCAGGCTTTCAGCTCTTCACGGGTCGTCATATAGGTTTCAATCATTCTCCCCCATGCTTCCCGCTCGCTTTTTGAAACTTTCGCAAACCCGTACCCGGGAACGTCGACAAAATGCAATTCATCATTGATGATGTAAAAGTTTAAGGTCTGTGTTTTCCCCGGTTTTGATGACGTTCTGGCCAGGTTTTTCCGATTGATTAATGAATTGATAAAAGATGACTTTCCTACATTTGATCTTCCCGCCAGCGCGATTTCCGGAAGTCCCCCATCAGGGTACTGTTCCGGTTTAACCGCGCTGATCACGATTTCTGACTTTGTAACTTTCATTTCTTCTCTCCTACTAAGGCATGTTCCAAAACGTCATCCAGATGTGACACGAATATAAATTTCAGTCCTTCTCTGACGCTTTCAGGAATATCCTCTATATCTTTTTCGTTATCTTTAGGCGCAATAATCGTGGTCAGGCCCGCTCTGTGGGCACCGAGCGCCTTTTCTTTCAGTCCGCCGATCGGAAGCACGCGGCCCCGCAGCGTGATTTCTCCCGTCATACCGACTTCGCGTTTTACCGGACGATCCGTTAACGCTGAAACGAGCGCCGTGGCCATCGTAATTCCCGCAGAAGGGCCGTCTTTCGGCACCGCTCCTTCAGGGACATGAATATGAATGTCATGGTTCTCATGGAATGTCGGATCGATTCCGAGCTGTTCCGCTTTTGAGCGGACATAACTGAAAGCTGCCTGGGCGGATTCCCGCATGACATCTCCCAGCTTCCCGGTCAGAATCAGCTTTCCTTTTCCCGGTGACAATGACACCTCGATTGAAAGCGTGTCTCCGCCGACTGTCGTATACGCAAGCCCCGTGACGACCCCGATTTGATCTTCGGTTTCCGCTTGTCCGTATCTGAATATCCGTTTTCCAAGGTAGTCTGCCAAATTTTTCTCTGTAACGGTAATGCGTTTTCTTTCCTCAGAAACGATGGCTTTTGCAGCTTTTCGGCAAATGGCGGCAACCTGGCGTTCAAGCGTTCTCACACCGGCTTCCCTTGTATAATAGCGGATGATGTCGGTAATCGCCTGATCCCGAATCTGCAGGTTGCTCTTTGTGAGCCCGTGCTCTTTGATCTGTTTCGGAAGCAGGTGGTCTTTTACGATCTCCAGCTTTTCGTTTTCAGTATAGCCTGACAGGCTGATAATCTCCATTCTGTCTCTGAGAGGGCCCGGTATTGAAGCAAGGTTATTCGCAGTCGCGATAAAAAGCACTTTCGATAAATCGAACGTCTCTTCAATATAATGGTCGCTGAATGTGCTGTTTTGTTCCGGATCCAGCACCTCAAGCATCGCCGAAGACGGGTCGCCTCTGAAATCAGACGACATTTTATCAATCTCATCAAGGAGAAAGACCGGATTTTGTTTGCCGGCTTTTTTCATCCCCTGTATAATACGGCCCGGCATCGCTCCGACGTATGTACGCCGATGCCCGCGGATTTCAGATTCATCCCGCACACCGCCCAGTGAAATTCTCACAAAACGGCGCCCCATGCTCGTACTGATTGATTTTGCAAGAGATGTTTTTCCGACTCCCGGAGGTCCGGCCAGACAAAGAATCGGCCCTTTCAGCGTTTTCGTCAGCTGTTTCACAGCCAAATACTCCAGAATCCGTTCTTTCACTTTCTCTAAACCGTGATGCTCTTTGTCTAAGATTTCCCCGGCTTTTTTAATATCCAGTTTATCTTCTGTTTCGTCCGACCACGGCAGAGCGATAAGCCAGTCAATATAGTTGCGGATAACAGAGCTTTCCGCTGAGCTTGACGGCACTTTTTCGTAACGGCTTAATTCCTTAAGCGCCGTTTCTTTGACACGCTCAGGCATGCCGGCTTCTTCTATCTTCTCCGTGAGCGACTGAACTTCACCGGTTTTCCCTTCTTTGTCGCCAAGCTCCTTCTGAATGGCTTTCATCTGTTCACGCAAGTAGTATTCCTTTTGAGTGCGTTCCATCGAACGCTTGACGCGCTGTCCGATTTTTTTCTCAATTTCCAGCACTTCTTTTTCATTATGAATAGAACGGATGACCTTATTCAGGCGTTCTTTAATATCAGCCGTTTCTAAAATATCCTGCTTGTCCTTTAATTTCAGCGGGAGATGAGAAGCGACGATATCCGCCATTCTGCCGGGCTCTTCAATATCAGTCACGGCTGCATACGTTTCTGCGGAGATTTTTTTAGAAATTTTTATGTACTGGTCAAAATGGTCCAGCAGCGTCCGCATAAGCGCTTCATCTTCCACGTCTTTCGAATCGTCCTCATGCATCAGCTGTATATCGACCGAAGTATAATCTTCGAGCTCGGTGTATTCAAGGATCTGCGCCCGCTGAATTCCTTCTACAAGCACTCTGATCGTACCGTTGGGAAGCTTCAGCATCTGTTTAATTTTTGTATAAGTGCCGACGGTGAAAATGTCCTCTTCACCCGGTTCGTCTATCGAAATATCCTGCTGAGTGGCTAAAAAAATCATATGATCATGCATCATTGCCTGTTCAAGAGCCTGAACCGACTTGTCCCGGCCTACATCTAAATGTAAAACCATCGTCGGGTATACCAATAAACCTCTTAAAGGGAGGAGCGGGATGCTGCGTTTTGTATCTTCTGCCATGTGACTGACACCTCCGTGACTTTAGTATGAACCATTATAATACAACTTTTTCATCGTTGTACAATTCCGGGATCGGGCAATCATCGGCTTACCGCCTGCCCTGTATATAAAACAGTCTCTTCGTAGTATACCCTTTCTTTCTGTTCTGAAAAAGGAAAAGATGTCCTCCATAAAAAAACCCCATTATAAAAATGGGGTTTATACGGATTCCTTATTCATTTGGATATCAAACGGTTTCTGTTCTGAAGGCGGGTCTACCAATATGACGTCAAGCACTTCCTGAAACGTTTTTACCGCTTTAATGGTGATTCCATCTATTCGTTTCAGAATGGACTGCTGATTTTCATAAGGGATAATGACCGTTTTTGCTCCGGCCTGCTTTGCGGCTTTGATTTTCGGGATAACGCCGCCGATGGGTTTGACAAGCCCTGTCAGGCTGATCTCTCCCGTCATCGCCACCGTATGGTCGATAGGGATGCGGTGAATCGCGGAAAAAATCCCCGCAGCCATCGCGATACCCGCAGAAGGTCCGTCAATCGGACCTCCGCCCGGAAAATTGACATGAATGTCATAGTCTGAAGGTTTGATGCCCATTGTGCGAAGAACCGTCAGAACATTCTCCACTGACCCCTTCGCCATACTTTTGCGGCGGATCGACTTTGATTGGCTGCCAATGCTCTCTTCCTCTGCGATTCCCGTAATATTCAGGCTGCCTTTGTCCTGCGCAGGCGTGACATTCACTTCGATTTCCAGCAATGCGCCGCTGTTCGGCCCGTAAACGGCAAGCCCGTTCACGATACCGACTTGCGGTTCATCAGCGATTTTCTGCTCATTTTTCGGCGTAAGCTGACTGGAATGAACAACCCACTCTATATCCTCTGTCGTAATTTCTTTCCTGTCCTCGGTCACCGCCATACCGGCGGCAATCTGAATCATATTGACGGCTTCGCGTCCGTTTCTCGTATATGCGGTCAGCACACCAAGAGCCTCATCAGAAATCTCTTTCTGAATTTTGTCGGCCGCTTTTTTCGCAACGGTTTTAAGTTCATCCTTTTCCAGCTCGCGGAAAAACACTTCAAGACAGCGGGACCGGATGGCCGGCGGAATTTCATTCGGCATTCTCGTTGTCGCTCCGATCAGTCGGAAATCCGCGGGAAGCCCGTTTTGAAAAATATCATGAATATGATTCGGTATCTGCGTATTTTCCTCACTGTAATACGCACTGTCTAAAAATACTTTCCGATCTTCAAGCACCTTCAGCATTTTATTCATCTGAATCGGGTGAAGCTCGCCGATTTCATCAATAAACAATACACCGCCGTGCGCATGGGTCACAGCCCCCTGCTTCGGCTGCGGAATGCCCGCCTGACCCATTGCCCCCGCTCCCTGATAAATCGGATCATGCACTGAACCGATAAGCGGATCGGCAATACCCCGTTCATCAAATCGTGCGGTCGTCGCATCAAGCTCAACAAAAACGGCCTGCTTCTGAAATGGTGACTGTTTATGTTTTTTCGCTTCTTCCAATACGAGACGCGCCGCAGCCGTTTTACCGACTCCCGGAGGCCCGTAAATTATGACATGCTGCGGGTTCGGACCGCAAAGCGCTGCTTTTAATGCTTTAATCCCATCCTCCTGGCCGACAATATCCTGAAAGCTTTTCGGCCGCACCTTCTCTGATAAAGGTTCTGATAAACTGATGGCGCGCATTTTGCGAAGCTGTTCCATTTCCTTTTTTGATTCTTTATCTATCGTCACTTTTTGTGTACGCTGGTTTTTGAGCAGATTCCAAAAATATAATCCGATGACTATCCCGAAAAACAGCTGTACAAATAATGCGATCCCTGTCCAACTCATGCTGGTCCCTCCTGAAAAAACGATTTATGTATCCAATTCATTCCTCTGTCCGCTAGTATCTCCCAGCAAAGCCCGGAATAAACATTTTTCAGAAGGGTCGGGACAAGAAAAAAACCTCCTGATCAATCCGAGTCAGGAGGTTTTGTAACGTTACGCTGATGTTTTAACAACAGTGCCGTCTTTTAATACAAGACGCGGTGCTTCACCGTCTGCCACTGTCGCTCCGGTAATGACACATTTTTCAATGTCATCGCGGGACGGCAGATCAAACATGACGTCAAGCATGATGCCCTCAATGATAGAACGCAGGCCGCGTGCGCCTGTTTTTCGCTCGATCGCTTTTTTCGCAATTTCAGATAATGCCTCGTCTTCAAAATCAAGCTCGACATCATCTAGTTCTAACATTTTCTTGTATTGTTTGACGAGTGCGTTTTTAGGTTTAGTCAGAATTTCAACCAGTGCCGTTTCGTCAAGCTGCTCAAGGCTTGCAATGACAGGAAGACGGCCGATGAATTCAGGAATCAGCCCGAAACGAAGCAAGTCTTCCGGAAGAACTTTAGAAAGCAGTTCTTCTTTTTCCAAGTCTGCCACTTTATTATCAGAGCCGAAGCCGATGACTTTTTGTCCGAGACGGCGTTTAATGATTTGTTCGATGCCGTCAAATGCACCCCCGCAAATGAACAGAATGTTCGTCGTATCGATCTGAATGAATTCCTGATGAGGATGTTTGCGCCCTCCTTGAGGCGGCACGCTTGCAACCGTTCCTTCAAGAATTTTCAGCAGCGCCTGCTGAACGCCTTCGCCTGATACGTCACGTGTGATGGACGGGTTTTCAGATTTACGCGCTACTTTATCGATTTCATCGATATAAATAATGCCTTTTTCCGCTTTTTCCACATCATAGTCTGCTGCCTGAATCAGTTTGAGGAGAATGTTTTCTACGTCCTCACCGACATATCCGGCTTCAGTCAGAGATGTAGCGTCCGCGATCGCAAACGGCACGTTCAGAATACGCGCAAGTGTCTGGGCGAGAAGTGTTTTCCCGCTTCCAGTCGGCCCGATTAATGAAATATTACTTTTAGAAAGCTCGACATCATCCACTTTACTGTTGGAGTTGATGCGTTTGTAATGGTTGTATACCGCAACCGCAAGTGATTTCTTCGCCTGATCCTGTCCGATGACATATTCATTCAGAATCTCACGGATTTCCTGCGGCTTCGGAACGTCTTTAAATTCGACTTCTTCTTCTGTGCCCAGCTCTTCTTCTACGATTTCTGTACAGAGCTCGATGCATTCGTCGCATATATATACACCCGGTCCTGCAACCAGCTTACGAACCTGATCTTGCGTTTTTCCGCAGAACGAGCATTTTAATTGTCCTTTTTCCTCGTTGAATTTAAACATTCTTTCACCCCTTAATCTTGTCTCACTTTTTCTTTTACCTGAAGGGCAAAAGAAAACGGTTCTTGCTACGATCGAGTATGTATTGCATTTTACCATACTTTCCAGTAAGACGGTAACAATGTGTTTCGCGCTTGCACATTCTATATGTATGACAAAAAACAGCCCGGCAATGACTATCTTGCCCCAAGAAAAAGAGTTATATCATAATTGTACAAAACAAGGCACGAATTAATCGCGCCCTGTTTTATTATGTCTATTATTATGAACCATATTAACGGTTTTCTACAAGAAAATCAATTGCTTTTCGAACTTTTAAATCTTCTTTCATCGCGTCAGTTGAACCGATTGCCTGCTTGATGTTTTCAACCGGCATGTTGTAAGCTTCAGCCATTTTAGTCAGCTCAGCTTCAACTTCTTCGTCAGTCACTTCAAGATTTTCAGCTTGAGCGATCGCTTCAAGCGTCAGGTTTGATTTTACGCGTTTTGCAGCATCTTCTGTCATTTGCTCTTTTAACGCGTTTTCATCTTGACCTGAGAATTGAGTGTAAAGCTCAAGGTTCATGCCTTGCATTTGCAGACGCTGTTCGAATTCTTTCAGCATGCGGTCAAGCTCAGTGTCGATCATCGCTTGAGGAACATCAGCTTCAGCGTTTTCAGATGCTTTCAGAACAAGCTCTTCACGCAATTTAGCGTCAGCTTCGTTTTCTTTTGCTTCTTCAAGGCGTTTTTTTGTTTTCTCAGTTAATTCAGCAAGCGTTTCAACTTCTTCGTCAATGTCTTTTGCGAATTCGTCGTTAAGCTCCGGAAGCTCTTTCGCTTTGATTTCATGAATTTTCACTTTGAAAACAGCTGGTTTTCCGGCAAGCTCTTCAGCATGGTACTCTTCAGGGAATGTTACTTCAAGATCCTTTTCAGCGCCTGCTTCAAGACCTGTTAACTGCTCTTCGAAGCCCGGGATGAATGAACCTGATCCTACTTCAAGTGAGTAGTTCTCAGCTTTTCCGCCTTCAAATGCTTCTCCGTCAACGAAACCTTCGAAGTCAAGAACGACTGTATCGCCGTTTTCAACAGCGCCTTCTTCTTTCACGACAAGCTCAGCCTGACGCTCCTGAAGCGCTTTAAGTTCGTTTTGTACGTCTTCGTCAGTAACGGACACGTCATCTTTTTCGATACCTAAGCCTTTGTAGTCACCGAGTTTCACTTCCGGTTTTACAGTCACTTTTGCAGTGAAAATTAAGCTTTCGCCTTTTTCGATTTTTTCAACATCGATTTCAGGGCGGTCTACAGGCTCAATGCCGGCTTCTTCAACCGCTTTAGGGTATTCTACAGGAAGTAAAATATCTAAAGCATCCTGGTAAAGAGCTTCAACGCCGAAACGCTGTTCGAATAAACCGCGGGGAACTTTCCCTTTGCGGAATCCAGGAATAGAAACCTGTTTTACTACTTTTTTAAATGCATCATCAAGAGCTGTTTTAAACGTTTCCGCATCAACTTCAACCGTTAATACGCCTTCGTTGCCTTCTTGTTTTTCCCATTTTACAGACATGTGTTTCCCTCCAAAAATCTATTCAGGTTGTGTCGGTCTTCCATTCTAAAGCAATCCGCGGCTTTGTCAAAGAAAAAACCGCTTTGAATCAGAATCATTATGTAATGAACTGGCAGCCTGTCCAACCGTAATTCTCATTTCAGTTAAACCGCTATACATAAATACAACCACTATATTATAACATAACGCCTAGCGCTTTCAACTATATGGCGTGATTTACAAATAAGAAATTTCTTCAATATCCTTAATCATCGTGCAGGCTTCTTCGAGTTCACGGCTGTCAAACTCGTACATCATATGAAGTTCCTCCGGCTCAATGTCAATGCCGTGCATCTCGTAACCGACCTTATGAAGCGCCGCGGCCCATAAATCTGCGTTCAAAAACTTCGGCATAAAAGGGTGCAATACGGTCAGATGCCTTCTCCACAGCTCCTCAACGGCGGCGTATAATGTAGGATTTTCATTGCCGAGCGTTTCATCAAGCACCCGGAGAACACGATGCAAAATCGGGGCCGCATCAGGCTGAATCGTTTCACTCGGGATCGCGGTCATTGAATCACCGAATTTTGTAATATGGACCGGTTTGCTGTAGTCGTGCTCCGACATAAGCGTCAAAATCATCGTTTTGATCAGCGGATGCGCGCCCGGATCTTGAAGAATCGTTTTTAAAAGGCCCGTGTATTTCGCAATATTGCGGTCTTTGAGAGAATGAATCAGATTCATTTGTTCTGCGGGGCTGTTCAGCACTTTTTCCGCATCAAGAACGTCTTCATATTCCTCCTCCCACGCCTCATCCTGCTGATCGGGATCGGTCATTTTGCGGCTGAATTCGAGCAGCCGGTAGAATTGTTCCGCACTTTCTGCTGGCAGCTGGTTTTCCTCCAGTACAGCTTCAATTGTGCTTTTGACTTCTTCATATTGTTTCAGCTGAATTAAAATGGTCATATACACCTGCAGCACGGTAAAATAATGGCCGTACCCTTCATTCAGCATTTTCTCGCAAACTTGTTTTGCTTCTTCCAATTCCCCGAGTTCCAGAAAACAAATCGCCATGCCTAAATGTACATCGGACTCGGTATCACCGTGGCTTACCGCTTCTGAAAACAGTTCGAGGGCCTCCTGATACTGTTTATCCTTCATGGCGGCCATCCCTTTATCAACCAAGCGTTCTTTCAGACGGGGGAAAGGAATGATATCAGCTTTTTTCTTGTCATGCGTCATACTTTATTTCCTTTCAGGCGCTTATTTTGTTCAAGTGTATCAACACGCGTCAGGAAACACAAGAAAGGATGACGCGCACGGCCAAAAAAGCCGCCGGACAGATGCCGGACGGCTTTTTTCAGGCTCGAAGCCAAGAACTTCTTTTCGATTCAAACTGCTGAATGTCGTCCTCCAGCAGAAGCGTTAATGAAATTTCATCATAGCCGTTAATCAGCATTTCCTTCCAGTGAGGATCGACTTCAAACGAAATCTCTCTTCCTTCGCTGTCGTGAATGAGCTGGTTTTCCAAGTCAACCGTCATATTAAGGGACTGATTTTCATATTGACAGGCGAGTTTTTTCCACTGATCATACGGCATACGGATGGGAAGCATACCGTTTTTAAAGCAGTTTTGATGAAAAATATCGGCAAATGACGGGGCGATGATGATTTTGAATCCGTAATCATCCAGCGCCCAAGGAGCGTGCTCACGGGATGATCCGCAGCCGAAATTCTCTCCGGCAATTAATATAGACGCGCCTTCATAGACTTGGCGGTTTAATTCAAACTCAGGATCAGGCTCACCGTTCTCAAGGTATCTCCAATCAAAAAACGCGAATCTGCCGTATCCGGTTCTTTCAATTCTTTTCAGAAACTGCTTCGGAATAATCTGGTCCGTGTCGACGTTGATCCGGTTTAAGACGGCCGCTTTTCCTGTATGCGTTTTTAAAGGTTCCATCTTTCGCGCACTCCTTACACAACTGTTTTTTCTTGATAAAACTTTCTTACATCGACGAAATGCCCGTGAATGGCCGCCATTGCCGCCATGGCAGGACTGACAAGGTGTGTTCTCGCGCCTTTTCCCTGTCTGCCTTCGAAGTTGCGGTTGGATGTGGAGGCGCATCGTTCCCCTTCAGGCACGACATCATTGTTCATACTGAGGCACATGCTGCAGCCTGATTCTCTCCATTCAAAGCCCGCTTCAAGAAACACACGGTGCAGCCCTTCTTTCTCAGCCTGCTGTTTCACGCTTTGAGAGCCCGGCACCACAATCGCTCTGACGCTGTCGGCGACTTTTCGGCCTTTAATCATATCAGCAGCCTGGCGAAGGTCGGTCATCCGCGAATTTGTACAGGAGCCGATAAATACATGTTCGACTTTTATATCTTCAATTTTTTGATTCGGTTCAATCCCCATGTATTCGTACGCGCGGATGGCTTCTTTTTTACCGTCGTCAGAATCAATGCTTTCCGGCGCCGGTATTTGAGCATCTACCGGAAGAACCATGCCGGGGTTGATGCCCCATGTGACCATTGGAGAAATCTCGCTGCCGTCTAACACGATGGAACGATCGTAGACGGCGCCCGGATCGGTTTTTAACGCTTTCCATTCTGCAGCCGCTTTTTCAAACTCTTCGCCTTTTGGCGCGTATTTACGGTTTCTGCAGTATTCGATCGTCGTTTCATCAGGAGCGATCAGTCCCGCGCGCGCTCCCGCTTCTATTGACATATTGCAGACGGTCATGCGTTCGTCCATAGACATGTTTCTGAATACTTCCCCGGTGTATTCAATGACATATCCCGTACCGAATTTCACCCCGTATTTTCCGATAACCGATAAGATGACATCCTTCGCGGTCACTCCTTTTTGGAGCGTTCCGTCAACGCGGATTTCAAGCGTTTTCGGCCGCTGCTGCCATAATGTCTGTGTGGAAAGAACATGTTCCACCTCACTTGTGCCGATACCGAAGGCAAGCGCCCCGAATGCGCCGTGAGTCGATGTATGGCTGTCTCCGCAAACGATCGTTTTCCCCGGAAGTGTCAGACCAAGCTCAGGCCCGACCACGTGAACGATTCCCTGATCCGCGCTGTGAAGATCCGCAAGACGGACGCCGAACTCCTCACAATTTCGTTCAAGCGCGGTTACTTGGCGCTTTGCGACTTCATCTTTTATGTCAAAACGGTTGACAGTCGGGATATTGTGGTCCATCGTCGCGAATGTGTTCTGCGGCCGTCTGACCTTTCTTCCCTTTTGCCTTAATCCTTCAAACGCCTGAGGAGACGTCACCTCATGAATTAAGTGCAGATCAATATAGAGAAGATCGGGTTTTCCTTCACCGCTTTTTACAACATGCCGATCCCAAATCTTTTCGATGATTGTTCGAGGCATCATCTTTGTTTCCTCCCTCTACCTATGAACTAAGACCGCTCTCTTTTAAGCGTCACACTATAGATTTTGTATTCGCGCCGACTAATGCGGCTTTTACTTTTTCAGTAATATCATGCGTTCCGGCATATTGGCCGCCCCGGGCGATATCACGTGTGCGGCTGCCGTCTGCAAGCACCTTTGCGACCGCTTTTTCTATGGCTTGCGCTTCTGTTTCAAGTCCGAAAGATGTTCTCAAGAGCATCGCCGCTGATAAAATCGCCGCAAACGGATTGGCCATCCCTTTACCTGCAATGTCAGGCGCCGATCCATGCACGGGTTCAAACAAGTGAAGACCTGAACTTGATAAACTGGCTGACGGCAGCATGCCGAGCGAGCCTGTCAGCATAGAGGCTTCATCGCTTAAAATATCGCCGAACATATTTTCAGTTACGATGACGTCAAATTGATTCGGAGCGTAAATGAGCTGCATCGCGGCATTATCGACAAGCATATGCTCAAGCGTCACATCAGGAAATTCTTTTGCGATTTCATCTGCTGTTTCACGCCACAGCCTGCTTGAAGAAAGCACATTCGCCTTATCAACTGACGTCACTTTCCCTTTCCTGCCGGCAGCCATCTTAAAGGCTTCTCTGACAACGCGTTCGATTTCTTCTTTCTTATAAAAAAGGGTATCGACCGCTTCTTTTTCTCCCGCTTCATTGACATACTGTCTGCTTGGCTCTCCGAAGTAGAGGCCGCCCGTCAGTTCCCGGACGATCACAAAGTCGACCCCGCTGATATATTCTTTTTTCAACGGAGATGCCTCAGACAGGCTTTCAAATACGGTCACGGGACGCAGATTGGCAAACAGGCCGAGTTTTTTTCTGATGCCGAGCAAGCCTTTTTCCGGCCTGAGCTCAGGAGAATTTTGGTCCCATTTCGGTCCGCCGACTGCACCGAGCAAAATGGCGTCGGATCTTTCACAAAGAGCAACAGTCTCCTCAGGGAGGGGATTTTGATGAGCGTCAATGGCTGCTCCCCCGATCAGCCCGTTTTCAAATTCAAATTCATGTCCGAATTGTTCGGCAACGCTTTTCAGTACATCTGCCGCTGATTCCGCCACTTCCGGCCCGATTCCGTCACCGGGAAGCAAAGCAATGCGTTTTTTCAAATCAAACGTTCTCCTTTCTATTACGAGCCGACCGCAGTCTGTCTCTTTAATCCGTCTATATTGCAATCCAGCACCAATTGCCGGTTCACTGCATTCAGATAAGCTTTTGCAGAAGCTTCCAGAACATCATGCGCGATTCCCCGCCCTGATGATTCTTTTCCGTTCACGGTGACTCTGACATAAACTTGAGCCAGCGCGTCTTCGCCTTTCCGGTTGGACTGGATGCGGTAATCCAACAGTTCAATATTTTTATCGATGCAGCGCCCGAGCGTGTTATAAACGGCTTCTACGCTGCCCGCTCCTGTTGCCGCCTCTTGAATTAGCTGTTCGTTTTCCTGATTTCGCAAAGAGACTGTTGCAGTCGGCACCTGAGACGTCCCGTAATGCACTTGCAGAGACAAAAATTCATAGCCGATTTTTTTGTCCGTCACTTTTTCTTCTAAAATAAGAGAAATCAGGTCATCATCGGTGATTTCTTTCTTCTTTTCAGTCAGTTCTTTAAACATCGTAAAAAATTTATTGATTTCATCACTGTCAAACTGGAATCCAAGCGCATTCAGGCGGTCTTTGAACGCGTGGCGTCCGGAATGCTTTCCGAGCACGAGCGCCTCAGCAGTCACACCTACAAGTTCCGGTGAAATGATTTCATATGTTGATTTCTCTTTCAGGAAACCGTCTTGGTGAATACCTGACTCATGTGCGAAAGCATTATCTCCGACGATCGCTTTATTGCGGGGAACGGCCATTCCCGTCAGTTTGCTGACAAGATCACTCGTCCGCTTTAACTCATGAAGGGTGAGAGATGAATCAGCCTGATACGCGTCATTTCTGACATGAAGCGCAACGGCGATTTCCTCAAGCGCGGCGTTACCGGCTCTTTCTCCTATTCCGTTAATGGCGCATTCAATTTGATCAGCCCCGTTTTCAATTGCCGAAAGTGAGTTGGCAACCGCCATTCCGAGGTCATCGTGGCAATGGGCTGAGAGTTTTGCCCGGCTGATATTAGGAACGTGTTCCTTCATATATTTAAAGATATTTCCGTATTCAGCAGGCGTCAGGTAACCTACAGTGTCCGGGAGGTTGATGACGCTCGCGCCGGCATCAATCACTTTTTCTACGATTTCAGACAGAAACGGAAGTTCAGTTCGGCATGCATCTTCCGCTGACCATTGAACGAGCGGAAAGCGTTCTTTTGCATACTTCACCATTTCAACCGCTTTTTCCTTAACCTCTTCCCGCGTCATTTTCAGCTTATGCTTCAGATGAATGTCAGAGGTGGCGATAAAGACGTGAATCCGCGGGCTGACTCCGTCTTTCAGCGCTTCCCAGGCTGCATCGATGTCACCTTTGACAGAGCGGGCAAGCCCTGTTACCGAACAATTTTTAATCGTTCTTGCGATTTCCTGCACGGCTAAAAAATCACCTCGGGATGAAGCGGGAAATCCCGCTTCAATAATGTCCACCCCGAGTCTCTCAAGCTGCTTGGCTATCGCCAGTTTCTCCCGTGCATTAAGGTTGACTCCGGGAGATTGTTCACCGTCACGAAGAGTCGTGTCGAAGACATTAATTTTGCGCAACGGAGACCACCGCTTCCTTCTTTTTGCCTTGTTTGACAAACGGCATCATTTCACGAAGCTGTCTGCCGACTTTTTCAATCTGATGCTCGTTTTCACTTGCATTGATCGCATTGAAACGAGGACGGTTCACTTGGTTTTCCACGATCCATTCTTTTGCGAATGTACCGTTTTGAATATCAGTTAATACTTGTTTCATAGATTCTTTTACCTTCGCGTCGACTACGCGCGGTCCTGATACAAAATCTCCCCATTGAGCCGTATCGGAGATTGAGTATCTCATGCCTGCCAATCCTTCTTCATACATTAAGTCTACGATCAGCTTCAGTTCATGCAGACACTCAAAATATGCAAGTTCAGGCTGGTATCCGGCTTCTGTCAGCGTTTCAAAACCTGCTTTGACAAGCGCCGTTAAACCTCCGCAGAGAACAGCCTGCTCACCGAACAGATCCGTTTCCGTTTCTTCTTTAAATGTTGTTTCAAGAACCCCCGCACGCGCTCCGCCGATTCCTTTTGCATAAGCAAGCGCCGTGTCTTTCGCTTCGCCTGATACGTCCTGGTAGATGGCAAACAATGCCGGTACGCCTGCGCCTTGTTCATATGTTCTTCTGACAAGGTGTCCCGGCCCTTTTGGAGCGACAAGGAATACATCAACATCAGCAGGAGGCACGATCTGATGGAAATGGACGTTAAATCCGTGTGCGAATACCAATGATTTGCCCGCTGTCAATTCATCTTTGATTTCAGCTTCATATACTTTTTGCTGCTGTTCATCCGGAAGCAGAACCATAATGATATCAGCCTGGGCAGCCGCTTCTCTTACAGAAAATACTTGATGACCGTCTTCTTGGGCCTGTGTAAATGATTTGCCTTGTCTGACGCCGACAATAACATCAATTCCGCTTTCTTTTAAGTTCAGCGCATGTGCATGACCTTGTGAACCGTAACCGATAATCGCTACTTTTTTACCTGCCAATACGTTCTCTTTGATATCACCGTTATAATATACTTTTACCATTTTAATCTCTCCCTTTTTTGTGTTATACAATTGAAATTGTTTTATTGGATGACGCCTTCTGCTGGGTTCCCCTCGCAAAAGCCGTTGTGCCTGTTCTCGCGATTTCTTTAATGCCATAAGGTTTGAGAAGCTCTATAAGCGCTTCGATTTTATTGGATTCGCCGGTGACCTGAACGACGATGCTGTCTCTTGAGACATCAACGACGGAAGCCCTGAACGGTTCAATAATTCCGTTCATTTCCGTTCTGGCCGACGGTGCGGAAACAACTTTAATTAATGCAAGCTCACGCTGTACGATCGATTGGTTTGTGATATCCGTCACTTTCAGGACGTCAATTTGTTTGTTCAGCTGCTTTGTCAGCTGCTCTACGTCATTTTCGCCTTCCACATGGACGACAAATGTAATCCTTGAAACACCGCTAGTTTCCGTGTGGCCTACAGTAATGCTTTCGATATTGTAGTGTCTTTTTGTAAACAGTCCGGTGATCCGGTTTAATACTCCCGAGCGGTTGACCACCGTTAATGTGATAATGCGTTTCAAGGTTTCACCCCCACCATTTCATGAAGTCCTTTACCGGGCGCAATCATCGGGAATACTTTTTCGCTTTTGGCGACCCGGACGTCAATAACGACCGGCTCTTTTGATGAAAGCGCCTTTTGCAGCTCTTCTTCCGCCTCTTCTTCCGATGAAATCCGGACGCCTGTAATGCCGTAGGCTTCTGACAATTTGACAAAGTCAGGCTGCGCCGAGAATTTGGATTCAGAATAGCGTTCTTCATAGAAGATTTCCTGCCACTGTCTGACCATGCCCAGACATTCGTTGTTCAGGATAATCACTTTAACCGGAAGATTCAGCTGCCGGATGACATCTAATTCCTGCAGAGTCATCTGGAAACCTCCGTCTCCGAGGATTGCAACGACCGTGGCATTACGATCAGCCAGCTGCGCTCCGATAGCTGCCGGAAGGCCGAAGCCCATTGTGCCGAGACCTCCAGAGGTCACCCACTTATCCGCCTTTCGGAAAGGATAAAACTGAGCCGCCCACATCTGATGCTGGCCGACATCCGTCGCCACAATCGCCTCACCGTTTGTGAATTGGTGAATATACTCAATCAGCTTTTGGGGTTTAAAGCCCTCTTCTCTGTTGTCTGTATACCAAAGCGGATATTCTTCTTTCCATTCTGAAAGTTGCTGTTTCCATTCCTCCGAGTGTCCCTGTTTTCCGTTTTGCTTCAATAATTCCTGAAGGACGATTTTACTGTCGCCGACCACCGGAATCTGCGTTTCAATAATTTTTCCGATTTCGGCAGGGTCAATATCGATATGCGCCACCTTGGCGGACTTTGCAAAATGCTTCAGGTTCCCCGTCACGCGATCATCGAACCGCGCTCCGATGCTGATCAGCAAGTCACAGTGGTAAAGCGCCATATTCGCTGTGTATGTGCCGTGCATCCCCGCCATCCCCAGAAAAAGCGGATGGTCTGCCGGGAAACCGCCCAGACCGAGAAGCGTGTGCGCTACGGGAATTTGCTGCTGTTCAGCATAATTTTTTAAATCTTCTGAAGCTTTACCGTGCAAAACACCCGCTCCGGCTAAAATAACCGGCTTTTGCGCACTGCTGACAGCTTCCACGAGCTTTCGGATCTGCAGATAGTTAGGCTCTTTTACCGGCTGATACCCCGGAAGGCTGATCTCGTGATCATACCTGAATTCCCCTTCAAATGATGCGACATCCTTCGGTATATCAATTAATACCGGGCCCGGTCTTCCTGTTGTGGCGATATGGAACGCCTCTTTAATCACACGGGGAAGATCTTCCGGACGGCGAACCTGATAACTGTGTTTCGTAATCGGCATCGTAATTCCTAAAATGTCAGCTTCCTGAAAAGCGTCGCTGCCGATGACCGAAGTGGCCACCTGACCGGTAAACACCACGAGCGGCAGTGAATCAATCATCGCATCCGCAAGACCGGTAACTAAGTTTGTCGCTCCCGGTCCGGAAGTAGCGATTACAACCCCCGGCTTCCCGGAAACTCTCGCATACCCTTCCGCCGCATGAATCGCACCTTGCTCATGGCGGGGCAGGATGTGAACCAATCCTGATTGATACAACTTATCGTAAATCGGAAGAACGGCTCCCCCCGGATAGCCGAAGATCATTTCGACATTTTCTTTCTTTAATGATTCAATCAGCATTAAAGCCCCGTTCATTGTCTTTGTACAATCGGCAGACAGAGTATCCGCCTGTACATTTGTGCCCATTTTCAGTTCCTCCTTTTCAATGTTCCCTTCTAAAATCCAATTCATAAAACGAAGCGCCGGCTGACGCAAATAAAAAAGCCTTCCCACCCACATTCAGCCAAGCATTTTATGCGATAGCCAAAAGGGGCGAAAAGGCTTGCTTTCCGCGGTACCACCCTTGTTTACGGTCATATGAGACCGTCTCATGGATAATTACTATCCGTTTTGATAACGAGTAAACATTGACGTTCACTCGGCCGAGTCCTACTCTTCACATTTCAGACCGGCACTCTGAGGCGAGTTCACTTTGGTTTGTTTTTGCCGGCTCTCAGCGTTACCGGCTCTCTGTGAAAAACTTCAGCAAAGCTACTTATCCTCTTCTGCGCTTTTTATTATGGCGGCTCTTTTATTTAAAAAAGAACCTTCATTTGTTTGTTTTTTCAGTGTTTTATGATTTTTCTTTTTAGTGTGAATCATTTAATTATTTTTGTTTGAACTCATATTACGCTCGTTTACAGGCAGTGTCAACAGCATTTTTATAATTATTAGACTATTTAGATTAATCAATCTACTTTGTATACGCTTTCATTACTGATACAAAAGGATCGGTAAATGTTAAAAGTTTTTATAATTTTTTTGTTAATCTCTTAAGATTACATGAAATTTTTCCGTTCATATACGAATATGTCACATTTTATTCCAAGATTTTTCACGGTCTTTCCGTCCCGCCTGTCAGATATTCAGTTCAGATTGAACAGGCTCTTTATACAGACATACGCATACACTATTCTTATCTCGTGAAGAAATGAGTGATGTCATGAATAAGATGTTATCAGGCATGCAGGGCCTGCCTCCTGGATTTCCGCCTTTACCGGTTTTACCGCCGCAGTCTTATTATCCTCCGGCTCCGATGCATACAGCCCCATATCAGGCCGGTCCTTCTTTTCAGCAGGGATTTCCGCCATCCGGTTACGGGCAGCAGACCCCGCAAAGCACGCTGGCATTCTCCGGACAGCAATTCGTCCCGTACCCTTATACATCCGGGTACTACGGCCAAACCTTCAGTGACGTCGGAGGAAGCCTCGGCACCGGGACACATCCCGGCGCACTCGGAGGCGGTTTCAGCGGCGGCCATACCGGCTTCAGCGCTCCAAGCGGATTCAGATGATATAAAAAACCGGCCCCGCACGGCCGGTTTTTTCTTACTTACAGGGTATAACGGTCATTCCATTGATTCAATTCCTGCTCCGTATAGTAATCAGCCCTTGAAACCTCAACAATAATTAAACCGCATTGAGTGATTAAAAATTGTTTCAGCTCCTCAAACAGCTCATCTTTTCCGCAAAAGATGGTTTCTATATTGTAATTCTTATATGCAAATGCGTACTTCAAAAGCTAATTCCTCCCGCTGTCTTTCTATCGATTATTGACAAAATGTATGATAGAAATTAGATAATTTATCACTCAAGGGCGCCTTAAGTATCTTTATACATATATTTATTACGGTAAATATTACATTAAGTTTCATTTATATTAAAATTACTTTACAATTTTCATAAAATACGGAACTTTTGTTTCGTAAAAAAATAAAATACAAAAAAACCTCAAACCCATTGACAGGGCTTGAGGTTTTTAATTATACGTCCCAGGAGAGATTCGAACTCCCGACCGACGGCTTAGAAGGCCGTTGCTCTATCCGGCTGAGCTACTGGGACATGAAAATCAAATCGTTCTGCTGATCATTTTACCATGATGTCAGCGAATTTACAATATGGTCATCCGATAAAAAAGGCCAGCGGCATCAGTTTTCACTCTGATGTCACCAGCTCTTTTTTTGTACGTCCCAGGAGAGATTCGAACTCCCGACCGACGGCTTAGAAGGCCGTTGCTCTATCCAGCTGAGCTACTGGGACAAGATTTTGCTTTATGTATCAGCGACAAGATTTATTATATACAGGTTCATATCATAAGTCAATATTTTTTCAGAAACTTTTTATGGGGAAGAAAGAAATCTTCCCCATCACATGTTAAAAGCTGATTGTATTCCTCAAGTCCTTCAATTCCTGACCTGTTTCGTCGTAAAAAGCCATGGCGCCTTCACTTTCTGTGAGAGTAAGAATGGCATAGCTTTTCACATTGCGGACTCTCGGAAGGCGGATGCTCCCCGGGTTAATCAAAAGCTTGCCCCGAAGCACTTCACTTCCGGCAATATGCGAGTGGCCGAAGCAGACAATATCCGCTCCAAGCTCTTCCGCCCGGTAAAAAACAGTTAAAAGTGACTGTTTAATGCCGTGAAGATGTCCGTGAACGGCCAGGATTTTCTTTGAACCGGCATCCAGCAGGAGTTCGTCCTGAAATCCGCCCCCAAAGTCGCAGTTGCCTTTCACCGTATGATACGGTGTGAGCGCAGGATGTGCGGCGTCAAGCTCTGAATCACCGCAATGAATCATCAGATCCACTTCGTCTTCGTGCCGCTTCGCGATCGTTTCCAGTTCGTCTTCAAGGCCGTGACTGTCACTTATCATCAGCACTTTCATTGCATTACGCTCCCCCTTACGCATCAAGCAGCTTTGACAGTTTCTTGAGCGCTTCAGCCCTGTGGCTGATTTTGTTTTTCTCAGCGCTTGTCAGCTGGGCCATGGTTTTATCTTTATCCTTTACAATAAAAATGGGATCATAGCCGAACCCGTTATCTCCCTCGGGTTCTTCTGCAATATATCCTTCAACATGGCCTTCGACCGTTTTGGTTTCCTGCCCCGGCATGCTGACGGCAAGGGCGCAGCGGAAACGGGCCGTACGCTGCTCTTTTTCGATGCCTTTTAATTCTGACAGCACCTTGTCCATATTCGCTTTATCATCTTTTGCTTCGCCTGCATAACGGGCTGAATAAACGCCCGGTCTGCCTCCCAGGTTGTCCACTGATAAACCGGAGTCGTCCGCAATGACCATTTTGTTTACGGCTTTTGCCACCGCTTCCGCTTTTAAAATGGCGTTTTCTTCAAAGGTATGTCCGGTTTCTTCAATTTCTTCCGTAAATCCGATTTCCGCCAAAGAAGAGACACTGTAGCCTTTCGGTTCGAGTATTTCTTTAAATTCTTTCACTTTTCCCGGATTGTGTGTCGCAATAATGGCTTCTTTCACGCTGATCAGGCCTCTCTTTCTTTATTTCAGTTCAGGCAATGTATCTCCAAGCACTTCTTTTTGTTTTTGAATAAGCGTCTGGATTCCTTTTTCGGCAAGGCTTAACAGTCCGTTTAAATCTTCACGGGAGAATGTGGCTTCTTCGCCCGTCCCTTGAAGCTCCACAAAACGTCCGCTTCCCGTCATGATGATATTCATATCGACTTCAGCCGCTGAGTCCTCTTCATAATTCAGATCCAAAAGAAGGCCTTCTTCTTTATCCATCCCGACAGAAATGGCCGCGAGATAGTCTGTCACAGGAGAGGTTTTGATAACGCCGCTTTTTACGAGTTTGCCGGCCGCAATGGCCATTGCCAAGAAAGCGCCGGTAATGGAAGCCGTTCTTGTTCCGCCGTCCGCTTGAATGACGTCACAGTCGATCCAGATCGTCCGTTCGCCGAGCTTCTCCAAATCAACGACGGCCCGGAGCGCGCGCCCGATCAGACGCTGGATTTCCATCGTTCTTCCGGAAACCTTTCCTTTTGAAGATTCTCTTATCGTTCTTTGATTCGTGGCGCGGGGAAGCATGCTGTATTCCGCTGTGATCCAGCCTTTTCCTCCGCCGCGTAAAAATGGCGGCACCCGGTCTTCCACTGATGCATTACAGATGACCTTTGTGTTTCCCGCTGTAATTAAAACAGAGCCCTCCGGGTGAGTGATAAAATCCAAATCAAATGTGATAGGTCGCAGCTCATCGTGCTGTCTTCCGTCGTGTCTCATATTTTACCTCCGATTATATGTACATAAACCTTTTGTTCCGGATTGTGAATAAAGAAAGAGGCAGCCGGAACGCTAACCTCTTTTTTACTAGTATATCAAAAATCGCAAATTAAAAACTACCCGTATTCACTTGGGACGGCCTCGAAACAGGTTTTGAAAGGGATTCTCCTTTTTCATTCACCAGTTCTGACTTTCCGTTTACTTTTATAGAAACACTTTTTATCGACGGCTGTTCTGTTAATGTGAGGACGATGCTGTCCAGTACGCCCGATGATACCATTTTTGTTTTTTCATCGGCGCTTCCGTAAATAGAGCTGTTAAAATCAAGTGTAACCTGGCCGTCTTTTACTTTCGGCTTGCTGAGGAGCTTAACATCGTTATTAAAGTCCGTCAAAAGCCCGCTTGCTTTGCCCGGTCCGTCGGCGAGCTGCTCAACGGCTGCGGTGATGTCGTTTGTTTCTGAATTGTCAATCCGCTTTGTGACAGGCACGTAGTATTCACTGGTCTCTGTTTCCGCCAGATAATACACAGTCAGCGGATGGGTGTCTGTCAGATCATTCACTCCGGCGGTTTCAATATTAATCCCGTCTTTTCTGCTTAAGTCGCCCGTAATCGGCGTGCCGCCCACAGGCATTTCTTTCAGTTCATGCCCGTTAATTCTGATTTTGACTTTATCTATTGAGCTGAATTGGGTAAGCGTCCATGTAATCGATTGCAGGATTTTTTGTTCGTCTTCTTTTTTGTAGTTTTTAAATTCCTTCGAAAAATCAGCGACGGCGGTACCGTCTTTTTTAATGTCAACATTTACCGTCGTATCCGCAGGGAGCACCGCTCTGAAGCCATTCGGCAGGATTTCTGACACAGGCCCTCCCTGAACCAAATACTCAAGGGCCTGCTTTGCGGTTCCCTCACTGTTCGGAAGAGGCAGTGTCTGTGCTGCGACATAGCCGTTTTTATCAATCAGATACAGCTCTCTCATGACTGTATTGGCCGGCTGATCGGCTTTAGATGTGCCGTTTTTTTCTGACTGCGTTGATTTCGCCTGAATTCCCGCTTCATCTTTTACATATGAAATGTCTTGAGGCGGGTCGATTTCCCCGGCTGTTTTATCGGATTGAAACAAACCGCATCCTGATAATACAAAAGCCGAAGTAAGACATGTTGCAGCAATGACTGCAGGTCCTTTTTTCAGCATACTTTTCCCTCCTAAGGCTGTTTGTACTATGATGTATACGAGCCCTGTGCGGGAAATAGACCGGGATGCGCAAAAAAACCCGCCGTAAACAGCGGGTTTTTTGATTTATTTTCTGATCGGCTCTTGAAGGGAGATGCACTCGACATGGCCGATTTCATGACCGAACCAGTCTTCGGCAATTTTTGCGAAGCCGTTCCGCTCTCCCGTTGTTAGAAACTGATGCTCCGGTGCATGTTTCGATTGGTTTAACAAACCTTTATAAGACAAAATGGTGCTCACTTCTCTCGCTGTCTCGTCTCCGGAGGAAATGATTTTCACATGCTTTCCCATATAATCCTGAATCGGATCTTTTAAAATCGGATAATGCGTGCACCCTAAAATCAAGGTGTCAATTGCTGTACCTTTTAAAGGCTCAAGCGATGCTTCGACCGCTTCCGCCGCCGATTCCTGAAGAAACCGTCCGCTTTCCACAAACGGCACCAGCAGCGGGCAAGCCATGTTCTCGACTTGAAGGTCTGCATTTAATCCGAGCAGCGCCTGCTCATACGCTCGGCTTTTAATGGTATTTATCGTGCCGATGACGCCGATATGCTGATTTTTCGTGACCTTGATCGCCGTTCTCGCACCCGGCTGAATGACGCCGACAACCGGTATATCCGTTTTGCGCTGAATATCCTCCAAGGCAATGGCCGTGGCCGTATTACAGGCGATCACGAGCATTTTGATATGGTGGTTTTCCAGCAGGTAATCGGTCATTTCCCACGTGTATTGAAGAACTTCTTCTTCAGGACGCGGGCCGTACGGGCAGCGTTTTGTATCTCCCACATAGATGATATTTTCCTTCGGTAGCTGTCTCATGATTTCCTTGGCAACGGTTAACCCGCCAACCCCGGAATCAATGACTCCTATCGGCTGTTCCAACAAAATCGCCTCATTTTCTTTTCATTTCATGCTGCAGTTTCAATAATGACTTTTCGAAGAGGGCTGTTTCTTCTTCGGAAAATGTCTCAAACATGTCCCGCAAATAAGCCTGCCTTTTCAAAATCACTTCCTGGATAATACGCTCTCCTTCAGCGAGAAGATGAATTCTGACGACACGTCTGTCAGCTGGGTCTTTAACCCGCTCGACAAGCTTATTTTTTTCCATGCGGTCTATCAGATCCGTCGTCGTGCTGCAAGCCAAATACATTTTGCCTGATAATTCGCCTATTGTCATATCCCCCAATTCATAAAGCCATTGAAGCCCCACGAATTGCGGCGGTGTAATTGAATATTGGTTAAGGATTTCTCTTCCTTTTTGTTTAATGATCGCAGCGATATGGCGGAGTGATTTTTCGATATCCGCAACATGCTCTACAGATTTTGATGTCATTTGTCCATCCCTCACTCAAGGATCTTTCTGGGCTATGCGCTCCGTGTCTATTTTCCTTCTTTTTTTAAAAAAATGCAAGACTGACGGAGAAAAAGGGAAAGCCGGGATTTTCACCGCATGCCCATTTTCCTGGGCGCCAACACAAATAACCGGCTCCTTCTCGTAAAGAAGGAAAACCGGCAAGAATCAGAGCTCTAGCTCACCCATTCTAAGAAGCTCGACAACAGCTTGCGAACGCCCTTTCACACCTAACTTCTGCATGGCATTTGAAATGTGATTCCGTACAGTTTTTTCACTGATAAATAGCTCGCTTGCAATTTCCTTTGTTGTCTTGTCTTGAACGAGCAATTCGAATACTTCTCTTTCTCTTTTGGTCAGCAGCGGCTTTGATTGAAAATCTTTCTCCTTCAAGTATTGTAATCCTCCTTGCTAAGGTGAGAGCGAATCTGAAACGAATGGGTTTATATAGTCAAGATATCATATGTAAAGGGCGCTTCGGAGGTGACGTCACTTAGAGAAATAGTTATCTGCTCAGGAGAGCAGGATGCCTTTCTCCCGCTCCGTCCAGCTGACCGCTTTGCCGCTTGTCTTTGACACTTGAACCATAACGACGGAACCGGTAAAGCACGGCAGGCCTGACTCATTTTCTCCAAGGTAATGAAGGGTGACGGACGCATTTCCGACAGAGCTTGCTTTGACATGAATCCGCAGGTTTTCATACGGCATCACCTGACGCATATAGTCGCACTGCTGGCTTGCGACGACCGTCATCGTTTCCGAATTTTGCGCTGATATGCCCCGCTGTTTAAAATAAGCGATCCGGGCTTCTTCAAAATAGATGAAAGGGATTACATTATTCATATGGCCGAACATATCCGTTTCTGAAAACCGAACCGTCACTTCAGTGAAGAAAGAAAACGACTGTCTCCACTCTTCAAACGGGATGTCAATATATTGCGGTTGTTTCATCACCTTCAGCTCCTTATAAAAAAACCTCTCCCGTGCGGAAGAGGCTCTTTTTTTCTTTCTTATACTCTGTCGCTTCCGAAGAAATTGCGGAATGCTTGTAAATTCGTATCTCTGTTCAAAGCAGCGATTGAAGTCGTGAGCGGAATGCCTTTCGGGCAGGATTGAACACAGTTTTGTGAATTCCCGCAATCTCCGAGGCCGCCGTCTGTCATTAAAGCTTCTAAACGTTCTGACTTGTTCATCGCGCCCGTCGGATGGGCGTTAAACAGACGCACTTGCGACATCGGGGCAGGCCCCATGAATTTCGATTTGCTGTTGACATTCGGGCAGGCTTCGAGGCAGACGCCGCATGTCATGCATTTAGACAATTCATATGCCCACTGGCGGCGTTTTTCCGGCATTCTCGGTCCCGGTCCCAAATCGTAAGTCCCGTCAATCGGCACCCATGCTTTCACTTTTTTCAGTGAATCAAACATTCTGCTGCGGTCCACCTGAAGGTCACGGACAACCGGGAATGTTTTCATCGGTTTCAGACGGATCGGCTGTTCCAGCTTATCAACCAGCGCCGTACATGACTGGCGCGGTCTTCCGTTGATGACCATGGAGCAGGCGCCGCATACTTCCTCAAGACAGTTCATGTCCCATGCAACCGGCGTCGTTTTCTCCCCTTTTGCATTAACGGGATTTCTGCGGATTTCCATCAGGGCAGAAATCACATTCAGATTCGGACGGTAATTGATTTCAAATTCTTCATCGTATGGCGCGCTTTCGGGCGTATCCTGGCGTGTAATGATAAACCGTATCTTTTTCTCACTCATGATTATTTCGCCACCTTCTTCTTCGAGTAGTCGCGTTTACGGGGCGCAATCAGTGATACATCGACATCCTGATATTCAAATTCCGGAGCTTCAAACGGACCGGCATGTTTAGCCATTGTCGTTTTGAGCCACTCATCGTCATTTCTTTCAGGGAAATCCGGTTTATAGTGCGCTCCCCGGCTTTCATTTCGGTTGTATGCGCCGAGCGTGATGACTCTGGCAAGCTGAAGCATGTTGGAGAACTGGCGGGTGAACATTGCCCCTTGGTTGCTCCATTTAGTCGTATCGTTGATATTGATTTTCTTAAAGCGTTCCATCAGCTCTTGAATTTTGTCATCCGTTTTCAAAAGCTTGTCGTTGTGGCGCACCACCGTTACGTTAGCCGTCATCCATTCTCCGAGCTCACGGTGAAGCACGTAAGCATTTTCATCGCCGTCCATCTTCATGATATCGGCCCATTTTTCTTCTTCTTTTTTCACATAGGAATCAAATAATGAAGAAGACATGTCTTCCGCTGATGTTTCAAGTCCTGAAACATATTTCACCGCATTCGGACCGGCAACCATTCCTCCGTAGATGGCGGAAAGCAGAGAGTTCGCCCCTAAACGGTTTCCTCCGTGCATTGAATAATCACATTCACCCGCTGCGAACAATCCGCGGATGCTTGTCATCTGATCATAATCAACCCACAGGCCGCCCATTGAGTAGTGAACAGCAGGGAAAATTTTCATCGGAAGCTTGCGCGGGTCATCCCCCATGAATTTTTCATAGATTTCAATAATGCCGCCAAGCTTAACATCAAGCTCTTTCGGATCTTTGTGCGAAAGATCAAGATACACCATGTTTTCTCCGTTGATGCCGAGTTTCTGATTCACGCATACGTCAAAGATTTCACGTGTCGCAATATCCCGCGGCACGAGGTTTCCGTAAGCAGGATATTTTTCCTCAAGGAAGTACCAAGGTTTTCCGTCTTTATACGTCCAGACTCTTCCGCCCTCACCGCGCGCCGATTCACTCATCAGACGCAGTTTATCGTCTCCGGGAATTGCTGTCGGGTGAATTTGGATAAATTCGCCGTTAGCGTAGTAAGCTCCCTGCTGATAAACGATTGATGCGGCAGATCCCGTGTTGATCATGCTGTTTGTTGATTTGCCGAATACGATTCCGGGTCCTCCCGTCGCCATAATAACGGCGTCAGAACGGAATGACTCGATTTGCATATTGGTCAAATTTTGAGCTACGATACCGCGGCACGTGCGCTCATCGTCAAGAACGGCGCCGAGGAATTCCCAGCCTTCGTATTTTGTGACGAGACCCGCCACTTCATATCTGCGCACCTGCTCGTCCAGAGCGTAAAGAAGCTGCTGACCCGTCGTCGCTCCCGCGTATGCTGTTCTGTGGTGCTGTGTACCCCCGAAACGGCGGAAGTCCAAGAGCCCTTCCGGCGTTCTGTTAAACATAACCCCCATGCGGTCCAATAAGTGGATAATGGACGGCGCTGCTTCACACATCGCTTTTACAGGAGGCTGGTTTGCCAAAAAGTCGCCTCCGTATACCGTGTCATCAAAATGCTCGAACGGAGAGTCTCCTTCCCCTTTTGTGTTGACAGCTCCGTTTATCCCGCCCTGCGCGCAGACCGAGTGAGAGCGTTTGACCGGAACGATGGAAAACAATTTAACGGCCGTGCCTGATTCCGCTGCTTTAATTGTCGCCATGAGGCCGGCAAGACCCCCGCCGACTACAATAATGCTTGATTGACTCATGATAGCCCCTCTCCCTCTAGTAATCTAGTTCTCTTACACAAACGCAAAAATTGCTTTTAGACCGACGTATGAAAGCGCTAAAAATATAATCAGCGTCACGTAAGTCGAAATTCTTTGAGAACGCGGCGTGACCGTGATCCCCCATGTGACCGCAAAAGACCATAAGCCGTTTGAAAAGTGAAAAATGACCGATAAAACGCCTACAATGTAAAAACCGAGCATGAACGGCGAGCTCAAAATATTCGCCATCATATCAAAGTTGACTTCAGCGCCCATCTGTGCGGCAATCCGCGTCTGCCACACATGCCAGCTGACGAAAATAAGGGTGAGAATACCAGTGACACGCTGAAGCACAAACATCCAGTTTCTGAAATAACTGTAGTGGCCAGCGTTGTTTTTCGCAGTAAATGCTATGTACACACCGTAAACCGCATGATAAATTAAAGGTAAGAAAATAATAAAAATTTCTAACGCATACCTGAACGGCAGACTGTCCATAAAGCCGGCCGCCTTGTTAAACGCATCTGCTCCCCTTGCGGCAAATTGGTTGACGACTAAATGCTGGATCAAAAAGATGCCGACCGGAATAACACCGAGCAAGGAATGCAATCTTCGAAAATAAAACTCTCTGTTCCCAGACATTACTTTACCCCCTGTTTGATTTAAGTGCGAAATGTGCTAAAATCTCTGCCCCCACTTCGTTTCAATTGTAAGCACTTTATTAAAATTTATTGACAATTTCATTTTACTCCTCCCTCAAATGAGCGTCAAGAAAACGTGTACATAAATTATAATTTTCCGAATTGATTATCTGACGGGAAAATTTTATTTTCCTGCGATATCTTTCTCACTTTTTTTCACGTGTTTTATAGGATCATCCTGTAATCCTCCCCCCTGTTTAAGCTATAATAAACGAAGGAGAGAGGGGAATACATAATATGAAGAATAATTATGAAGCAGCTTTAGAACCTTTAACTGAACTCGACGTCAGCGCATACGGCTACGAATTAATCCGGGAAATCGTGCTTCCGGATATCCTGGGCCCGGAACATTCATCCATGATGTATTGGGCGGGAAAACGCCTCGCCCGCAAATTTCCTCTTCAATCGTGGGAAGAAATCCCCGCCTTTTTTGAAAAAGCCGGCTGGGGAACTTTGACAAACACCGGATCAAAAAAGCAAGAGCTTGAATTTGAACTGGAAGGACCGCTCGTATCCAGCAGGCTTAAACATCAGAAAGAGCCGTGTTTTCAGCTTGAAGCCGGTTTTATAGCCGAACAGATTCAATTGATGAACGATCAGATTGCAGAATCTTATGAACAGGTAAAAAAGAGAGCGGATAAAGTCGTCCTGACTGTAAAATGGGATATGAAGGACCCTGTATAATTGAAAAAAGGCGGTGACTCCAAGTCCCGCCTTTTTGCCTGCCCGTTTATACGGCAGACGGCTGTTTAGAAAGCTCAAACGCATCGTGAAGCGCTTCGACCGCTTTCACCATATCATTTTCGCTGACAACCGTTGATACTTTTATTTCAGATGTGCTGACCATTTTTACTTGTACATTTTTTTCCGCCAGTACGGCAAACATGTCTGCAGCGACGCCGGGATTTGAGACCATGCCTGACCCGACAATGGATACTTTCGCCAGCTTTCTTTCAGTTTCAATTTTTTCATAGTCAAGCGCGTTTTTATATTCTTCAAGCACAGCGACCGTTTGAGCGGCATCTTCCGTTTTCACTGAGAAAGAAATGTCCGCTTCCCCATCGTCCGCCTGTGTCTGAATAATGATGTCAACGTTGATGTTTCGTTTTGCCAAGGCGGTGAAGATCGTTGAAAGGGTTGTCAGTCCGCTTGTCAGGCCTGTAACGGACACCCTCGTGATCTGGTCTTCAAATGCAATTCCTCTGACGATTAAATTCTGCTCCATTGATGATTCCTCCTCAATTAACGTTCCCGCTTCATGTTCCGTACTTGACCGCACTTCCAAAGGCACTTGATAGTTTTTCGCGAACTCAACCGCCCGCGGGTGAAGGACACCCGCTCCGAGATTTGCAAGCTCAAGCATTTCATCATAAGAAATCCCCGCCAGTTTTCTCGCTGACCGGACGTACCGCGGATCTGTCGTAAACACGCCCGGAACGTCTGTGTAAATGTCACATTTATCCGCTCCTAATGCTGCGGCAAGAGCGACCGCCGTTGTATCGGAACCGCCCCGTCCGAGCGTCGTAATGCCGCCGTCTTCCGTTACGCCCTGAAAACCGGCGACGACTGTAATCCTGCCTTCAGCAAGCTGGGCCTGAATTGCCGTGATATCAATATCCGTAATTCTCGCATTGCCGTGGACGGCTTCTGTGCGGACACCCGCCTGCCATCCCGTATAAGAGACGGCGTCATATCCTTTTTCCTGAAGCGCCATGGCTAAAAGCGAAATCGTGACCTGCTCTCCCGTAGACAGAAGCATATCCATTTCACGTTTACTTGGCTCAGATGTGATTTCCGCCGCCAGGTTAACGAGCGCGTCGGTTGATTTTCCCATTGCCGAAACGACGACTACGACGTCATGGCCTTTTTGCTTTTCAGCAATGGCTCGATTTGCGGCATGTTGAATTTTTTCGGCAGAGCCGACGGAAGTGCCTCCGAATTTTTGTACGATAAGACCCATACTAGACCACCCTTTACATTTTGGTTCGTGCGGGTGAGGAGAAAAGAGCGTTTTGTTCACAATAAAAAAAGCAATGAGAGGAATAGCTCTCATTGCTTTTTCATATCATTACGACTGATTATGAACAACGAGATAGCCCTCCAAGAAAATGAATTCTTGACAGCCTTACATTTATTTAATGCAAGGCCAGCAAAACACACCGATGGGATGTGATTCACTTCGGCGACGCTCCCCTTTCAGCTTTTCTCGCAGAATCCATCATTCTCAAAAAGCTTACTATTGAAGTTCGCACCTCTATCTTCACCTTATAACACGATCTTATGAAATTAGTTCACATTCTAGCAGGTTTTTCAGAAAAGCACAATACTATTTTTTCAATTTTTCAAACAGCATCTGAGCCGCCGCAGCCGGCACACCGGCTTTTTTAATATCGTCAAGGCTTGCTTCCTTCATCTTTTTGACGGATCCGAAATGCTTTAAGAGCATTTTTTTGCGTTTTTCGCCGATGCCCGGGATATCATCCAAAACGGATTGAAAGGCGCTTTTTCCCCGGATCTGCCTGTGAAAACTGATCGCAAAGCGGTGAACTTCGTCCTGAATGCGCTGAAGCAGGTAAAATTCCTGGCTGTTCCGCTCCAGAAACATCGGTTCAAGCGGATCGCCGATCAAAAGGTTGGATGTTCGGTGTTTATCATCCTTCGCCAATCCCGCTACAGGGACATCAAGGCCGAGCTCATTTTCGAGCACGTCGCGCGCCGCATTAATCTGTCCTTTTCCGCCGTCAATGATGATTAAATCCGGCAGCGGGAGATTTTCGCGGAGCACCCTCGAATATCTTCTTCTGACGACTTCCCTCATAGAGCCGTAATCATCAGGCCCTGTTACGGTTTTAATTTTATATTTGCGGTATTCCTTTTTATTGGGCTTACCGTCAATAAAGACAATCATGGCCGACACAGGGTTTGTGCCTTGAATATTGGAGTTGTCAAACGCTTCAATCCGATGCGGCGTGTAAATGTTCAGCGCCTCACCGAGCCGTTCGGCAGCACCGATTGACCGTTCCTCATCCCGTTCGATTAATGAGAATTTTTCCCGCAGAGCGATTTTCGCATTTTTGTGCGCAAGCAAAAGCAGCTCTTTTTTCGGGCCCTTTTTCGGCTGATGCACGGCGGTTTCCAAAAGCTCGCTGATCATGTCCCTGTCCACGCTGTCAGGCACCAGAATTTCTTTAGGCAGAAAGTGATTGTTTTTAGAATAGAACTGGCCGATGTAGGTCAGAAATTCTTCATCCGCTTCCTGATACATCGGAAACATGCTGACATCGCGTTCAATCAGCTTTCCCTGGCGTATGAAAAAGACCTGGACGCACATCCAGCCTTTATCGTAGGCATAAGCAAACACATCGCGATCCAAAAGGTCATTCATGGTCATTTTCTGCTTCTCCATCGTCGATTCGATGTGAGCAAGCTGATCGCGGAATTCTTTAGCCCGTTCAAATTCAAGCTTTTCCGCCGCCTCTGTCATTTTCTCTTCAAGCTCTTTTTTGACCTCGTTATGCCCTCCCTTTAAAAAACGGGTGATATCTTCAACCAGCTCGCGATTTGTCTCCTCAGAAATATCTTTAACACAAGGAGCGAGGCATTGTCCGAGATGATAATAAAGACAGACGCGGTCCGGAAGCTTCGAGCACTTCCTGAGCGGGTATAGGCGGTCCAGCAGTTTTTTCGTTTCCCGCGCCGCCTGCACATTCGGGTACGGGCCGAAATAGCGCCCTTTGTCTTTTTTGACATTCCGGGTGACAATAAGCCGCGGATGGCGTTCATGGGTGATTTTAATAAAGGGATAGGTTTTGTCATCTTTCAGCATGACATTGTATTTCGGATCGTATTTTTTAATCAGATTCATTTCCAAAATAAGCGCTTCAAGATTGGAGGAGGTCACGATATATTCAAAGTCCTCAATCTCCGTCACAAGCCTTTGGGTTTTTGCGTCGTGAGAACCGGTGAAATAGGATCGCACCCTGTTTTTCAGCACCTTCGCTTTCCCCACGTAGATGACTGTTTTTTGACGGTCTTTCATTAAATAACAGCCCGGCTGATCGGGAAGGAGGGCCAGCTTTTCTTTCAGTTGTTTATTCATACGTTACCCTTCCTTATATTCATTTCTCGTGTCCATTCAGTGTATCACGAACATTTGTTTTTCTCCATTCTCAGCTTTTGGCAGATCAAAAAAAGGCGATTCCTCTTTAAAAAGGAATCGCCCTGCCGTAACGGCCGCTTTTGGCTTACAGATGTTTGTTTACAAGCTCTTCAAGCGCTTCTTTCGGTTTGAAGCCGACAGATGTTTCAACGACTTCTCCGTCTTTTAACACAAGAAGTGTCGGGATGCTCATTACGCCGTATTTACCGGCAGTTTCTTGGTTTTCATCAACGTCGATTTTGACGATTTTCAGTTTGTCTCCCATTTCTTGATCAAGCTCTTCAAGAACGGGCGCGATCATTTTACAAGGTCCGCACCAAGGAGCCCAGAAATCCGCCAATACGACCCCTTCACTTGTTTCAGCTGAGAACGATTGATCAGTTGCTTTTACGATAGCCATTTGTTATTCCTCCAATGTCAAATGATGATTTTTAGTATAGCATCTCCCATTCGTTCATGCTAATTTAATGCTTATATTATTTTCTCCCGAACTCCTCTGAAATAATCTTCTTTATATGGTGTATGATAACCGATCAGCAGGCATTCAAAACTTAAGATGGATCAGCAGGCAGCGTAATTAAAACTACCGCCATCGGAGGAAGCTCGGCCTCAAGGTTTCCGCCCTTTTGAGTAAATCCGGAAAACGGCTTCGGTTTGACGTTTTCCGGGCTGCTGAATGTATTGCGGGCATTCATTTTTTCCGCATGCAGAATCGTTCCCGAAGGCTTCCCTGTCTTTTTCATGCCCCGCAGCTCAATCTTCACGTCGGCTTTTTGCAGATGATCGATATTGCAAATGCTGATATGTATGTCGCCGTTTTGCTGTTTGGACGCTGAAATGCTGACCTGCGGGAGCCGGCCGTCTTTCCATTCGTACCCTGCTGCTTTTGTTTCTGATGCCAAAAGAGAAGCGTCATGATGAACCTTAAACATATCAAACACATGATATGTCGGCGTCAACAGCATCTGTTTCCCTTCTGTCAGGATCATTGCCTGAAGCACGTTGACGGTTTGCGCGATATTGGCCATTTGTACGCGGTCTGCGTGCTGATGAAAAATGTGAAAATGCGTGGCGGCGACAAGCGCGTCGCGGATCGTATTCTGCTGATACAGAAAGCCCGGATTCGTGCCGGGCTCAGGATCAAGCCATGTGCCCCATTCATCAATGATCAGACCGACTCTTTTTTCCGGATCATACTGATCCATGATGGCGCTGTGCCTTGTGATCAATTCATCCATATGCGCCGCTTTTTTCATCGTGATGAACCATTCATCTTCCGTAAACTCCGTCGCTGATCCTTTTCCCTTCCAGAAGTCGCCCGGTATTGTGTAATAATGGAGGCTCAGCCCATCCATAAGATCTGCGGCTTTTTTCATTAAGGTTTCGGTCCAGCGGTAATCGTCGACATTCGCGCCGCCGGCAATTTTATAGATTTCATTACCGCTGTAATTGCGGACATAGGTTTGAAAATTTCTGTAAAGGTCGGCATAATACTCAGGATGCATGTTTCCGCCGCAGCCCCAGTTCTCATTTCCTATTCCGAAATATTTCAGCTTCCATGGTTTTTCCCGCCCGTTTTCCTTTCTCCAGTCGGACATCGGCGTGCCTGCTTCAAATGTCATGTATTCAATCCAATCAGCCATTTCCTTAACCGTTCCGCTGCCGACGTTTCCGGCGATGTACGGTTCGCAGCCGAGCAGTTCACAAAGCATCATAAATTCGTGCGTGCCGAATTCATTGGAATCAATCGTCCCGCCCCAATGGGTATTCAGCATTGTTTTGCGTTTCCCTACGCCGTTTGCCCAATGGTATTCATCAGCAAAACAGCCGCCGGGCCATCTGAGAACGGGGATCTGAAGCTTTTTGAGAGCGGAAGCGACATCTGTCCTGATCCCGCCGGTATTCGGGATATCGGAATCTTTTCCGACCCAGATGCCCTCATATATACCTCTTCCTAAGTGTTCCGCGAAATGTCCGTATATATTTTTGTTAATGGCTGCTCTAGTGATATCGGTTTGAATAACTGCCGTATTGTGAGACAAACTTGATCATTCCTTTCCCATAATAAGAATGAAAGCACTACAGTCAATCTTTGTATCTGGGATGTATGCTGAAAGGATAAGTTTGTAAGCGCTTTACAGAAAGCTTATTACATTGGTTCGGACATGTCAATCTATTATTTTATCAATGTATAATTTGTACGAACCAATTATCCCAAAGCAAAACCCTCTGACAAAAGATCCAGAGGGTTTTGATTATGAATGAATATTGGCATTTTTAAATTCCTGAGTCAGAAGCGGAACCACTTCGAACAAATCGCCGACAATTCCGTAGTCCGCTATTTTGAATATTTCCGCTTCCGGGTCTTTGTTAATGGCAACGATGACTTTACTGTTTGACATTCCCGCCAAGTGCTGAATCGCTCCGGAAATTCCGCAGGCAATATACAAATCCGGTGTGACGACTTTTCCCGTCTGGCCGATCTGAAGAGAATAGTCACAATAGTCCGCGTCGCAAGCGCCGCGCGAAGCGCCTACCGCTGCTCCCAGCACTTCGGCAAGTTCTTTTAACGGTTCAAACCCGTCTTTGCTTTTGACGCCGCGGCCGCCCGCAACGATAATTTTCGCTTCTGACAGATCCACGCCGTCCGCTGTTTTTTTGACTACTTCTTCAATGACCGTCCGCAAATCTGCCGCCGGCGCCGCAAGCTCTTCAATATCACCCGTGCGGCTCGCGTCTTTTTCTAACGCCTGAATGTTATTCGGACGGATTGTCGCCAAGATGAAAGGATCGGTTGAAATCACCTGTTCAAAGGCTTTGCCGGAATAGATCGGTCTTGTAAAAACGATGTTGTCCCCGGTAACGCTTACATCCGTACTGTCTGAAATCAATCCCGTTTCAAATCGGGCCGCAAGCTTCGGTGACAAATCTTTTCCCATAGAAGTGTGGCCGAAAATGACCGCATCAGGCTTTTCATTTTCGATCAGATCCCCGAGAACCGCGGCATATCCGTCTGCTGTATACTGAGAAAGCCCCGGTGTATCAGCCGTAAATACTTTGTCGGCGCCGTAGTGAATGAGTTCTGGTGCTGCATCAGCCGCGCCTTTTCCCATCAGCACGCCGATTACATCTCCTCCGCCGGAAATGGTTTTGCTTGCGGCTATAGCTTCAAAGGTGACGTTCCGTAAGGCGCCGTCACGAATTTCTCCGAGTACGATCACTTTTTTTCCCATTCTGACATCCCCCAGTTTCTTTAATATCAGTTTATACGACTTTGGCTTCTTTTCTCAGCAATGATACAAGCTCTTTCGCCTGCTCGGCGGCTTCTCCTTCGATCAGTTTGCCCGCTTCTTTTTGCGGCGGCAGAAAACGTTCGATTGTTTTGAGCTTCGGAGCAGCATCGTCCTCATCAATGTCAAGGTCATCGAGCTCAAGTTCTTCCAGCGGTTTTTTCTTCGCCTTCATAATGCCCGGAAGCGACGGATAACGCGGCTCGTTTAATCCTTGCTGCGCCGTGATGACCAAAGGAAGAGAAGTTTTAATGATTTCGGTATCCCCTTCATTGTCTTTCTCTGCAACAGCTTCATCGCCGCTGATTGTCAATTTTGTAATCGTTGTGATGCAAGGAATGTTTAACAGTTCGGCAAGTCTTGGCGCCACTTGGCCGGAGCCGCCGTCGATCGCCACATTTCCGCCGAGAATCAGATCATATTCCTGATCTTTGAAATAGTGATATAAGATCGTTGAAATGGAATATTGGTCAGGATCGCTCAGGTCATCTTCAATATTGATTAACACCGCCTGGTCGCAGCCCATCGCAAGAGCTGTTCGCAGTTCTTTCTCCGCGTCCTCTCCGCCGACGGTTACGGCGGTAACGGTTCCGCCGTGCTCTTCTTTCAGCTGAATGGCTTCTTCAATGGCGTATTCATCATACGGATTAATGATAAATTCGGCTCCGTCCTCCTGAATCTTTCCTGCTTCAATGACGATTTTCTCTTCTGTGTCAAACGTCCGTTTCATCAGTACAAATAGATTCATATTCTTATCCCCTTTATCTTCGCCCACCGAATTGAGGCTTTCTTTTTTCGAGAAATGCCTGAATGCCTTCTTTTGCGTCATCTGATGCAAATGCTTCCCCAAAGCGCTTTGCTTCAAGCTTTAAGCCGCCGTCATAAGAATAAACCTTGTTTGTATAAAGGAGCTCAAGCAGGGAAGCCATCGACTGCGGGCTTTTTTCCGCAAACTTGCCTGCGAGTGTTTTCGCCTTTTGCAGCAGCTCTTCCTCATTTTCGGCGCCTATGGTGACAAGCCCGAGGCTGAGCGCTTCTTTTCCGGTCACAGGTTCTGACGTGCCGATCATTTCAAGCGCTTTCGCCGTGCCGACGTACCGGGGCAGACGCTGCGTCCCGGCAAAGCCCGGGATAATGCCGAGATTCAGCTCGGGCAGGCCGAGCTTTGCATCCAATGTAGCGATTCTGATATGACAGGCCATGGCAAGCTCCAGACCGCCGCCAAGCGCAGCGCCGTGAATCGCTGCGATAACAGGCTTCGGAAACCCTTCAATTTTTTCCATCAGCTGCTGGCCTTTATCCGCCATGGCAGAAGACTGCTCAAGATTTTCAAGCGACGTAAATTCCTTTATATCGGCGCCCGCCGAGAAAAATTTCCCCTCACCGCGAATGATGATGCTTCTGACGCTGTCATCTGTTTCATACCGGTCGAACAGACCGGACAATTCGTCTAAAATCGCACCGGACAGCGCGTTGGCCGGCTGATGATCAATGGTGATCACCGCGATAGATTGTTCTACCGCCACTGAAAGGCTGTTCATCCGTCAACCCCCTTTAGTTTTGATGAATCCCTGACACCAACAGTTCCAATACCTTGTCTGACAAATCCGGAAGATCATATTTCTGATCGTTCATCACCCACGTTGTCACTGTTTCATCTATCGTCCCGAATATCATCTGCCGGGCGAGGCGGACGTCGAGATTGTCTTTCCATTCGCCCGACTCAATTCCTTCGGTCAAAATGGTGTCGAGCATGTTTAAATAACCTTTTAAAATGTCATTGATTTTCAGGCGCAGCTTGATATTCGACTGTCTGAGCTCAAGCTGGGTCACAATCGCGAGGTGGCGGTCATTGCCGAGCAGTGTGAAATGCTGCTTAATGACGAGAGCGAGTTTTTCTTTTGCCGTCGTTTTTTCTTTCACTTCTTCTTCCATGCGTTCAATGAACTGGCCCATCTTTTCTTTAAAAAGAGAAATGAGTATATCCTCTTTGTTTTTGAAATATAAATAGATGGTGCCGTCCGCAACGCCGGCCTGCTTGGCGATTTTGGATACCTGTGATTGGTGATAGCCGTTTTCCGCTATGACTTCTACTGCTGCATCAATGATCTGCATATACTTTGGCCGTTTTTGGTTCAATGTCATCGTTCCTTCCTTCAATAAAAATGAATGACTATTCACTCATAACTTCATGATAAAAAGGAATCCGGGTTTTGTCAAGTTTTTCTTTTAAGGCACTTTGTTTTCACGGGAAGCATCTGTCTCTTCGACTAAGCGTCTTCTCAATATTTTTCCTACGGCCGTTTTCGGAAGCTCTTTTCTGAATTCGTAAAGCTTCGGGACTTTGTACGGCGCAAGCCGCTCTCTTGCAAATGCGTCAAGCTCATCGGCATCTGTCTCGGCCCCTTTTTTCAAGACGATAAATGCTTTCACCGTTTCCCCTCTGTAGGAGTCCGGCACGCCCGCTACGACGATTTCCTGAACGGCTTCGTGCTCATACAGCGCCTCTTCCACCTCTCGCGGGTAAATGTTGTATCCGCCGGCAATGATGATGTCTTTTTTCCTGTCGGCGATGTAGAAAAACCCTTCCTCATCCATGTAACCCATATCACCGGTAAACAGCCAGCCGTCTCTGATGACACGCGCCGTCTCCTCTTGTTTGTTCCAATAGCCTTTCATAACCTGCGGGCCTTTTACGATCAGCTCGCCGTGTTCATACGGCTCCGCAAGCCCGTCTTTTTCTTCTGAATATATTCCGGCATCGGTATTGGGCCAAGGACAGCCGATGCTGCCGGGTTTATTTTTTCCCCAAATGAAGTTTGAATGAGTAACCGGTGATGCCTCAGATAACCCGTAGCCTTCCACAAGCTTTCCCCCGGTCACTTTTTCAAATTTCTGTTTGACTTCGACCGGCAGAGCAGCAGAACCGCTCGGACAGCTTTTGATGGACGAGAGATCATATTTGTTCAGTTCAGGATGATGCAAAATGCCGATGTAAATCGTCGGTGCCCCCGGAAAAACCGTCGGCTTCAGCCTGTCGATTGTTTTTAGGGTGTCCAAGGGATTAAATTTAGGAAGAAGGATCATTTCACACCCCTGCATGATGGAAAAATTGAGCACGGCGGTTAATCCGTACACATGAAAAAAAGGTACGATGCCGAGCACCTTTTCGGCTCCCTTTTTCATTTTGTACATCCAGGCGGCGCACATTTCTGTATTGGCCTGAATGTTCCGGTGCGTGAGCATGACGCCTTTCGGATAGCCGGTTGTTCCGCCCGTGTATTGAAGCACGGCAATGTCATGCGCAGGGTCAATATCCGATAGCTCCGCTTCCTCGGCTTTTTCTTCTTTTAAGATGTCCGCTAAGCTGTGAATCTGTTCGTGGCCGTCATAATCAATATGCACCTGTTGTTTTTGGGTGAGCGTATAAAGCATATTTTTCGGAAACGGCAAAAAGTCTTTGATACTGGTTGTAATAATGCGCTCGACGATTGACAACGTTTTCATTTTTATCACCTTCGGAAACAGCATATCGAGGGTGATGATCACACGCGGCGCACTGTCTTTCAGCTGATACTCAAGCTCGTGTTCCGTGTAGAGAGGATTGGTTTGAACAACAATGCCGCCGGCAAACAATACACCGTAAAAAGCGATGACCGACTGCGGACAATTGGGCAGCATAATGGCCGCTCTGTCACCTTTTTTCAGACCTGTTTTGCGTAAAAAAGCGGCAAGCTTTAATGAATCTGTGAGAACGTCTTGGAATGTGAGTTTTTTTCCGAGAAAATAAATGGCGGTATGGTTTGGGAATTGAGCTGCGGAGTTTGTCAGATTGGATGGCAGGGTTTGATCGGTAAATTCAAGCTCATGCGGAATCTCTTCGGGATATTGAGAAAGCCATGGCTTTTCAGACTGCATAAAACCTCTCCCTTCTGTTTTTCCTATACGCTATTATTATAGCAGAAGGCTGATTGGAATTGGAAAGCGTTTCATGTGAATTTTGACGTTCAGGAGGTGTTGTCTTTGCTGGAAACGATGCATTTTGAAGAGGGAGTTCCTATTCTGCGCCAGCTGCCGAAGCCGTTTACTTCAGCCGCCTTTTTGTTTCATCCCTTTGTCCGAATGCCGGATGGGTGGGAAGAGCAAAAGCGCAAGCGGCCTTTTGAACATATTTATCCGAGCGATGAGGAGATCATCACAATGGGCAGACCCGTTTCCTGGAATACCGTCATGACCATTTGCGGACTGCGCTCTGAAAAAGAGACCGCGCTTGCGCTTATGACCGCTGTCATGGCGCTGCGGGATGAATATGCACAGCCTGAATCCGCCGAGCTGCTTAATCGGCTTTATCCTGCGGATCTGTACTTGCCGAGCGATGATGTCACTTCGCCATTTTTGATTCCGGGGCTCTTAGACGTGTTCCGTTCAAAAGGCATTGAGCGCTGCATTTATTATGAGCCGGTCGAAGAGAAAGGTATATTTTCGCTCAATCAAACGGCGCCTTTGGATGTATGCGGACTGCTGCAGGCCGACATGATCATTGCCGATGAAAAGCGCCGCGCCGCTTTTTTGAGTATGTATGATTCTTTCACGACACTCTTTCTCATGGAAGATCAAGACATGCCGTCTGTAGTCCGCGCCATGAATTGGGAAGCCGTCATTTGCTCTGATACGACCTGCATAAACTGGTTTTCTCAATAAAAAAGGCCGCCGGGTTTAGTTCGGCAGCCTTTTTTCAGTATTAAGATGTCATGACCAGATAAATAAGTCCGATGAACAGAAAAATTCCCGCTGCCGACAGCAGCACTTTCGCAAGCTTCTCCATTTTTCCCCGTCCCCTTAAATCCCGGCGGCCACCACAAATGACAGGCCGACTGAGATGACAAATGAAATAAAGCCGACAGCTCTGTTATCTTTTTCAATTTCTTTATCAATTTTAAACCGGGGCGTCAGAAATTCAAAGATAAAATAGCTGATTAAAAGCATAATAAATCCGTATACGCCCCAGCCGATCATTTGCAGCAGCGAATTATGCTGGGCGATGCTGTGCTGAAAGACATTTGCGATCCCGAGAATTTTCCCTCCGGTCGCCATTGCAACCGCAAGATTGCCTTTTTGAATTTCCACCCAGTTTTTATAGGATGTTACCAATTCAAACACGGTCAGAAAAATGACAAGACACAAAACGGCTACACTGTAATAAGCCGCGATTTCAACAAGCTCATTTTCCCAAAAAGCATTCATGACGTTTACTCCCTTTTTATTTTAGTTCGACAATCGTTACGCCTGATCCTCCTTCTCCCGCTTCCCCGAACCGCGAGCTTTTTACGCTGCGGTGGTTTTTCAGAAGATCCTGCACCCCTTTTCGGAGGGCGCCCGTGCCTTTTCCGTGAATGATGGACACTCTCGGATAGCCGGCAAGCACCGCGTCATCTAAATACTTTTCGACGTGGCTGAGGGCATTTTCGTAACGCTCTCCCCGCAGGTCAAGTTCAAGGGACACGTGATAATCCTTCCCTTTTACGGCGGTGATGGCTTTTTCTTTTTTCGGTTCAGGAGCGGACTTGAGAAACTCAAGATCTTTTTCCTTCACCTTCATTTTAAGGATGCCGATTTGGACATTCCATTCTTTCTCGCCGGTTTTTTCAAGCAGCGCCCCTTTTTGTCCGAATGTGAGCACCTTTACTTCGTCACCCGGCTTCAGCTCGCGTTTTTTCTCTGTTTTTCTTTCCGGCTGCTTTGATTTTTCAAAAGCCGGCATCGCGTCTCCGAGACGTTTTTTGGCATCAATCAGCTCGTGTTCCTTAAAGGATCTGTGTTCTTGCTTGATAGACCGGAGCTCGCGAATGATCTGTTCCGCTTCTTTTGCGGCGTCTTCCAGTTTTTCCGCTGCTTTTTGTTCGGCTTCTTCCATCAGTTTGTCTTTCTGAGCATTCAGCTCAATGATTTGCTGCTGCAGCTCTTTATGCAGTTTTTCTGCTTCTTTTCGGATTGATTCGGTTTCAGAAAGCTCTTCATCCGCTCTTTTTTTACTTTTTTCAAGTGACGCGATCATCAGATCGACTTCATTGTGTTCGGCGGTCATTTCTGACTTCGCCTGGCCGATGATATGCTCCGGCAGGCCGAGGCGTCTTGAGATTTCAAAAGCGTTGCTTCGGCCCGGCACTCCGATCAGGAGCTTGTAGGTCGGCGAAAGCGTTTCAATATCAAATTCAACGCTTGCATTCATGACGCCTTGTCTGTTATAACCGTATGCTTTCAGCTCCGGATAATGGGTTGTCGCAAGCACTCTGGCGTTTGTGCGGTGGACTTCGTCAAGAATGCTCATGGCAAGCGCCGCCCCTTCCTGCGGGTCTGTTCCGGCACCGAGTTCATCAAACAGCACAAGACTGTTTTCGGACACGTCTTTTAAAATACTGACGATATTGACCATGTGGGATGAGAACGTACTCAGGCTTTGTTCGATCGACTGTTCATCACCGATATCGGCAAAAACATGATCAAATACGGCGGCTTCCGATCCTTCATCAGCCGGTATGTGCAGTCCTGCCTGCGCCATTATCGTCAGCAGCCCGAGCGTTTTTAACGTAACGGTTTTACCGCCCGTATTCGGACCCGTGATAACGATCGTCGTATAATCTCCGCCCAGTTCAATGTCGTTGGCCACGACTTGATCTTGAGGCAGCAGCGGATGGCGCGCTTTTTTCAGACGGATAAAGCCGTCTCCGTTCATAAACGGTTTTGTCGCCTTCATCGCTTTTGCGTATCTCGCTTTTGCGAAAATGGAATCCAGCGTCTGCAGCACTTCCACATTTTGAACAATCTCTTGTGTGTGTTCAGCCGTATGCTCCGTCAGCATCCGGAGAATCCGTTCGATTTCCTGTTTTTCTTTCACCTTCGCCTGCTGAAGCGAGTTGTTCATATCGACGATCGCCTGCGGTTCAATAAACAGCGTCGCACCTGATGAAGAAGTATCATGCACGATCCCGCCGTAGCTTGATCTGTATTCCTGTTTGACCGGAATGACAAAGCGGTCATTCCGAATCGTAACGATCGTGTCAGACAGCATTTTTGAAGCGGAAGATGAACGCAGCATCGATTCAAGCCGGTCTCTCACTCTTGATTCAAGCGTTCTGAGCTGCGTGCGGATTCCTCTTAAAGCGGGAGATGCATGATCAAGCACTTCGCCGTGATCATCAATGCAGGAATTAATCTCCCTTTCCAAATCGCCCAATGTAATCAGCTCTTCTGCATGGGCCTGGATCAGCGGAATGCTGACGCCGTCTTCTGTCATTTGACTGATAAAGTGCTTCATTTGCTTAACGGCATACAGCAGCCCGGACAATTCGGTGAATTCCGCCGGGGTCAGCACGCTGCCGATTTCCGCCCGACGCAAAGCCGATCTTATATCGGTCAGACCGCCGAACGGAGCATGGCCTCTTAAGCGCATGATCGCGGATGCTTCTTCGACTTCATCCAGCTGTTTTTGGATGTCGGCGAGATCAGTCAAAGGCTTCAGCTGCAGAAGCTTTTCCCGGCCGAGCGATGAGGCGGCATGTGCGGTAATCTGTTCTTTTACTTTATGAAATTCAAGTGATGATAACACTTTTTGCTGCACGGTTTTGTGGTCCTCCTTACTTAATCATTGCGCGTCAGAAATGCTTTGACCTCATGTAGCGGCCGGGCGTTTAAAACATTCTTTGTTTCTGTCCAGCCTTTGCGCGCAGCGGTCACGCCCGTTTTCATGTCATCGAGCATCTCTATATTATGGGCATCCGTATTAATGACCAAAGTCACGCCTTTTTCGTTTGCTTTGATCAGATGCTCAGTCCGTAAATCGAGGCGCGCGGGGTTTGCATTCAGTTCAAGCGCCGTATTTGTTTTGGCGGCGAGTTCAATCAGCATGTCGATGTCGACTTCATAGCCGGCCCGTCTTCCGATCAGCCGTCCCGTCGGGTGGGCGATAATATCCACGTGCTTATTCGTCAGCGCCTGTTCAAGCCGTTTCATAATGACATGTTCCGGCTGGCTGAAGCTTGAATGAATAGACGCGATGACAAGATCCATTTCAGACAGGACACTGTCATCATAATCAAGTGAGCCGTCGGGGAGAATGTCCATTTCCACGCCTTTAAAGATATGGAAGTTTTCAAACTCGGCGTTCAACGCGTCAATTTCTTCCGCTTGTTTTCTGAGCCGTTCGGCCGTTAACCCATTGGCCACCTTTAAATATTGGGAATGATCGGTGATCGCCATGTACTGATAACCTTTTGCCATACACGCTTCTGCCATTTCCCTGATAGAAAAAGCGCCGTCACTCCAAGCTGAGTGCATATGGAGATCGCCTTTTATCTCTTTTTGCTCCACAAGGTCCGTTTCTTCCCGATACGTGTCGACCTCCTGCCCGCTTTCTCTGAGCTCCGGAGGAATAAACGGCAGACCGAAGTGGGCGTAAAAGGCTTCTTCGCTCGGGAAAGTTTTGACTTCTCCCGTTTCTATCGTTTCAACCCCGTATTCGCTGATCCGTTCACCGCGCTCTTTTGCCAGCTGGCGCATTCTAATGTTGTGATCTTTGGAGCCCGTAAAATGATGCAGTGTGGTCGCAAACTGCTCCTCTGTCACAAGCCGGAAATCCACACTCGTCTCATATTCAAAGGTCAGGATGACTGATACCTTTGTATCCCCGCTCGCTATCACGTCTTTTACGTTCGGCAGGGACAGAAGCTGGTCTCTGACAGCCGCCGGGTGATCTGTGGCGATAATGTAATCCAGATCTTTTACGGTTTCCCGCGCTCTTCTGAGACTGCCGGCACGGGAATATTTCTGAATATCCGTCAGCCCGGCCAAATGTTCTTCAATCACTGAAGCAATGCTGAGCGCATAGCCGATCGGAAAACGTTCAGGCTGTTTTCCGGCTTCTCCGAGAGCCTGGAGGATTTTCTCCTCTGTTTTTTTGCCGAAACCGGCGAGGCCCTGTACTTTTTTCTGCTCGCATGCTTCTTTCAGCGATTCCGCGTCATGAACGCCCAGCTCTTGATACAGCTTGGCGATTTTCTTGCCGCCGAGGCCCGGAAGCTTCAACAAAGGAACCAAGCCTTCAGGGACTTCTTTCTGCAATTGGAGAAGCGTGCCGGACACGCCTTCCTGCATATATTCACGAATGACGCTATAAGTGCCTTTTCCGATGCCGGATAAAGACATCATGTCGTCGATTTCCGACAGGCTGCGGTCATCCTGCTCAAGCGCCGCTGCCGCTTTTCGGAAGGCTGATATTTTAAACGGGTTGTCCCCTTTCAGTTCCATATAGACCGCAATCGTTTCAAGCAGCCTGATAATATCTTTTTTATGCATACTGTTAACCCCCAGTCGTTTCCTGCTTTTCATCATACAAATTTTTCTCCTCCTGCACAACTGACGCAGAGCTTGAAAAAAACTTCTCCGGTCAAGAGAAGTTTTTTATGCCCCGTACTGGGCCCACAGTTCTTGCAGAAGCCCTGACAGATACGGCGTATGATGTGTGATGATATCCGCAAGCGTTGATTGTGCGAGCATATCTTGAAGCGCGCTTACAGGCAGTACGGATGCGACGTATAACAGGATAAACGCAAATAGATAGACTTCCAGAAACCCGAGCACCCCGCCAAGCAGTTTGTTGATCTGTTTAATGACCGGAATGCTGGCGATGATATTAAGGGCCGCTCCGATAATCCGGAGCAGAATCTTTGCGATGATAAACAAAATGACAAACGCGATCGCATTGTAATAAGCCGTCTCTACGTTTCCATTAATAAAAGAAAGAGCCGCCTGGCCGCCGGAAAAATCAGGCGCAGGTATAAAGCTCAAATGCGGCGCAAGGTTTTTGTAAAAAAGCGCCGCAAACGCAATCGAAAGGATAAAACTCGTTAAATATATAAATTGGAGGATAAATCCTCTCTTCAATCCAAGCAATGTGCCCATCAAGAGCAAAACTAAGATGATGATATCTATCATATGGTGTTCATTCCTTTTCTTTAAGCTGCCGCTCCAGTATTTCATATTTTTCTTGCAGTTTCATATAATCATGCACGACATTGACCGCAGTCAAAACAGCGAGCTTATTTATATCAAGATATGGATTTTTCTCGTTGATTTCTCTCATTTTATCATCAACCATTCCGGCCACATGACGCATGTGCGCTTTGCTTTCTTCCCCGATAATGGTGAAGTGCTGGCCGTAAATGTTAACTGTCGTTTTGGTTTTTTTGCCGTCAGACAACGTTTCTCCTCCATTCCGCGAGAATCCTAGTTCCTATCATACCACGATTATCGTTTGAATGGAAAGACGAGCCTCGGGCTGTTATGATACACTGGTATATACAGTGAAAAGTGCCAAAAAAGGAGATTATATCGTGTCCCATTCTGTTATAAAAGTATCCGCTTCCGCTATAGAACAAATGAAACATTCCTATGCCGGCTCCCTTACTTCCGCCGTTCCGCAGGGCGCCGTCTTCCAGGCTAAGCCTCCGGGCTGTACCATTACAGCCTACCGTTCGGGCAAGGTTCTCTTTCAAGGAAGAAACGCCGGCACAGAAGCGGCCCGCTGGGGAACGGCTGAGGCGCCGAAGGCAAAGAAAACCGTCAAAAAAGCGGCCGATCCGATCTACGCTCCCCCGGCGGGCATTGCGTCCATGTCGGTGATCGGCTCAGATGAGGTCGGAACAGGCGATTATTTCGGGCCGATAACGGTTGCCTGCGCCTACGCCGACAAAACAAAGCTTTCTTTAATGAAAGAACTGGGCGTCAAGGATTCGAAGGATTTAAAAGATCCGCAGATTATTGAAATCGCCAAACTGTTAATTAAAACCATTCCCTACAGCCTGCTTGTGTTAAAAAACGAAAAATACAATCAGATGCAGGAAAAAGGCATGAGTCAAGGAAAAATGAAGGCGCTCCTTCATAATCAGGCGATTTCCAACCTGCTGAAAAAAATGAACGGCGTCAAACCGGAAGCGATTCTGATTGACCAATTCGCAGAGCCTGGCATTTATTTTAAGCATCTTTCCGGGCGGGATATCGTAAAAGAAAAAACGTTTTTCAGCACGAAGGCGGAAAGCATACACCTTTCCGTCGCCGCAGCCTCTATCATCGCGCGATATTCTTTCTTACTTGAAATGGATAAGCTTTCCCGTGAAGCCGGGATGACGATCCCCAAAGGCGCGGGGCCGCACGTCGATGAAGCTGCCGCCAAGCTGATCATCAATAAGGGAGAAGATGCGCTCAGAACATTCACCAAACTTCATTTTGCCAATACGCAAAAGGCGAAGCGTCTTGTCGAACGGAAGCGGTCATAATAAAAAAAAGCTTGCAGAGTGATCTGCAAGCTTTTTTCTTTAGCCTCTTAATACGGCCTGATACGTTTCTTCCAACGCCTTCAGCACGTTTTCATGGACTTTTGTCACTTCTTCTTCTGTCAATGTTTGTTCAGGATTAACATATTGAAGCGAGAAGGCGACGGATTTTTTGCCCTCTTCCATATGCTCGCCTTCGTACACATCGAAGACGGTGACTTCTTTCAACAGCGCGCCGCCGGCATCTTTGATAACGGCTTCGAGCTGTCCGCTTGTAACGGTTTTATCTGCAACAAGCGCGATGTCACGCGTGACGGACGGGTATTTCGGAATCGCCGTGTACACGAGAGGTTCTGTTTCTTCGGTCAGAAGCGCGTGCAGATCAAGCTCGAACACATACGTTTCTTTGATATCCAGCTCTTTTTCCATTGCCGGGTGCACCTGTCCGATAAATCCGGCAAGTGAGCCGTTCAAAAGAATGTTTGCGGTCCGGCCGGGATGCATGTTTTTGCGTTCTGACTGGACAAATTCAATCCGGTCTGACACATTCAATTGATGCAGCAGGCCTTCAACGATACCTTTGACAACGAAGAAATCAACCGGCTTTTTCTCACCCTGCCATAAGTTTTTGCGCCATAATCCGGTTACAGCTCCGGCAACCCGTTCTTTTTCAACAGGTTTTGTATTTTCTTCCTTCGTCAGAAATACAGAACCCGTTTCGTATAAAGCAACGGAATCAGTCTGTCTGGCCAGGTTGTATGAAACAGCTTCAAGCAGATTCGGCACGAGGCTGTGTCTGAGAATGCTTCTTTCTTCGCTCATCGGCAGAGCCAGCATCGTGTTGAATGATTTTTCGATCGCAAAAGCGGCCGCTTTTTTATCATTAGTCAATGAATAAGTGGTCGCTTGAGAAAGACCCGCTCCTTCAAGGAAACGTCTCACTTTCCGGCGTTTTGCCTGATACGGGGTCAAGCCGCCTGTCGTGCCGGCCGTTTCCGGAAGCGTGGACGGAATATTGTCATACCCGTATAATCTTGCCGCTTCTTCAATCAGGTCTTCTTCGATTTTAATATCTCCGCGGCGTGACGGCACCGTTACAACGAGAACGTCTTCAGCTTCACCGACTGCAAAACCGAGCCGCTTGTAAATGCTGATGATTTCTTCCTTAGCGATTGTCATGCCGAGCACGGCGTTCACTTTTTCAACTGACACGTGAATGTTGTTCGCTTCGATTTTCAGATGGTTTTCTTCAACCGTGCCTGACAGCACTTCTCCGCCTGCATACGCCTGAATGAGGCTGCAGGCCCGTTCAGCTGCAAGCAGAACGCGTGCCGGGTCAATGCCTTTTTCATATCTGGCGCTCGCTTCGCTTCTCAGCCCGAGGTCTCTCGACGCTTTGCGGACGGTCTGTCCGTCGAAATAAGCGGCTTCCAGTAAAATCGAGGTGGTGTCTTCACGGACTTCAGACTCGGCTCCGCCCATAACTCCCGCGACTGCTTGCGCCTTTTTTCCGTTTGTGATGACCAAATGGCTGCTTGACAGCTTGCGCTCCTGTTCATCGAGCGTCACGATGGTTTCGTTTTCCGCCGCTTTTCTGACAACGACCTCTTTTGAACCGAACCGGTCGTAATCGAAAGCGTGAAGCGGCTGGCCGTATTCAAGCAGGACGAAGTTTGTAATGTCCACGACGTTATTATGCGGGCGGATGCCTGCATTCATCAGCTTCGTCTGCATCCAAAGCGGTGACGGGCCGATTTTGACGTTTTTAATGATTTTCGCGGCGTAATGCGGGTTGGCCTGCGTATCTTCAATCTTGACGGAAACAGCGTCCGCCGCTTTTTCTGCCGCTGTTTCATATGAAGTCTCCGGAAGCTTTACCTCTGCGCCAAGGATAGCCGCGACTTCATAAGCTACGCCAAGCATGTTCATCGCGTCGGCGCGGTTCGGCGTTAAGCCCAATTCTAAAATCGCATCGTCAAGCTGAAGGGCCGCCATTGCGTCAGCTCCCGTTTCAGCATCATTCGGAAACACGAAAATGCCTTCCGCATATTCTTTCGCCACGAGCTTGCTTTCAATGCCGAGCTCCTGAAGGGAACAGATCATGCCGTGAGATGCCTCGCCGCGAAGCTTGGCTTTTTTAATTTTGAAATTGCCGGGAAGCACGGCTCCGACCGTTGCAACGGCAACCTTCTGTCCTTTATCAACATTCGGGGCGCCGCAGATAATCTGCACGGGTTCCTCCGCACCGATATCGACAAGGCATTTGTTGAGTTTGTCGGCATTCGGGTGCTGTTCACGTTCAAGCACGTGTCCGATGACAACGCCTTTTACGCCTTCCCCTTTATACTCGATACCTTCAACTTCAATACCGGCTCTTGTAATTTTTTCTGCAAGCACGGCCGGGTCGATTCCCTGCAAGTCAACGTAATCTTCTAACCATTTATAAGAAACAAACATGTGTATCCTCCTCTTACGCCTGTTTAAACTGCGAAATGAATCTGACATCATTGGTATAGAAATGGCGGATATCTTCAATGCCGTATTTCAGCATCGCGATACGTTCAACACCCATTCCGAAAGCAAAACCCTGGTACTCTTCAGGATTGAACCCGGCCATTTTCAGCACGTTCGGGTGAACCATGCCGGCGCCGAGAATTTCGATCCAGCCTGTTTTTTTGCAGACGGAGCAGCCTTGTCCGCCGCACTTAAAGCAGGTCACATCCACTTCGACAGAAGGCTCTGTGAATGGGAAGAAGCTCGGACGGAGCCTGATTTCACGGTCTTGGCCGAACATTTTTTTCGCGACCAATTCAAGCGTGCCTTTCAGGTCGCTCATGCTGATTTTGCGGTCCACGACGAGACCCTCGATCTGCATGAACTGATGGGAATGTGTCGCGTCATCGTTGTCACGGCGATACACTTTACCGGGACAAATGATTTTGACGGGGCCTTTTCCTTTATGTTTTTCCATCGTGCGTGTCTGCACCGGTGACGTCTGCGTTCTCATCAGCATTTCTTCTGTAATGTAAAAGCTGTCCTGCATGTCGCGGGCCGGATGTTCCTTCGGCAGATTCAGCGCTTCGAAGTTATAATAATCCGTTTCCACTTCAGGGCCTTCTTCTACGGTATATCCCATACCGATAAATAAATCTTCAATTTCTTCAATAACGACCGTCAGCGGATGGCGTCCGCCGATGTTTACCGGACTGCCAGGCAATGTGACATCAATCGTCTGACTGCTGAGTTTTTTATTCATCTCTTCTTGTTCAAGCTGTTCATTTTTCGCCGTTATGGCTGCTGCAATGCGCTCTCTCACTTCATTGGCGAGGGCTCCCATTTTCGGGCGCTCTTCGGCGGACAGTTTGCCCATGCCGCGGAGAACTTCTGTAATCGGCCCTTTTTTTCCGAGATATTGCACCCGAATATCGTTAACTTCTTTTAATGAACCAGCCGCTTCTACTTTTTCTGCAGCTTCCAGTTCGAGCTGTTTAAGCTTCTCTTCCATCATGCATCCTCCTTTTATGTAAACCAAACCGTTCTATGCCTTTTTCAGAAAACAAAAAAACCCGCCCCTTAGAGAAGGGACGAGTTGTGGCCGCGGTACCACCCTTTTTAAGGCAGACTTCATCTGCCGAAAGCTTCATTGACATAACGGAAACGATCGTTCCGGTTCACCTTTACGCGCGTTTGGCGCGGTCCCGGTGACAACTCGAGAGGTGAAAATCAATTTCTGTGCTGCGATAAAAATGCTTTCAGTCAGCGGCATTTTCTCCCTGGAAGGCAGTGTGTGCAAAAATTGACGTCCTCTGTCACGGTTTTTACATTATTGCTATCTATTATAGTGAAATTCGCGGCTTTGCGCAACCTATCCTCTAAGATGATATACGAGGATTGCGGCCGCTACCGCCACATTCAGCGATTCCGCCTGTCCGTACAACGGAACATACAGGTTGAGATCTGTTTTTTGCAGAAGGCCGGCGTCCACTCCCGCTCCCTCGTTCCCGACGATTAACGCGAACGATTCTTCAGGCTTCACGCTTTGATAAACCGCACCGTTTTCAAGCGCCGTGCCGTAGATCGCGACACCTTGTGATTTCAGCTCATCGATAAACTCATCAAGCGGACGTTTCAAAATGGGAATATGAAAGTGAGATCCTTGGGCAGAACGCAGCGTTTTTCCGCTGTATGGATCTGCCGTCCCGTCACCAAGGACAACGGCGTCGATACCCGCCGCATCCGCCGTTCTGATCATTGTTCCTAAATTCCCCGGGTCCTGCACGGCATCAATCAGAAGGAGCCGCTTCAGCGGATCAGGCTTCTCTTCCGGCATATGGCAGACTGCGGCGATCCGCTGCGGCGTTTCCGTTTCCGTCACGGCTGAAAACGCGTCTTCGCTCAGCACATAACAAGGAATGCTCATGTCCAGATCGGCTGGGATGGCGCTCTCATCTTTTACGAGAATTTCTTTTACCGTTCCCTTTGATTTGAGCGCTTCTTCTGCCAGATGCTCTCCTTCTATCAGAAATGTATTCGTTTTAAGTCTCTCTTTTTTTGTGTGAAGTTTTTTCCAGTCCTTCACTTTTTGGTTTTTTGCAGAGTCGATTCGTTTCACTTTATTTCTGTGCTCTCCTTTTTTCATGCATGTTGTTATTATATCTCAAGAACAGCACATAATAAACCGCGTGCGCGGTAAGAATATGCGTATCACAATCAGGAAAAAGGAGCGGTTGTAATGGATCTTAATTTACGCAACGCCGTTATTGCCAATGTAACCGGCAATAACCAAGACCAGCTGGAGCACACTATCGTTGACGCCATCCAAAGCGGTGAAGAAAAAATGCTTCCGGGCCTCGGCGTATTATTCGAAGTTCTTTGGCAGCATGCGTCAGAATCAGAAAAAAATGAAATGCTCAAAACACTTGAAGGCGGATTAAAGCCTGCGCAATAAGCATGAACCGGGTGATGGCACACCCGGTTTTTTTGTATAATAACGGCGAGGGGGATCGCCATGCAGTTACAGCCGGAACTGGCAAAGAAATTGATTGCCGAAGTCAAACACATGTACAGCCGCGAAGTGATTATTGCCGATACAAAAGGAATGATCATCGCCGGCACCAACGAAGCGCGCGCCGGATGTTTTCATGAAGGCGCACTGATCTGCGCGCGCGAAAAACGGAATGTCATCATCACGAAAGAAGATGAAAAACGGCTCGAGGGCGTAAAAGCAGGACTGAACCTCCCCGTTTTTTCGGGTCATGAGGTGATCGGAGTATTCGGTCTGACAGGAAACCCTGACGATATCCTGCCTTTCGGAGAATTGCTCAGAAAAATGACAGAGCTGTTTATTAAAGAAACGCGCCACATGGAAGAAGCGCAGTGGCGTGCGAGAATGCTTGAATCTTTTATGGTTGATTGGCTGCAGTTAAAAGAATGGTCCCCGGGCTTTATAGAAAAAGCAAAGCTCCTCGGCGCAGATCTGCATTCACACCGCCGGATCATACTCATTCAAGACCGTTATAAGCAATATAAAGCAGAAGAGCTCAGGCGAATCTGGCAGAACGAATGCCCTGAAGACCTGTTTGTCCGCTGGGGAAATGAACGCATTCTCATTAATCATGAAACAAATTCAAGTTCCAAACAGCAGCTGATCAAAAGAATCGGCGCTGTTTTTGGGCAGCCTGTCACGGCCGGCATCGGTCGGATTGTTCCGGGAGAGCGCCTCACGGAATCATACGGACAGGCGGAGAAAGCTCTTTCGGCAGGCATTGCTGACAAGCAGGCCGTCTTTGAAGAAGATTTAAAACTGGATATGTGTCTTGCCGAAATTGCGCCCGGCACACGGTCGGAATTTTCACGCCGTGTTCTCAAGCATGTGCTCGGCCGTGAAGAACTTCTGGATACGCTGCGCGCCTTTTTCAACCGGCAATTATCGTTAAAGCGCACCGCTAGCGACATGCACATTCATATTAATACATTGCGCTACCGTCTTTCCAAACTGGAATCATTGACAAATATGAAGCTTGACCGCCCTGAAGACATTACGGCTTTTTATTTGGCGCTTCGCTTTTTAGACCAACATACAAAAAACACGTAATCTCATCGTCATTTTTCATATGTTTCTCCATAGTGCGCGGAATCATTTTTCTTTACAATTAAATGAAAACGCTTTTCTAATCAGGGAGGTTGGGAGAATATGATTTCACGAGAGGCAAAGGAACAGTTCATTCTGGCGGTCGGAGAGGAGAATTATGATGATTCGGCGGCGGGGCGTCTTGTGTATTCGTACGATGCGGCCCCTCAGCTGCAGGCCATGCCGGATGCGGTAATAGCCCCCCGCTGCGCGGATGACGTATCACGTATACTAACGATTTGCAGCAGGTATGACATTCCGATCGTGCCGAGGGGTTCAGGCACAAACTTATGCGGCGGCACATGTCCGTCTGAAGGCGGTCTTGTTCTTTTATTCAAACATATGAACCGCATTCTCGAAATTGATGAAGAAAATTTGACGGCAACCGTACAGCCTGGTGTGATTACGCAAGATATGATCCATGCGGTGGAACGAAAAGGTTTATTTTATCCGCCTGATCCGAGCAGCATGAAAATATCGACCATCGGCGGGAATATTAATGAAAATTCCGGCGGGCTGCGCGGACTGAAGTACGGCGTCACCCGGGATTATGTGCTCGGCCTTGAAGCGGTCCTGGCATCAGGCGATATCATCCGCACAGGCGGAAAGCTGACAAAGGATGTTGCAGGTTATGATCTGACAAGGCTTTTTGTCGGATCTGAGGGAACGCTCGGCATTGTGACCGAAGCGACTTTAAAGCTTGTTCCGAAGCCGGAAACGAAAAAAACGCTGCTCGCACTCTATGAACATATTGAAGCGGCTGCGGAATCTGTTTCTGCCATTATTGCTGAAAAAATCATTCCAGCGACACTCGAATTTCTGGATCAGCCGACACTGCAGGTCATTGAAGATTACGTCAAGATCGGGCTTCCGACCGACGCAAAAGCCGTCCTGCTGATCGAACAGGACGGTGACAGCGATACGGTCAGACGCGATATGGAAAAAATCGAAGCCATCTGTAAAAACGGAGCCGCCGCATCGGTCCAAACGGCTGAAACCGAGGAGGAGGCATTCGCCCTTACAGAGGCCAGAAGATCCGCATTATCAGCTCTTGCCAGACTGAAACCGACAACAATTCTGGAAGATGCGACCGTGCCCAGGTCACAAATTGCCAGCATGGTCAGAGCCATTAACGAGATTGCAGAAACATACGGCTTGTCCATCTGTACTTTCGGCCATGCAGGCGACGGCAACCTTCATCCGACGTGCACCACCGATATCAGAAATAAAGAGGAAATGGAACGTGTCGAAAAAGCCTTTGCCGCCATTTTTGAGAAAGCGATTGAGCTGGGCGGAACGATAACGGGTGAACACGGGGTCGGCATCGTGAAAGCGCCGTATTTAGAAATGAAGCTGAAAACAGAAGGCATCACCGCAATGAAAGCCATCAAACAAGCGCTCGATCCCCAAAACCTGCTGAATCCGGGCAAAATATTCGCCAATTCATCAAGGAAACGCGTGGTGGTGATGAAATGACAACAGCTAAAGAACAGAAGCAAATTCAAAAAGAATTCAAAAGCCGGATGGATGAAGGTGAATTGCTGAACTGTATGCGCTGCGGCTTCTGTCTTCCTTCCTGTCCGACCTATATAGAATCGGGATTTCAAGAATCCCATTCGCCGCGCGGCCGGATCGCCCTGATGAAAGCCGTCACAGACGGACTGATCGAGCCGGATGAAGATGTCGAGCGCTCACTTTCGCTGTGTCTCGGATGCCGGGCATGCGAACCCGTTTGTCCCGCAGGGGTTAATTACGGACAGCTGCTTGAAGAAGCAAGGGATATCATTCATCAAAATAAAAAACATAAGCCGGGCGTACGCCTTTTGCGGAAAGCCGCCTTTACCGGGCTTTTCCCTCATCAAAACCGCATGCAGACAGCGGCAAACCTTCTCGGGATATATCAAAGGTCGGGATTGCAGGCCGCCGTCAGAAAAACCGGTATGCTGTGCGTTTTGCCTGAGCATCTGCGCACAATGGAACAAGTGCTTCCGCCCGTCCCGAAACGGAAAGACATGAAGGAACGGCCGCGTTTTCTTCCTGCCGAGGGCTCCGTTAAAAAACGGGCCGCTTTTTTCTCGGGCTGCTTAATGGATACGATGTTTTTAGCGACAAATCATGCGACAACTGCGCTGTTACAGGCGGCCGGATGTGAAATCGCGGTTCCGGAGGGTCAGGCGTGCTGCGGCGCGCTTCACGGGCACAGCGGAGAAAAAGAGACGGGAAAAGAACTCGCCAAGCGGAATATCGCGGCCTTTGAGGCGCTTGACGCTGATTATATCATTACAAACGCCGGCGGATGCGGCGCCTTTCTTCAGGAATATCCGCATTTACTAAAAGATGAACCTGAATGGGCGGAGCGCGCAAAACAATTCGTCCGGAAGCTCAAAGATTTTTCATCCGTACTGGTTGAACTGAAGTTCCATCAAAGGGACCTACGGGCGCGGTCCCCTCATATCGTCACATATCAGGACTCCTGCCATCTCCGCAATGTGATGCATACGTCAGAAGAGCCGCGCACGCTTTTGAAAAGCATTAAAGGGGCTGAGTTCAGAGAAATGGAAAAGGCCGACAGCTGCTGCGGGTCGGCGGGAATTTATAATATAACAGAATCAGAAATGTCTATGAAAATATTAGACAGCAAGATGAAAGCTGCCGGAAAAACGGAAGCGGCCGTCATCGTGACAGCCAACCCCGGATGCCTTCTGCAAATGCAGCTCGGCATCTTGCGTGAAGGCATAACAGACCGTGTCCGCGCGGTACATTTGGCGGATTACCTTCTGGAAGCGGCGGATTTGTCCTAAACCGAAAGCAGAGAGACCGATCGGCTCTCTGCTTTTATGATGCTGCAATGTTCTGATCGGCGGCGGATTTATCCGGGTATTGAAGCCTCCAGTCTGGCACTCGGATCACGCCATACGTTTGCCCATTTCTTCACAGCCGCAATGATAATCACAAGTCCGAGAATGAGCATGATAATGGATAAAACACCATTCAGCACATTGTATCCTGCCGCTTCGGGGTTCAAATACACATACCTCACCATCCAATACCCCGCATAGTTGACGGTGACGTACAAATAAGCGAGGGGAATCAGGCATGTCAGCATATAGCGCCGCTTATCGGCTATTTTCAATACGACGGTCGCACCGATGATTAATCCGACAGAAGCCATAAGCTGATTGGACACGCCGAACAGCGCCCAAATGGAGCTGATGTCGCCGGAATACAGAAGATAGCCCCACAGCAGGCAGGCGAGCGCGCTTGAGAAAATCGAGCCCGGCAGCCAATCTGTTTTTTTCAGCGGCTTATATACCTCTCCGAAAAACTCCTGAATCAAATAGCGGGCGACACGGGTTCCCGCATCAATCGCCGTTAAAATAAACACCGCTTCAAACATAATGACAAATTGAAAGAAATATGAAGCCAAATGACTAAAAAAAGGAATTTCCGTAAAAATATAAGTCATTCCGACGGCAAGTGTAACAGCGCCTCCCGTCCTTCCTTCCAGACTGAGCCCGATTCCTTTGCTCAATTCAGGCAGGTGGATGACATTCATCCCGAGCGTGCGGAATATTTCAGGCGTGCTGTTAATGGCAAAATAGTCGGCAGGCTCGAGAGCGGCAGCAGCAATAAGCGCCATGATTCCGACGAGACATTCAACAAGCATCGCTCCGAAAGCAACAGGCTTTATATCACTCCATTTATCAAGCATTTTCGGGGTTGTGCCGGAACCGACAAATGCATGAAAGCCTGAAATGGCGCCGCAGGCAATCGTTATTGAAATAAACGGCCAGACAGGACCCGCGATCACCGGTCCGCCGCCGTGAATAAACTCTGTCACTGCCGGGAATTGAACGGCTGGATTTACGAAAAAGACACCTGCGATTAATGCGGCAAAAACCCCGATTTTCATAAAACTGCTTAAATAGTCACGCGGGGCAAGCAAAAGCCAAACCGGAAGCGCCGCGGCGAAAAATGCATAGACGGGAAGCGCCACCGCGAGTGTTTTCGCATCCAATGTCAGCATGTCGCCGAGAGCCGTTGTTTGCAGCCACGGCCCGATCACAACACCGGCCATCAGCAAAAGAAAACCGACAGTTGATGCAAGTTTGAGATTGCCCGTTTTTTTATAGTAGACGCCGACCCCCATGGCGATCGGAATCGTAATCCCTACCGCAAACGTTCCCCACGGGTTTTGCTCAAGCGCATGGAGCACAACCATCGACAGCCCCGCCATCGTGATCGTAATGATAAACAGCATGGAAAGACCAGTGCAAAATCCCGCCACCGGACCAAGCTCTTCTTTGGCGACTTCAGAAAGCGTTTTTCCGTTTTTACGCATCGATGCAAACAATACGACAATATCATGCACGGCTCCTCCGATCACCGCCCCGATTAACAGCCATAAAAGCCCGGGCAGATAGCCGAACTGTGCCGCCAGAATCGGTCCGACAAGCGGGCCGGCGGCAGCGATTGCCGCAAAGTGGTGGCCGAATGACACCCATTTATTCGTCGGCACATAATCTTTCCCGTCCTCAAGCACATGGGCCGGAGTCGGTGTCTGATCATTGATTTTTAATACTTTGACCATCATAAAAGTACCGTAAAGCCGATAGGCGATCGCCAAAATACATATAGACGCTATGACGATTGTAATCGCATTCATTTAATCCCAGCCCCTTTTCTCTTTTTCTGAATATTATCACAATTATCAAATAACAGGAGATGATTTTTTGCGTAAAAAAAGCCGGGCTTTGTCGCCGGCTTTTCGGAACATTATTTTCCTGATAAACGGATGACATTCCAGGACAGCGGCGTAAAATGAGCCGTTATTCCTTCGGCGCTTGCGGAAGATGTCCCGTTCGCGTGCGGAATGACTTGTTTTCTGTTTTTTTGATTGGTCGCTTTCATATCCTGATGCTCGAGCACGATATGCTCAATGATGCGGTAATTTTCAAATCCTCTGAGCTTTATCTCCGTTTCCATCAGTTCCTTGCTTTTGTTGACGGCAAAAATGGTCAGGGTTTCATCCTCTTCATGGTAAACGGCGGCGGCATCAACATACGGTACATCCGTAAAATCCGCGGAGTCGTATTTCGGGGAGGTCACCAGCAGCTTCATTGAAGTCCCTCTTCCATAGACAGAGGCGTGCATGTAAGGGTAAAAGATCGGCTGCCTCCACGCTTCTCCGCCCTTTTCTGTCATGATAGGCGCAATCACGTTGACAAGCTGGGCGAGACAGGCGCTCTTTAGTCTGTCCGCATGCTGCAGCATCGTAATCAGCAATGAGCCGATCAACAGCGCATCTTCAAAATTGTAGATGTCTTCAAGAATCGGCCGGGCCGTAATCCACGGTTCCACTTTTTTATCCGCTTCATTTGAGTGATACCACACATTCCATTCATCTAATGAAAGCTGAATCGTTTTTTTGCTGCGCTTTTTCGCTTTCATATAATCACATACGGCTGTTACAGATTTGATAAAATGGTCTAAATCCATGGACTTCGCCAAATAATTTTCAAGATCATTTTCATGGTTGCCGTAATACGTATGCAGTGAGATGTAATCCACATGCTCGTACGTATGCTCCAGCACCTCCGCTTCCCACTCGATAAAGGTCGGCATGCCGCTGTTTGAGCTTCCGCAAGCCACCAATTCAATCGTCGGGTCCGTCCATTTCATTACCTTTGCCGTTTCAGCGGCGAGCCGCCCGTATTCGTGCGCCGTTTTATGCCCGATCTGCCAAGGGCCGTCCATCTCATTTCCTAAGCACCATGTTTTTATGCCGTAAGGTTTCTCATACCCATGCGATTTTCGTAAATCGCTCCAGTATGACCCTTCAGGATGGTTGCAGTATTCGACGAGGTTCCTGGCGGCGTCGATTCCTCTCGTCCCGAGATTGACCGCCATATTCACTTCGGCATTCACTTTTTTTGCCCACGTTAAAAATTCATTCGTCCCGACTTCGTTCGTTTCTGTCGTCTGCCATGCCAGATCAAGCCTTCGCGGGCGGTCCTTCACAGGTCCGACGCCGTCTTCCCAATTATAGCCGGAGAGAAAATTCCCTCCCGGATAGCGGATGAAGGGCACCTGCAATTCCTTGATCAGCTCCTGTACATCTGTTCTGAAACCGTCCTGGTCGGCTTTCGGGTGTCCGGGCTCATAAATGCCTTCATACACCGCCCGGCCCATATGTTCTATAAATGAACCGTAAATCCGTTTGTCCACTTCTCCGATGATATATTCTTTATCTACCGTAATTCCCGCTTTTTTCATTATGTTTCCTCCCTCTCTATCCCTTCACTCCGCCGACTGTCAGGCCGGAAATGAAGTATTTTTGGAAAAACAAGAATATGATGATGACCGGCAGTATCGCAAAAACGGAACCGGAGATCAGCATGTCATAGTTATTGCCGTACGGACTCAGCAGCCCTGAAAGCCCGATTGGAAGCGTAAACATTTCTTTCGACCGAAGCACAATCAGCGGCCATAAAAAGTTATTCCAGCTGTTTAAAGATTGGAGAATGATCATTGCTCCGAATGCCGGTTTCATAAGCGGCGCCATAATTCTGAAGAAAATTCCGAATTCCGTGCAGCCGTCCATTCTCGCTGAATCAAGCAGATCCTTCGGAAGGCCGAGCGCGTATTGCCTGAAAAAGAACACGGCGACAGGCGACACGATAAACGGCAGAATCACCCCCGTATAAGAATCGATCAAATGAAGGCCCACCGTCAGTTTAAATAACGGAAGCATCATCACTTCAAGAGGCACCATCATAATGATCAGCACAAGAACGAAAATAACATTTCTGCCTTTAAACTCGTAGACACCGAGTCCGTAGCCGATCATAGAGGAAAAAAACAGCGTGAGAACCGTGGTGAGAACGCCGAGCAGCAGGCTGTTAAAAAACCACTTAAAATAAATGCTTCCCCCGTGGAACAAATACGTGTAGTTATCAAGGCTCATCACATCCGGATCAAGACGCAGATTCAGCCCGATGCGCATCAGCTCAGATGACGGCTTTAATGAACCGAGCAGCAGGCAGAGCAACGGAAAGATATACAGCAGGCTCAGCATGATAAAAAACAAGGTAAACGCAACTCTGTACACAAGAGACATGTGATTGTGACGCACCGCTTATCCCTCCCCTTTAAACGAACCGGACAGTTTCAGCGAGACAAGGCTGACCAGTAAGATGATGAGCAAAAGGACAATTCCGATTGCGGCACCGTACCCCATTTCGTTATACGCAAGCCCCTGCTGATATAAATAACCGACAAGCGTAAGGCCGATATTGCCCGGGGAATTATTCTGCCAAAGCACATAGCTTTCCTCAAACATTCTGAACCCGCCGATAATACTGATCGTTAACACATAAACGGACACCGGCTTCAAAAACGGGAGAGTAATATGCCGGAACTTTTTCCACGTACTCGCCCCGTCAATTTCAGCGGCTTCATATAATTCTTTCGGCACGTTCTGCAATCCGGCCAAAAAATAAAGAATGTTAATGCCCATCCATCTCCATGATGCAAGGAGCACCATTAAAAACATCCCGGTTCCTTTGTTGTTGAGCCAGTTTTGGGGCGATGCGCCGAGCTTGATCATCAGCTCATTTGCCAGCGATGTATTCATTTCTCCGAACATCAGCCGGAATATAATGCCCGCTACGATTGTCGATGTTAAAGCCGGTATAAACAGTGCCGATTTAAATACATTTCTGAACATGACGAGCTTCGAATTCAGAAACACCGCTAAAAGAAGCGGCACCGGAATCAGCACGACGAGCGTCCAGAAGGTATATTCCAATGTATTGAATAATGCGGTATAAAAGGTTGGATTAAGAAGAGCGGTATAATTGGAAAACCCGACAAATGTAACTTCTCCCGGCAGTATCCGCTGAAAACTCATGATAAACACACTGATGATCGGATACAAAAAGAAGACGAGAAACGAAATGATAAAAGGCGCCGTAAATAGATAAGGCGCCGCTTTTTTTGAATACAGCACATTGCGCCGGCGCGGCTCTCTCCGGACTGCAGAAACGGTTTGCGCTGACTCTGTCTTTACAGGTCTCATAAAAGCTCCCCCGCTTTCTCTGTTAAATTGGGCGGCTTCTTATTTTTCCAATTGCTGTGCCGCCTCGTCCAAGGCTTCCTCAGGTGTTTTTTCCTGCGTCTTAAGCGCATCGAACAGCACCTGTCTGACTACGAGATCAGCCGCTTTAGAGAAGTCTTCATGCAGATAAATCGGATTGATCTCATCTTTTATCTCAAGGAGTGAGGAAAAAATGGACGTACCGTTCCGGAAGAAATCAGTGTACTTGTTTTTCTCCTTCAATTCTTTTGAATTCCACACGTCCCAGCGGAGCGGATCAAAGCCGAGCACCGTCCACAGCTTAATATTTCCTTCCTTTGAACCTTTCGCAAATCCGAGAAATTCTTTCGCGAGCTCCAGATGTTCAGCCTGTTTCGGCACGACGGTGGCTGTTCCGCCCAAGCCCGCTGATCGGTCACCGCCTTCTTTCCAGGCCGGCATAGGGTAAATCGCCATTTTCCCTTTTAAGTCAGGCATATAATCGATAAACCGCCCCATGTACCAAATGGGCATCAGCACTGACGCCGCCCCGCTCTGATTCATAAAACCGTAGTATTCTTCGCTGTGATGGCCGCCGCCGGGAGCCGGCAGAAGGGTTTTATCATTTACCATGTCCTTTAAGTAATTCAATGTGTCTATATTCGTTTTACTGTTCAGAATCAATTTGCCGTTTTTGCTGAAGTAGCCTGATCCCTGCTGCGAAATCATGGAAAGGAATGTGGCGGAGTCATTTGTTTCAACCGTTCCCATCGGTTTTCCCGTAATTTCGCGCACTTTTTTCCCTGCCCGCCGGTAATCCTCCCATGTCTTAATGGAGGCAGGATCAACGCCCGCTTTTTTCATGATATCCATGTTGTAAAACATGACGGTCGTCCCCACATGTGTATCAAGGCCGTACAATTTGCCGTTTTTGCTGTATAGGGCAAGACGCGCCTCCACAAACTTATCGCGGTCTTTTTCAATCAGCGGAGTCAGATCGGCAAGCGGGATATCCTTTCCTTTCAGAAAGTTCGAGAACCGGCTTAATTCCACGTCAGCTATATCGGGAAGCCCCTCACCCGCGATCAGCGAAACAGATAGATTATCATGCATTTGTCCATAAGGATAAACAACGGTATTCAGCTTAATTTTGCGCTCCGGGTATTTTTGATTCCATTCTTTGACCATTTCCTGATAGAACTGTTCGTGCAGTCCGTTAAACGTCCAAAAAGTCAGCTCCGTTTCTCCCGGCCGGCCGGCAGCCCGTTCTTTTGAACAGCCGGCGGTAAACAATAAGAGCATCATCACCACCAAACATACAGCGGTCGTTTTTTTCATGTCATCCCCCCTCCACTTTAGGCCGCGCGGCTATTGAAGCAAATGATGTGCAAAGAGCGCTGCATGTTCATTTATGATGGTCAAACCGGTATAACGGTCTCTCAGTGTGTGCGCATGCTTAAGCGCGTCGCAGACAAGTTCCTTCTTGACACCGATTTCATCGAAACAGGCTGGACCTCCCGCAGATGTGAGCCACCCGGCAATTGTTTTGCCGTCAGGAAGCCCCTCATATGCTGATTGAATCGCCTTGCGAAAGTTCGGCGGCAGTTCTGCAAGCTTTTCGTGACAAGCCAGTTCTTTGTAAATATCACTCAGCACCGCGCAGGCGCATCCCACCTTCGCACCGTGGAGAATCGGAGGCTGTTTTGTCTTCAGCATTTCCATCTCAATCCAATGCGAGATGTGATGCTCTCCTCCTGAGGCGGGACGGGAGTGATCAAGGGCAAGCATGACAAGGCCCGAAACGATCAGCGCTTCCATCAGTATCTCAATGCCGGTCTCTGTCCCCGCGGCAATGCCAGCGCGGTGATCAATGCACTGCCAAAGCGCGTCTTTCACAAGCTTCGCCCCTGCTTCTGAGTATGGCTCATCTGCAAGCCTGCGGGATATCTCCCAATCTGCCAGCGATGTTATTTTTCCGAGCATGTCGCCGAATCCCGCGGCTGTCATTGAACGGGGCGCGTCTTTTAAAAGATTCGTATCCGCAAAGAGGGCGATCGGCGCTTTCGTTTGAATCGTCGTTTTGATTCCGTTTAATATGAGCGGCGCTCCCGCCGATGTAAAACCGTCGACTGACGGAGCGGTGGGGAATGATATAAACGGCAAACCGCGCTGATAGGCGGCAAACCGTGTAATATCGTGAATCGTCCCTGAACCGGCCGCAATGATTACATCCGTCTCTTCCGCGATATTGATCAGCGTATAGACCAGTGTCCTCTCATCAGCCGCAGCGGTCCCGGCTTCATGCTCCGGAATGATGAGCTTTGCCGCTTTAACCCCGCCGGCCTTCAATTCGTCAGCAAGCACCCGTCCCGCTGCCTCGTAAGTGTTCCGATCACAGACGATCACCGGATGTTTCCAGCATTTTTTTTGCAGAAATCTGAGAAGTTCTTCTTTTGCAGTCGCTCCGATCACGATATCTTCTATTTGAATAGGCGAGCGGCTGCCCCCTTCTCTGTCAAACTCGGATTGAATGTCCGCCGGAGAAAGTTTCATAAAAGGATTCCCTCCTTCGCTAATTCTGTCAGATCTTTAATAGAACCGAGTACGATGTCAGGTTCATAAAGACGGGGCTCCCCGAGTTTGGCCGATCCAGTCAGAACCAGTACGCTTTTCATTCCGTACAGCCTGCCCATTGCGATATCTGATTCGAGACTGTCTCCGATAATGGCGCATTCTCCCGGAGGAAGCCCGAGCGCTTTACATGCTGCTTCAGCCATCAGCCAAGACGGTTTGCCGATGACAAGCTCCGTTTTTGCTCCGGCAGATGCTTCAATGGCCCCGATCATTCCCGCGACATCCATGGCATGGCCGCCTTCATTCGGAAAGGATCTGTCCCGATTCGTGGCGATGATGCGCGCGCCGGAGGAAGCTGCTTTAAAAGCGAGATTCAGATCCTCATAGGTGACGGTTTCATGCAGGGAGATGACAAGCCAGTCTGCCGCCTGCGGTTTTTGCGCCATGGCGACACCAGCTAAAGCGAGTTCATCAGTCAGCCCTTTCTCTCCTAACACCCACACCTTTGACAAAGGATAATGCTTCTTTAAAAATGATGCCGTCACACTGGAGGACAGCACGATGCTCCGTTCATCCGTCCGGATGCCGGCACCGAGAAGTTTCTTCCGGCACATTGCCCTTGATAAATTGCCGCGGTTGCTTAAAAAGACAACGGATTTGCCCAGTGACTGAAGGGTGTGAATGGCTTCTGCTGCGCCGTCAATCAGCTCCTGCCCCCTGAATACGGTTCCGTCTAAATCAATCAGAAACCCGGATGCGTCAAGTTTGGCCATAATAAGCATTCGCCCCGTGTTTTCTGTAAAAGTGCTTATCATGCAGCACTCTGTCGATCGGACTGAGCTGTTTGTTCAGCATGAGCGAATGGTAGGCCATTTCCGCCACTGTTTCGAGCACTACGGCGTTATGCAGGGCATTCAACGCGTCCTTTCCCCAGCAGAACGGACCGTGACTGTGGACGAGGACACCCGGATTTTGTTCATACGGTTCATTTTGAAAGGTTTCAGCTATGACTTTGCCTGTATGATATTCGTAATCTTTTACAATCTCTTCTTCATACATTTCCCTCGTGCAAGGTATAGCGCTTTCAAAATAATCCGCGTGAGTCGTTCCGAGCGCGGGAATGTCCCTGCCTGACTGTGCCCAGCTCGTCGCCCAGCGGGAATGTGTATGAACGATTCCGCCGATAGCCGGAAAAGCTTTATACAGATAAAGATGAGTCGGCGTGTCAGAAGACGGCTTCAGCGAGCCTTCCAGAATGTCTCCGTCCTCATTCAGGACGACCAGTTTGTCTGCGGTCAGCTCACTGTAATCGACACCGCTCGGTTTAATGACGATTCTCCCGCTCTCTCGGTCGATGCCGCTGACATTTCCCCATGTAAACGTGACAAGGTTATGTTCCTCAAGCTTCAGATTGGCGGCGAGCACTTCTTCTTTTAACGCTTCAAGCATAGCGGCTCTCCCCTTTCACGAACTCACGGTTTTTAATGGCTTTCAGGCGTTTCATGACATTGTTTTCTTTGCCGAAGTAGTGAACGAGCTCTTTATATTCCGCATATAAGCTGTCATAAATCTCAGCTCTTTCGCGATTCGGGACATAAGAGGCGTCTTTTAATTTCCCCATATGTGCGCAGGCTTCAGCAATATTGGAGAAACCTCCGTTTTCCCGTCCCGCAGCGAGCGCTCCGAAAATCGCGGAACCCAGTGCAGGCGCCTGCGGAGACCCGGATAATTTAATCTCCATATTTGTGATATCTGCATAAATCTGCATGATAAAAGGATTTTTTTCAGCGATTCCTCCGGCTGCGTAAAGCTCTTCGACCGGAACACCGTTATCCCGGAACGTTTCGATAATCATCCTCGTTCCGAAAGCCGTCGCTTCAATCAATGCCCTGTAGATTTCTTCCGGCTTCGTGTGCAGCGTCATGCCAAGCATCATACCCGTCAAATCGGCGTCCACTAAGGTTGACCGGTTTCCGTTCCACCAGTCAAGCGCGAGAAGGCCGCTTTCCCCCGGAATAAGCTCAGCCGCTTTTAAGCTTAAAAGCTCGTGAATGTCTATGTGTTTATCCTCCGCTTCCTTCTCATAGTCCCTCGGAACACACGTTTTGACAAACCATTCAAAGTGGTCGCCGACACAGGACTGCCCCGCTTCATATCCCGCATATCCGGGCAAGATGCCGTTATTTACGACTCCGCACATACCGGGGACGATATGTTCTTCCTCGCCAAGCAGCACGTGACAGGTGGACGTTCCCATGATCATCAGCATTTTCCCCGGTTTTGTAATGCCGACCGCCGGCACTGACACGTGTGCGTCGACATTGGCTACGGCAACGGCCGTCCCCGGCAGAAGCCCGGTCAGCTCCGCCATTTTTTCGGTCAGCCCGCCTGCCTTTTCCCCGACTGAATAAATGGTTCCGCTTAATTTATCCTTTGTAATCGTTTTCATTAAAGGATTGAGCCTTTCGAAAAAATGATCCGGCGGATACCCCGTCTCGTCATTCCAGATTGCTTTGTAACCGGCCGTACAGTTGCTTCGCTTCAATGAACCGCACAATTGATAGACGATCCAGTCTGCCGCTTCCACAATCCGGTCTGCCGCCTCGTATATATGCGGCGCTTCTTCCGCGATTTGCATGATTTTCGGGATCATCCATTCAGAAGAAATTTTTCCGCCGTATCTTTTGAGAAATGTTTCATTTGTGTCCTCGGCTATACGGTTTAAACGGTCCGCATATTTTTGAGCCGCATGATGCTTCCACAGCTTCACATAACTGTGAGGCTCCCGTTCAAATTCCGGCAGCATGCAGAGCGGCTGTCCCGATCCGTCTACCGGCAAGATGGTGCAGGCGGTAAAATCAATTCCTAAGCCGATCACGTCTTTCGGGTCAGTGCCCGTCTGCTGAAGCAGACTCGGAATCGCCGTTTTCAGAACTTCGATATAATCGGCTGGATGCTGAAGCGCCCAGTCCCGAGGAAGTTTTTCTCCCGTCTTCGGCAGCGTACGGTCGATGACGGCATGAGTGTATTCTTTTACAGCGGATGCGATTTCCTCCCCTGTCCGGACATTGACGAGCACCGCGCGGCCTGACAATGTGCCGAAATCGACACCAATCGTATACGCCATATCAAATCCCTCCCAACCGGTATAATACGTCATTCCATTTCAGCTCTTTTTTCAGCTCGCGTATTTCAGTATTGCGGGAAATAAAGATGCTTTCAATGCCCGCCATCTCGGCCCAATCAAGCATCTGTTCAGCCGTAAGCCGGAAAGACATGCAGGTATGATGAGCGCCTCCCGCCAAAATCCATGCTTCCGCAGCTGTTTTCAGCGATGGCTCAGGCTTCCACAGCAACCGCGCCACAGGGAGATTCGGCATGTCGTGATCAATTTCCCTGCCTTCCGCTTCATTCAGAACGAGACGGAACCGCCCTCCGATATCAATGATGCTGGCGATGATGGCTGAACCGCCGATTCCGTTAAAGACCAGCCGGGCAGGGTCTTCTTTGCCTCCGATTGAGAGAGGGTGTACTTCGATTTTCGGCTGATCGAGAGCGACTGTCGGGCATACTTCAAGCATATGTGATCCGAGAATCATCGCACGGCCCGGTTCAAAATGGTACGTATAATCTTCCATGAAGGAGGTTTGTTGTCCGTCCGCCATTATTTTCATCATCCGCACCAGGGCAGCCGTTTTCCAATCGCCTTCGCCCGCAAATCCGTACCCTTTTTCCATAAGACGCTGAACGGCAAGCCCCGGAAGCTGCTTCATTCCGTGCAGCACCTCAAAGGAAGTCGTAAACGCCGTATATCCGCCCCGCTCAAGAAAGGCTGTTAATCCGAGTTCGATTTTCGCCTGTTCTTTAATAGAAGAAACTTTTGCTTCATCCTGTTTCGTTTCGTCGCTGATGACATACAACTTGTCGTATTCTTCATAAAGCGCTTCCATTTCAGCATCAGTGACGCTGTTCATCACTTCGGTAAGATCGCCGATTCCGTATCCGTCTACCTGCCAGCCGAATTGAATGTGAGCGCCGACTTTGTCTCCGTCAGTAACGGCTACATTCCGCATATTGTCGCCGAACCGGGCTACTTTAATATGCCTGCTTTCATTCCAAGCGGCAGCAGTGTTCATCCATTGTGAAATGTCGCGTTTGACTTCCTCATCATCCCAATAGCCCGCAATGATTTTTCTCGTCTGCCCCATTCTTGACTGGATATATCCGTATTCCCGGTCTCCGTGAGCGGATTGGTTGCTGTTCATAAAATCCATATCAATCGTTTCCCACGGGATATCGCGGTGATATTGGGTATGCAGATGAAGCATCGGCTTTTGAAAGGCGGAAAGACCTTCAATCCACATTTTCGCGGGAGAAAATGTATGCATCCACGTCACGACCCCGGCGCAGTTTTCTTGATACTGTGCTTCCCGCAAAACCTCTCTGATTGTTTCAGATGACGTGACAACCGGTTTATGCCTGATCTTATATCTTGATGACACCCCGCTGAGACCGTCACATATCCCTTTTGCATGTTTATCGACAAGCTGAAGTGTTTCCTCTCCATATAAGTGCTGGCTTCCCGTTATAAACCAAAATTCATATTCCTTGTTCTGAAGCACATTCATTTCCCCTTCCCATCAAAATAAGGCGCTCGCATTTAAAAATATACGTACGAATATAAAATATAAAACTTCTATCCTTTTATTTGTACGAACAACTTCATTATAGTTAAGGAGGAATCAAACTGTCAATCTTTTATTGCAAGTAAAAAGCCGGACCATATGCCCGGCTGCTCAATTAATAGGAAGGCCAGCCTGAACTCCAGTTGATATCATTGATGAGCATCTTCGGAATCCCGCTGTCTTCGGCATCATACGCATGGCGCACTAAAATATTCCCGTTCACAATGTCTTGACCGCCCGGGCCTTTCCAGCGGTCATTGCCGGAATCAAGAATTGTGCCTCCGCCTTCTGACATGCTTTTCCCGCTTTTATCAAGATATGGGCCGGTGATGCTTTTGGATCTTCCATAAGCGATTTTGTACGTACTATTCACGCCTGAACAGCATTTATCAAATGACACCATTAAATAATAGTAGCCGTTCTGATAGGTGATGGCCGGCGCTTCCAAAGCTCCGCCGTTATTCGGCCTGGCAGCGATGGAGTAAAGTGATCCCGTCGGTTTCATTGTGTTTTTATCAAGCCTTGTCAGCTTGATGCCGCTCCAGAAAGAACCGAAAGCAAGCCAAGGGTTTCCGTCCTTATCAATTGTCAGCTCCGGATCAATCGCATTGTAATCATTTGCGCTTGTCGAACGGATGACGAGCCCTTCATCCTTCCAGTTTCCTGAGCTGAGACTTGTTGATGAAGCGAGACCGATTGCGGAGGTATTTTTGCCGAATGAAGAAACGGCATAATACAGCCAATACTTTCCATTATAATATTGAACATCGGGAGCCCATTGATTCAGCCCGTAATTCGGCACGTAATTGCTCCACCATGACAGCGGGGAAGTAAAGATTGATTTTTGAACGGTCCATACGCCGCCGCTGCCCTCCTTTAAGACACGAAGCCCCCGCTCACCTTCCAAACCGGTTCCGAAAGCGTACCACGTGTTTCCTTCTTTCGCCATCGTCGGATCGTGAAGCAATTCATTTGATGCCCCCCAAAACGCGGCAGATGCCGGAGATGAAGACATCAGCAGCAGCCCGGCTGTAACGGCTGCGCACGAAAAGCGGATCAAGCGTTTGAATCTGTTTTTCATTTCATAACCCCTCCCTTTTTAAGCGCTTACAAAATACGTTGTCAGATTTTTCTGTGTCTTTCTTATTGTAGCCGCAGGGCTCATATTTGTACAGACAAAAAAAAGAATCTGCTTAAAAAAGCAGATTCTTCCGTATCTTTATTGATATGTAATACGGTCAACCGTTTCCCGGTCCAATTTTTTAATCACTTCTGTGATCAGTTTTACCGTATTCTCGTAATCATCCCGATGCAAAATAGCGGCATGAGTGTGGATGTAGCGCGTTGCGATTGTAATGGACAGCGCCGGCACTCCATTCGCGGTTAAATGAATGGAACCTGAATCCGTCCCTCCTCCGGCAATGGAATCGAATTGATACGGGATACCAGCTTCTTCCGCCGTATTCACGACAAGATCGCGCAGGCCTTTGTGAGATACCATTGACGCGTCATACAGAATTATTTGCGGCCCTTCACCGATTTTGCTTTGCGCCTCTTTTTCAGAAATTCCCGGTGTATCTCCGGCAATTCCGACATCCACACCGAATGCGATATCAGGCTGGATGGTATGCGCCGCTGTTTTAGCTCCGCGAAGCCCGACTTCTTCCTGAACCGTTCCCACACCGTATACTTCATTCGGATGATCGCTGTTTTTCAGATTTTTTAATACATCAATGGCTATCGCACAGCCGATGCGGTTGTCCCATGCTTTCGCCAATAAATGTTTTTCATTGTTCATCACTGTAAATTCAAAATACGGCACAACCTGGTCCCCCGGAAGAACGCCCCATTCCATCGCTTCTTCACGGCTGGATGCGCCGATATCGATGAACATCTCTTTAATATCAGCGGCTTTTTTTCTGGCGTCAGGCGGTAAAATATGAGGCGGCTTCGAACCGATGATCCCAGTGATGTCCCCTTTTTTTGTAACGACGGTGACACGCTGGGCCAGCATTACCTGAGACCACCAGCCGCCGACGGTTTGAAAACGGAGGAAACCTTTATCAGTGATTTGCGTCACCATAAAACCGACTTCGTCTAAATGCCCTGAAATCATGATTTTCGGACCGTTTTCTTTGCCGGTTTTTTTAGCGATTAGGCTTCCCAGCCGGTCTGTTGTGACTTCATCGGCAAATGGTTCTATGTATGATTTCATCACTTGTCTTACTTCTCTCTCATTTCCCGGTATCCCTTTTGCGTCCGTTAACGCTTTCAGCATGGTGAGCGTTTCATCTAATTTTGTCATCAATAAACCTCCTTTTTTTACTACCCTTCTTATTATACAGAACCAATGCTGAAGCATACGATTAATTCGCCTGAAAAACGGGTAAATGTTTTATATATTTCTTTTTAAAAAAATGAAACCTTTTGTTTTGTTTTTCGTATTACATCAGATCATGACAAAGGTGAGGAGGTGCCTTCACACATATGGCCATTACAGTATTCAGGATTGTCTTGCTTGCACTTCTTATTTATTTTATTTACATGGCGGTCAAATTCTACGCAAATCCGAAAAGAAAGCTCAGACTGGCGCAGTCAAAAGAAAATTTTTATTTTATTGATGAACAGAAAAACACGCGTAAAAATCTCCAGCTTACTTATAAAGGAGTGCTCTTTGAAGGAGAGAAGCATATCCCCTCCAAAGATCATCCGCTGTTTATTCATACGATATTCGTGTGGACCGAGACTCCGGAAAAGCTGAGCAGCTTTTCTGCAGATGATTATGAAGAAGTCGAGAGAAAGGTATTGGAGCGGTACCCCAATTGCAAGATTGATTGGGACCAGCCCATCAAAAAAGCAAAAAAAGCAGGCGAGCGCTGAGCTCTCCTGCTTTTTATTTTTTATACATCAAATAGATCAGCACAAGGGCGGCTTCGGCGAGAAAAAGCATCGGCACCCCGTATAAAAAAGATTTGTGCTTCGTCTTATGCCTGAAGGCGCGCATGCCGATCCATACGCCGAGCGAGCCGAACATAGCGGCTGTGAGCCATATCCGCTTCTCTGAGATTCTCCACCTGCGCGCTTTTGCTCTTCTTTTATCAGCGCCCATAATCCAAAAGCCGTATCCGTTTATCAATACCGCATAAATGAAGAAAGCCATTGATTGTCACCCTTTACGTAAAAAACCGCTCCCCGGAAAGAGAGCGGCTTTTTCAACTTACTTGTCTAACTGAGCTTTAGCAGCATCAGCAAGCTGATTGAAAGCAGTAAGATCGTTTACAGCAAGATCAGCAAGCATTTTACGGTTTACTTCGATACCTGAAAGCTTAAGACCGTGCATTAAACGGCTGTAAGAAAGACCGTTCATACGTGCAGCAGCGTTGATACGAGTGATCCAAAGCTTACGGAAATCACGTTTTTTCTGACGACGGTCACGGAATGCATAGTTTCCAGATTTCATGACCTGCTGGTTTGCTACTTTGTATAATGTATGTTTTGAACCGAAATAACCTTTTGCTAATTTAAGAACCTTTTTACGACGCTTACGTGTAACAGTTCCGCCTTTTACTCTTGGCATTAGATTTCCCTCCTAATTGTTCCTTGTCCGATTACTTGATGTTGGCAAGCTGTTGTTTAATGCGTTTGAAGTCTCCTGCGCTTACAATAGCACCCTTGCGAAGCTTACGCTTTTGCTTTTGGGATTTGTTGGCGAATAAGTGACTTGTATATGCATGAGAACGTTTTAACTTCCCAGAACCTGTCTTTTTAAAACGTTTAGCAGATCCGCGGTGAGTTTTCATTTTTGGCATGGGATTTCCTCCTTATTGCTTTTCGTTTTTCGGCGCGAGCATTAAGAACATGCTGCGGCCGTCCATTTTTGGTTTTGTTTCGACTGTCGCAACTTCCGCACATGCTTCAGAGAAACGGTCCAATACGCGCTGGCCGATTTCTTTATGAGTGATTGCGCGCCCTTTAAAGCGGATAGAAGCTTTCACTTTATCGCCTTTTTCAAGGAATTTAATCGCATTGCGCAATTTCGTGTTAAAGTCATGCTCATCGATCGTCGGACTTAACCGAACTTCTTTTAAGTTAATGATTTTTTGATTCTTACGTGCTTCTTTTTCCTTTTTCTGCTGCTCGAATCGGAACTTTCCGTAGTCCATGATACGGCAGACAGGCGGTTTTGCATTTGCTGCAACTAACACAAGGTCAAGATTTGCGCGGCCGGCGATTTCAAGTGCTTCCTGACGGGACTTGATGCCGAGCTGATCGCCATTTTGCCCGATTAAACGGACTTCACGTGCACGGATACCCTCATTAACCAATTGATCTTTGCTAATAATGAGCCACCTCCATAGTTTCTTCGAATTGATTCACAACGCTTTTTGACTGCATTCTGCAGGCAAACAAAAAGTGCGGGCATGATAACACACCCACACTACGAACATCTGCATAAATAAAAATGTACGGTCAACCTGCCAACTACATGAATGTGTCAATCAGGTGAGAAGCGGGTGCCTCTGCTTGTGATTTATATTCAATTCAGTAACTATTCTACACAATACCGGAACATTAGTCAAGAATGACTTATCCGGATCAACTTTTTCATTTTAACACGGTGCCGGGGTAAGCGCAAGGAAAAATGTGAAATTTTGTTCTTTGCAACCTTTGATGTGCCGGACAATAAAAAAACCGGGTCTATGACCCGGGGCTTATCCACCGATGAGCTGAACGAATACCGGAATGACCAGCACCGTCACCACTCCTACGACGACAACCGCGATACTTGCCATTGCCGCTTCTACCTCTCCCATCTCAATACCGACCGCAACACCAAGTGCGTGACCTGATGTGCCGAGAGCCAGTCCTTTAGAGATCGGGTGCTTCACTTTAAACATTTTTAAGAACAGAGCGCCCAGGGCATAGACGATCACGGCGTTGAAAATGACGGCGAAAGCGGTGATGTCGGTGATGCCGCCGATCCCTTTTGACAGCGGAAGGGCAATTGCCGTTGTCGCCGCCTGAGGAAGCATGCTTTTCATAACGGCCGCGTCAAGCTGAATGCCTTTTGCGATCAAATATACTATCGTGACTGAGCAGACAGAGCCGACAATAATTGAAGACATGATCTGCCACCAGTATTTTTTCAGCTTGTCACGCTGTTTGTATAAAGGAATGGCAAAAGCGATCGTCGCGGGCTCCAGGAAGAACTTAATAATGTCTCCGCCGCTTTTATAATCTTCATATGAAAAACCGCCGAGCTTCAGAAAAAGGATGCCGAGCACCATCGCGACAAACAGCGGGGTGAAGAGGAAAAAGCCTTTCGTTTTTTTAAATAAATACGTGCCGATGCCGAATGCTGCAAGTGAAACGACAATACCGAAATATGGACTCATCTGTTTTCCCTCCTAATGCTGCACAAGTTCATTTTCTTGATTGGAACGGCGCACCGTTTGTTTATCAGCCGAAGTTTCCTTCTGACGTTTTTGGCTGACAGACAGAATCAGCTGAGAAAAAAGACCCGTCGCCCCTAACAGAATGATGGTGGCGAGTAAGATGACGAGTGCGATCTGCACGCCGTACTGCTGCATGACGCCAAGTGAATTCATCACGGAGATGCCCGACGGGACAAATAAAAATCCGATCAGTGACGTTAATGATGTTCCCAGCGTTTCTACTTGTTCAAGCTTAATCACTTTCAGACATAAGAGGACAAATAATAACACCAAACCTACTACAGAAGCGGGTATAGGAATGGGGACAATCGCTGCAATCCCATTAGATATGAGCATAATTACGGCAAAAATAAATGCTTGTGTCAGAAATCCGTACACTTTTTTCGCACTCATTTTCTTCACCTCTTTCTCTTTGTTAGGTCCATTATAAAAGAGACACCGATTTATAAAGCGCTTTCATGACAAACGGCAGAATATTCATTCTGAAATGCAAAAAACGGCTGTTGAAATGCAGAAAGCCGCCTCATAAAATATGAAGCAGCTTTTTTAAGTCTTTTGCGTATGTACGGCTGACGGGAATTTTAGAGCCGTCTTTTAAAATAAGATTGTAGGTCGAATTAAACCACGGATGAATCTCCGTAATATGCTCCGTATTCACGATGAACGCGCGGTGCACTCGCAAGAAGCCCGTCTCAGGCAGTTTTTTCTCAATGACCGCCAAGGTTTCGTGAACGGAATAAGACGCGGCGAAAGTTTTGACGGAAACGTGTCCGTCCTCCATGCCGGCAAAAATAATGTCCTTCGTATCTAAAATAACGATAGATTCGCCGGCTGATACCGCCAGCTTATGCGCTCCGGCTGCGGACGGCTGTTCTGAGACGGCTTCTGCCCTGTCCTGTTTAACCCTTTTAAACTTTCTGATCGTCTGGCGGACTCTTTCTTCATCGAAAGGCTTTGTTAAATAATCGAGCGCATCGACTTCAAAGGCTTTTAAAGCAAATTGGTCATACGCCGTCGCAAAAACGACTGCCGGCGGATTTTTCATGTTTTTCAGCCGTTTGGCAATGTCAAATCCATTTTCTCCTGACAAATCAACATCTAAAAACAGCAGATCCGGTTTTTGATCCATCATGCTGTCAAAAGCGGATTCAATATTTTCCGCTTCATTTATATCACTTACTTCATTCGTCCGTTTCAGCAAATAAGCCAATTCATCTCTTGCCAGCATTTCATCATCAACGATTAACACCTTCAGCATGTTCTTCTCCTTTTGTCATCAGTTTCAAAGGCAGCTCAAATGATACGTCTGTACCTTTACCGGCCTCACTTTCCAATCGCAGAGCGGCTTTGGGACCGAACAGTCCGATCAGCCGCTGATTTAAATTGTAAAGCGCGGTTCCCGTTCCTTCTTTAGACGGCAGCGGACGGTTTCCGAGCACAGACAGCAATTCCGGATCAATTCCCCGCCCGTTATCCCCAACCCGCATTAAAACCGACGGACCGGCGGATACCACGCTGACATTGACGGCACAGCTGTCCTGCTTTCTTGAAAACGCATGGCGGAGCGCGTTTTCCACAAGGATCTGCAGCACAAAAGGAGGGATTTCGATGTCCTCCAAACCGTTTTCGATCTCAAGACTGATTTTATATTTCCCGGGAAAACGAGCCTGCTCCAGTGATAAATATGCCTGCAGATGGTTCAGTTCTTTAGAAAGCGGGATGAGCAGCTGCCTCGCTCCCTGCAGATTGGAACGGAAATAGACGCTGAGCTGCAGCAGAAGCTTTCGGGTTTTTTCCACATCCGTGCGGCAAAGTGCAGAAATCGTATTGATCGCATTAAACAGAAAATGCGGATTGACCTGTGCTTGAAGCGCCTTTATTTCTGCATCTTTCAGTAATTTGCTCTGCAGTTCCGCCTCACCGAGTTCAAGCTGGGTGGAAAACAGCATGGCAAGTCCTTCCGCGAGCTCTTCTTCAACCCGGCTTAAACCCGACGGGCTTTTAAAATACATTTTTAACGTGCCGATCGTTTTGCCGTTTGACGTCAGCGGCAATACGATAGCCGCATGCAGCGGACAGGGATCGTGCGTGCATTCAATTTCTTCCTTTGATGTCGCTTTCATAATATGTCCCGTTTTGATGACCCGTTTTGACAATCCGGTGATCAGGCTTTTAGACGGAATATGATGGTCGGCACCCGCCCCGACATGCGCTAAAATCTTTTCATTATCCGTAAGTGATACCGCATCCGTCCCTGTCTGCCTGTGAATGATGGCAGCAACGCTTTTGCATGAGCTTTCATTCAGCCCTTGGCGGAAAAACGGAAGTGTCTGGTCGGCAATCATCAGCACCCTGTGAGTTTCAAGCGCTCTTGCCCGCTCTTCTTTTCGGATAATTGACTGAATGATGGAAAGAAAAATAAAAGTCCCTGACCCGTTTACCAATATCATCGGGATGCCGATGATGCTCACAAGCGTCCAAGCGTCAGAAAACGGCTTGGCCATCAAAAGGATGAGCAGCATTTGCAAAGATTCCATCCCAAGCCCGACAAGCGCGGCCACCCGCGGTGTCGGCATTGCATAGCGTTTTCTGAAATACCGCCCGATCCAGCCGGACAAAACGCCCGCTAATACGGACGAGACGGCACAGCTGACTGCGGTCGCGCCGCCGAGTGATAAACGATGCAGGCCGGCCAATATGCCGACTCCGATCCCCACATACGGACCGCCTAAGAGTCCGCCGATTTCAACCCCCATAATCCGTGTATTGGCAATTGAACCGGACGGATTAATTTGAAACACCCAGTCATTATTCATGATCATATTCCGCTGAATTTCTATCCCCGTATAGTTACTGATGATACTGAACAGCGAGAAAATTGAAATCAGCACCGCTTTTCCTTTATAGCTCTCAGGCTGCTGGAGCGCCTGTCTGAACAATCTGGTATGAGCCAGAACGAATCCCAATATGACGATAATTCCGACTCTTTCCAGCATCATAATGATCAAATGCAGCATACTTTTTCACCTGTTCTTTCAAATTTTATTTTATCATGTTTTAAAGCAAGAGACAGAATCGGACACAAATCTGCCTGTTTTTTTCAAATCATCAGAAAACAAATCTTTCACAGTCTATGTATCTATTGTAGAATAAACGGGAGCCTTGCGGCAGAGAGTTTCAGAATATAACAAAGAGGAGAAGATCATGAAAGCCGTATTTTTTGATTTGGACGATACACTGTTATGGGATGAAAAAAGCGTCAGAACAACATTCAGAGAAACATGTTTACAAGCTGAAAAAAAATATGGCCTTGACCCGCACACATTTGAAGAAGCGGTTCGTAAAGCGGCACGGGAATTGTATATGTCATACGAAACCTATCCTTATACGGTCATGATCGGCATTAATCCGTTTGAAGGATTATGGGCGAATTTTTCTGAGCCGGTCAGCGAAGGATTTAAAAAGCTGAATCAGATTGCGCCGGAATACAGACGAAACGCCTGGACGAACGGGTTAAAAAGTGTCGGCATAGACGATGCGGCTTACGGCGAATATTTAGCGGAGTTTTTCGCGGCGGAACGCAGACAGCGCCCGTATGTGTATGATGAGACGTTTGCGGTGCTTGAAAAGCTGAAAGGCGTTTATGAATTGCTTCTGCTGACAAACGGCGACCCCAGCCTGCAGAAAGAAAAACTTGCCGGCGTTCCTGAGCTTGCGCCTTATTTTAATGAAATTGTCATCTCTGGCGCTTTCGGAAAAGGGAAACCCGACGCCTCCATCTTTGAACATTGCCTCAGTCTTCTGCACCTGAAAAAAGAAGACGCCATTATGGTCGGAGACAACCTCAATACTGATATATTGGGAGCGAAACGGGCAGGCATCACGACTGTCTGGGTAAACCGGACGAATAAGAAAAATGAAACGGACATTACGCCTGATTACGTGATCAGCGATCTTCACGAGCTGTTTGCGATTATAGAGAAACAAAAACAAAGATAATCACATACCGAAAAAAACCCCACTCATTCAGAATGGGGTTTTTTTATGTTTCCGGATTATTTTTTCGCTTCGGCTACAGCCTTTTTCACAAAATCGTCCAGTGAAACGGTTTCGGATTTCTGCTCGCCGTATTTCCGGACGTTTACCGCGCCGTTTTCCGCTTCTTGGTCACCGACCACAAGCATGTACGGGATTTTTTGCATTTGGGCTTCACGGATTTTATAGCCGATTTTCTCGTCCCGGCTGTCAAGCTCGACACGCAGGCCTTCACGCTGCAGGCGCTCCTGCACTTTTTTCGCGTAGTCAAGATGCACAGACGGTGATACCGGAATGACTTGGAATTGCACCGGCGCAAGCCATGTCGGAAGAGCGCCTTTGTGCTCTTCGATTAAGAAAGCAACGAAGCGTTCCATCGTTGAAACGACGCCGCGGTGAATAACGACGGGACGGTGCTGTTTGCCGTCTTCCCCGACGTAAGTGAGATCAAAGCGTTCCGGAAGAAGGAAGTCAAGCTGTACGGTTGACAATGTCTCTTCTTTGCCGATCGCCGTTTTTACCTGCACGTCAAGCTTAGGGCCGTAAAACGCCGCTTCGCCTTCCGCTTCATAGTAATCATGGCCGATTTCATCCATTGCCGCCTTCAGCATGGATTGCGCTTTGTTCCACATGTCATCATCATCAAAATATTTTTCCGTATCTTCAGGATCGCGGTAAGACAGGCGGAAAGTGTAATCACTCAGGCCGAAATCTTCGTATACGTCTTGAATCAAACGGACCGTGCGGATGAATTCTTCTTTAATCTGATCAGGGCGGACGAAAATGTGTGCGTCATTTAACGTCATGCCGCGTACGCGCTGAAGACCTGAAAGCGCTCCTGACATTTCATAGCGGTGCATCGTTCCGAGCTCGGCAATGCGGATCGGAAGCTCGCGGTAGCTGTGAATGTCCTGTTTGTAAATCATCATATGGTGAGGACAGTTCATCGGACGAAGGACAAGCGTTTCATTGTCCATTTCCATCGGCGGGAACATGCCGTCCTGATAATGTTCCCAGTGTCCTGATGTTTCGTACAGGTCTTTGCTTCCGAGAACAGGCGTATAGACATGCTCATAGCCGAGGCTCAGCTCTTTATCCACAATGTAGCGCTCGATCACGCGGCGGATCGTCGCGCCTTTCGGCAGCCAGAGCGGCAGGCCTTGTCCGACTTTTTGAGAGTTGGCGAACAATTTTAATTCTTTGCCCAGTTTTCGGTGGTCGCGCTCTTTCGCTTCTTCAAGCATGCGCAAATGCTCTTTCAAGTCATCCTTTTTAAAGAAGGCCGTACCGTAAATGCGCTGAAGCATTTGGTTTTTACTGTCTCCGCGCCAGTACGCGCCTGCAAGGCTGAGCAGTTTAAATTCTTTAATTTTTCCTGTAGACGGCACGTGCACGCCGCGGCAGAGGTCAAAAAACTCGCCCTGCTCATAAATGGAGACCGTTTCGTCTTCAGGGATGGCATCCAGCAGTTCAAGCTTCAGATTATCGCCGATTTCCGCAAACATGGATTTTGCTTCATCACGGCTCACTTCTTTTCGGATGATCGGCAGATTTTCACCGACAATGCGTTTCATTTCTTTTTCAATCTTCGGAAGGTCATCCGGCGTCAGCGCCTGCTCCATTTCAACGTCATAATAAAATCCGTTTTCAATGACGGGACCGACTCCGAATTTCACATCTTTATAAATGCGCTTAATCGCCTGAGCCAATAAATGCGCCGTGCTGTGCCGCATGATGTTCAGGCCTTCTTCTGTGCCTTCTGTAATGATTTCTACGGCACCGTCCTCTTGAATCGGCGTTCTTAAATCAATTTCCTGTCCGTTCAGTTTACCGGCTAAAGACTTTTTCTTTAATCCCGGACTGATGGATGCCGCGATATCTTCTGTTGTTGATCCTTTCGGAAATTCCTTTACCGCTCCGTCCGGAAATGTGATGTTGATCATATCTGACATCTTCGTCACTCCTTTTTTTATACAAATCAAAAACCCCGCCCCCTATGAAAGGGACGAGGTTAAATAAACGGAATCGTGGTTCCACCCTTTTTTCCGCGCGGCCGATTTTTTCGGCACCTGCGGCTCTAAACTCTGTAACGGGAGTTCCCGTCAGCTATTACTGGCGCTTATTCCTGCGTTCACAGCTGAAGTTCAAAGGCGGTAAAGACAATGATCCATAGCTGGAAAGCTTTCAGCCTGGGCTCTCCTCTCTTATAAAGCCGGTATCAATGCTTCATGTCCTTATCAATACGTGTAGCAATCATTAATCTGTTATGTATTATAAAATGTCTGTGAGAAAAATGCAACTCGGTTTTCCGTCTGATTTCGCACAGACAGCCCCGCTGCTGCCGCAAGGCCGTCTGTGCGGCTATCCTTCCGTCTTCTCCGACACAAACGCGCCTAACGGGAAGAGGCGCACCCTCTCCTGAAACACGTTTTGAATCGTTCTTGACATCATATGCTCCGGTTTGTCCGTATACAGTTCCACGGTCTCAGGCGCAATGGAGATCAGCGGCGCAAGCAGATGGGAATCGATATACATCGGGTGCTCCCGCACAAACCGCCTGTCTATGTATTTTTTCTGTTCCCGTTCTGACACATAGCGCAGCTCCCACAGCGTAAAAGCCCGGTCATGTACGATGCGGACTTTCTTCATCCGCGGCGGATTGGATGTCACGTAATCTCTCAGAGACTGGATAAAGTTTTGATATTCCTGTTCCATCCGGTATTCATCTATCGCAGCCTCCGCATATTCCCTGAGCCGCTCATAATACTTGCCGAGCCGGAACGTCTGAAACGAACGCACGGAAAAAACACCCGCATCAAGTGAAATTGTCCGGAGCGCATCTGAAATAAACTGTGTGCGCGGCTCTTTCTTCGGCTCAAACGGATGATCATCAAGCTCTCCTTCCATAATGCTGTGTGCAAGCTGAAGGATTTGCTGCTGTTCATCCTGATCGGTGAAGCAGTATGCGTCCTCTATGAGCGAAAGCATATGCTCGTCTTCTTTACATTCTAAAAAAAACCTGACAAATATCGGCTCAATAAAACGCTGAACGGAAAAAGCCGATTCAGACCTTTCGATTCCGACTTTTTTTATGCCTTCACGGACAATAAAATGTCTCCGGTCGTCCGATTGCTGAATGAGATGTAAAAAAGCAGCGGTATCGTGGTCATCTTCAAAGATCACTTCAAGCATATTTGTCCCCCCTTACGGCATCTGTTACAAGTATATGGGGGATCTTTTTAAAATAGACGTAAAGGTTAGCTTTCACCGCCGAACAAATGGCGCATCTTCTTTTTAAATATGAGGGGAAGCGATAAAAACACGATGTAAAGACAGATCACTCCGAACATGGTCAGCACATTGCCGGACATAAAGCTCGCACCGAGCACATTCAGGACAATCGTTCCCGGAATGATGCCCGCCGCGGTCGCCAAAAGATATGTCATCGGCCTGACTTTCGAAAGGCCCGCGGCATAGCTGATCACATCAAAGTTAACAGGCAGAATGCGAAGGATAAAAATATAAAAGAAGCCATTGGTTTTCATCTGTTTTTGAATGATTTCCATTTTTCCGTGACGGCTTTTTTCTTTAAAGGCAAACAGGCCCGCCGCAAAAAAAGACACGGCAGCAGCGCCCATTGAGCCTACCAGCGTATACACGGTGCCGAAAAACGGTCCGAACGCCAATCCTCCGGCGACGGAAACGATTGATACGGGAAACAGCACAAAAGGCCTTACGATGGAAATTCCGATAAACACAAGCGGCGCAAAAACACCGAACGATAACACCCAAAGACGGATCTCCTTAGGCGACAGATTCAGATATTTGCGGTTTGCCCACAGCAAAAGGCCCGCTCCCGCCGCAGCCGCAGCCCATGTGACAGCCTTCTTATTCCTCATTCCCTCAAATCCTTCCCATTGGTCGCCGGCACTATGAACGGCGGCGGTTTTCCCCGTCAAGACGGACAGGCGAAGCCAAATATAAAATCCGCTCCATCAATCTTGCCGCTTTGACTTCTTCTTTTTCTCCCCGCTGTGAATAGGTAAAATGATGCTTCAGCTCGTCAGGTGAAAAATTAGACGAGAAGAAAGTAGGAAGCTGCTGGCTCATTCTGTGCTGAAGCACGGTGCCGATGACCTCATCCCTGACCCAGCTTGTCATTGATTCCGCTCCGATGTCATCAAGCATCAGTACGGGCGTCGTTTTTACCATATTCAGTTTCTCCTCCAGCGACTGATCCTGGAGCGAGTTTTTCAGCTCTCTGACAAATTCGGGAACATATACGATCATTGAGGAATACTCTTTTTCCGCAAGCTCATTGGCAATGGCGGCTAAAATAAATGTCTTTCCGATGCCGAATTTTCCGTACAGGTACAGCCCTTTGCCTTTGCCCGTCTCATTATAGCTCTTCAGAAAATCAGTCACATGCTGGAAAATGCCGAGTCTGCTCGGATCGGTAATGTCGATCTGCTGAAAGGTCGCGCCGAGCAGATCTTTCTGGATATACATGCTCTTCATCAGGGATTTTTGTCTTTTCTGGCGGTCGAGCTTTCTCTTTTCCGGACATTCGTAATATTCAATATCAATCGAACGCCCGTTGATCACAAGCTTCGGATGATAGCCTTCAAGCAGACTGTTCGTCTCGTTGTCTTTTGAACAGAAGGCGCACTGCTTGCTTTGCTGAACGTATTCGTACAGTTTATTTAACCCTCTGTCAATCATACTTTGATTGATTACATCATTCTGTTCCTTCAAAAAAGCCTGGACGTCTTTGTCGGCCATGACCTGCTGCTGCATTCGTTCCAGGCGTTTTTGAAAGTCAGGTCTCTTCGTTACGCCTTCTAAGGATCGGCTGATCGGTTCCATTTCATATCACCCCGCTTCTCTGTCTCAATAGGCAGAGTATTTTTTCAGTTTTTTCATTTCTTCCATCATTTTTTTCTTCTGTTCTTCAAGATCCTGTGCGGAAAGAGCCGGCTGTTCAGGCTTATTCCCGTTTTCTTCTTCTTTCATCCAATCAGGGCGTTTTTCTTCCCGGACGGTTTTTTTGCCGCGTGCCGCGCCGTTTGTTTTGCCGTCCGCCCAATCAAGATATTGCCTATGCTCTTCTATTGCGAGCTTCATAGCTTCCCGCACCGTTTTGACTTTCTTTCTGGCCCAGTGGGCGGCGATTTTTTGGATATAGTTTTTGGACAGCTTCATATCCGTTTTCAGCATGACATAATAAATCAGCACATTGGTGACACCGGGCTCAAGTTTCTGTTCGAACATAATATCCGCTATGATCTGCAGGTCGGCTTTTGACGGCTCGGTCCCGTCCGCAATGTCCTGGAGCAGCTTTCTCGGCGAAATGGTCTCAAGCTGTGCAATGAGTTCTGTATTCAATGAATCTTCCTTTTCCGCCTTGTTTTCTCTCAGACGGACAGGCTGTGTTTTATCAATCAATTCCGGGAGCTTCCCGCTTCTTTCAATTTGGTACCAGTCGCTGGCCGCTTTCCTCAGCGCTTCGGCCGTTATCGTATCCTGTTCATTAATTGCCGTCATAACGACGTGCTGCATGGAGATAGGATCTATTCCGTATAAATACGAAAGCTTTTTAATACTCTCCCGCACGTCCTGTGTGATTGATTTGCGCGGTATCATCGTTTCTGATAATCCCGCTAAAAACAGCTCAAAATCAAACACTTCCTCCGTCACCGTATAGGAAGGCGCTTGTCCGACAGACGCCGTCTCATAATCCTCGGGGAGGTTCATCGCTTCTTCCATATCCGGCGTCATCTTCCACTCACTCGGCTGGAAAGAGGCAAAGGCGTGATTAAACGGCCGCGTAATTTCCCTTGCGCCTTCGCCGACGGAAGGATGCGTGTAAAATTGTCTCAGCTGCTGGTATTTCGTTTTACCGACTCTGTTATAAAGAAAGACGTTCAGCATGCCGTCTTCAAAAAATTCATTCGGTCTGAGCGGGGGCAGCAGCTCATAAATAAACATCCGCTCCTTTTGCTCGGACTCGCGGATATACACTTTCAGCAGACCGATTCCTTCAAGCTTTCCCTGTTCATGATGAATCTTTTTTAAATTTGACTGCATCATACCCATCAGCTGTCTGTGCGTGGATTCCGATCCCCACAAACGGTTCTGCTCAAGCTCCCCCCATAAGGTCATATACAGGGAGAATGCAAAAGAACCGATCAGCGGCTGGTACAGATGTGTCAAAACCTGTCTGTCGACATCCTGAAGAAGCGAACGGCTTTTGACCGTATAAGGATCTACAGGCAATACGTCATTCCAATAGTCAGCCATGATTCTCAAACCTTCCGATATGTTTCTACTCTCATTTTACACCGTTTCCGCAATCTATCAAATGCCAATTTTGCTCATGAGAAAAGAGCCAGACACAATCTCTTAGCTCTTTAGCGTTCTTTCTTTATTAAATCTTTCAATTCATCGATAAACACGTTTATATCCTTAAACTGCCGGTAGACGGAGGCAAAGCGGACATAAGACACCTCATCGATTTTCGCCAGGCGGTCCATCACCATTTCTCCGACGAGTTCGCTTTTGACTTCAGATACGCCTTGGTTTCGCAGCTCTTTTTCAATGTCAAAGCACATGTCTTCCAGTGTTTTTAAAGGAACGGGTCTTTTTTCACAAGCTTTAATTAACCCGCGCAGCATTTTTTCACGGCTGAATTCTTCCCGGACGCCTTCTTTTTTCACGACGATCAGAGGCATCTCTTCAAACTTCTCAAATGTAGTGAAGCGGTAATGGCAGGCTTCGCATTCCCGCCTTCTGCGGATTGATTTCCCTTCGTCCGCAGGCCGTGAATCAAGTACGCGGGAACCGTTATGCTGGCATGAAGGACATTTCAAATTGGATCAGCTCCCATCTGTTTCGTTGCTGTAATGCGGTTCGCAAGCTTCCGGTAAATGCCCGCCAACGTTTCTAGGATGAGCCTATTGTGTTGGGAGAGCCGATAGACCGGCCTTATCTTTCTCTATTTTACAAAAAAAATGCTTAAAGAAAAAGCAATGCTGTTTTTTTACATTAGAAAAGGAGCATCAGCCTCAAAGCGCGTAATGGCTTTTTCAGCTTAGCTCCCTTGTGTGTGCGTTTTGAAAATTACAGTACTTTCGCTTGTGCCTGTTTAATCTGTACAGGCCCCATTCCTCTCGGTATTTCAATGTTTTCTCTTGTATCTGCATGTAATGCGTCCGCAATGTAATCAGCAGCCACATTAGGATCCAGGTCTCCACAAGTATAAACATCAATGCTTGCATATCCGTGTTCAGGAAAACTGTGAATCGTTAAATGTGACTCAGAAATAATAACGACTCCGCTTACGCCTTGCGGTGCAAATTTGTGAAATGCGACCTCGCGCACCTCAGCTCCTGATTTCAAAGCAGCATTTACAAACGTTTTTTCAATAAAATCCATGTCATTGAGCTTATCAAAATCGCATCCCCACAGCTCGGAGATGACGTGACGCCCCATTGTTTCCATAATCATGGACCCCCCTTAACAAGAATTAAAAAAGTGAATTTCCGAGAACTGACCCGGCTATTTACCACGGGGGAAAGTTAGTCCGGAGAGGTCCTAACCCTTTAAGTAATTCCGAAGCAGTCACGAGCAAGAAGTTCACGAAAGATAGTATACTGTGTTTAAGTTTATTTTGCAAGAAGTGTTTTTTGCGAATATGCCGTTAAGGGTTTTTTCTAACAAATGTCCATGATCTTTATTCTACACAGCTGACGGGTGTTTCATTCGCGCGGCCACGTGACGGATAAGATCAACGACCCGGCAGGAATATCCCCATTCATTGTCATACCAGGCGAGCACCTTTACTTTTCGGTCTTCCATCACCATTGTTGTCAGTCCGTCAATGATCGCGGAATGTGAATTCGTATTATAATCCGAAGACACGAGCGGCTCATCCGAATAATCAAGAATTCCGTACATTGACGTCTTTGCGGCTCTTTGGAAAGCGGCATTCACTTGCTCGGCCGACACATCTGTTTTCAGATCGCAGACGAGGTCCACTAATGACACATTGGGAACGGGAACCCGTAAAGCAAGGCCGTGAAGTTTTCCTTTCAGATGAGGGAGCACGAGCGACAGCGCTTTTGCGGCGCCTGTAGAAGTCGGAATGATGGATTCTCCGCACGCTCTCGCCCGCCTCAGATCTTTATGCGGGTTGTCGATATTTTTTTGGTCATTCGTATAAGCGTGAACAGTCGTCATCAGGCCGCTTTCAATTCCGAATTCCTGATCGAGCACTTTGACAACCGGCGCGAGACAGTTTGTCGTGCAGGATGCATTTGAAATAATGACATGTTCATCCGGATTGAATTGCTCTTCATTGACTCCCATGACAATGGTAACGTCTTCATTTTTGCCCGGAGCGGTTAAAATGACCTTCTTCGCCCCTGCTTCAATATGGCTCATGGCTTTTTCTTTTGAATTAAATTTTCCCGTTGCCTCTACGACGATGTCTATTCCGCACTCTTTCCACGGAAGCTCTCTCGGATCCCGCCGATTGAACAGCATAATATGTTTACCGTTGACGATCAGACTGTCTTCGGCGGCCTCGACTTCTTGATCGTATCTGCCGTGGATTGTGTCATACTTTATCAAATGAGCAAGCGTTTCCGGGGGATAGCTTGCATTAATGGCTGTTATTTGAATTTGATCATCTTCCATTGCTTTTCTGAACACCATTCTTCCGATTCTTCCAAACCCGTTGATTGCTACTTTTACCTTCATGCTCAGGTCACCCCTTTTTAATATGCCACTCTAATTAATTTTTAATTATATATAGCATAACACATTAAAAGAAATCCGCCAGTACAACTTGATAAAAATCCACCCTTATACCGATCAATATGTTGTTCAATCGGTTTTTTTGCATATAAAATGATCTTTTTTCCATAAAAAAAGCAGGATCAGCGTCTCATCCTGCCTGCTTTTTTCTTATATTTGTTCCGGATCTTTAAATTTGTCATTTAAAATGCTGTCCTCTAAAACGGAAGACACCTCGCCGTACCGTTTAGAAATATGCATCGCGCCCCAGTCGCACAGCGCGTTTAAAATTCTTTCCAGACTGTGCCCGTATTCACTCAGCTCGTATTCGACTTTCGGCGGCACCTGATTGTACACGATCCGGTTGATGACGCCGTCTGCTTCCAGTTCCCGCAATTGCTGTGTCAGCATCTTCTGGGTAATCTCCGGCATAAGCCGCTTCAATTCACTTGTCCGCTTTTTCCCGCGCATGAGGTGGCAGAGGATCACACACTTCCATTTTCCGCCGATCACTTCAAGCGTCGCCTCTACGGATATATTGTATTTTTTCTTCAGCAACGGTAATTCCTCCTCATCTATAGGAACTAAAAAGTGCCTATGGCACTTAAAAGTACGTTCTTTTCAATGACGCTTCTATCAATCATAATGACATTTGCCGGATGAAAAGGGATGTACTCTTATACTTATATCGTTTACCCGGCATCATTTCAACCATACATTATCGACCAAGGAGGAAAACAGATGTCTTCACATCGCCAAAGCTATTTACCAGCGCTGCTGGCATTAGCCGTCAGCGCTTTTGCGATCGGCACAACCGAATTTATCAGCGTCGGATTGCTGCCGCTTATATCTCAGGATCTGCATATACCCGTGACAACGGCGGGCCTTACCGTTTCCATGTATGCTCTCGGCGTGACATTCGGCGCGCCGGTTTTAACTTCTCTCACATCCGGCATGTCGCGGAAAACGCTGCTGCTCTGGGTCATGTTGATTTTTATCGCCGGAAATATACTCGCGGCGAGCGCGTCTTCAATCGGAATCTTATTGACAGCGCGGGTCATTACGGCGTTTTCCCACGGCATTTTCATGTCAATCGGGGCAACAATCGCCGCCAGTATCGTACCGGAACATAAAAGAGCAAGCGCGATTTCCATTATGTTTACGGGGCTGACGGTGGCTACGGTGACCGGCGTTCCGTTCGGCACCTATCTCGGCCAGCAATTCGGCTGGAGGATTGCGTTTGCCGTCATTGTCACGGTAGGAATCATTGCCTTCCTTACAAATGCGCTTCTCGTTCCGTCAAATTTGCGTAAAGGGACGAAGACCGCGTTTTCCGAGCAGGTAAAACTCGTCACGAACGGACGGTTATTGCTTTTATTTATGATTACGGCGTTAGGCTACGGCGGAACGTTTGTCGTGTTTACGTATTTATCCCCGCTTCTTCAGGAAGTAACCGGCTTTCAGAAAGAAACCGTCGCAGCCGTCCTGCTTGTTTACGGAATTGCAATCGCCATCGGAAATATGATTGGCGGCCGATTATCAAATCGAAATCCGCTGAAAGCATTGCTTTACATGTTCATTGTCCAGGCAGCTGTGCTGTTTGTCTTGACTTTTACCGCGCCGTTTAAAACAGCCGGGCTGATCACCATTATTTTAATGGGGCTGTTGGCGTTTATGAATGTGCCGGGACTGCAGGTATATATTGTGATGCTCAGTGAACGTTTTGCCCCAAGCGCCGTTGATACAGCATCAGCATTAAACATCGCGGCATTTAATGCCGGAATCGCGATCGGCTCGTTTGCCGGCGGAGTCATTACAGACTCAATCGGGATCATTCATACCGCTTGGATCGGGGCGCTCATGGTGCTCAGCGCGGTCGTGTTAACCGGATGGAGCAGGAAGCTTGAAAAGCGGGATCACATCATCCCTGAAAGGAGGTGAGTTTTTCTTCAGGCATTTTGATCTTTTCAACAAACAAATAATTGGAGGAACATATACATGACAACACATTTACAAGCAAAAGCAACATTGCATAACGGAGTAAAAATGCCTTGGTTTGGCATCGGGGTGTTCAAAGTGGAGGAAGGCGCAGAACTCGTCAATGCGGTGAAAACGGCATTGGTGCACGGCTATCGCAGTGTTGATACCGCCGCGATTTACGGTAATGAAGAGGGTGTCGGTGAAGGCATCCGCCAAGGATTGCAAGAAGCGGGATTAAAACGTGAAGACATTTTTGTCACGTCAAAAGTATGGAATGCCGATTTAGGATATGAAGAAACGTTAAAAGCGTTTGACATGAGCTTAGAGAAACTCGGTTTAGACTATTTAGATTTATATTTGATCCATTGGCCTGTCGAAGGAAAGTACATTGATGCGTGGCGGGCGCTCGAAACCCTCTACCGCAATGGACGCATTAAAGCGATCGGGGTCAGCAATTTCCAAATTCACCATCTGAAACATCTTATGAAAGAAACGGATATTAAGCCGATGATCAACCAGGTGGAATACCACCCGCGCCTGACACAGAAAGAACTGCAGGCATTCTGCGCCGAACAAGGCATTCAGCTTGAAGCGTGGTCGCCATTGATGCAAGGCCAGCTGCTTGATCATCCCGTCTTACAGGAGATCGCTCAGAAGTACGGCAAATCAGCGGCTCAAGTGATTTTGCGCTGGGATTTGCAAAACGGTGTCATTACCATTCCGAAATCAACTAAAAAACACCGTATTGAAGAAAATGCAAATGTCTTTGATTTCGAACTGTCAGCTGAAGATATGAAACGGATTGATGATCTGAACGAAAATCTCCGTGTCGGTCCGGACCCTGACAATTTTGATTTTTAATCCAGAAAAACACCGTTCGGCTTCCCGAACGGTGTTTGTTTATGCCCAGCTGCTCAATATTTCCTCCAGCTGATGCTTTGTATGTTCAAGACTGCCGCTGTTATCAATGACGGCGTCAGCTTTTTTTGTTTTGTCCGCTAAAGGCATCTGCGACGTTATCCGGCTCATCGCTTCTTCTTCTGTAAGAGAATTCCGCTCCATCAGCCGTTTGAGCTGTATGTCTGCCGGTACGGTGACGACGAGCACTTTGCCGACAAGATAGTCAAGCCCGCTCTCATACAAAAGCGGTATATCTAAAACGACGAACTGCTCTTTTCGCGCAACAGCCTCATCCCGCTGTTTCATCATTTCCGCACGCACCGCCGGATGAACGATCTGATTCAGCGTCAGACGCTTCTGTTCGTCCGTAAAAACGATGGCACCGAGTTTTTTTCTGTCAATCCCGCCGTTTTCCAGCAGGATTTCTTTTCCGAACGCTTCAACGATCTGTCCGTAAGCCGGCTTTCCTTTTTCCACCGCCTGTTTTGCGATGACATCCGCATCAATGACTGTAATCTTTTTGTCGATCAGCATGCGCGCTACTGTGCTTTTGCCGCTGGCGATGCCTCCCGTTAAACCGATGACCAAGCTCAAAAAGCCCACTCCTTCTACATTTTCCAAATCCCGATGATAATCAG